>NZ_LR134388.1:1772500-2417500 GCF_900637685.1 Legionella sainthelensi
AGGAACTCACTGGGGATATGTGGTACGTTCGAATTCAACTTTCAACCTCATTCTCTTTGCAAGTGTCATAACTGTCTTAATCCTTTGGATTTTGTGGAGCAGTAGCAGGACAGTGACTTATCCCCTATTTTTAGTGCCAATTTACTTACTGCTTTTGGGCTTAGATTATTTATTGTTAAAATACAACTATGAAGAACGCTTCTATTTTAAGATGCGGACAGGTATAACCACTCTCGTCATATTCAGCTTATTAATAACTTATTTTAAACAATAAAAAAGTATGGATTTGATAATTTATTATACATATACGATAATTAAATATTGGCCGTAATGCAGCCACGCTGCAGTGTACAATGCAGACGTACTTTTCCTAAATGAGATATTCTTACTCGTTACATATTATTGGCTGCATCACAAAAAACAGTTGGTAATGATTGGAGTGATGAAATGCTTGTAGAAATTCTATCACGTGCCCAGTTTGGTTTTAGCATCGGATTTCATATTTTATTTCCAACATTGAATTTGGGACTGGCTGTATTTTTAGTTATTATGGAATTTCTTTGGTTAAAAACTAAAAAAACAGTCTATCTTGAAATTTGCAAACTGTGGACCAAGATTTTTGCACTTACCTTTGGAATGGGAGTTGTTTCAGGCATTGTACTAGCCTATCAAATTGGAACGAATTTCGGACCATTCATCACTCAATTCGGCAATGTCTTGGGCGCGCTATTTGCCTATGAAACACTGACGGCCTTTTTCCTCGAAGCAGGTTTTTTAGGTGTGATGCTCTTTGGTTGGAAAAGAGTACCACCCTTGCTTCATTTTATTGCAACTTTGCTGGTGGCTTTAGGGACAACCATTTCAGCTTTTTGGATTATGTCGGCGAATTCATGGATGCAAACACCAAGTGGCTATGAGATAGTAGGTGGGAAATACGTGGTTGCCAGTTGGTGGGCTGTGGTGATGAACCCATCGTTTATACCACGCTTTATACATATGATTTTGGCCTCGTATGTGACTACTTGCTTTGTTATTATGGGGGTTGCGTCTTATTATTTGCTTCGCAAAAAAGCAATGGAGGCCGCAAAGAAAACGATGTCTTTTGCACTTTGGGCCGCTCTAATTCTTGTTCCTGTCCAAATTGTGGTTGGTGATATTGTGGGGCTCATGGTTAAAGAGCATCAACCGCTTAAAACAGCGGCCATGGAGGGGCTTTGGCATACGCAAAATGGTGCACCTTTAGTATTATTTGCTTGGCCTTCTCAGGCAAAACAACAAAATAACTATGCTATTGAAATTCCTAAACTTGCAAGTTTTATCAATACTCATGACTGGGATGGCAAAATGGTTGGTTTAGACTCCGTGGCACCTGACCAGCAACCAAGAGTTGCCCCTGTGTTTTTCTCATTTAGAATTATGGTAGGCATCGGTCTTCTGATGTTTGCAACAGCAATTTTAGGCTTATTCCTTCGTTATAAAAACAAAATTTATGAGGCAAAATGGTTTCATTATTGGTGTTTTACACTCACGCCACTGGGTTTTATAGCCAGTATTTCGGGATGGCTCGCTGCTGAAATTGGAAGACAGCCCTGGGTGGTATATGGATTATTGAAAACTCGTGATGCAGTCTCTGCAATCAGTGCAGAGGATGTGATAATCTCTTTTACACTGCTTGTGCTTGCTTATGGCGTTGTGTTTGGGTTTTATTTGTACTATTTACTGAAACTGATTCGTTTAGGTCCTGAAATAATCGAGCAAGACCAAGTCGAGCATCATGCTTTTCAATACATGACTGATTTAAATGTGGAGAAAAAATAATGCTTCCACTTGTATTTGCTATATTACTTGCTTTTATTGTCATGATGTATGTCATTTTAGATGGGTTTGATTTAGGGATTGGCGTTTTATTTCCTTTTACAAGCAGTGAAAGTGAAAGAGATAAGATGATGAATTCAATTGCCCCTGTATGGGATGGCAATGAAACCTGGCTTGTTTTTGGCGGCGCCATATTGTACGGAGGATTCCCTCAGGTTTATGGGGCTCTTTTGCCTGTTCTTTATATTCCTATCATGTTCATGTTAATTGCCTTGATTTTCCGCGGAGTTAGTTTTGAGTTTCGTTTTAAAGCGGATAAGTCGAAACCTGTATGGAATTGGCTATTCACGATTGGTTCGATTGCAGCAGCATTTTTTCAAGGAGTCATACTTGGATGTTTTGTTCAAGGGTTTTCAATGAATCCTCAAACTATGGCAATTACTCAGTCCAGTTGGTTAACTCCATTCAGCTTATTTACTGGAATTGCTCTGGTAAGTGGTTATGGGCTTCTTGGTGCTACATGGATGATTATCAAAAGCAGCGGCAAACTTCAGGCCAAAATGGTCCACTATGCTCGTGGCTTGCTGATCGCTGTGAGTTTATTTTTAGTCTTTGTTAGCATTTGGACCCCATTGCACAGCGCCGAAGTCTTCAATCGCTGGTATCAATTTCCCAATTTTTTATGGTTAAGTCCGCTTCCTTTAATTACTGCTTTTGCCATTTATCTTACCTGGAGAAATTTATCTTTAAATTCTAATAACGAACGAAAACCTTTTATTTACAGCATTATCATTTTTTTGTGTTCTTACATTGGCATAGCTATTAGTGTTTATCCTTATTTGATTCCACATCAGATTACCATTTGGGAAGCGGCAGCCCCATCTTCGACACTTACATTCATATTAGTCGGTGTCGCCATTATGCTGCCTATATTACTTGCCTATACCTTATATGCCTATTTTCTTTTCAGAGGTAAAACAGAGGAGCATTACCATTAGGTACGGTTTCAATGCTCAATGGCAGCTATAATTTAAAGAATAACACTTCATGAGGAATAGAATCATGGCAAATCAAACGCGCGAAAATTTAATTAACCAAGCTAAGAGTGGTTCTAAAGCAATCGCTTTGATATATTCACCAATCGAGCTTCATGAATATATCGTTGAAATTATTGCTAAAGACTCCGATGTTTTTATTCATAAAGGAAAAGAGCTCTGGCATTTTAATTCTATTGACGAGGCAATGTCTCGAGCAGCAGAATATGGGGCAGAGGATTTTTTTCTGTGTGCTGATAATACTTACGATGAATGTGGTTCAGAAAGTGGACCACAATGTTTTGATTATATACCTCTTTATTCAAAGGCAAAGCACGCCAAAAATAATTAGTTATTAATTGAATGAATGGTTTCAATTTAGAAAAGAATTAGGGATTAACTTGATGAAGTTTTTAGGAAGTTTGATACACCGTTGGATTGTGAGTGAAAATAACTACAATCCTGATGAACCTTTAAGCAATGCAATTGATTGGAGTCGAACGATTCCTTTCCTTATGATTAATCTTAGCTGTCTACTGGTTTTCTATGTGCGTTTCAGTTGGATTGCCTTGAGTGTTGCAGTGATTCTGTATTTTTTCCGTTTGTTTACTATTGGTGCTTTTTATCATCGATATTTCTCTCATAAGGCATTCAAAACCAATCGCTTTTGGCAATTCATTTTTGCGGCTCTTGCAGGAACGTCAGCCCAACGTGGACCTCTTTGGTGGGCAGCACATCATAGGCAGCATCATATGGTTTCTGATACGCCAGAAGATGCACACTCACCAGTTCAACATGGCTTTTGGTGGAGTCATGTGGGTTGGTTTCTAACCAAAAAACATTATCATTACAATCCGGAGCGAGTTAGGGATTTGGAGCAATACCCAGAACTTGTTTTTCTTGAGCGATATGACATTTTAATGCCTGTATTATTATTTCTTGCTCTTTTCATCACAGGTTGGATACTCCAGACTTATAAACCACAATGGAACACGGGTGTTGGTGAAATGTTGGTTTGGGGTTTCAGCGTTTCCTTGGTAGCATTATTTAATACAACCGTAATCATTAATTCCCTGTGTCATGTATATGGTACAAGACGTTATGAAACGTCGGATAACAGTAAAAACAATCTGTTTTTTGCTCTCATTACGCTTGGTGAAGGGTGGCATAATAACCACCATCATTACCCCGCATCAGCGCGTCAGGGGTTTCGATGGTGGGAAATTGATATTACTTATTACCTAATCAAACTTTTAGAACTCATGGGTATCGTCTGGGATGTTAAACCGGTGCCCAAATCTTTATTAGAGCAGAATTTAGCTAAAAAGTAGTTATCCATAGGGGAACGACAATGAAACTTATAGGGCTCTTTTTCTTGACAATGGTATGTATCTTTATGTTGGATATGATTTGGTTGGGTATCATTGCGAAATCGGTTTATGCCCAAAACATCGGTATGCTGTTACGAAAATCGGATGCAGGCATGGCTCCTATTTGGTGGGCAGCAGCAGTTGTTTATGTGTGCATCGCATTAGGGATCGTTTATTTTGTCTTGCCCGGCGCACAAGGCAATTACCTGCAAGCTCTTGCTGGAGGAGTAATCCTTGGATTTGTGACTTATGGTATCTATGATTTCACCAACTACTCAATCCTTGCGAACTGGCCTTGGAAGATAACATTAATCGATTTTATTTGGGGAATGGTCTTATGTGGCCTGAGTAGTTTATTTGCTGTCTTTATTCAGAGCCGCTTTTTTTCTTAAACCAAGGAAAAAACATTGACGTTTGCTTTTGGTAATAAATATATTTTTGTCCCCGTGATTTTATGGAGCCTTTTTCTGTCATGGGACCTGTCATACGTGTAAAAATAACATAAAGCATCAAAGGGGAAAACAAGCACAGGTATCCTTTACTGGACTGTATCGCAAATAAAGCGAATCCTATCCAGCTTAACCAATCAAAAAAATAATTAGGATGACGTGAATAATTCCATAAACCTTTGTTACACACTTCCCCTTTATGTTGTATTTTAAAACGTTGCAGTTGTAAATCTGCTATAGTCTCTCCCATTATTCCCACTGTAATAATGCAAATTGCAAGGATGTCTATCATGGTAATATGAGTCAGTCCGGATTTACTAATCAGTAAAAACACACTTGAAATGATTAGGATGAGTAGCCCTTGGAGTTGAAAGTTAATAAAAAATCCAAGAGAGGGGCTTATTTTCCAATTGGAACTGAGTTCAATATAACGCTTGTCAACATGTCCTTTTCTGATTCGTGTGTACCATAGATAGAATGCAAGGCGTAAAGCCCATAGAATGAGAAGAATGGCAATAATCAGAGTACGAAAACTTAAAGATGCAACCTTTAAATAAATTAACCCTGAAACCATTAATCCTAATGACCAACAAACATCAACAACAGAAGGGTTTTTTAGAATACGATATAATCCCCACATAATACTCATTTGTAAAAAAAGATAAATCACTACAATACCAATAGGATACATTATTGATCATCCCTAATCTTCTGATAACAGTACACGCAAAATGGCAATAAAATTGCCCAAATTACCCCGATAAAAAGACAGGTCATATTGCTGCCATAAGGAAAAAATGCAGCACCTAAGCTGGCCCCGATGCGAAATGACAAGGCAAAACCCACACAGGACAAAAAGCTGAGTAGAAATAGGTGAGCAAATAGGCTACTTAATGTGGCATATAAAACAACCGTAAAACTTATCCATATCGTGATCATCCAAGGAGATGTAAAATAGGGAGAAAAAGGGTTTGCTGAATAAAGCACTATTCCTTTATAAACCAGGGCACTATCGATTAGAGTACTGATTGAGACTACAATCGTTAATAAAAGCCATAGCCCTTTTAGGGGTTTCCCGGTTTGATGTTGCCAGTACAATTGCAATACAACACAAGCAATAACGATAAGAGGGCTTATCCATGCATATCCCCGAGCAGCAAGAGTGATGCAAGCGAACCAAGCAATATAATAAGCAATAGTATGAATTAGATAGTGCAATGTATTCATCGTCTTTTTCGCCACAAAGCATGAATATCGCTAATGTAATGGGTCTGAAAACCTGCAGCACAATAACAAAAATAGAATTCCCAAGTGCGAATAAAAGACTCAGTAAATCCTTGCGCTAGAATTTCTTTTTTATTCGTTAATAAGTTTTTATACCAATCATTCAAAGTAGCGACATAATGGTGGCCTATGTCTTCAAATGACAGTAATTGTAGAGTGGTTTTGCTGGCAATTGATTTATTGATTGAGAAAACTGAAGGCAAACATCCTCCTGGAAAGATATATTTTTTGATGAAATCAACCTCATCTTTCGCTGCTTCATAGGCTTGATCATTAATGACAATGGCTTGTAAGAAAAATAAACCTTCAGGTTTTAGCAGCTGATTGCATTGCTGAAAAAAGGTATCAAAATATTTATGTCCAATAGCCTCAATCATCTCGATTGAAACGACTTTGTCATATTGGCCGGAAAGAGTTCTGTAGTCTTCTTTTAATAATTCAATCTGATGATTTAAGCCCAATTGAGTGATTTTTTCTTTGACATAAAGATATTGTTTTTCTGAAATCGTTGTTGTGGTCACCTTGCATCCATATCTTTGCGCGGCAAAACATGCAAATCCGCCCCATCCTGTACCTATTTCCAAAATATGATCGGTGGGCTTAAGTTGCAATGCAGTACAAATGGCCTGAATTTTTTTCTGAGATGCTTCCTCTAAACTGATTTCCGAAGGCTTATAAAGAGCGCATGAATACATCATTGACGGGTCAAGAATTAATTTAAAGAAAGCATTTCCTAAATCGTAATGTGCTAAAATATTTTCTTTAGCGCGACGAATTGAGTTAATTTTTAATTTATAGTTTATTGTTCTAATGAGACTAAAAAAACGGGCGAAGGGACTTTCAATATTATTGAAGAGGGATTCATTTTTAATAATAAGCTCAATTAATTTTTGTAGGTCATCTGTATCCCAATCTCCATCGATGTAACTTGCTCCTGCCCCAACAGAGCCCCTCATGAGAATGGCTTTATAGGTTTTGGGGTTGTTTATGGTGATGGTTGCGATTGAATTATTCCTCTCATTTTCATTACCAAATATATAACTACCACTCACGTCATTGACTTTGATGGCTCCGTGGGTGATTCCATTTAATAATTTGCAAAATACTTTTTTGGAAAGCCTTGTGCTTAAAGTAGATAAATGATTATTTTGATCCATTCGATGTCCTTTTATTGGAGTTTGGATGTGCATGAAAAGGAATACCCTTAATCCATAGTTTTAATGCTTGCCAATAAATCGCAGCTGCAACTTTGTAAGTGATTAAAGGATAGTGCCAAAATATTTTTTTAATGGAGCAATTATCTTGGGCCTTTAAAATTAATGTTGCATCAAAATCTTTCTTTCCTTCAATATGATTTTCCATATGAACTACAATTTTTTCATTATTTAGTTTCAAATTGAGTTGATAGGAATAATTCATGGACATAAAGGGAGATACATGCAGTTCCTTTTGAAATTCATAAGAATATATTTCATTTTTTGGTTTGGCTGAATGCTTCAGAACATAATTATGACGTTCTCCCCAGGGGGTATTGGTGACTTCCAAAATTAAATAATCAAGATTTCGATTTCCCTCATCAAAGATAAAATAAATACTGATTGGGTTAAAACAATATCCTAAACAACTCAGTTGAGTTAATAAATAGATTTTCCCCTTTGGATAGATTCCGTACCGATTCATTACCAACTTGCGAGCATATTCTTCAAGAGGGATGGTCGATTCATTCAGATAGTTTTTGCGTCTAAATGAAAACCAATTAAATTTCTCTATGGAAACCTGTTTGATGTCTTTGAAGGTTGTATTTATGTTATCCAGCTCAAAGCAGAACATAAATAACTGATATGAAAACTGATGCCGTTTGGGAAAAAAGCGGCGATGACGGACATGACCTGTAAAAATGAGATGGTTCATCATCTAGGCTCCCAGAAGCGTACAGGTATTAATCGCACTATTGACCCCGTCTTCATGAAAGCCATAACCCCAATAACTTCCAACATAGTATGTATTATTCATCCCATTAATCAAATTAATTTGCTTTTGAGCTTTTAACGCAGACACAGTCAAACAGGGATGCGCATAGTTGAATGATTGGATAATTTTATTTTCAGCAATTTCATGTGCAAGATTAACTGATACAAAAAATCATGGTTGGAATGAATTGATTGCAAGCGATTCATATAGTAGGTGAGTGTTGGTGCAGTGCCTTGGTTATCGAGGTAATTCCAACTTGCCCAAGCCCTTTTATTTTTTGGCATTACATTTTTGTCTTTATGAAGAACTACTTCATTTTCAGTATATTTTATTGCCGACAAAATGTTGATTTCTTCAGGAGTGGGTGCCTCGAGCATCGCTAGTGCTTGATCGCTATGAGTAGCGCATACGACCGCATCAAACAGTTGTTCTTCGGAATTCACGAATATCTTAATTTTATTAGGTTCTCGTTTTATTCCTTCTACTTTGGAACTTAAGTACACTTGATCTTTTAGCCGCTCAACCATCGGTGTAATGTAGTTTTTTGATCCTTCTTTAATAACATACCACAGAGGTCGGTTGAACAAATCAAGAAGCCCATGATTGTTATAAAATTGTAATATAAAAAAAGCAGAACAATTTAGGGTGTCTTCTTTATTTTTAGACCAAATGGCAGCCATCATTGGAATAAGATAACATTCTTTAAATTGCTCTGAATACTTGTTTTCCATGATGAAGTCATTGATGGTTATTTCGAGATCATTGTTTCGAGCCAAGAACTTTTTGCATCGGAATTAAATAAAATAATGTCTTTGATTAGGTGATAAAAGTTCAATTTAAAGAGGTTTCGACGATCTGAAAAAAGGGTGTTTAAATTATGACCGCTGTACTCAAGTCCCTTGGGATCGGAGCGATAACTAAAACTCATTTCACTGGGTTGAATTGCTACATTTAACTCTTCAAGCAATTTACAAAAGCTGGGGTATGTTCTTTTATTAAAAACGATGAAGCCAGTATCAATCGAGTATACAGTTTCTTTAGTTTCGACAGACAGAGTATGTGTATGACCACCAAGATAATCATTTGCTTCAAATAATGAAACATCATGGTTTTTGCTCAATAAATAAGCACTCGTTAAACCAGATATCCCTGAACCAATTACTGCAATCCTTTTTTTCAAAAATAATTCCTTTTTATCTGTTTGGTAAGTTAATTTATTTAAAGGGCGTCACTTTGTAAAGCCTATCAACTAAACTAAAGTTATGGCACGCTCGGAGGGACTTGAACCCTGGAACCTTGGTTCGAAGCCTGATGCTCTAGTTTAAAATTCGTTATAAATCAATATGTTGTGAAGCGTCAAATTCACCAGGAACTGCCTAAAACTGCCTATTACAGTATAGTGCCGTCACAGTTGAGACACGTTTTGGTCTCAGAAAAAAATTCACCGTTTTGTTTTAAATAAAACAAAATGGAGATTTTGAATATTTCATTTACAAGGCGCTAATTTTTTCTATTGCACTCAAAACAATATTTCTAGAGCGCTCAAGCCGAGCGATTGTTTTTATTGCTTCTAACCATTTAGGATCTTCGATGAGCTTTTTAAAGTATCCTGAAATAAATTGGACAACATCTTTCGGTGAGTTCATTATTTCTACAAATAATTCAGGTCTGCCATTGATAACATTGATGATATCTTCCAAATCTTTACAATCCCAATAATCATTATTCTTATAGGCCCTATCAGTGAATGCCTCAAACTTTGTGGCAATGAAATAGACTGCGTTGAGTATTTTAATTTTTTTGTCTTTAATTTGAATCTCAAGTGCATTGTCAAAACCCGCCTGATGCCAATTTGAATTGATTTCTTGTAAAGCACCATCGGTATACATGTGACCTATCCCCAAAAAATAATGCCATGACATAGATGAGATTTCCGATAAACTAAACCAAAAGGAGATCTCAAAGTGAAAAAGCGTTACACAGAAGAACAAATTATAAAAGCAATCAAATCGCATGAAGCAGGTATAAAGGTCGAAGAGATATGTCGAGACTATGGAATTTCGTCAGGCACATTTTACAATTGGCGAAGTAAGTATGCTGGCCTTGAAGTGAATGAGGCCAAGCGTCTTCGTGAGCTTGAATCAGAGAATGTTAATCTTAAAAAACTGTTGGCAGATAAGCTCCTGGAGCTAGAGGCAATGAAGGATGTATTATCAAAAAAGTGGTGAAGCCAGCAGCAAGAAAGTCGATCATCGAGCACCTAATATGTTTCTTTAAGTTGAGTGAGCGAGTAGCTTGCAAGCTGGCAGGATTAAGCCGCACAGCATTTCGTTATCAATGTAAACCACGTACGGATGAGAAGGCCAGAACACGACTCAAGGTTTTAGCCGCACAATATCCGGCCTATGGTTATTTAATTCTTCATGGACTACTTAAAGCTGAAGGCTTGGTTCAGAATAAGAAGCATACTTATCGATTATACACTGAGGAGGGACTTCAAGTTCGAACAAAGAAAAGGAAAAAACTGACTCGTCCTCGCCAACCAATGGAAGTTCCTTCTGCACCAAACCAGCGTTGGTCGATGGATTTTGTATCGGATCAACTTAGCAATGGGAGACGATTTCGAATATTGAATGTAGTGGATGATTATTCTCGTGAAATGGTTGGCCAGCTAATATCTACCTCAATCAGTGGCAAACAAGTGGCTCGCTTTTTAGACCAACTTATTGAGCAAAGAAATAAGCCTATTAAAGTGATTTGTGATAATGGTACAGAATTTACTAGTAAAGCGATGTTTTTCTGGAGCAAAGAAACGAATGTCACTTTAGGGTTTATTCAACCAGGAAAACCAACTCAAAATGCGTTTGTTGAGAGCTTAAACGGGAAATTCAGAAATGAATGCCTTAATCAGCACTGGTTTCGAACAATGGAGGAAGCACGATTTGAGATTGAACAATGGCGTAAACACTACAATAATGTTCGACCTCATAGCTCTCTAAATTATATGCCTCCTGTTGAATACGCAAGAAAGGTGGCATAGGATAATGAATCTCATCAAAGAAGTGGTACTAATTTAGGGGATAGGTCAAATGCTTCTATAAAGCAAATTAAATTAATTTATTCTCATGGACAAATTCCGGCTAATTTAGAAGAGTTTGAGTTACACCTCGTTAAACTTTATCAAATTATTCTTGAACTAAATTTTGATAAATCCAAAAAAACCAATACTCAACTTAGTGAATGGAAATGAAAACCTTCAATATAACAGAAGCAGCTGAGTTTCTCGGTGCTCATAAGGAAACAGTTAGAAGGTTAGCCGCTAAAGGTCAATTGCCTGGGGTAAAAATTGGTCGAAGCTGGCGTTTTATTGAAAATGATCTTGTGATCTACATGAGGTCTAAGTATGCTCATGTTGTTACATCGCAAGGCGCTGCTGTGGATAGGAGTAAAAGTCAATGGCGCTTTACAAAAGAAAAAATATTTGGTGGATTAGTATCTCCCAAAATGGACAAAGAATACAGCGAAGTACTGGGACTACCAGTAAAATAGCCGCGCAAGAATATCACGATAAATTCAAAGCAGAATTGTGGTCTCAGGTAAAATTAGAGAGTAAATGTATTTATTCTTGGCAGGATGCCGTTGTTAGATGGTTAAAAGAAAATGAGCACAAACGGAGTTTGAAGGACGATATCATGCATTTACGTTGGCTAGATTCTTATCTTAGAGGATTTCAGCTGCATGAAATTACTCGCGATATACTGGAGGAAGTGGCTATCAAGAAGGAGGATACAGGAGTAACGCCAACCACGATTAATCGTATGCTTGAAGTAGTGCGGGCTATATTACGTAAAGCTCAGATGGAATGGGAGTGGCTTGATAAGATTCCCGTAGTGCGTATGCGACATGTTGAAAAGCAACGCATCCGATGGTTAACCATAGGGGAAGCAAATCGTTTACTCAATGAATTGCCTTCACATTTAAAAGATATGGCTGACTTTAGCTTATCTACAGGATTGCGTGCTTCGAATGTTACTGGATTAAGGTGGAGCGATGTAGATCTCATTAAGAGACATGCTTGGATTCATCCTGATCAAGCGAAGGCTAATAAAGCCATACCGGTTCCTTTGAATGCACATGCATTAGCTATTCTTAAAAGACGTCGAGGTTTACATACGGATTATGTGTTTACTTACCAGGACAAACAAATTCGGCAATGTAATACTAAAGCATGGCGAAAGGCGTTAGATCGTGCAGGAATAGATAATTTTCGTTGGCATGATTTGCGCCATACGTGGGCCAGTTGGCATGTTCAAAATGGAACATCACTCCAAGAGTTGCAACAATTAGGGGGATGGTCTAGTTTCGAAATGGTGTTACGTTATGCCCATCTTTCTGGGGAGCATTTGCGAGATGCTGCAAACAGAATTAGTGGGCTTCATGTAACGTTTTGTAACTAGTTTTACAGAAGAATTTGAAAAAGGTGTTACAAATTTGCTACATACCCATTTTTCATTTTTCATTTTTCATTTTTCATTTTTCGTAATACACAAGTAAGTACTTGATAAAATGGCGCGCCCGGAAGGATTCGAACCTCCGACCCCCTGGTTCGTAGCCAGATACTCTATCCAACTGAGCTACGGGCGCGTTGATTGGCGGAGAGAGAGGGATTCGAACCCTCGATGGGATTTCTCCCATACTCCCTTAGCAGGGGAGCGCCTTCGACCACTCGGCCATCTCTCCAATCAATGGTTGCGGAGTATATCAGGTATTTTAATATCGTCAATATACGTTGTAAATTAATTGAAATCTTATTTAGGTACATAAAAACAAAAAGATCAATATGGTTATAAAAAGAGCATTATATTTCCATGGAGAGAAAACTATGTTAATACCATAAGTAAAATTATCTTTTATAATCGTTTATGTGGTATACGAGCATCTTACAATCTCAAGCTAAAAAAATTTGCAAGTCGAATAAGAACATGGCTGAACGATTTATTACTCACTTAGTCGATTTAATAGAAACAAAATGGGATTATGAGTTTGAATTAATGGCAATCTTAGGTTTTATTAAAGATTTATATTTGTTTGCAGAAAACAACAAATATCGAGATGTTTCTTTATCTGAATTTTCCAGAGTCTGTATGGGATTACTTATTCTTCATGTGAAGTATGCTGATGACTATGTTGTTCGAGTTAGCGATTTTATTCCTTTGTGTAAAGATGAAATCATATTTACAGCTATGGATATACAAAATGAGGTAAATGGATTAACAAGCAGTATCTATACGGGACATCTATTACAGAATACTGACTGCTCATTATCATCCAGGTCTTTTCAGAGGACATTTGCTGCTACACCGAATAAAATTTTATTAAAAATATTACTCGGAATTGAAAATGAAGTATTTTGGAATCTTGATCATAAGGTATCAGTGAATGTTGACCAATTAATTCTTGTATTTCGTCTATTAATAGCAGAGGCAAATGATCCACATCAACTTGTTTCGCAATTATTATTTTTTCTTGAAATATTGGAGAATAAAGATGAAAAGTTTGATGAACTTATTTTTGAATTAAGAAAAAGTGAAGAGGAATTATTGCCTCGAGTAGTCCATGAAATATGTTTGCAGCTTGAAGAATATCTCACAATGTCAAAACCCCATTCTAATCTACGTTTTTTTTGTTGCTTAAGATCACCATCTCCATATGATCATAGTCGAGATATTACTGAAATAGTCAAGAATATTAAGCAAAAAGAGTTACAGGATATTGATAATATTTTTGAAAAACTATATGAAATTGAAATTATTAGTCCAAAGGATAAGCTCATTGATACAATACAGTTTTTAGAAAATAAGTATCGAACCCATATTTGTCAAATCTAATTAAAGTTTGTTATAAAATCATAAAAATTCCTTTTACTATAAGCGATGTATATCTACGACATTTATTCTAGCATAAAGGTCGTGGTGTATTTATGGGGTGAAATAAAATCAGTTTGACTTGCAAATTATCATATGCTCTCGTTAATTAGATGCCTAATGGGTTAATGCCAGTCAATTTGACTCAAAGTCAATGTGTAGAGTTCTTGTTTATTCAAAAAGTTAGTCTCATTTATTTTTATCGAATATTTTATAAAATTTCCAAATTTTCATGTTTACTGCTACTCTTTAACATTCATAAATCGGGTTAATATTGAATTAAGAAAATATTTCTCGTGTCATGCCTGCTTTTGAGAAGATGATAAATGTGATTGCCGTGACATGAACGCATAGATAAATAAGGAGGATCAATGAAACAGCAGTCAAATTTAAATGGTCGAGATGTTTATGTAGTTGATGGAAGTCGAACGCCATTTCTTAAAGCCAAAGGAATAGGTCCTTTTTCGGGGTCGGATTTGGCTGTAGCGGCAGGTACAACATTATTAAATCGACAGCCATTTTCCCCGGCAGAACTGGATGAGGTAATTATTGGCAGTGCCATGCCTGGACCAGACGAGGCTAATATTGCTCGCGTAGTTGCCTTGCGTTTAGGCTGCGGTGATAAAGTTCCTGCGTTTACTGTAATGAGAAACTGTGCTTCTGGCATGCAAGCATTAGATAATGCTGCAATGCAAATTGCCAGTGGACGCAGTAACTTGGTTCTTGCTGGTGGAACTGATGCGATGAGTCATGCCCCTTTATTATTTAATCAAAAAATGGCCTCTTGGTTGGCGAGTTGGTATTCTTCCAAAAGTATTGGCCAAAAATTAGGTCTTGTCACTCAATTTAGACCTTCATTTCTTGCTCCTGTTATTGCATTACTTCGCGGACTTACAGATCCTATTGTTGGTATGAACATGGGACAAACAGCTGAAAAGGTTGCTTATCGATTTAATATCAATCGCGAACAGATGGATGAGTTTGCTTGTCAAAGCCATATCAGATTGGCTCAAGCATATAACGAAAACAAAATGACAGAGGTATCGCCTATTATTGACTATAAAGGACGAGTGTATGTACAAGACGATGGATTAAGGGCTGATTCGACAGTAGAAAAATTAGCGAAACTAAAACCGTTTTTTGATAAAAAATACGGTATGGTAACTGCTGGTAATAGTTCTCAAATAACTGATGGGGCATGTTTATTATTACTTGCTAGTGCTGAGGCAGTGAAAAAATATGGTTTGCCTGTTATGGGACGAATTGTAGATTCGCAGTGGTCTGCGCTTGATCCTTCTCAAATGGGGCTTGGTCCCGTTCATGCAGCAACGCCAATCTTACAAAGACAAAAATTAAAACCGAATGATATGGATTGTTGGGAAATAAACGAAGCATTTGCTGCACAAGTTCTTGGGTGCATTGCAGCTTGGAACAATGATGATTATTGTCGTACTCAATTAGGTTTAGACAAAGCGTGGGGTGGGCCTACATTAGACAAGTTAAATCGTGAAGGTGGTGCAATTGCGGCTGGACATCCAATTGGTGCAAGTGGCGCTAGGATTGTATTGCATGTTTTAAAATCATTAGAGCAAAGAAATGAGTCGCGAGGTATGGCCTCTATTTGTATTGGTGGAGGACAGGGTGGGGCAATGTATCTTGAAAGAGTGACTGAGGTGAAAGGACATGAATAATTATAAACATTGGGAGTTGCAACAAGACAGCGACAATATCCTATGGCTGGGTTTAAACAGAATAGATACAACTGTAAATAGCATTAATGAAGAAGTATTAGACGAACTGAATAGTTTGCTCTATGAAGTGTCACAAAATAAAAATGCTATAGGTTTGATTGTATATTCAGCTAAGGAAAAAGGATTCATTGCTGGTGCGGATGTTAATGCTTTTTCTAAATTTGAAACAACGGCTCAAGCAGTTGATTTTTTACGAAAAGGACAAGCCGTATTTGCTAGGCTACAAGCATTAACAATTCCTAGCGTTGCCATGATCGATGGTTTTTGCATGGGAGGCGGTTGTGAGTTAGCTTTAGCTTGCACCTACCGTGTCGCTAGTGATGAGAAAGACACTCGTATTGGTTTGCCAGAGGTAATGCTAGGGATACATCCTGGTTGGGGTGGTACGGTGCGTTTGCCGCAACTGATAGGAGGTTTTAACGCTTTATCACAAATTATTTTAACAGGAAGTGCGGTCTCTTCTTCAAGAGCAAAAAGTTTAGGCATGGTTGATGATGTAGTGCCTGTTCGCCAGTTAAAACGTGCAGCAATTTATTTCATCAAAAACAAACCTGCGAAGCATAAACCCTCAGCAATACAGGGAATTACCAATAATGCGTGGATGAGAAAACCTCTCGCTGCTTTAATGCGGCGTAGCGTTGCTAAACGAGTTCGTAAAGAGCATTATCCAGCGCCTTATGCCATTATTGATTTATGGGAACATGAAGGAGGTATAGGGGATAGGGCTTATTTAAAAGAAATAGATTCTGTAGAGCATTTGGTATCCACAGGGATTACTTCAAAAATCTAATCCGGGCGTTTACTTTACGTGAACGATTGAAGGGGTTTGCTAAAGGAAGCGATTTTAAAGCAAAGCAGGTACATGTTATTGGAGCAGGTGTGATGGGAGGCGATATCGCTGCCTGGTGTGCCCTGCGCGGACTTAAAGTCACTTTACAAGATCAAACATATGCTCAAATTGCTCCAGCAATAGGCCGGGCCCATGCTTTGTATAAGAAAAAATTGCGCAAACCTAGGTTAGTTCAAGCTGCAATGGACAATTTAATTCCTGATCCTGAAGGTTATGGTATTGCTCGTGCGGATGTAATCATTGAAGCTGTTTTCGAAAATCTTGCAGTCAAACAAGAAATTATAAATAAAGTCGAAAAAATCGCTAAAAAAGATGCCATTATTGCTACGAATACATCGAGCATTCCATTAGACGAAATGAGCAGCGTCATGAGTGATCCTAAACGTCTTGTGGGAATCCATTTTTTCAATCCAGTGGCAAAAATGGATCTGGTTGAAATTGTAAGTAGTGCACAAACATCTAAAAAAGTTGAACTTAATTCCTGTGCATTTGTCAGTCAAATTGGCAAGCTTCCGTTACCTGTTAAATCAAGTCCGGGCTTCTTGGTGAATCGGGTATTAATGCCTTATTTGATGGAGTGTGTTCAATTATTGGATGAAGGCTATAGCCCTGAAACGATTGATGAGGCTGCTTTAGCTTTTGGTATGTTTATGGGCCCAGTGGAACTGGCAGATACGGTTGGTTTAGATGTAGGTTTGGCTGTAGCTGAAAATTTAACGGGACATTTCGGTGGTACAGTTCCCCAGAAATTACGTGATATGGTCAAAGAAGGCAAACTGGGCCGTAAGACTGGCCAAGGTTTTTACCACTATAAAAATGGTAAAGCAATTAAAAAACGCCCAACGGTTGCCATAGATGCCCATATTGCGGATCGATTAATTTTAAGGATGGTAAATGAATCAGCAGCTTGTTTACGTGAAGGAGTTGTTGCTGACGCTGACTTACTTGATGCAGGCATGATTTTCGCTACCGGTTTTGCTCCATTTCGTGGAGGGCCAATGAATTATGCTAAAGATTTTGGCACAAACAATTTAGAAAAACTGTTTAAGACTTTAGAGTCAAAGTATGGTGAACGTTTTAAAGTAGATGAAAGTCTATAAAAGTCTCTTATTGCGCAAGTAACTACAGTGAAACAAGGATCAAACTGAAGTAGAGCATGATAAAAATAGAGTTTACTTTGTTTCACCCAGATACTGGTTCGAGTATGATTAAAAATGTGCTTAAGCAAAAATAGGTTGTTTATTTTATTTTTTTTACAAATTGTTGGGCTATTCGTTATTGCTCATGCAACTACATTAGTTTTACCGGCTACAGGAGATGTAGTCGGTGAACCACAATATGTTTTGTCTGAAGGCCTTGAATCCATTGATGAAATAGGGAAGCGATTTGATGTAGGTTATCATGAGTTAGTTAGAGCTAATCCTCATATTGACCCAAGTCGTACAATAGCTGCTAATTCACGGGTGATTGTACCCTCGCAGTATATTTTGCCCCATGTTCCTAGAAAAGGGATTGTAATCAATTTAGCAGAATACAGACTTTATTATTTTCCTGAAAATGAAAATGTGGTCCTCACGTTCCCTATCGGTATAGGACGCAAAGGATGGAAAACTCCATTAGGAATGACTAAAATTGTTGCTAAAGTAGCGAATCCAAAGTGGAGGCCAACAAAAAATCTGCGTGCAGAAGCCGAAAAAAATGGTGATTTTCTTCCTGAAGAATTGCCTTCAGGTCCATATAACCCATTAGGTCAATATGCTTTGCGATTAGGATGGCCTACGTTTCTTATTCATGGTACCAATAGACGAGATGGAATAGGTTCTCGTGTAAGTGCGGGATGTATACGAATGTATCCTGATGATATTGAACTTTTATTTCGATCAGTTCCAGTCGGCACGCAAGTAAGAATCATTAATCAGCCTGTAAAAATAGGTAAACAAGATGGTCAACTGGTATTACAAGTCTATCCGTTGCTTAGCGAGCAACGTAATATGCGCTTAAAGACTGTATTAGAAGAACAATTAGCGGGTCAAACGAACTGGAATAATAAAATCATCCAAAATGAGCTTGCCTTTCCATCAGGATTAGTTCGAAAAATATAAGATATGAAATGCTGTAAACCTAGACGGTACTCTCAAGAGTCTCTCAAAAATGTGGATTTTTTTATAATATTGTTCTTTTTTTACACATATTAAAAAAATAGTAACTTATCCACAAAACAATAAAGCTACCTATAATATCGGTTATATAATGCCATCCTAAAAGTACACAAGATGCAATCAGAAATAAATTAATCACAGATAAAACTACCCATAAAATTCTCCAATCTCGAACTAAGTTCACGCATAATACCGCCCAAATAGCGTGAAAAGAGGGAAGAGCAATAAGACCGCCATCGTTTGTAGTAGGATTAATATAATGGTGAATTTGTTCAAATTTGAGGCCTGTGGCTATTTGTGATATGGAAAAAAGAGCGCTGTTTAAAACACTTGCCGGGGCAGTGGTTGGAAAAAAGTAATAAAATGAAAATCCAATCAAGGTGGTACATAATAAATAGAAATAATATTCTCGAACGAGATGAAAGTGACATGTAAAAATGACAAATAGGGGCAAAACGCTCATTTGATAAGTTAAGCTGTCATAAGTTACACCCAGTAAGTATTTAAATTGGGGGTGATTATTAGTCCAAGCTACGACTGATTCCATAGGAAAATGTATATAATTCTCAAAATCAACAATCGATGGGTCAATGGGGGGAAAGGGCGTTAACTGTACTGCATTGGTTGCTATTGCAATCAAACTCATTACACCAAACAAATAAAGAAGTTCTTTGCCAACTTGCCTGAACTTGCTTCCTTTTTTAAAATAAAGCATTAATCCAAAATTAAAAAGAAACAAAACCGTTGCTAAAAAGGGAATGCCTTCCGGAAAGTAATTATTTCCTCTAAATTTAAAAAAATAGTTATTTATTAAAAAAACAATAGAAGATAATACCAGTATTAGCCCTGCAAGAAAGTTAATTGGCTGTGATGATATTTGTTTCATTGAGTAATTATTCGACTGTTTCTAAAAGTTGTTTCTGTTTTATTGCATGAAAGATTTCTTCTCTGTGTACATTTACTGATCTAGGGGCATCAACTCCAAATTTGATATTTCCAGGCTCTTGGGTTTTAAATGCTAAAATTTTGACAGATGCTTTGCCAATATGAATCATTAAAGGTTCTTCAAATTGAAGAGAAATTATATCCATTAAAAACCTCTATAATTTATGATTAAGTCGATTGTAAGTCCATACATTTATGTTGTGCACGGTAACCTAATTTATAGATATTTACCACTACAAATTGAGATAAATGAATAAAAAAAATTTATATCCTAATATTAACCAATTAAATTTTATAATTTCCATTATTTATGCAGCTTGCGATTGTAAGAGTTAATTAAAATAGTTATAATTGGCAGCTTTTTTAAAACCTTGCCTTACTGTTGTCACTGAACACAGAAGGCTTCTATCCATAAGGAGAAATCATGAGACATTATGAGATTATGTTTCTTGTGCACCCTGATCAAAGTGAGCAAGTACCTGCAATGGTTGAGCGTTACGAGGGGATCATAAGTAAGCACAATGGAGTAATCCACCGAAAAGAAGACTTAGGTCGTCGTCAATTAGCTTATCCAATTTGTGATGTACATAAAGCACATTATATTCTTATGAATATTGAGTGTAGTCTTGAAGCTCTGGACGAGATTAAAAATGCATTCAAATACAATGATGCAATCATCAGAAACTTAATTACGCGTCAAAAACAAGCGATTACTACTGAGTCTGTTTTGATGAAGAAAGAGAAAGAAACCAGAGCAGCTTAAGAGGAGACTTATTTATGTCAGCTTATTTTCGTAGAAAAAAAATGTGTCGCTTCAGCGCAGAAGGTGGCAATGAAATTGATTATAAAGATATCAATTTGTTAAAAAATTATATTTCTGAAACAGGGAAAATAGTGCCAAGTCGTATTACTGGTACACAAACTCGTTTTCAAAGACAGTTAGCAAGAGCAATTATGCAAGCCAGATTTCTTGGTCTGTTGCCATATTGTGATAGCCATAAATAAATCAAATGAATCGAGCAGGTAATTTTATATCAAAACAATGCAAGTTGATGCTTGAAAATAAGCAGTATGCAATTGTTTGTGCTGTGGTTTGTTCAGTCTTGCCATTTGTATCTTGGCTTTCAGTTGCTTTAGTTTGTTTAGTAACTTTAAGAAAAGGTCCTAAATCTGGTTTTGATGTGTTATTACCCGCTTTGGTAATTCATTCTGTCCCACTGATGATGTTGGTACCATTATCCGGCGCTTTAATTAATACGCTTATTACTTATATGCCCTGTTATTTTGCAGCACTAAGCTTGCGGAAAACTGGAAAATGGCAAATGGCATTTGGAGTGTTTTTCATACAAGCATTTTTGGGATGTTTGCTTCTTCAACTATTAGTGCCTAATTTCATTTTGGGGCAATTTGAGCACTTTAAGATGCTGATTGTGCAATATCAGGATCTCGTTGAAAGTTCTCTTGATGGCATGAATTCATCAATCTTAGCACAATTGTTTTTCGGCATTCAGATGTTAAGTGTAATTATTTCATCCGTTATGTCGTTGATGGTTGCTCGTGTAATCCAGGCTAAATTGTTTGTGCCTGGAGGTTTCAAGAATGAGTTTATGACATTTCGGAGTAGTAAATTATCGTTTTTAGTATTTTTGGGAGTTTCTTTAGCCTCTTATTATGGGGTTCCCGTAGCTATTAACGTACTCCCTTTAGTGCTTTGCTATTTTGTGCTTACTGGTTTTACCTTGGTTTATTTTATTTTTTCTCGTAAAAGCCAGATGAGTATATTCATTTTATTAGTATTATTAATATTATTGAAGCCAACTTTTGTATTGTGTATCTATATTGTCCTTGGTTCATTAGATAGTTTAATTAATTTTAGAATGTACCTCCCTTCAAGGGTAGGTGAATCAATTTAAGGGGTTATTGAGATGGAAGTTATCTTATTAGAAAAAGTGAGAAATTTAGGTAACCTAGGTGATAAAGTTAATGTAAAAGCAGGTTATGGTCGTAATTTTTTAATACCACAAAATAAAGCTGTTTTTGCTACACCTAAAAATATCGAAGCATTTGAGCAACGTCGATCAGAACTTGAAAAGAAAGCACAACAGGCTTTATCTACTGCAGAGCAACGCGCTTCTAAGTTTAATGATACACATGTAGTTATTTGTGCAATGGCTAGTGACGAAGGGAAGTTATATGGTTCTGTTGGTGTTAATGAAATCAAAGATGCTTTGACTGAAAAAAATATTGAAGTCAGTAAACGCGAAATTGTGATGCCGGAAGGTCCTTTGCACTCAATTGGTAATTTTGTAGTTGAAATACATGTTCATAGCGATGTTATTGCTAATTTAAGCATTGAAATTGTTCCAGCCAAGTAATGAGCTTATTTTCACATAAAGCAAAGTCAGGTATAGATGTTTATAAATACATACCCTGCTTTGCTTTTGTGGAAACAACCTTCCTCTCTTTTAAGAAAATTTATACCCATAACCGAATAATGAAAATTGTTTAACTTGCTCTCTTAAAAAAATATTATAGAAAATCCTGATTTATGCCAATTAATCGCTACTAACTATGAATGACCTTAGTGCGCAAACTGCGATATCTCTTCATACAATCGAAATATTTTGTTAAAACATAAAAATTCTATAAAGAGCAATTAAGGCAAGTGCAGTATTTAAACCAGCCCATATATAAGCGGGATGCTGTCCTTTGTGCCCAGCATAGTAAGAATAAGTGGCGATAAAGGTACTACCAGAAAGAAATATCCATTGATTATTATAAGCCAGCCCAATTGAGAGAAAAGCGATTCCTAAAATTCCAAGTACTAAAAAGATTTTTATCTTACCAAATACAAAATAGAAGGTTAACAACTGAGTACAGAGTAGTATAGGCAGAAAAAGTTGCGTATATGGGCCGATTCTCAGGATAATTGCTAAGTGGCCTGCTATAAGAATAAGTTCAAGAGCAATATAAAAAAATAATCTATAGTAAACTGCTGTGGCAAGTAATTCTACCGCGCCTGCAATATAATAAACATGGGATGGTTTTTGAGTGGTTCCAAATAATATAACAAGTGTGCCAAGCCATCCCAATAGGGTGAACAATGTTTTAAGCACAGATCACCATTTTAAATAAATCCCTTTTGCTACAGACTCTTGGATAATCGTCCCTTGTGGTTTATTAAATGAAATCCAATAATTTCCCATGTTACTGAGAGCGAATTTTACCCTTGGATATTGACACACATCCAATACATCTTGACAAGCTATAGGAACGGAGTTTTCATCATTGCGTTTATAGCATTTGAAATTTAAATTTTTCACGTCAGAAGCAAAGGCTCCCCAGCTCATTGGATCTAATGTGGCATGTAAAGGAGGACTCATAAAAGCTTCTTCAGTATTTAAACGCTCTAGTTCGATTCTGCTATCAGAATGATTTTGTATTAAATAATAAGATTGATTTCCTGTCTCATTTAAAATTAAATAATTTTGATTATATCCAAAACCAGTGACTTCACACCCTCTGGGGAATGGTCCAGCAGCCTCTACGGAGCCAACAAGTATCATAGAGAAAATTAGGGATTTATTTATTTGATGCAACAACATAACGACCTCAATAAGTAAATTTTAGAGTTATTTTAATCATAAAAAAAGCAAAGTCTATCATTTATTAAAGAAGCTTATTCTCTGTGTGCAGTAATTTTTGCTTTAATCAATGGATAATAAGTTCTATAAAAGCTTAAAACAAATACATTGCCACATATGCCATAGAAAGGGTAAGGCAAACAATATTGGGATTAGGATAGCTTATGAGCAAACAAATAGAGCTTATCGCATAAATAATAGAGCAAATATGCATGAGTATTTTTAATATCCTAGATTCTGTTAAATAATCAAGTCTTGAGGGGTAAACATATTTTACGGGCACAAAAATTAGTATAGAAAGAATGAACAATATTAAGGCATTAGTTGTTGCAGAAGTATTAAATATAAACATATATAAAATTGCTACATTCCAATAACATGGAAATCCTTTAAAAAAGTGATCTGGTGTTTTTGCATCTGATTGACAAAATTGATAAGCAGAAGTGATTGTTACTGCTGCAATCAGAAAAACAGAATATTGAGAGGGAAGCATGTCAGGTTTAACTAATAAGAAAAAGCACGGAGTAATAACATAATTTAAATAGTCAACAATATTATCAAGCAGAGCACCGTCAATCTGTGGCAAGATTTTTTAATCTCAACAAGGCGTGCAAAACTTCCATCAACTGCATCTATAACTACGGTGATTAACATGAGCCATAAAGCAAAAATGTATTCATGCTGATACATTTTTACCAACGAAAAAACACCAATACATGCGGCACTTGCTGTAAAGACATGCACTGACCAAGCGGCGATGTATTGTAATGGATGGAATTTCAATTTGCTTAAATTCATCAATTATCCTAGGGTTAATAGAAATCCATTATTTAAAAAGTATTCTTCTAAAAATAAATTTCGAAGATAATAAGTAAGTCTATTTAATATATTGACTACAACTTTTTTATAATAAAGCGTAAAACATAAAAATAGTATCAATAATCAAAAGTAGTACGCAAGGAGAGTTAGTAACTTTGAGCTAAATATACTATTATTTCGTATGGAGACATAATGAAAATTCAAACAATAAATCCTACAACAGAACAAGTTTTGCAAAGTTATGATTGCCTGAGCATACAGGAAATTAATGAAAAACTAAATAAAGGCCATGAAGCCTATTTGTCCTGGAAAGAAATCTCATTTGATAAAAGAAAATCATTGATGTTACATCTTGGTCAACTTTTAAAAAATAAAACGGATGAGCTTGCACAATTAATGACTCGCGAAATGGGAAAACCAATTACTGCGGGTAAAGCTGAAATTAATAAATGTGCTTGGCTATGTGAGCATTATGCTGAACATGCCGAAGAGTATCTAGCCCCTCGGATCGTTCAAACTGAAATGAAAAAGGCTAAAGTTTGTCATCTACCGTTAGGAATAGTCTTCGCTATTATGCCCTGGAACTTTCCATTTTGGCAGGTATTTCGTTTTGCAGTTCCATCATTAATGGCAGGGAATGCTGCGGCTTTAAAACATGCACCCATTTCAACAGGTACAGGAAATAAAATAGAACAGCTTTTTTTAGAGGCAGGGTTTCCGCCATATGTTTTTCAACATTTGATCGTGGATAATGATGGAGCAGCTAAGGTAATTGAACATCCATCTGTTAGTGCTGTAACTTTGACTGGCAGTGGGCGAGCTGGAAGTGCTGTTGCAGGACATGCAGGAAAGTTTTTGAAGAAATCTGTTTTGGAGCTTGGTGGAAATGATCCTTATTTGGTTCTTGAGGATGCAGATCTTGATTTGGCTGCAAATTGTATTGTCAATTCAAGATTAAACAATTCGGGTCAAGTTTGTATTGCTGCTAAGCGTATCATTGTTTTAAAATCAGTTGAAAATGAGTTAATTCAAAAAATAATGGAACAAATAGCTGAATTTAAAATGGGAGACCCACTTCATCCAGATACAAAACTTGGTCCATTGGCTCGTTTGGACTTAAGAGACAGCTTACATTTGCAAGTAGAAAAATCACTGAAACAAGGTGCTAAATTATTGCTTGGTGGTATAATTCCTGACGGTCAAGGATTTTTCTATCCACCAACTTTGTTAACAAACGTAACACGAGGCATGCCTGCTTTTGATGAAGAGTTATTTGGACCTGTTATTGCTATTATTTCAGCCAATGATGAAAAAGAAGCCATAGCCTATGCCAATCAAAGCCAATATGGCTTAGGTGCGGCTGTGTTTACACGTGATTTAGAAAAAGGGGAACATATTGCGACCTATGAAATTAATGTCGGGGTATGTTTTGTCAATGCTTTTGTCGCATCTGACCCTAGGTTACCATTTGGTGGAATAAAAGAATCTGGCTATGGTCGTGAATTATCAAAAGAAGGTATATTAGAATTTGTTAATATAAAAACCATAGCAGTAAGTAACGCTTAATAACAGAGCATTGGTAATTCATCTTCTACAAGATGAATTACTAAAATGGTGGGTAAACACAATATTTGAGCCACTCTTATCTCTTGTCATTACAATGAGGTATGAGTGGCTGGTTATTTATTTAAACAATGATTCTCGCTGCAGGGCGGAGGCAAAATCGACGGGGTAAAACAACAATGTCTTATAAATTTGAAGAAGGTAAAGATGTATTAATTGAAGCCATTGTAGATAAAATTAAAAGCTCTATGATTGGTGATCAAGCTGAATTCTGCGCCGAATTTGCCAAACAGTTATATGGTACTGTGGCTATGGAAGATCTTAGCGCATGGAAGCTGGATGATCTTTATGGTGCTGTAGTTAATTTTTGGTCCTTGATTAATGAACGTGCGCCACATGAAACAAAAATAAGAATTTATAATCCAGATTTTGAACGGCACGGCTGGCAAACAACGCATACTGTAATTGAAGTGATTTGTGATGATATGCCTTTTCTGGTTGATTCAATTCGTTTGGTAATCCATAGAATGGGATTATCCTCTCATTTAACCATCCATATGGGCGGAATTCGCGTTAAAAGAGATAAAGATAATAAAATTTGTGAAATTTTAGCACGTAATCAAGTGAGCACTGAAACTGGAATACTTCATGAAGCTCCTATATTTCTTGAAATTGATCGACAGACTGATCCTGAAATGCTGGAGCAATTGCATAAAGGATGCGAAAGAGCACTTGAAGATAATAGAGTTGTTTTTGAGGACTGGGAGAAAATGCGCGCAGCAGTTCGCGAGGCAATTGCTGAGATCGATAAAGTTTCTTCCGTGCTCGATCCGGATGAAGTAGAGGAAACGAAGGCATTTTTACATTGGATTGAAGATCATCATTTTACTTTTTTAGGAATGCGAGATTATGAACTGGTGCAAAAAGGTAAAGAAACAGTATTGCAAGCAATACCTGATACAGGATTAGGGCTTTTACGTGAAAACGTTACAAAATCAATGGCACGTAGCATTTCTGCAATGGCTCCTGAGGCGCGAGAATTTTCTTTATCTCCTCGCATTTTAGTGACATCAAAAACCAATACACTAGCAAGCGTCCATCGCGATGCTTATACCGATTATATTGGTATCAAGCGTTTTAACGCGGAAGGAGATGTTATTGGGGAGCGAAGAATTATTGGTTTATATACTTCTGCTGCTTATCATACTAACCCCAAACAAATTCCATTTTTGCGTCGTAAAGTAGCGCTCATTATGGAAAACTCTGGACTGAATCCCAGAAGTCATGCAGGTAAAGTTTTATTAAATATCCTTGAGACTTTGCCTCGCGATGATTTAATTCAGGGAACTGAAGATGAAATTCTCGAAATCGCGATGGGTATTTTTTACATGCAAGATAGAAAACGCATTCGTTTGTTTGCTCGAATGGATGTGTATCATCGTTTTGTTTCATGTCTGGTGTATGTTCCTAAAGAAAGGATCAATACAGAATTAAGAATGACTATGAAGAAAATTCTTGATGAGAGTTTTAACTCGATTGAGACTACATATTCGCAACAGTTTACAGAATCAGTACTAGCACGCGTTCATTTCATTATTAAAATTAATCCTCAATTGCCTCTTGAATACGATTTAAAAGAAATTGAAAAGAAACTGATCGAAGCAGGACGCTCATGGGCAGATGATTTGCAAACTCATTTATATGAGTCCTATGGAGAGGAGCAAGCAAATTGCTTATATGCCCAGTATAAAAATGCCTTTCCTATTGCTTATCGTGATATGTTTTCTGCTAGAACAGCAGTATATGATATTAAGCATATTGAAATGCTTACATCTGAAAATCCTTTAGGAATTAATTTTTATAAACCTTTAGATGAATCGGAAAATAGTTTTAGGCTAAAGGTTTATCAACATGATTCAACAATTCCACTCTCGGATGTTTTACCTATTTTGGAAAAGCTTGGCTTACGTGCGATTAGCGAACGTCCTTATCCATTAAAGTTCGATGATGGCAAAGTTACATGGATTAATGATTTTGCTATGCAATATAATAAGTCTACCGAGTTCGATCTTGATGAAATTAAAGAACTATTCCAAAATGCGTTTGCTAAAGTTTGGTTTGGGGAAGCGGAAAATGATGGATTTAATCAGCTCGTTTTAGCAGCAGGCCTAAATTGGCGTGAGGTAGCTGTTTTACGTACCTATGCTAAATACTTTAAACAAATTGGCATTACCTTTAGCCAAGACTATATGGAAATGGCTTTAAATAATAATGTTGCTATTGCTAAAAAATTAGTAAAGCTGTTTGAGATTCGCTGCAATCCAGCGGACGATCCTAATCGAGAAGATCGTTTTACTGATTTATCTATTGAAATTTTAGCTGATCTTGATGGAGTATCAAATCTAGATGAAGATAAGATAATTAGACAATACATCCATGCTATTAGTGCAACATTGCGTACTAATTTTTATCAAATCAATAAAAATAACCATCATAATTCTTATATTTCTTTAAAATTGAATAGCAAAATTATTCCGGGCGTACCAAAACCTCATCCAATGTTTGAAATTTTTGTTTATTCGCCTCGTTTTGAAGGAGTGCATTTACGTTGCGGCAAAGTAGCTCGAGGAGGCTTACGTTGGTCGGATCGAAGAGAAGATTTTCGTACAGAAATACTTGGCCTAATGAAAGCACAACAAGTAAAAAACTCAGTAATTGTACCAAGCGGTGCTAAAGGCGGATTTGTACCTAAATTGTTGCCTGTTAATGGCACTCGAGAAGAAATAATGGCTGAGGGAATCAGTTGTTACCAATTATTTATTCGAGGCTTATTAGACATTACTGACAATTATATTGATGGCAAGGTAGTTAAACCTAAAAATGTTATTTGTTTTGATGAGGATGATCCGTATCTTGTTGTGGCTGCTGACAAAGGTACAGCGACCTTTTCTGATCTTGCGAATGCAATTTCTCAAGAGTATGGTTTTTGGCTAGGAGATGCTTTTGCTTCTGGCGGCTCAGTAGGTTATGACCATAAAAAAATGGGAATTACTGCTAAAGGCGCTTGGGAGTCTGTAAAACGCCATTTCTATGAGTTAGATATAGACATTGAAAACAATGATTTTACTGTTGTTGGTATTGGTGATATGGCTGGGGATGTGTTTGGTAATGGAATGTTGTTATCAAAACATATCAAGTTAATTGGAGCCTTTAACCACATCCATATTTTTGTTGATCCTAACCCTAATGCGGAAGAGAGTTTTAAAGAGCGTGAGCGTTTGTTCCATTTACCACGCTCAAATTGGTCTGATTATGATAAAAAGCTAATTTCTAAGGGAGGAGGAGTTTTCAATCGTAATGCTAAATCAATTCCTGTTAGTAAGGAAATGCAAGCCGCTTTAGGCATTAAGCAGACTGAAATTGAGCCTAATGAATTAATTAAAGCGATTTTAAAAGCGAAGGTTGATTTGCTTTGGAGTGCCGGAATTGGTACTTATGTAAAAGCAAGCACTGAGTCTAATACCCATGTTGGCGATAGAACTAACGATGCAACCCGAGTTAACGCAAAACAACTCCGTTGTAGGGTTGTAGGTGAGGGGGGTAATTTAGGTTTAACTCAATTGGCGCGAGTCGAATACTCTTTAAATGGTGGAATGGTATATACCGATTTTATCGATAACTCTGGTGGAGTAAATTGTTCTGATAAAGAAGTAAACATTAAAATTTTACTAAATAGCATTGTGGCAAGTGGCGATTTGACACCCAAACAACGAAATGAACTTTTAATGGAGATGACGGATGAAGTGAGCAGGTTAGTTCTGAGAGATAATTTCTTACAGACGCGAGCAATCAGTTTAACTGCATCTCAACCTCTGCAAGTCTTAGATTTGCAAAGTCGCTATATCAATGAGTTAGAGCGAACAGGAAAAATTGATCGTAGTCTAGAATACCTACCCGACGACAAGGCGATCATGGAGCGCAAATTAATGGGTAAAGGATTGATGCGCCCAAGTATTGCAGTTTTGATGTGCTATAGTAAAACGATTTTGAAAGAACAAATTTTGGCATCAGGCGTTCCGGAAGAAGCGTATATGGAACATTTTTTAACTAGTTCATTTCCAGTACCGTTGCAAGAACGTTTTAGTAAACAAATGCAATCACATCCATTAAGACGAGAAATCATTGCCACAAAATTAAGTAACATTATAGTTAATGAAATGGGCTTTACTTATGTTTATAGATTACAGGATGAAACTGGAGCACCTGTCTCTGCAATTGTCAAAGCTTATATCATTACTCGTTCCGTTCTTAATTTGGAATCTGTTTGGAAACAGATCGAAGAACTAGGGACGAAGATAAGTGCTAAGCAACAAATTGAAATGATGATGTTGTATTCCAGACTTGCAAGACGCATTACTCGTTGGTTCTTGCGTAGTCAACGTAAAGCGGTAGATATTTCAGAAGTAGTACAACTCTATGCAGATGGAGTAGTTGCACTGAAAAAATCAATTCCTTCTATTTTGAGCGAAGAGCGACGTATTCATTATCAAACTCATTATCAAAAGTTTATTGATGAAGGTATTTCGCCCACCTTAGCTCACGAGCTAACTATATCTCGTGGTTTATTTGCGGCAACTGACATGGTTGAAATTGCTTATAAGAGAAATATGAGTGTCGCAAAGGTTGCTGAAATTTATTATGGAGTAGGTGAGTTCTTAGATCTTGCCTGGATAAGAAAACAAATTATTATCCATCCTAGCGAAAATCATTGGGAGTCCTTATCTAGGGAAGCATTACGAGATGATCTAGACTGGCAACAACGTCAACTTACAGCTGGATTAATTAATTATGATAGCGATAACCCTGATTTAGATGCTCGTCTAACTTCCTGGGGTGAATCCCACAGGGCATTACTTCAACGATGGCGTTACATTTTAGCAGATCTGAAAGCAAGTACAGTTCTAAACTATACTATGTTTTTTGTTGCAATCAGAGAGTTGTTGGATTTAACTCAAACGACAGTACAGTCCTATGCATTGGAAGAGCAGGAGGCATAGAATATCGTTATTAGTGGTAACGAGGATAAAATAAATGAACCTGGGTTTAGGCTTCATGCCTTTACCTGAATAACTAAATGATATCCACTTAAGGAAAACTGACTCCTGTTCTTTTGTAGCACGGATTAAGCAAAGTCCCAATCTGGGGAATTGAGGTACAAAATTCCCAGGTTGCGACTGCGTTAAATCCTTGCTACATGCACTATGTTATATCTAAAGAGCATCGTTTTTTAAGCTATTACGAATCGCAAGGAAATAATGCCTTATCATTTTTAATCTTAATTGTTGTTTTCAATAATGATTGGATTATTTACTGACAAATGTGGGACGAGCTTTAGCAATGGGAAATGAATGCAGCTGAAGTGACATAAAAAACATCTACATGTTTTTTATGTCAAACTGAGGATTACTAAGGTACCTTTCTAGTTTTTTCACCTGTATAAAGCTGACGAGGTCTGCCTATTCTTGATTTTGTAGCCACCATTTCCATCCAATGACTCATCCAGCCTACCGTACGTGCAAGGGCGAATACCACAGTAAACATATTTGTGGGGATACCTATAGCACTTAATGTTAATCCCGAATAAAAATCAACATTAGGATAAAGCTTTTTCTCAATAAAATAATCATCTTCAAGAGCAATGCGTTCTAACTCCATTGCTAGCTTGAATAAAGGAGCATCTTTTGCACCCACAGCTTCTAATACATCGTAGCAGGTTTGACGCATTACCTTAGCTCTTGGATCATAACTTTTATATACACGATGACCAAAACCCATTAAACGGAATGGATCATCTTTATCTTTTGCTCGCTTAATATAATGTTGAATTCGATCTACACTGCCGATTTCTTTGAGCATGTTTAAGCAGGCTTCATTTGCACCGCCATGCGCAGGACCCCATAATGCCCCTATGCCTGCAGAAATGCACGCAAAAGGATTAGCACCTGTAGAACCGGCAAGTCTTACGGTTGAAGTCGAGGCATTTTGCTCGTGATCTGCATGTAAAATAAATATAGTATCCATTGCACGTACAAGCACTGGATCGGGCGTTGATTCTTCTGTTGGAACACTAAACATCATGTGTAAGAAGTTTTCAGCGTAGGACATCTTATTTTGAGGATAAATATAAGGCAACCCTATGGAGTATTTATAGCTCATCGCTGCAAAAGTAGGCATTTTTGCAACCATACGAATCGCTGAAATAAAACGATCTTCTGCATTATTCAGATCCATAGTGTCATGGTAGAAAGCAGATAGAGCGCCAACCATTCCTACCATAATTGCCATAGGATGTGCATCACGACGAAAACCATTTAAGAATTGATACATTTGTTGATGTACCATAGTATGGTTATTAATTAAGCCAACAAATTTTCTCTTTTCTTCAGCATTAGGTAACTCGCCATTAAGTAAAAGATAACTTACATCAAGAAAATCTTTTTTCTCAGCAAGTTGCTCTATTGGATAGCCTCGATAGAGCAAAATACCTTTATCGCCATCAATATAGGTAATTTTTGATTCACAGGAAGCAGTTGATAAAAAGCCTTGATCAAAGGTAAATACGCCACGAGCACCCAATTGTGTGATATCAATCACATCGTTACCTAAAGTTGGTGTATAAACAGGTAATTCAAGCGGCTCTTGGCCTTCAATATTGAGTTTAGCTATTTTTTTAGTCATTGCTACTCCTGATTAAGGATTCTTATTGTTTGTGGGTGGCACTATATAAAAATGAGCACTTACAGTCAATTTTATTATGGTTTAGAATTTGAAAGAATTACAGTAGAAAATAATAAAATTATTGAGATAATGTTGTAGTGCAGCATGAACCATAGTTTCTACCTACTAAATTTAAAATTATTAAAAGTTTTCTACTTTTCACTTAGTCATATTTAGTACAGACATTTAATTCAATGCGTCTGTATGCTATTCTTCATCATTAAAATTTTTCATCAAGGATACGTCCAAACTATGGTTTATCTAGCGAAAGAAGTCTTGCCAGTTAATATTGAAGATGAGTTAAAGCAATCCTACCTGGATTATGCAATGAGTGTCATAGTAGGCAGAGCCTTGCCTGATGTACGTGATGGACTTAAGCCTGTTCATCGACGCGTTCTTTACGCGATGAGTGAATTAGGTAATGATTGGAATAAACCTTATAAAAAATCTGCACGTGTTGTAGGGGATGTGATTGGTAAATACCACCCACATGGTGATACAGCAGTTTATGATACGATTGTTCGTATGGCACAGCCTTTTTCGATGCGCTATCTTTTGGTAGATGGTCAGGGTAACTTCGGTTCAGTTGATGGTGATGCCCCAGCAGCAATGAGGTATACCGAAGTAAGAATGTCTAAAGTCGCGCATGCTTTGTTAGCTGATTTGGAAAAAGAGACGGTCGATTTTAGTCCTAACTATGATGAAACCGAATTTGCCCCGGTAGTATTGCCTTCAAGAGTACCTAATTTATTGGTGAATGGTTCTTCCGGTATTGCCGTAGGAATGGCGACTAATATTCCACCCCATAATCTTACTGAAGTGATTAATGCATGCATTGCTTTAGTTGATGATCCTGAAATTGGTTTAGAAGAGATTATGCAAATTATTCCTGGCCCTGACTTTCCTACTGCTGCCATCATTAATGGTAGAGCTGGAATCATTCAAGGTTATCGTACAGGAAAAGGACGCGCTATTATTCGAGCGCGAACAGAAATTGAAACTGATGAAGATTCTGGTCGTCAATCGATCATCATTACTGAACTTCCTTATCAAGTGAATAAAGCACGTTTGGTTGAGCGAATTGCTGAATTGGTAAGAGACAAGAAAATTGAAGGAATTTCCGGCTTAAGGGATGAATCAGATAAGCAAGGAATGCGTGTCGTTATTGAGTTGAAACGACAAGAAATTGCAGATGTTATTTTAAATAACCTATACACGCAAACTCAAATGCAAAATGTTTTTGGAATTAACATGGTTGCATTGGTTGATGGACAACCGCGTACTTTGAATTTGAAACAAATTTTAGAGTATTTTATTAAACATAGGCGTGAAGTAGTAACGAGACGAACTTTATTTGAATTGAAAAAAGCGCGAAGTCGCGCGCATTTGTTAGAGGGGCTAGGAATTGCTTTAGCTAATATCGATGAGATGATTGCTTTAATTAAACAGTCACCAACTCCTCAAGATGCAAAACAAGCTTTACTTGCAAAACTATGGCAACCAGGTTTAGTTAAAACAATGTTGGAGCGAGCAGGTTCGGATGCTTCACGTCCTGATGATTTGGCAGCTGAATTTGGTTTGAGTGCTGAAGGTTATAAGTTATCAGAGGCACAAGCTCAGGCAATTCTTGAGTTAAGACTTCATCGCCTCACTGCTCTTGAACAAGATAAAATTTTGGACGAATTTGAAGAGTTATTAAAGCTTATTCGAGAATTATTAGAAATATTGGCCTCACCAGAACGGTTGATGCAAGTCATTCGTGATGAATTTGTTGAAATAAAAACTCAATTTGGTGATGAGCGTCGTACTGAAATTATTGAATCCCAAGAAGACTTAACTATTGAAGATTTAATTACCGAAGAAAACGTTGTTGTAACATTATCCCATCAAGGGTATGTTAAGTATCAACCAATTACTGCATATCAGGCCCAGCGTCGTGGAGGCAAAGGAAAATCTGCTACAAATGTTAAAGATGAAGATTTTGTTTCTCGTTTAGTTATTGCAAGTACCCATGATACTTTGCTCTGCTTTTCGAATCATGGAAAACTATACTGGTTAAAAGCTTATGAGCTACCTTTAGCGAGTCGTATTTCTCGTGGCAGACCAATAATTAATATATTACCACTTGCTGAAGGAGAAGAAATTAATGCCATGCTTCCGGTAAGAGAATATTTTGACGGATATTATGTATTTATGGCAACAAAAAAGGGTACCGTTAAAAAAGTACCTTTAAATGCCTTTAGCAGACCACGATCTAATGGAATTATTGCTGTAGATCTGGATGAAGATGATAGTTTGGTTGGTGTGGATATTACTGATGGCAGCAAAGATATTATGTTGTTTACTGATGCGGGTAAGGTTGTTCGTTTTGATGAAAATAAAGTACGACCTATGGGGCGTACTGCCCGTGGAGTGCGAGGTATTCGTATCGAAGAAGAACAGGCGGTAATTTCTTTAGTTGTTGCTCATCCTGACGGAACTATCTTGACTGCAACAGAAAATGGCTATGGTAAACGTACTTCAATTGATGAGTATCGCGTTTCTGGACGTGGGGGGCAAGGCGTAATTTCAATTCAGGTGAATGAACGTAATGGTAAAGTGGTTCGCTCAGTGCAAGTAACTGATGCAGATGAAGCCATGCTGATCACCGATAAAGGCACATTGGTGCGCTTTAAAGTCAATGAATTATCGGTTATTGGCAGAAATACCCAAGGTGTTCGTCTTATTAATGTGAGTTCAGGTGAAAAAGTAGTTGGAATGCAAAAAATTGAAGACTTAGGCGAGGATTCCAATGATATAAATAATGATGCAGTTGAACTTGAAGAAAGTAGTGATGACAACTCGAGTATATAATTTTGGTGCTGGACCTGCGATGCTTCCGGAGTGCATACTTCGAGAAGCTCAAGCAGAGTTCCTTGACTGGCAAAATTTAGGTATCTCTGTTCTTGAGGTTGGGCATCGTAGTTCTGAGTTTATGACCTTATTAAACAATGCGGAACAAACACTAAGAGAATTATTAACTATCCCTGAAAATTACCAGATCCTCTTTTTAGGAGGGGCTGCTCGTACGCAATTTGCGATGATTCCCATGAATCTTTTGCATCCGTATGAACAAGCAGGTTATGTGGTTACTGGAATATGGTCACATATAGCTTTTTCTGAGGCGCAGCATTTGAAAAAAGCATATTGTATCGTCAATAGTGAAAAAAATGGCTATAAAAGTATTCCTTGTCCGCAAGACTGGGACATCAATGAAAATACCGCTTATGTTTATTATACAGCCAATGAAACGGTGAATGGTGTTCAGTTTTCCTATGTGCCTCCGATTAAAGGAATTCCTTTGGTTGCTGATATGACTTCTTCTCTACTGAGTGAGCCTTTGGATGTTAGTAAATTTGGTTTGATTTTTGCGGGTGCGCAGAAAAATATAGCTAATGCAGGTTTAACTATAGTGATTATACGGGATGATTTATTAGAAAGAGTGCCAAATCCTCCGGTACCAACTATGCTTCATTATAAAACTCAAGCGGAACATCATTCCCTTTATGCTACTCCGCCGGTATTTAATTGTTATCTAGCCGATAAAATGTTTCGTTGGATAAAAGCACAAGGTGGAGTTGATGCAATGTATCGGCTCAATTGCCAAAAGGCAACTAAATTATATCAGTATTTAGATAGTTCAGAATTTTATAGTACTGACATAGATAATGAAGCGCGCTCTATGGTGAATGTCTGTTTTTCTCTTAAGAATGCTGGGTTAGAAAGTGAATTTCTTAGATTGGCACAATTAAGAGGTTTATATGCATTAAAAGGTCATAGGTTGGTAGGTGGGATTCGTGCGAGTCTTTATAATGCCATGCCTATAGCTGGAGTAGATGCTTTAATTGAATTCATGTCTGAATTTGCAAAGGAAAATAGCCTGTGAAAATACACAATTTTATAAGCAAACCTGTTGCCTCGATAAAAGGAGAAATTGCTGTCCCTGGTGATAAGTCGATATCACATCGCTCCATCATTTTTGGTTCCATTGCAAAAGGAACAACGGTTATTAATGGATTTTTAGATGGGGATGATTGCCTCGCCACCTTGAAAGCATTTCAAGCAATGGGCGTTACAATAGAAGGCCCTGATGAACAACAAGTAGTGATTTATGGTGTAGGGAAACATGGTTTAAAAAAACCAGAACAGGTCATTGATTGTGGAAACTCAGGAACCAGTATTCGGCTATTAGCTGGATTGTTAGCAGCACAATCTTTTGATAGTCAATTAACTGGAGATGAGAGCCTTTTGAAAAGGCCGATGCTGCGAATTAGCAAACCACTTGCTTTAATGGGGGCTGATATTTCAACAGTTGATGGAAAACCACCGATTACTATTAAGGGTGGAAAAAAACTTCATGGAATCGATTATGTCATGCCAGAAGCAAGTGCCCAAGTTAAGTCATGTATTTTGTTAGCTGCTCTGTATGCCGAAGGCGAAACATCGATCACTGAAACAGGGGTGAGCCGTGATCATACAGAGCTCATGCTAAAAAATTTTGCCTATCCAATAAATCGCTCAGGAAATACCCTGATAATTAATTCTGATCATGAGTGCGTAGCTACTGAAATATATGTTCCTGGCGATATTTCTTCAGCTGCATTTTTCATTGTTGCAGCAACAATTATACCTGGATCGGATATACTCATACGCAATGTCGGGATTAATCAGACACGTACGGGAATTATACACATCCTGTTGGAAATGGGGGCTAAGATCACTCTTTTAAATCAGCGCCAGCTTGGCGAAGAGTGGGTTGCTGATCTGCGCGTTCAATATGCTCATTTGAAAGGAATTAATATATCTGCAAATATGGTTCCGCTTGCAATTGACGAATTTCCTGTTATTTTTATAGCCGCTGCTTGTGCTCGTGGACAAACTACTCTTCGTGGTGCAAGTGAGTTACGTTTTAAAGAAAGTGATCGAATTGCTGCTATGGTTGATGGTCTAAAAAAATTAGGAATTCAAGCAGAGGCATTAGATGATGGCATTTTCATTGAAGGAGGCACTTTACAAGGAGGTATTGTTGAAAGCAAAGATGATCATCGTATTGCTATGTCTTTTGCTGTTGCAGGAGCTGTAGCTAGTGCCCCAGTTACTGTTAGAAATTGCGCTAATGTAGCTACCTCATTTCCTTTGTTTGTAGAAACAGCCAAGCAACTTCAACTTCAAATAGAGGAAACAGTTGATAATGTACAATGAAAATGTACCTGTAATAACCCTAGATGGACCAAGTGGAACTGGTAAAGGAACTTTATGTCAGTTGCTTGCAAAGCATCTGAAATGGAATATGCTTGATAGCGGTGCAATTTACCGTGTCTTAGCCTATGCCGCGAGAAAAAATAATATTGTTCCCCCTGATCCAAAACAATTAGTAGTACTTGCTCGTTCTCTTAATTTACGCTTTGATTTTTCAGATGAGTATGGTTCACGCGCAATTCTTGATAATGTAGATGTCAGTCGTGAAATTCGAAGTGAGCAATGTGGCCAGGACGCATCACAGATCGCCGCTATTCCTGAAGTAAGAGAAGCTTTGCTTGAACGTCAACGTAATTTTGCTCAACCCCCAGGTCTGGTGACTGATGGTAGAGATATGGGTACTGTAGTTTTCCCTAATGCTATTTTGAAAATATTTTTATATGCGAATCCAGAAGAAAGAGCAAATAGACGATATTTACAGTTGAAAGAAAAAGGAATTAATGTTAGCCTCGCGCAGGTTGTAGAAGAATTGGCTACGCGTGATGTAAGGGATACTGCACGAACGCATGCGCCATTGAAACCTGCGGCTGATGCAGTACAAATTGATACAACCAGATTATCCATTGTACAAGTGTTCGATAATGTATTAAACTTAATTAATGAACGTCTATACAGTGTTTAAGTGTTTGTTGGGGGAAAGGTGAGTGGGACTCATTCTTTCGTTTTTTTACTAAAGAGTTTATAAACATGTCTGAAAGTTTCAAAGAATTGTTTGAGCAAAGTATTGCCGGCGCTCAATTTTATCCTGGTGCAATTATTAATGCTAAAGTTATTGGTATTGATAGTGATTATGTCATTTTAAATGCGGGTCTAAAATCTGAAGGAATTGTACCTAAAGAAGAATTTTATGACAAAGATGGCGCATTAGAAGTAAATTTGGGTGATACGGTTGAAGTAGCCTTGGATTCTGTGGAAGATGGCTATGGCGAAACAATCCTTTCAAGAGAAAAAGCAAAACGTCAGGAAGCTTGGCGTAAATTATCCAAATCACATGAAAGCAATGAAACAGTTACAGGCCTTATTTCTGGAAAAGTTAAGGGTGGTTTTACTGTTGAAATTGGTTCCATACGCGCATTCTTACCTGGATCATTAGTAGATGTCAGACCTGTAAGAGATCCTTCTTATCTTGAAGGCAAAGAGCTTGAATTCAAAGTAATCAAAATGGATTTAAAGCGTAATAATATTGTGGTATCACGTCGTGCAGTTGTTGAAGAAGAAAGTAGTGCTGATAGACAAGCATTGCTTGAGTCCCTACATGATGGCCAAGAGCTTCATGGTATTGTTAAAAATCTTACCGACTACGGTGCATTTATTGACCTAGGTGGTATCGATGGTTTACTGCATATCACTGATATTTCTTGGAAACGAGTGAAACATCCGAGTGAAGTATTATCCGTTGGCCAGGACATAAAAGTAAAAGTATTAAGTTTTGATAGCGAACGCAACCGTGTTTCTTTAGGCATGAAGCAACTAGGAAACGATCCTTGGGTTGATCTCGTTGAACGTTATCCTATAGGTAAAAAATTACAAGGCAAAGTAACCAACATTACTGATTATGGTTGCTTCGTGGAAATTGAAGAAGGTGTTGAAGGCCTAGTTCACATGTCTGAAATGGATTGGACCAACAAAAACGTACATCCAAGCAAAGTGGTTGCTCTGGGTGATGTTGTTGATGTTATGGTTCTTGAAATTGATGAAGAAAGACGTCGTATTTCTTTAGGTATGAAACAATGTGTTGGCAATCCTTGGCAACAATTTGCTGCAAGTTACAATAAAGGACAAAAAGTAAGTGGTAAGATTCGTTCAATTACTGACTTTGGAATCTTTATTGGTTTAGATGGAGATATCGATGGCTTAGTTCATTTATCTGATATTTCTTGGACAACTCCTGGCGAAGAAGCAGTAAAACAATACAAAAAAGGACAAGAGATTGAAGCAGTTATCCTAGCTATTGATCCTGAACGCGAGCGTATTTCTTTAGGAATTAAACAACTTGAAGGGGACAGCTTCGCAAGTTTTGTAGATGAGTACACTAAAGGTGCAATAGTTAAAGGTACGGTTACTGCCGTAGATGCAAAAACAGTTACTGTAGCATTAGCTGATGATATTACAGGTACTATTCGCGCAAGTGAATTATCTGATGACCGTGTTGATGATGCCACTGCTGTTGTCAAAGAAGGTGATGAAATTGAAGCAAAAATCATAAATGTTGATCGTAAAAATCGCTCAATCACACTTTCAGTAAAAGCAAAAGACGCACAAGATGAAGCAGATGCCATTAAGAAGTATTCCAGAACCGAAGGTTCTTCGACTACAACTTTAGGTGATTTGCTCAAGGAAAAAATGGCTAGTAAAGAAAGTGAATAATTTTTACTGCTAATGAGTTAAAAAGCGTAGATATATCTACGCTTTTTTTGTTTTGTTAACCTGGGTGAAATGAGATGTAGCCCAGGTTAGTATAGTTATTGTTTCCTAGATGATTCATGGTATTACCCTGAATCTTCTGTATAATTTGCAGAAAAGCTACGTTTGATACATTTTGAATAAAAATTACTCTCAAAAGCGCAGCATAAATTATTATGCGGGCATTTTTGAGAATTATTTTCATCCAACCTGAATTCAAATCTGACTTTTCCCCAGGTTTTTGACTAAGAAACAGGGTTTTACCCATGCTACAAAAAAGGAAGACTTCAATGCGCATATTAGTGCTAGTTATTTATATTCTTCTTATTGTTATTGGTGTTAGCTTTGCTGCCTTAAATGCGACATCGGTAGATGTTAATTTTTATTTTGAAACACTATCAATGCCTATTTCTGTTTTGATGACGATTATGCTGGGGATTGGTGTTTTAATAGGTTTTATATTTTTTATAGCACGCTATTGGCGCTTAAAAGCAGAGTGTCACAGACTCAAAAATCAATTAAAATTAACTGAAAAAGAAATTAAGAACTTACGTTCAATCCCATTGCAAGATCAACACTAGTTTTATTATTATAAATATAACATGCACAGAGGAGGGTAATAATGATAGATTTATGGCCATTACTATTGCCTGCTGCTGCGTGGTCAGGTTGGTGGATGGCAAATCGTAGCAAATCAAAAGATATTCCAAACCTTGCTAATCGCTTATCTCGTGAATATGTTGTAGGGCTTAATTATTTATTAAATGAACAGTCTGATAAGGCTGTTGATATATTTATTAAGTTATTAGAAGTAGACAGTGATACGGTTGAGACTCATCTTGCTTTGGGAAGTTTATTCAGGCGTCGGGGGGAAGTTGATCGGGCTATTCGTATTCATCAAAATTTAATTGCTAGACCTCAATTAAGCTTGGTGCAAAAAAAAGAATCTTTAATGGCTTTAGGCCAAGATTATATGAGTGCGGGTTTATTCGATAGGGCAGAGCGAATTTTTTTAGAAGTGGTTGAATTAGGCGGCTCGAAAGAGACCCGTAGCCTACATGGTTTGTTGGCGATTTATCAACAAGAAAAAGCATGGGAAAAGGCATTAGATGTAATTAAAAAATTAGAAATTACAACGGGTACAAGTTTTCATCATCAAGCAGCTCATTATTATTGTGAGATGGCAAGTCAAGCATTGAAAACAAACTCTTTAGACAAGGCTGCTTATTGTATTAAACAAGCAATTAATGTTGATGTGGCTTCTGTGCGTGCGAGTTTAATGCATGCAAGCTTAGAAATGAAAGAAGGGCGTTACAAACAAGCAATTCGCTCATTAAAAAGAGTTCCTCAACAAGATGCTGATTTTTTAACGGAGATTATTGAACCTTTAGTTTTATGTCATAAAGAATTAGATACCATGGATGAATGCATTAAATATCTTGAGCAAACTTTAGCGGATAATCCTCGTGCTTCAGTAATTTTTGTTATCGCGGAATATTTAAAACAACAAAAAAATATGGATGCAGCAATAGATTTTGTAGCTGATAATTTGAGCAAACATCCATCCATACGCGGTTTAAACCAATTAATTTATTGGCATCTTGAATCTGCCCATGGAAAAGTACGCGACAAATTACAAATGCTTTATGATATAACTAGCAAATTTTTAGACAACAAGCCAGTATATCGATGTATACACTGTGGGTTTGGTGGAAAACATTTACATTGGCATTGCCCTAGTTGTAAAAACTGGGGAAGAATGAAGCCAGTTCATGGCTTAGAAGGGTATTAACTATTTTTAAGAGACTATGATGCAATTTATCGATTTAAAAAAGCAATATTCAATAATTGAACACGATATTTTAAACAGCATAAAAAATGTTTTGAATCATGGACAATATATCATGGGCCCGGAGATAGCTCAGCTTGAAAAGCAATTGGCTGAATTTGTCGGAGTCAAACATGTTATTGTTAATTCAAGTGGGACTGATGCACTATTGATGGCACTTATGGCTTTGGAAATTCAGCCTGGGGATGAAGTCATTACTACGCCTTTTAGTTTTTTTGCGACCACAGAGGTGATCAGTTTATGTCAGGCTAAGCCAGTTTTCGTGGATATTGACCCACTTACTTATAATATGAATTCTAATCAATTAGAAAGTGCCATTACCAATAAAACTAAGGCAATAATGCCCGTCGGTTTATATGGTCAATGTGCTGATCATGATGAAATTAATGCTATCGCTGAAAAATACGGCATTCCCGTAATTGAAGATGCTGCCCAAAGTTTTGGTGCAACATATAAAGGGCGATACTCTTGTGCTTTATCTACAATTGGATGCACAAGTTTTTTCCCATCTAAGCCTTTAGGAGGCTATGGAGATTCAGGTGCATGCTTTACTAATGATGATGAATTAGCGCAAAAACTTATTGAAATACGGATTCATGGCCAAAATGCACGTTATTGCCATAATCGTATTGGCATTAATGGGCGAATGGATACGATTCAGGCTGCGGTTCTAATTGAAAAAATGAAACTTTTCCCTGACGAAATTATTATGCGTCAAAGAGTGGCTAAAGCATATGATCAAATGTTATCACCGTTAGTAAGAACACCATTTATCCATAGCCATAATACGAGCGTATATGCTCAATATACCATTGAAGTAAGTAATCGAGATGCTTTTCAAAAAGCAATGCAAGAATTAGGAGTTCCTACGGCAGTACATTACCCTGTCCCTTTGCATCAGCAAACCGCCATGGGTTATTTAGGTTATAAAATAGGTGATTTTCCTCATGCAGAGCAAGCAAGTCGCCGTGTTATTAGCTTACCTATGCATCCTTATCTACAAGAAGCAGAACAAAGCAAAGTAGTTGCAGCAGTTAAAGAAGCGTTAACATTACACGAAGAAGAGGTAATGGCATAAAATGTCACCTAAATTAATTGTTGCTTTAGATTTTAATACAGAAAATGATGCTTTAAATTTAATAGATAAACTCGATCCTAGTGATTGTGTCTTGAAAGTGGGAAGTGAGCTTTTTACTTTATTTGGAACTCAATTTGTAAAGCGATTGATCCAAAGGCAATTTAAAGTGTTCTTAGATTTAAAATTTCATGATATTCCAAACACCGTTTCAAAAGCTTGCAAAGCGGGTGCTGATTTAGGTGTTTGGATGATGAATGTACATGCAGCCGGTGGTGCCAGTATGATGCAAGCAGCAAGGGATGCGATTGAGTCTTATGGTGTTGGCAGGCCTCTATTAATTGCAGTAACTGTTCTTACTAGTTTTAATCAGAATGAATTGAGTACTATAGGTATTAATATACCCATAATTGAACAAGTAGAAAAATTAGCATCTCTGGCAAAAGAATCAGGTTTAGATGGTGTTGTTTGTTCTGCTCAGGAAGTAAAAGTCATAAAAAACATTTGTGGTGATCAATTTATAACTGTTACGCCAGGGATACGATTAGAAACGAGCCCAAAAGATGATCAATCAAGAGTAATGACGCCAAAGCAAGCCTTTGAGGCAGGTAGTGATTATTTAGTAGTTGGTCGACCAATCACTAAAGCAGCAGATCCCCAAAAAGTTATCTCTGAAATTTTAAAAGATATAGCTTAACTTTTGAAGTTTCGATCCACGCTTTAGAATAAAAGCCACTGCTGTTATGTAGAAAATCTTTTCTATCTCCTAAGTATTCTATCTTGCTCCTAAAAAGCTACCTATGTGTGGTAATTGCTTTTAGGAGACGGTAATTCCAATAGAGATTATCACATATCGACCTTTCAATTGGAGCGGCTTTAAAATCAAGACAATTTGTTGCAATATCATGAGGATAGAATGCAGCTATCATAAGCATATATGGATTTTTATTTCAGAGTGGAATATTTTTAATCCTGTCAATAATTTATTTTTACTATTTAATTTCTGAGTAATTTGTGTTAATTATATTTGTGATGGATAAAAAAATAAAAACAATGCTCATAAATTGACATGAAATATAGGTGACAAGTAATAGGTAGGCTCGAGATAAATAAAGCAAGATTTTCAAATTTATGGACTATCATAACTTAAGGATAAGTAATGACACCACAACATATAATTAGCCAGCTGCTTGAGTCAGACTCTTTCCAATACCCACAAAACCTAGAATTATTAAAAAAAATCATTATTACTGCCTATTTAGGACGCCTCCAAATTAATGGTTTACCACCAGACAATCAAATTGCTTTAGGTAATTATTTATTTGATAACGAGCAATTAATATTTGATTTTACACGTTTAAGTGATGAGAAAAGAGCGATATTTCTACACTGGTTTTTGGAGCCTCATCAAAAAGAAAAAACTAAAACTTTTTTAAGTGGCTCTACAGTAAATGAATATCGTGGATTTACTGCAGAAGTCTCTTTAACTTGGTGGGGTAGAATAAAAAGCTGGATTGAAGGAACGTATCTAGAGTACTGGAAAATAAGTGATTTAAATTTATCGCTGAAAAATATATCTCAGTATAAGCTGACGGGAATTGAAATGTGTCATGGAAGTCATGGGATATTAATTGGCTTTCATCAATTTCTTGTTCCTGGTACAGGAACAAAATATAAAGATCCCAATGATCCTCAGCAAGAGCCACTGGGAAACACAAAAAGAGTTTTTATTACTGATAAGCTTGTTGATCGACTAATTTCTTTAAATATCAAAAATATTAAATTTGAATCCATATGCAAAAACCCACATCCGCAGTCAATAGAGGTAACTGATCCGCAAGAGCGACTTGATAAAATGTATGATTATCGAAAAATGCAGCGGTTTATGTCCCTTAAACCTTGGTATATACGTATGTGGAGCTGGTTATTTCCCTGGCTAACTGAAGAAAAAGAAAAAAGTAAAGCAATTAAAGAAAAACAAATTGTTCCATTGTATGAAACAAAGAAATTAGAAATATTTCGTTTTTTAAAATCACATCAGATCCTGGTGCGAGAAAAAAAACCGAATATCGAGAATATCGTTTTTTGTGGTGGTGGTGCCAAAATTTATGCTCATGTTGGCGTCTGTAAAGCCCTCAATAAAGCTAAAATTTTTCCTGAAAAATTTGCCGGTAGCTCTGCAGGTGCGATTATGGCACTAATGTGTTATCTAGGTTACACTGGAGACGAAATTGAAGAGTTATTTAAGCATTTTAAACACGAGCATTTAGTTCATTTTGATATTAATCTCAATGGAATTTCAGAAGCACACTCATTAAAGACAGCTTTAGACTTTGCCATTACATATAAATTAAACCAAATTATTACCCAATATCAAATTCCGTATCCTGAAGGAAAAATTACTTTCGCCACTTTAGAAATGATACGTCAAAAGTGTCCCGGTTGTGGAATTGGAAAAGAACTGGTTGTCACTGCCACTAATAAACGCCAAGGCAGTACACGTTACTTTTCATTAGTTCGTTCTCCACATTTTGAAGTTAGCGAAGCAGTTAAAATTTCAGCGAGTTTCCCAATAGTATATCGTTCAACGCTTATTGATGGAGAAGAGCATAATGATGGAGGAGTATTAAATAATTTTCCTACGGAAGCATTTTTTGATGATCATTCGACTTTACTCGAGTCTGAATATGGCAACAATCTAAAAGTACTAGCGGTAAAATTTGATGATGGTCCTGAAAGAAAAGCGATAGATCGAGTGATGGATAAAGTCTATAGAGAAAACGTCATTCTTAACGGGATTTACACGTTACTAACTGGTGTGAGTGATCCTGCAAGTGGTTGGGAACGAGATCGCTTAAAATTAAGAAAATACGCATGCCAATCAATAGTGATTAATGTAGATAACGTATCAAGCTCTTCTTTCTCCGTCAGTGAAAAAAGTAGAAAAGAAATGATTGAGTCAGGTTATAAGGAAACACTAAATTATTTAAATATGCGCTATCATAAAAATGAACTGCAGGAATATGAAAATGAAGAATATATGTATTCAACCTTTAGCTCACTAGGTGAATTGCTTTCTTATTGTTGTTATAGAGGAGATAAATATTGGTTTGATGTTGTCTATCAACTTATTGAAGAGTCTACTGCTCCAAATCAAAGTGAGTTAATGAAACAAGCAGAAGAGTTAAAAGCCCTTTATTTTAATCACTCAAATGCTGTAATTCAAAGTCCTAAGCATGAAGAGAATCCTTTTACTTTTTTTGGCAATGAAACGCTACAATCATCTGTATCTTCAATTCGATCAGAACATCATAAAATTTTGTTGGCGGTGTTTCCTATTTTTTTAAAATTATCCCAAGATCTTTTAAAGGACAGTGCTGATAAAAAATTTTTTGATGACGCACGCCATGCATTTTCATTAAAATCTCCTTTTGCCTGTTTGAAACATTTTGCAAAAATTCGTAAGGAAACACACGTGATTATTCCCATTGTGATTAATTTGTTAAAGGAGCTGAAAGAAAATCCAAGTGAAAAGGTATATAATGCATTGAATCAACTATTGCAGTTGCTCACATCGAGTAAGAATCTTTATAAAGAAGAGTATTTTGCACGCTGGGATTTGACTTTCTCACAAAGTATGCGGCTATTGAATGTGATAAGTGACAATTCACATCCCCATTATCGCTTAATACGCTCCATAAGTCGAAAATGCGAACCTATGCAACGTGTAGTTGCAGGAGTTTTTTGTGAGGATTATGATGATTTTGAACGTGAAGAAGCCTTTTCTTATACTGTCTAATCTTTTAATCATCAAAATAATTTATAAAATCAAGTCCCGAATTAAGGAATGACATAAAATTAAATGTGTTTTTATAAAAGCAAGAGGGTTTACTTTACTTGAACTGCTTATCACAATGACTTTGTTTGCAAGTTTATTAACTATTAGCATAAGCTCATATAGTTATTTTACGCGAAAAAATGAGCAGCAAATAATAATTGATGAGCTACGAAATGCAATGCAGTACGCTAAGGTACACGCAATGATAAATGGTAATTCCGTGTTCCTTATGCCATTAGATGTTTCATTGAATTGGTCTAAAGGCATGACTTTGAATTTCCTGAATAAACAAACAAATCAGGTGGAATTAATTTATCAATGGCAATGGAGTCATCCGCGCTGGAGTTTACATTGGATAGGGGTTAGCTCCAATAATAAAATTGTTTTTTCCAATAATCCAAGTCACGCTATGTGTAATGGACACTTTAGTTTAATAAATAATAATACTCATGAACAAATTACACTTACTTTAAATAGATTAGGTAGAATAAGAGTAAGTAATAACTTGTCCCTAAAGCAGTAATTTTGTAAGATCATACTGAAATATATTTTGTAAATAATCAAAGTCCATGCCTATCAATACTCATTCTATTTTTGTAATTAATGCACAAAGCCCTGAAAATCTTAAAAAGTGGCTTAATTATCAATCTTCGTTAACTGAGATGCTGCAAAAAATCAAGGGCGAAGCACAGCTTGAACTAATTTCCCAACAGTGGGTAAATCCAGATTGGTGGGATCAAAATGTCCTACAAATTCAAGACGACTGTATTTTCAAGCGCGACATTATAATGAAAAGCCACGGGGTTTCTTATTGGTTTGCGCGAAGTATTATTCCTGAGAAATGTTACGAGCTTGAGCCTTCGTTTTTTGACCGTTTAAAAAATGAATCAATAAAAAACTTGATCTTTGGAAATAATAAAGTACAGCGTATCAATGGAATAAATTATGCAATTGATCCTCATTGTATCGAGTTTTATTGGGTGAAAAAGAATATTAATACTGTTGAGGGTATTCTCTGGGTGCGACTGAGCGAATTTTCTTTTCAACAACGCGAATCTTTTTATATAGCAGAAATAATGCTTCCTGAGTTAGAGTTTGTTTTATGAAGTGGAGCGCATATTGGCGTTTAATGCGTTTTGATAAACCAATAGGAATTTTACTACTTTGGTTTCCAACTGCTTGGGCATTATGGCTTGCTAATAAAGGGATGCCTAATTTTAGACTTTTAGCTTTTTTTGTGTGTGGTACCGTATTAATGCGTGCTGCAGGTTGCATCATGAATGATGTTGCGGACAGAAATATCGATAAACATGTCATGAGAACTCAATTTCGCCCATTAACCGCTGGCGAAGTAAGCTTGACGGAAGCATTCATTTTATTAGCTTTGTTGCTTTTAATCGCATTATATATATTAGTTCAGCTGCCTAAAAATTGCTTTTATTTAGGAGTGATCGCTCTTTTCATCTCATTTATTTATCCTTTTTGTAAACGTTTTCTAAATGCACCACAATTAGTGCTTGGATTTGCATTCTCAATGGGAATACCTATGGCATTTGTGGCTTCTAATGTATCTTTAAATAGTGAATTTTTTCTGTTATTTCTTATTAATTTTGCCTGGATTTTGGCATACGATACTATGTATGCAATGACGGATAAAATAGATGATTTGCGAATAGGTGTGAAATCTACAGCGATTTATTTTGCAAGTTATGATCGGTTAATTATTGGTTTATTACAAGGTTTATTTCATAGTTTATGGTTACTCTGGGCTATTATTAACCAAGTAAATGTATTGTTTTATCTATTATGGTTGCCGGCCAGTTTAATTTTAATTTATCAGCAAAAGCTGATTTATAATCGAGAACCTCAAAATTGTTTTAAAGCCTTTATTGTCAGTGTTTATTATGGGGCTTTGATGTGGTTGGCCGTTGGGGCGGGCATTTAATAGTGATTTTGGATTATCAGCCCCAACTTTCTAAACTAGGAGTGACACAAGCGGTAATACTTTTTCGAAGATCCTCTAAGAAATAATGCTATTGATTTTTTTTGTATTTTGTATGTATCTTCTAGTATTGCCCCTACTGCCAAAAGAAGATTATTATCGGTAACCGTAGCCTTATTAGTCATTTTTTTTATGAGACTGCTCTTAGTATTGTTATTTAATTTTTTCACCAGTTCCGTAAATGAGTTTAGTGCGTCTGCAAATGTCTGTTGATACCAAACAATATAATCGCTTTTAGGTTCAAAAATATCAGTTGTAATTAAGGACGAAAATCGGTTTATTAATTGTGCATAATTGGGATCATCTGAAAAAACTTTATCAATATTTTGAATGTCATGTAGATCTTTTATAATATTCGGTACTACCTCTCGATTGAGATTAGCACAGATAGTTAGATCTTTTTGGTTTTGTTCTAGTTCTGCGGATGACTGATTCATAGCATATATCCTTGATAGAGTTGTTGCCACTCATAGCCCTTAACTAATATAACCTGGGGTTTGCCGTTTGGTTTATTCAATATTAAATCTATTTTCACGTGTTTCTTCATTTTTAACTGGTTCTTTCGATAAGTGAAGATTGCGAACTATAAATCTAAAAATAGCCGAAAAAAGATTACTAGATGCTTCTCTACATGCTTCCCAGCCCGTGAAGGGTTTTTTCACCTCTTGTTGTTTTGGTTCTTTGGGAATCATTTGCTGTATTTGTTGATTTTTATTTGATAAATATTCTTTGTATGTATCTCGTTGCGGCTCTGGAACATATTTATCAATAATTTCAGACGAGTCCAGCTTAGCCATTTTACCAAGTTGACCGTTGAATCCTGCTCGAATTACATTAAGATGCTCCGCATTAAGTAAATATTTGAAACTATCGCCCATTCCTACAACGTTAGCAGATGCAATTAAATTGTTTATTGCGCCTTTGATAATTTCGTCAGGTGTTCCTAAATTTTCCCAATTAGTTGGCTCAAAGCCTGGTTCTCTCATTTTTGCAAAAGACTGTTCGCTTTGTATGTGCTGGAAACAGCAGTCAAAATCAAATGGGTAGCATTTATTACCTGATATGGAAACATTCGTCATACCTAAGTCTCCTTGCCCGATATACCAATTAAAGGCAATTACTTCTCCTAAGGAAGCTAGAAATTGCTTATTGGTCATCGGAAGTTCACCACGCCATAATTTGTCAGATAATAGCGACTCCATATTATACTGAGGTAACGTAACACTCCATTGATCAGGTTTTTCTCGCTCTGGCTTGGGCGCTATACTTGCTTCAGGATTATCAAACGCAGGATGACTCATTCCCGCTTTCTTAGCAATTTCCACACTTACTGCTTCAGCAATAGCCCCTTCTTTATCTACTACTTTCTTAGTGTAAGGCATGATAATACCATTAATAAGTCGTATTATTTAATATATAGTACATATAAACGTTTTTTGCGTATTGAGTTAATGACCTGAGGGGTTGTCAGCTTTTCTACCATAAAATATTCCATGCAATTTGTAGTACATGGAGGATAATAGCGCGTTTTAGTTTTAATATAGAGTCACACTGATGGTGTTTTTATCAAATATGTGCGCAATAATCTTCATCACGGTCGTTAAAGCAATCTTTGGTTTTCGTATATACTGTGTAAATACCAGTATACACGAAAAAATATAAGTAAAGAAAATAACCCTGGAAATTTAAAAAATCTCACTGCCATTATCGGCAACAACACGAGTATGTTTGCCATAAATGACCAGAATTTTTTGTTTATTTTTGAGCTTTAAATCTTCTGATTGTACTACAGAGATGATTCCTCCGGAGTTTAATTTAATAACGTACTCAACGCCACGTGTTTGACTATATCCGCTATCGACGAGATTATTGTTTGTACTGTTATTCATACTAGCTGTATTACGTAAATGAACAGGGCGTTTAGATATAATGGTTCCTGGAATAACTTTTTTTACTTTACCTACTTCATTTGTATCGTATTCACCAGGTGGTAGCGTGTTATTACAACTTGATAACACGAGACCAAAAAGTATAACGAGAAGTGATTTAAAAAATAGTTTGTTTCTTTGCATAGATTAAACTCCAGTTGAAAAGTGAACTAGAATAACTTTATATTCCTTATTTAAGTAATGACTCTATCCTGAACAGTTATCAATGTCACGACTGTTAATTATGTTTTCGAGCGTACGAAGTATAACTGAGATTTAATGAGTTTTTAACAGTTCACCTAATAAACTACTAGCACCAATACGAAACCAGTTTTTATTGATTGGTTTATCAATCATTAATTCTGCAAGCACTGCATAATGAAAGGCTTGTTGTGGTTTTTTTATGCCACCAGAAATTTTAATTCCACAAGAGGCATTTGCATCTTTAATTGCGCTTAAAATGGCCATTGCGTCGGATATGGAGGCTCCTTGTGTGATTTTTCCCGTGGATGTTTTAATGAAGTCACATTCTAAATCAATGAGCTCTCTGCTAATCGTATAAATAGCTTGGATGCTAGAAAATGTTCCACTTTCTAAAATTATCTTTAAAGCAAGTTTCTGCTGTTTGCATAATTGGGCAATTGCATGGCATTGTTGAAGTGCCTTTTGTGTTTGACCTCCAAGATACATGGAGTAGGGAAGAACATAGTCAATTTCAGTGACCCCTAAGAGTGCTGCTTTTTCTATTGCTGCCAGTGAAACATCTAGTGGTTCCATTCCCTGGGGAAAATTAATTACTGTTGCGGTGCTAATGTTGTTCTGTGGCATAATCTCAGGTACATGTTGCAAATAAATGCATAGGGCAGCAACCTGATTTTGTTGGGCATCCTGCTTTAATTGAGCTAATGCCTCAGTAGTCGCATGTTCATCGAGTAGAGTAAGATCTATAGAATGAATCAGTTGCTCGACTGTAATGAATTGCTTCGGAAAATGGTCAAGTAGTTTTTCCATGACCTTATTTAAATGATTTTCTACCGTCACTTTAAACCTGCAATGTACTGTTTTATAATAAAATTAAGCTTTGCTGCAGCACTTTCTGCCATTGCAACGACTGACTCATGACTATGTGCTGTTTTGGATAGACCTGTAGCATAGTTTGTAATCATCGCAATTACTGCAACATGCATACCACAATGATTCGCAACTAACACTTCTGGGACAGTAGACATTCCTACAGCATCAGCTCCCCAAATTTTAAATGCTCTAATTTCTGCGGCAGTTTCATAGTGTGGCCCTAAGACGGAAATATAAACGCCCTCAGTCAGTTTGATTGAGTTTTCTGCGGCAATGGCTAGTAACTTCGAGCGCATAGTTTGATCGTAGGCATTATCTAAAGGGTAGAATCTTGGGCCAAATTCATCATCATTAGGACCAATAAGAGGATTGCTTGGTTGTAAATTAATATGGTCTGAAATAAGCATTAATTCACCTGGACCAACATCTTCTCTGAGTGAGCCAGAAGCATTAGTTCCAATAAAATGAGTACACCCTAAGAGCTTCATGGTGCGGACATAGGTTTTTACTGTTTCATAATTTTCTAGGCCTTCATAGGTATGTGCTCTTCCTTGCAAACAAATAACACCTACACCATTCCAGTAGCCAAGAATTAAATTACCACCATGTCCTTGTACCGTAATTTTGGGAAAACCTGGGAGATCCTCATAACTGATGCGTGCTGCATCTTGCAATTCATCAGCAAACTTTCCTAATCCTGAGCCTAACACTATAGCCACAGTTGGTTTAAATGAAGGGTATAATTTTTTTATATAGTTTGCTGCTAAAAGAGCATAATTCTGCTTTGTGGCAGTATTTATCATACAAATATTCCTATTAATTAAGGGTTAAAATCAAAAGCAAGGGGCAGAAGTTCGCTCATTTTCATGCTACGTAATATTGAATCTTTACTGCAAAGATGAACGATGGTGTCTATGGTGGAAAACTCATGAATTCTTTGTCTGCATGCACCGCACGGAGGACACAATAAATTGGTTCCAGCAAGAACAACGATACTCTTAATATTTGTTTCTCCCGCAGAGATCATTGCAGAAATAGCTGAAGCCTCAGCACACGTTGACAATCCATAAGAGCTATTTTCGACATTGACGCCTGTGTATAAAGTATCTTTATCAGTACAGATACAGCTAGCGACACTAAATTTGGAATAGGGTGAGTAAGAATGAGTAAGCGCTTTATAAGCACAAGAAATCATTTTCGTAACTGTAGGATCCATATCAATCTCAATCAAATCTTAAGATTTTTTATTATAAAGAAGAAGTATGGATTTGCAAATCATACTCATTGCTACTTTTTTCATAGCTATTGATGGTGGTTAGTGCGATTTCAGATATTTTATCTTCGGGCTTATTAAAAATACTCTTAGTAAATCTCGGCTCTAGAGAATTAGACTGCTTAGGAGAATCTGTTGGGCCGAATGAATCGTTCATTTGCTTATAGCTACCTTTAAAGGATGACATATTTTCCGAACTTTTACTGTGCAACCAATATTCAAACGCGAGTGCGCCTAGGCCTGTGTAAAGAAGAAGTGAAAAAATAGTAATTGGTATCATTAAAGGAGGAAAGGCAACAATCAAGGTAGCGGCAACCGCTGAGACTAAGCTTATTGCGCATGATGTTATTGCATAATATAAATAATTTCTTTGTTGGGTATAAGAAACATCTTCATTATTTTTGGTGGATTTTTTAATTTATGGTATTCACCAATGGTCCAAAGCACATTACCAATAAGGAAAAGCCAAGCTGCTGGTGGAAAGAGAACGGGTACAAAAACAGCAGCTACACTGAGTCCAGTAGCGATTAATCCTATAAATGATGAAAAGAGGAATTGCTCTTTAATCTGGGCAAAACCATACCATTTATGGTGATGTTCTTTGTGATCTGGATGAAGAAGACAGGCAATGGACCAAGAACCATAGGCTAGAGAATAGATCCCTAATGAAAGAAACCTGAAAATAGCAGATACTAATGGAAATGGAAGATACTGAAGCTTTGAAAGCAGAAATCCTAAGAAAAAAAATATACCACTTGTTTTTTCTAATTTTTGAGCCACAGTCATAATACAGAAGTTCCAGTATTTCTTTAAGCTGCCACATTGTAACTTAATTAGACAGAGAAAAACAGTTTAATTCTACAAGTGATTTTTATTTTTTCTAACAAAAAACGCAGAGGTAGCGGCAGTTGTTTTTGCTTTATCCTATAATCAGGTTTCTTGATGGCACGTACTAAGTATAATTCGTACTAATAAACCGCGGTCAGGATTATTTGATGCTACAATTTCACCATGATGGAGCTGAATAGCACGAGACGCTATGGCTAATCCTAAACCATAACCACCTGTTTTTTTAGTTCTTGAAGTATCAACTCGATAAAACGGATTAAATATTCGATTTAGTTGATCTGCAGGAACGCCAGGCCCTTTATCACTAATATCAATGTATATATGTTCCAGGGTTTCGCTACGCTTTAACGAAACAGTAACCTGTTCAGTCGCAGGAGAATAGTGTAGGGCATTACGAACTACATTTTCTATTGCTCTATGAATTAAACGTTCATCAAGGAATAAGTGACATGGTTCAATAACTCCTGCTATGACACGAGGGAACTCGTTACCAAATTCAAAATTTGCATCATTTATTATATTCAATAAAAGAGCAGTAAGATCCACCTCATTGAAATTAAGATCAGTTGTTGACTTTTCCAGACGAGCAAAATCTAATATTTCTGTAATTAAGACATTTAACCTCGAACATTCAAGTTCCATACGATTAAATTCACCATCCGCCAAATGGTTGGTTTTTTTGCGTCCAAGCTCAAGCGCAATTTGTAATCGCGCCAGGGGTGAACGTAATTCGTGGGAAATATCTTGTAATAATCTTTCTTTCGATTTGACTAATGTTTCTACTTGTTCCGCCATACGATCAAATTCAGCGCTAAGCTGAGCAATTTCATCTTTATTATGTCCTCTTAAATGCCCAACTCGGGTATTTAGCTGACCTTTTGCTATTGATTTAGCTGCCATTCCTAATGATCGTAGTGGCTGTGTTAAGTAGCGTGATAATAAATAGCAAATAAGGCCACTAATAAAAATTGCTAAAATGAGTCGAATGGTGAGACCAGCCCATGGCACACCAACAAAGTGATAAATGGGCTTTTCACTGACTGCTGCGAGTCGATAAAATTTTCCAGATGTTGATAAAATTTCATGACTTACAATAAGTTTTTCTGATTTTAAAATACCTTCACTTAATTGATCTTGAAGTAAGTTTTCAGCAACCTTTTTTACGTTTTCTGGAGCCGCATGAGTCCCTATAATCTCACCAGTACTGGTGAGTAAATAAATAGACATATGGCGGGAAATACCGATTTTATTCAGCCATTTTAATAGAGCCGCTTGCTGGCCTGATTCATAAGTTGCAACCGCTGCATTAGCATAACTATCCATAAACAATTGTTCTTGGGCGGGTAGTGATGATTTATGTACTATATGGCTAATAATCCAGGCTGTGGTAAAAATGATTAGGATAATTGCTAGCCAAAATGAGATAAAAATCTTCCAATACAAACTACGCATTAAACATATATCCAAATCCACGTACTGTTTTAACTATGGGCTCTCCTTGAGGATTATCACCTAATTTATTTCTTAAGTTACTGATGTGGACATCGATGCTCCGATCATACGCAGTATATTTTCTTCCAAGTGCATATTCTGTCAGTTCTTCCTTTGAAAAAGCTTGTCCTGGTGATTTGATTAACATTTCCAGGATATTAAATTCGGCATTAGTAAGCTCAAGATAATGGCCTGCCATAGTCACATGCCGTTTGGAACAGTCAACAACTATGTTATGTTGTTCAATAACGGGTTTTGAGGCTGGGATTTTTTGTGTACGTCTTAAAATGGCTCTTAGGCGAGCTACTAATTCTCGTGGATTGCAGGGCTTGGGTAAATAATCATCTGCACCAATTTCGAGACCAACAATCCTATCAATATCGTCTCCTCGGGCCGTTAACATTAACACAGGAGTTTCTAAATGTTCTCGAATGGATTTTAATACTTCAAATCCATTTAATTTAGGGAGCATTACGTCGAGAATAACTGCATCGAAAGGTTGATTTAATGCCTTTTTTACACCATTTTCACCATCATGAACACAAACAGCGTGATAGCCTTCTGGTTCCAGGTACTGTGACAATAAATCGGTTAGCTCTGTATCATCGTCTATTATGAGAATATTACCATTCATATTCATTATGCCTTACGTTTATCAATACATTCCATCAGTTTAATACGTCTGGAATCTGCATTAATAATTTTAAATTCAAAAGAATCAATAGTAATTGTTTCACCTCGTGTAGGCAAATGGCCTAAACTATTCATTACTATCCCACCGATAGTATCATAAAATTCATCGCTAAAATGAGCGTTAAGTTGTTCATTAAATTCCTCGATAGGCATGTGTGCTTTGACGATATAATGATTGTCTTCATGTACTTTAAGATAAGCATCTTCATCGATATCAAACTCATCTTCAATATCACCAATTATTTGTTCAATAATGTCTTCGATTGTAACAAAACCTGAAACTTCTCCGTACTCATCGACTACTATAGCCATATGATTTTTGTTACGGCGAAATTCACTGAGTAAACTGTCCAGACGCCTGCTTTCAGGAACAAAAGTCGCTTGACGACATATATCAAGCAAATCAAAAGAGTCTAGATTAGAGGATTGATAGGGTAACAAATCTTTGGCATGCAATATTCCAATAATTTCATCAGAATTTTCATCAAGGACAGGAAATCTTGAGTGCCCCGTTTGCGTGACCGCTTTTATAATGTCTTCCAATGGATCATTTTGCTTTATGCATACCATCTGATTTTTTGGGAGCATAATATCTCGTACTCGCATTTTCGAGAATGAAATAGCACCTTCTATCATTGCCAATGTTTCAGAACTAATAAGAGAGCGAATATGTGCGTCTCTTAATAAACTAACCAGTTCTTCTTGATTTTGTGGTTCACCCTGTAAAAACTGTTTAAACCGAGAAAACCATGAACTACTGTCTTCCTCTTTATTCAAGTTGATTACCCTCTGCGTCATAAGGATTAGCAAAGCCAAGCTCAGTTAATAATTTAATTTCAATAGATTGCATAATGGCTGCATCATCATCCTTAATATGATCATAGCCTAATAAATGCAGTATTCCATGAATTACGATTAAAGCCCAATGTGATTCTAAAGTTTTATTTAGTTGTTTACTTTCATCAAATAATACTTGTGGGCAAATAATCACGTCCCCCAAAAGAGAGCACTCTAATTGTACCTCTGGAGGTAAGGTACATGGGAATGCTAATACATTAGTAGTCTTATTCTGTTTCCTGTATGTGTGATTTAAGTCGATCATTTCTTCCGAAGTAACCAGCCGGATTGTAAGCTCTGCTTCTTTTTTGTAATCTCTCAACGTAAGCAATGCCAAACGAGTCAATTGATCATCACTGATAGGAAGAGGCTCGCCAGTCGCATTTTGTATATCGATATAATAGTTCATTTAGTTTTTCCAGATGATGCATTGTCATAGCAATCAACAATTTTAGAGACTAACGGATGTCGCACAACCTCACGACTTGTGAAAGTATGAATACTAATATCAGGTATATTTTTGAATAATCCTACTGCATGAGCAAGTCCAGAATCAATACCTTTGGGCAAATCTACTTGTGTCATGTCTCCAGTTATGACTGCTTTTGAACCAAAACCTATACGCGTTAAAAACATTTTCATTTGCATGATGGTAGTATTTTGCGCTTCATCAAGAATAATAAATGATTCGTTAAGAGTACGCCCACGCATAAATGCTAAAGGTAAAACTTCGATAGTATCGGTTTGAATTAGTTTTTGGGTTTCTTTAAAACCAATCATTTCATACAACGCATCGTATATGGGTCTTAAATAAGGAAGTACTTTTTCTACTAAATCTCCTGGTAGAAAGCCTAATTTTTCACCTGCCTCTACGGCGGGTCTGACAAAAATCAGCCTGTGCACTTCACCCTTTTCAAAGGATTGTATCGCTTTAGAAACTGCTAAATAAGTTTTTCCAGTGCCTGCTGGGCCAACTGCGAAAGTTACTGCAAAACGATCAATTGCATCAAGAAAATTAGCTTGTTTGTCATTTCGAGCAGCAATTGATTTACGGCATAACTTAACATGATGGACGTTATGAATCATTATCTTCGGATTTTCCTCAACCAGTAATTTATATATTATCAGTATAGTATTTTTTATACCTTATCACCCAAATTCTCATCGCTCAATTTAGCGAAGTATCTTTATAAAATGATAGTGTTGTACCAATATCCAGAGATCTCGCACTGGGTGGGAAGTGGCTTTCCTCTTACTTCCATTTTATTCTATTTTTAATAAGGTGAAGTATAGGCACACAAGAATAGTGCAGAACACTCATCTTCTGCAAGATTTATGATACAATCATTTTTTTGTTATATAACATACATTCATGATCGATCTTCATTGCCATAGTAATTTTTCTGATGGGGCCTTAACTCCAGGAGCATTGATCCAAAAAGCGAAAAATCAAAAGCTTCGGTGTTTGTCACTTACTGATCATGACACGGTAGCTGGTTATCCTGAGTTACTACAGGCGGCTGCTAATACCTCAATAAAGATAATTAATGGCATAGAAATCAGTGTACGTTGGAAAAAACATGAGCTTCATATTTTAGGTTACCAAATTCAGCATACGACAAGCCTACTTGAGCTTATTCAGCGTCAAAATCAAAGCCGAGTGAATCGTGCGCAGCAAATAGGCTCGGTGCTAAATTCGTTAGGTATTAACGATGCTTATTCCAAGGCTTGTGAATTAGCCGGACATACTCGTGTAGGTCGGCCTCATTTTGCTCAACTTTTAGTGAATGAAGGGAAAGCTCGAGATCTTGCTTCAGCATTTAAGCAATATTTAGGAAGAGGTAAAAAAGCCTATGTCCCTACATTGTGGTTAACTGTCCAAGAAGCAGTAGAGGGCATTAATGCAGCGGGTGGCCAAGCAGTGATTGCTCATCCACTTAAATACGGATTGACGCGATCTAAATTGCATGAGTTAATTAACGAATTTAAAGAGGCTGGTGGTGTCGGTATAGAAGTGGTATCTGGAGAAATGACACTTAATGAAGTTAATGAAATGGCCGCAACCAGTTTGCGGTTTCATTTATTGGCTTCTTCTGGATCAGACTATCATAATGATAGCCATTCTCGTGTAAATCTCGGTGGCCAGAAACAGCTACCAGCAAATTGTACGCCTATTTGGCATGAATGGAACATTGAACAGGGGACTTTATGAGTCAGTTTTTTGCATTACATCCTGATAATCCTCAAGCACGCTTGTTGCGAAAGGCCGTAAATATAATTGAAGACGGTGGTATTATTGTTTATCCAACCGATTCTGGTTATGCATTGGGTTGTGGTTTAGGTAATAAATCAGCACTTGAGCGTATACGCAGATTACGACAATTAGATAAGAATCACAACATGACTCTTGTTTGTCGTGATCTTTCTCAACTGGGTATTTACGCTCGAGTATCGAATCCTATATTTAGATTATTAAAAGCATTTACTCCTGGCGCCTATACTTTTATTCTTAATGCCACACATGAAGTGCCTCGGCTTATGCTTCACCCTAAAAGAAAAACTTTGGGTTTACGTGTACCAGATAATGTAATTACACTTGCATTGTTAGAGTGTCTGGAAGCACCTTTAATGAGTACTACGTTAATTCTGCCAGGTGCTAAAGCACCATTAAGCGAACCCGAAGCAATTCGAGATCTTTTGGGAAATCAAATTGATTTAGTAATTGATGGGGGGCAGTGTGGTCAAGAACCGACAACTGTAGTTGATTTGACCGGCGATTATCCAGTGATAATAAGAGAGGGTAAAGGTGATCCGGAGCCCTTTAAATAAATTGAGGTGATTTTCAACTTTTTCGTGAACAGTCTCACGTATGTGTGCGAACCAATATTTAAGTTAAAAACAGGGCAGAAGTACTTGTGGTATACGCTTATGAAAAACTCTGGGAAAGTTGAGAGTTATGTTAAATAAATCATTAAAAGAGGCTATTGATGTCAGTATTATTTAGTTCCAATAAACGAGTTGTTTCTGGAATGCGTGTCAGTGGAAGATTACATCTTGGACACTACCATGGGGTAATAAAAAATTGGATCAACTTACAACATCAATATGATTGCTTCTTTTTTGCTGCGGATTGGCATGGATTAACGACTCAATATGATGAACCTAGATTTATAGAAAAGCATCTTTGGGATATGATTGTTGATTGGTTAGCTTGTGGTGTTAATCCCGGACTATCACGAATTTTTATCCAATCTTGGGTTCCCGAACATGCGGAGTTGCATTTGCTTTTATCCATGATCACTCCTTTGGGATGGTTGGAAAGAGTTCCTACTTTTAAAGATCAACAGGAAAAATTAAAGGAAAAAGATTTAGCAACCTACGGTTTTTTAGGTTATCCCTTATTACAAAGTGCTGATGTTTTGATTTATCATGCAGATTATGTTCCTGTTGGTGAAGATCAAGTCTCTCACATAGAGCTCACTCGCGAAATTGCTCGCCGATTTAACTATCTTTATGGTAAAGAACCCAATTTTGAAGAATTAGCAGCTGAAGCTATAAAAAAAATGGGTAAGAAGAACAGTAAATTTTATAGTGAGTTACGCAGACAATTTCAAGAGCTTGGTAATCATGAGGCAATTAAAACAGCCCAAGCACTTTTGGAAGATCAGTCTAATTTATCTATTGGTGATAAAGAACGCTTATTGGGGTATTTAGAAGGGAGTGGTAAAATTATTTTACCTGAGCCTCATCCATTACTTACCGAAACGGCTAAAATGCCGGGTCTTGATGGACAAAAAATGTCCAAGTCCTATCATAACACTATTATGCTAAGAGAGCCTCCTGACCAAGTAGAAAAGAAAGTGTTAACTATGCCGACAGATCCGGCGCGAGTAAAACGAACCGATCCGGGTGAGCCGGAAAAATGTCCAGTTTGGCAATTTCACAAAATATATTCCAATGAAGAGGTTAAAAATTGGGTTCAAATAGGATGTCGTACTGCTGGAATCGGTTGTATTGAATGTAAAAGACCTGTTGTTGATAGTATTAATAATGAGCTAAAACCCATTCAAGAAGCAATTACTGAATACGAATCTGATTTAGGCTCAGTAAAACGAATCGTTTCTGAAGGAAGTGAATCAGCACGAGAGGTTGCTTGTAAAAATTTGAGTACCGTTAGAGAAGTGATGGGACTTGATTATTAAAAAGCGATGCCTCAGGACAAAAAAATCATAAAATAGTATTAGAATGGACATTGAATTATCAAAGCCTGAAATTAAAGCTGTAGTTGCAGGTAAAGAACTGACTGAACTACCTGATGATTTATACATTCCACCCGATGCGCTTGAGGTATTACTGGATTCGTTTAGTGGCCCCCTTGATTTACTGTTATATCTGATTCGGAAGCAAAATATTGATATATTGGATATTCCAATTATGAGTATTACAAAGCAATATTTGCATTACATTCAATTGATGGAATGTCGGAGATTGGAGCTTGCCGCCGACTATTTATTGATGGCAGCAATGCTCGCTGAAATTAAGTCTCGACTCTTATTGCCAGCTCCTCCAAAAGGTGACGATGAAGAGGGCGAAGACCCACGTATGGCCTTAGTGAGGAGATTACAAGCGTATGAGCAAATAAAATGCGCTGCCGAATTGCTTAATGCACTTCCACGACAAGAACGCGATTATTTTTTAATCCAAGTGGCTCCAACCGAACTTGAGCGAATCATCGTCCATCCTGAAGTTGAATTAGATGATTTAGTTGATGCAATGATTGCTTTAATGAAAAGAGAGGAGCAAGTGAGCCATCATCAAATTTCTCGTGAAGCATTATCTGTTCGTGAGCGTATGAGTAGTGTCTTGCTCATGCTTCAAGAATATCAAGTTTTGGAGTTTAAACAGTTATTTACTTTGGATGAAGGAAGAATGGGGCTTATTGTTTCCTTATTAGCTATTTTAGAGCTGTCGAGACAATCCTTAATTGTTATCACTCAAAATGAAGCTTTCGCTTCCATATTATTACAGGCAGCATAATATAATGGATAATAAGCTATTAAAAAATATCATTGAAGCATTAATTCTAAGCTCTAATGAACCTTTATCCGTAGAGCGCTTGTTAGACACTTTTGACGAATGGCAAAGACCATCCAAAGAGCATCTAATAACCATTATTAACGAACTAAAAGAAGATTATTCGTTACGATCTTTTGAACTGGTTCAAGTTGCTACAGGTTTCAGAATCCAAACAAAAAAAGAATACAGTAATTGGGTGGCGAGATTACAAATAGAAAAACCAATAAAGTATTCACGAGCTTTGCTTGAAACATTAGCAATTATCGCGTACAAGCAACCAGTAACTCGAGCAGATATCGAAGAGTTTCGTGGAGTAGCAGTAAATAGCCAAATTATAAAAACTTTATTGGAAAGAGAATGGATTCGTATTTCTGGTTATAAAAATGTAGCAGGCAAGCCTGCTGTTTATACTACGACAAGAGAGTTTCTCAATTATTTTAATTTACACTATTTAAACGAGCTTCCAGCCTTGCCAGAGGTTATGGAAACATTGAGCTTACATAACAACCCTAATGAAGAAGAGTATATTACCGAATGAGCAGCGATAGGTTACAAAAGATATTAAGTCAAGCAGGTCTTGGTTCTCGGCGTGAAATGGAGCGCTGGATTGAAAATGGGTGGGTCCAGGTTAACGGAAAACCAGTGAAATTGGGTGACTCAGCGAGTGCAGAGGATAAAATTACTGTAAAAGGGAAATTGATCCCTAATCCCCTAAAAGTTAAAAATAATGTACGAATTTTGCTATATCATAAGCCAGTAGGAGAAATTTCAAGTCGCCATGATCCCAAGTTTGAGAAAACAGTTTTTGATCACTTACCTCATTTAAGACAAGGTCGTTGGGTACAAGTAGGGCGTTTGGATTTAAATACTTCGGGATTACTAGTTTTTACTAACTCCGGTGAACTCGCTAATCAACTAATGCATCCTAGATATGGATTTGAGCGGGAATATGCTGTTAGAGTCCATGGACAGGTTTCTCAGGAAGCTTTAAATAATTTAATTAAAGGCGTTGAGTTAGATGATGGAATGGCAAAATTTACTCGTTTAGAGTTTCGTGGTGGGGAAGGTGCAAATAGTTGGTATCATGTAACTTTAAATGAAGGCCGCAACAGAGAGGTGCGACGTCTATGGGAATCCCAAGGTGTCGAAGTAAGCCGTTTGATTCGAATTCGCTATGGAAAGATTACCATGCCGCGATATCTATCTCGAGGACAGCATTATGAATTAACACCTAAAGAGGTATCAGAGTTATTGGCTTCTTTACCTAAAGCTTAGCGGCCTAAAGTTCTCACTGCTATTGCAGGAGTTTGTAATTGTCCTCGCGCAAGCGGGGATCTATTTTCGCGAACATGATGAAAAATTTTTTATGCTTTCTCCAAGAGATACGTATACCCCGAGGAATACTCTATCGCAAAATAGCTTAACATTTGGTCTAAGCAGTGTAATTGTTTTTACCAAACGGTTTTAAAGATTCCGCAATATGTTTATATAATTCGGGAAGCCATCTTGGTTGAGCAAATGTCGTGGTAGAGGGTTTTTTCTTGCGAAGATCATTGGGAGCAATAATCACTTGAATATTATTTAAACCAACACGTCTTGCTAAAATAAATAGTTGATCAATTGCGAGATCACCAACAGCCAAACAACCCACTGATAAATTTTTGCCATGGATAAAAATATTATTTCCTAATTGTTTTCTTCCATCTTGATAACCTTTTTGTCTATCAAAATTATTGGGATAATTGATCATCATTGAGAGATGCATGCTGCTAAAAGGATTAAAATTAACTAATCGATACACACCTTCAGGGATTTGTTTGTCATTTTCACGTAATTTAGGCCCTAATCGCCCACTGAACCCTGTTAGTGGGTAATCATGAATATGTTTCCAAGATTGCTTAGAGTTTTTTGCCCAAAGTTCTACCTTTCTTTCGGATTTAAACGCAAGCAGCGCTACTTCGCGAGGAGGATAACTAACCCCCGCCTTAGAAAAATAGGATTTTAACTGCGGTTCAACTCTTAAACCATAGCGTTGTACAGCACGATCAACAGCCTGATCCCAATTAAGTTTAGGTGCCATAGCATAGCTATTCAAGCTAACTACTATCATAATAAGAGCATATACTCTCTTCATGTGAATATTAAAATGATAAATTTTCGACATGGTATCAAATAATAATCCAAAGAACAATTTAACTTCCCTCGTTATCAAAGCTAAGTCGCACATTTACTACTGAACCTCTTTTCACTTTTGTTTGTGTTTTAATAATATTTGATTTTTAATCGATAACGGTAATTGCGCAGCAATAAAATCAGGGCTTACTGCTAAACGTCCTACAGATGGTATTAAACCATAATAATTGGGACAGAGATACATGATAGAACTATCAAGATTAACTTTATAAAATACATACTTACTAGTGCAATAATCGGGTTTATTAATAAGTGCAACTTGTATTATAGGTGTTCCCTGCATTTTATTTTCAATAAAAAAAGCATTCATCCAAAGATTAATAATGCTTAAAAGTGCGATCACAACTAAGAATGCATTAACAAAGCTATATACAGATTTTAAAGTACTTCCGGAACTTAAATGCGAAATAACATAAATTAAGGTAATTAACAATATGAGTAAATTTGAAGAATATATCGCTGCATTATAATAGTTAAAATAAGTGCCAAAGATTTGATTACCTGAGAATTGGAGATGAATCAACATCGCTATAAGGCTTAGCCAAAGAGCTGAAATCATGTAATAGATGGCATTCTTTTTTATTCCAATGATTAGGAGTATTAAAGCAATTAATGGAAAAAAATTTTGAATCAATTTTGCAATGATATACATTCAAGAGATACTCTTAAAATTAGGATTTGTTGACAATTGGTTTCGATTACCTACGTTCTGAACATGCTCGATGGTATTGTAGGGCAACAAAACCTTATATTTATTCTTAAAAACATATAGTTATAGCAGTATTTTTAATTCGTGTATAGTTAAGTTACCTTGGTTTAATTGGAGGATAGATTTTTCTGTTTAATAAGAATAATTCTTGGTTGTACAGGATATCGTGTTGTTTTAACTGTCTCTTTGGGAAGCAAGATTTGTTTCACAGCAAAAGTTTCCTCGGTTTTAACTATATAATGAAGAGGATCAATAAGTTCTTTAAAAGAACTCATGTTTTTTTGTTTAGAAACTGATTTCGATGAATGAATACTACCGATCCATAGAGGTTTATTTGAATTCAATAAAGTATAATTAGACTCCCATATTCTCAATTCTAAAATTAAATCAGATTTTTTCTCAGTATAGGTCATTATTAATACAGGTGGTTTATTTTCATAAAGTTGAGTTAATAATGGTAATTTAACACGGTTCGGTTCTTTATTCATATGCATTAATAGATTGGAAAAAATGAATCCAAATGAGACTCCCATCCATGATCTTCTAGACTATGTTGAAATAAATATAAATCACCAGCATATTGTAAATTAAGCAAACTTATCCTTTTTCCAATTCTACTTAATTGGTAAATTGGCAATATAGGTTTTTTTTGTTGCCACCATGCCTTTTCACTTAAGGTATATTGTTGATGATAAGAGGTGTGGTTATAAGATAATGTTTTAAAATGATAAGAGGTAGATAAAAATGAAAATAAAAGAATACTTATCAAAAAAGGTGAGAATACCAATACTGAAAATGATGCTTTTTTAAGGTTAAAGTTTGCTTTTCTATAAACCAGGCAATGCACAAGGCAAATTGCTGCCCCTGCAAAATACGATGCAATAATATCTGTGAACCAATAATCTCCTAAATAAATGGCTCCTAAACCACTTAAGCCTAAGAGAGCATACATTATAGACTTTAAGACATTCGTAAATAGATCATAGGTACTTTTTATATAAAATAAGATGAATCCGTATAATGCCGTAGCGATTTCAATATTTATTGCTGGAAATGAGCTATCAGGCATAACTACTAAAATCCCAGTAGGCCTTGGTACATATACAAAAAATTTCAATAGCAATATGAGAAGACAATTAAATGTAATAAGGCTTAATAGATAAATTAATGTAGAAATTTTCTTCTGATAAATAAACCAGCAGGTACTAATAATGAAAAAGCTGACAATGGTTATTGTGCTAGTAAGTTGAGTACAAAAAATAAAAAAGACTTTGAGTGTTGTTGTATTAAAACTTTGAAAAAATAAATAAATTGGCAAATTGATATAAGAAAGCCACGATGTCTTAATTGTCAAACCTAGAAGAATAGTAAAACTGATGATGCAAAAAAAAGCAATAAGTACTAAGGATGCAGTAGGGTAGTGGTCTTTTTCATTTTTCGGAGTGAGTGCTTGATATACAGAAGCTAATAATGAATTATTTTTAAATTTTAGCCATAAATTATGTAGTGACAATTTCAAGAAAGAATTTAATTGCTTTATTAGCCACTTAAATATTAAGCTGATAAGCCAAATTCCGGCAAGAAGTATAAGAATTAATAAAAATAAGTGCGTGGCGTTTTCCGTTGATAACTCATGACTTGCAGCACCAAGAACGACTCCGGGCATTACGTATAAAAGAGACCAGCCTATTGCAGATAAAACATTTGCAACTAAAAAATGCCATTGCTTCATATGCAATATGCCAGCAATTACCGGAATTATGGAGCGTAAAGGCCCTACAAAACGGCCTACCAAGACACTCTTTCCTCCATGGGCCTTAAAAAAATCTTTACCATATTGTAGCCATTTGGGATATTTTTTAAATGGCCACATATCAATTAACTGCTCGCTGTAATAGTAACCTAACGCATAGCTTAAACTATCACCTGCTACTGCACCCAAAATAGCCGCTAATAAAGTAAGATCGACACGCATGATTCCTGAACCTGCGAGAATTCCTATAGCAGTCATGGTAACACTGCCAGGTACTATACTTCCTATGATAGCTAATGACTCAGTTAGTGAAATAAGAAAGGTTATAAATAAAGACCAGTGAGGGTTTTGTTGCAACCAGTCTGTAAGTGGTTGTACATAGTCTACGAACAAGTTCATGCGGCGTTAAGAATAGAATTGTTGTAAAAAAAATTGCACAAAACGTTGATTGACCTCATCTAATTGCACCTTAGGATAAAAATGACTTATTTGTGTCATTTCCATTTTTTCAAACCCGCAAGGATTAATACCTAAAAATGGTTTTAAATTCATATTTACATTAAGTGCAATTCCATGATAAGTACAACCATTTTTCACTCTTAAACCTATAGATGCAATTTTTTGTTCTTTAACGTAGACTCCGGGGGCCCCACATCGAATCGATCCTTCAATTTCGTATTGTTCCAGAACAAGAATTAAAATTTGTTCTAATTTGCTTACTAAGGATCTGATCCCTAGATTTTTTCTTCTTAGATCCATTAAAACGTAGGCTACTAGTTGACCTGGTCCATGATAAGTTACTTGTCCTCCACGATCAGATTGTATTATAGGTATGTTGGCAGGATTTAAGATATGTTCTGGCTTTCCTGCTTGGCCTTGAGTATATATAGAAAAATGCTCGAGCAGCCAAAGCTCATCTTCAGTGTTGGTTTGGCGGCTCTGCGTAAATTCTTTCATTTGCAGCCAAACATCATCATAATTTTGAATACCTAGCTGTCGTATTTTCATTATAAAACCATCTTTACTTCAGGATGCTGAGTAAGTGCTCGATAAAATGCATCAAGACTCTCTTGATTTTCCACAAATACTGAAACGGTGATCGCCAAATAATTAGAGTTTTTACTCATTTTATGTGTCAATGCATCTTGAGTTGTCTCAGGGAAATGGGTCAGGGTTATCTGTCTAATTTCCTCCAGAAATAAAGTTGAATTATTCCCTATTATTTTGATAGGAAAGTAACAGGGAAAATCAATGAATGTTTCTTTAGTCATCCTGTATAAACCTTAGGAACCAAACCATCCTTTAAAGAGCAAACGAATAGAATCTTTGGTTCGAGTAAAAAAGCCTCCAGACTCTACATCTTGCAGCGCATAAAGAGTTTGAGTAGATACAACATTATTATCAAATTGAACAACTAAGTCACCTATTTTATCTCCTTTTTTAATTGGAGCTTCAAGATAGGAGGGAATTTTAGTTGTCACATTGAGACGTTGATATTGTCCGGTTGGGATTGTGATGTACTGGTCTTCATTTAGACCCACAGCTACTTTGTCTATTTGCCCTTTGTAAAGAGGTAATTCTGTAATTGATTGTCCGGATTTGTAAAGTTGGTGTGTTTCAAAAAATCTAAAACCATAGTTCAGGAGTTTCTCACTATCATCTGCACGAGAGGAGTCAGTAGGTTCACCTAAAACAACAGCTAATAAGCGCATATTGTCGCGTTTTGCTGAGGATACTAAACAAAAACCTGCGTCGTTTGTATGACCTGTTTTTATACCATCGACTTGATTATCACGCCATAACAATCTATTTCTATTGGGTTGGCGAATACCATTGTAGGTAAACCATTTTTGCTTATACCACTCATAATACTGAGGAAAATCAATAATTAATGCTCTTCCAAGAATTGCTAAATCTTTAGCTGTGGTATAGAGGTTAGGATCGGGCAAACCAGTGCTGTCAGTAAAGTGACTGTTTTTCATCCCTAAATTCTGGGCTTGTTGGTTCATGAGATCTGTAAAGGAGTTTTCAGTTCCACCAACATGTTCCGCCATAGCGACGCATGCATCATTTCCAGAGTCAACAATAATTCCTTTAAGCAAATCTTCTACAGGCACTTGTTGTCCTTCTTTAATAAACATTCGTGAACCGCCAATTTTCCATGCTTCACGGCTTACTCTAACATTATCATTGAGATGAATTTGCTCATGATGAAGAGCATTCGAGACAACATACAAAGTCATCATCTTAGTTAAACTTGCGGGAGGCAATCGTTCTTCACTGTTCTTTTCAGCAATAATTTTCCCACTGTTAACATCAATTAATATATAGGCTTTGGCATTAAGAATAGGGGCAGCAGGAGTAACTAAGGGCTTATTGGTGACTGTAGGAGAGGGTCTGTCTAAATTTGTTGTCGGTTTTGTTGGTAATGTACCTTCATCAGCCATAGAATGAGTTGACTGCACAAATAAAGTGATAATAAACAATGTAGTTAAAAGAATAGACGTTGTTCTTGTCATGTTATTGCCTAATGTAATTACAAAAATGTGCATATGGTACCACACCCTTTTCCATGCAACAAAAGGACATGTGAAAAATAATGAAATTTTTTTCTCTTGAAAATAATTCTTCGAAATTAAGTCATATTTAGGTATATTAACCAAAAATAATAATAATTCTAAATGGTAAATATGCGAAAGATACTTATTGCTATGACAATTCTATTAACAGGATGTCAAACTACAAATCAGTCTCTTAATACAGCATCCTCCGGCGGAAAAAAAGCCACACCACAGACATCTCAGAGCATGAATACTTCGATTTATAATCGCTATAAAAATAAATCAAATCGATATACACAATATCAGGATGGGGCACCAGTAAAGCAGAAAAAAATTAGTTTTAAAGAACCTGTTCCGACAAAAGAGCCTTTAAGTCGATATGGAAATCCCAGTGAATATTCCGTTGATGGACGTTCCTACCAGGTGATGAGAAATTCTTCAGGGTATAAAACACGCGGAGTTGCTTCTTGGTATGGGACAAAATTCCATAAACAAAGAACTTCAAGCGGTGAGCCTTATAACATGTATGTTATGTCTGCCGCTCATAAGACATTGCCTTTACCTACTTATATAAAAGTGAAAAATTTAGATAATGGTAAAGAGGCTGTAGTTAAAGTAAATGATCGTGGTCCTTTTCATTCCAATCGGATTATTGATTTATCATATGCAGCGGCATTAAAACTTGGAGTTTTTCCTAAGGGAACTGCAAATGTTGAAATAGAAACATTGGCAGGACCTGGACAGGCTCGTTATTACATACAAGCAGGAGCTTTTACAACTGAGGCTTCTGCAAAGCGCTTAAAAGAAAAATTGGTTCGTATTACATCATCGCCTGTTTCTATAGAGCGTTATCGTCGAAGCTATATTGTTAGGGTAGGACCATTTGGGACAAAAATACAGCGGACAGTTTAAAGCATAAATTAGCACTTAATGGAGTTAGAGGCTCATTTTCAGTTTTGATTTAATTGAATAATCGAATAATGGAATATAGAGATAGCTAATTTGCGGATAAATAGATAAAATTATTGCGTCTATATTTCAAGGTACCTATATTGTTATAATGGGTGGTGTAGTCTGGATGAAATAAAGTAGGTGTGGGCGTTAATGTCTTGTTTCTTTTGGGTACATGGTAATATTTTCTAAACTTTTTGGGCTAATTAACATAAATAAGGTACTTGATCAATGCATGATGGTTCTGTGTTTTATACCATTTTTTTAATTTTCGCAGGCGCTGCATTTTTATCTACGTTGGTTCTTTATACCAAACAATCTTTATTAGTTGCTTATATTCTACTTGGAGCGATGCTTGGACCTTGGGGGATGAAGCTTGTATCTGACATAAGTATTGTGAAACAAATTGGTGACGTTGGTATTGTATTTCTTCTATTTCTGCTTGGATTACACTTACAACCACAAAATTTAATTCATATGTTGAAAAAAGTAACTTGGATTGCTTTAGTTAGCTCAGTGCTTTTTGCAGTAACTGCTTATTGGATAGGGCGATTCTTTGGATTAACTGTGACAGAGTCATGGATTTTAGGCGGCTCGATGATGTTCTCGAGTACAATTATCGGCTTAAAATTATTGCCGACTACTATTTTACATCACCAACACACAGGCGAAGTCATGATCAGTGTGCTATTGATGCAAGATGTTATTGCAATAATTGTATTAATCTTGATTAATGGCGCCCAACAAAGAAGTGGCCTTTCATTTGATGATATTATGCTAGTTGGTATCGCTCTACCCGCACTTTGTCTGTTTGCTTTTGCGGTTGAGAAATATGTTTTAATACGCTTACTTGCTCGCTTTGATAGAACTCAAGAGTATGTATTTCTATTGTCTATTGGTTGGTGTCTTGGTTTGTCCGTTCTTGCCCAAAAAATAGGTTTGTCAGAAGATATAGGTGCTTTTATTGCTGGAGTAGCATTAGCTGCTAGTCCCATTTCTCTTTTTATTGCAGAAAGCTTAAAGCCGTTAAGAGACTTTTTTTTAGTCATGTTCTTTTTTTCAATTGGAGCAACTTTTAATTTTGATTTAGCCAAGCAAATTGTTATGCCTGCTTTGATATTATCTGCTTTAATTTTACTCATTAAGCCTACTTTGTTTTATTTTCTGCTTAACAAGTCCGGTGAAAAAAAACAGGTTGCAAAAGAAGTTGGAGTTCGATTAGGACAAGCGAGTGAATTCTCATTGCTAGTAGCAAGCATTGCATTGAGTACACAGCTCATTTCCGATAAAGCATCGAATTTGATCCAAGCAACGACTATTTTAACGTTTATTGTTTCATCGTATTTTGTTGTTTTGAAATACCCAACTCCCATAGCCTTATCTGATAAAATGCGTAAGGATTAAATAATGAAATTATTAGTTATACTTTTATGTCTGTCCTGTGAACGATTCCTGATTCATTCAGCCTCTTACCAACGATTTTATTGGTTTACTAGTTATTACCAAAAAATAAAAAGTAGTGCGGATAAGAATAGTTTTTTTGCTAATCCTTGGGCACTGTTGGCTTTGATAGTAATTCCTCTATTGCTGTTGGCATTAATTATCTACTTATTACTGCACCAGGTATTTTTTGGTTTAATGGGGTTGATTTTAAGTATATTAATTTTTTTCTATTGTCTTGGGCCGCAAAATATATTTTATCCAATAACTCATTCAGAGGTTAAAAGTGATCAAGAATTAGTGGCAGATTATTTTATCAGTGTAAACAGGCAGTTATTCTCTCTTGTATTTTGGTTCATTGTTGCAGGTCCGATTGGGGCATTGGCTTATCGCTTGATTACTTTATGTAGAGAATTTAATACAGTTCATGAACAAGCAAATGAAGTTACAGATTTGCTTGAATGGATACCTGCACGGCTTACAGTAATCCTCTTTTTGCTTGTGGGAAACTTTCAACGAGGTATCTCTATATTTACTCGTTTTCTTTTTGCAAAGCCAGAAATCAATTCTGAGATGTTACGCGATTGTGGGATGCAAGCGGTTAAAAGCAATGACATGGAAGAAATATCCATGCCCGCAGCTGAAAGTTTAGTGGAACATGCAATTATTGTTATGTTAGTTCTTATCGCTTTATTTACATTGTTTTCTTGGATGTAGCTTATAACGGATATTCATATGGGTTTTTTTTGGCGATTATTCTATTGTGTTGTGTTGCTTAGCCTTTTGGGTTGTCAAGGAATGAAGCAAAATGTACTAAAAGAGCGAGAAGTTGCACAATGCAACATGACTTGTATGCAACATTTTGAATTTTGTAGAAAAAATTGTATTGATAATTGCCCAGCTTGTTCTACTGCCTCTCAAACTTCCGCGGCTAGCGACTTTGAAAAGTATGTGCATGAAAGAAAAGCTGAAGGTAAAAAAGTGATGCGTGAGTTGAATTCTTATCGCGATCCACTACAATGCCGCAAAGTAACTTGTGACTGCTTATCTGACTTAACCGTTTGTAAGCAAAGTTGTGCTGGAGTAATTCCAAAAAAATTACAAACTGTACCTAATTGTATTTAATAGATTTCGGGGAACACTTTCATGGCAAATGAAAATAATTTAGATTTGGATCCTATAGAAACACGTGAATGGCTGGATGCCCTGCAAGCTGTATTGATCAATGATGGTCCGGAAAGAGGGGCATTTCTTTTAAAACAGCTGCTCAATAAAGCAAATACAGAAGGCGTAAATTTATCAAGCTCAATTAATACACCTTACAGAAATACCATTAAGCCCCATGAAGAAAAGCAAATACCTCCTGATGAGGGTCTTGCTAAACGAATTAGTGCTTTAATCCGTTGGAATGCTGTAGCTATGGTATTACGTGCTGGTAAATATGCAGCAGAACTCGGTGGACATATTGCGTCTTATGCATCATCTTCCACTTTGTATGAAACAGGATTTAATCACTTTTTTAAAGGGTCTAATAATGAAAATTGTGGCGATTTAATATATATACAGGGTCATTCTGCTCCTGGGATATATGCGCGAGCATTTTTAGAAGGACGCCTTACAGAGAAACAATTAAGTAAATTCAGGCAAGAAGTTGAGGTTGATGGTTTATCCTCTTATCCTCATCCGTGGCTCATGGGAGAGTTTTGGCAATTCCCTACTGTGTCAATGGGTTTGGGGCCTTTACAAGCTATTTACCAAGCTAGATTTTTAAAATATCTTGAAAATAGGGGACTCATAAAAGCAGAAAATAGAAAAGTATGGGCTTTTCTTGGTGATGGAGAGATGGATGAGCCCGAATCTGTAGGCGCTTTAAGTATTGCAGCGCGGGAAAAATTAGATAATCTTATCTTTGTTATAAACTGTAATTTGCAACGTTTAGACGGCCCTGTGCGAGGTAATGGCAAAATTATTCAAGAGCTGGAAGGATTATTCCGTGGTGCAGGTTGGAATGTAATCAAGGTTATATGGGGAGGTCGATGGGATCCACTATTAGCTCGTGATAAGGACGGTTGGTTGCAAAAGCGCATGGAAGAATGTGTAGATGGAGATTATCAAGCTTATAAGGCAAATAATGGTGCTTATGTAAGACAACATTTTTTTAATCATTATCCAGAGCTAAAGAAAATGGTTGAAAATTATTCGGACGAAGAAATTTGGCGCTTAAATAGAGGGGGCCATGATTCACAAAAAGTTTATGCCGCTTATGCCAAAGCAGTTGAACATAAAGGAACTCCAACGGTTATCTTAGCAAAAACAATAAAAGGTTATGGCATGGGAGCTGCTGGCGAAGGACAAAACATTACTCACCAACAAAAAAAGATGACCGTAGATCAACTGAAAATATTTAGAGATCGATTTAGCATTCCCGTCAGTGATGATAAAATTGCAGATATTCCTTTTTACAAACCTGCAGACGATAGCCCGGAAATTAAGTATATTAAAAAGCAAAGAGAACTTTTAGGTGGCTATTTGCCAGCACGTTCTACTGAAGTAGACTCCCTTACAATCCCGTCTTTAGAAGATTTTTCTTCAATTACCAAAGGGCTTGGAGATAGGGAAATTTCTACAACTATGGCTTTTGTTCGCATTCTTTCTATTTTGTTAAAAAATAAAGAAATTAACTCTCGAATCGTACCCATTGTTCCAGATGAGTGTAGGACTTTTGGTATGGAAGGATTATTCAGACAAATAGGTATTTATTCGCCTGTGGGTCAACTTTACACTCCTGTAGATCATGAGCAAGTCATGTTTTACCGTGAGGCGCGGGATGGACAAATCTTAGAGGAAGGAATTAATGAGGCGGGTGCGTTTTGCTCGTGGATCGCCGCAGCAACATCGTATAGTACAAATAAATTGGCGATGATTCCTTTTTATATTTATTATTCCATGTTTGGTTTTCAACGTATTGGCGATTTAGCGTGGGCAGCTGGAGATATACAAGCCAGAGGATTTTTACTTGGCGGTACTGCGGGACGTACCACCCTTGCTGGCGAAGGTCTACAACATCAAGATGGTCATAGCCACTTGTATGCTTCTACTATTCCTAATTGTGTTTCGTATGATCCTACTTATGCATATGAGCTTGCAGTAATCATTCAAAATGGATTGCATCGTATGTATGAAAGGCAGGAAAACATTTTCTATTACATTACTGTAATGAATGAAAATTACACGCATCCAGATATGCCTGAAGGAGTAGAAGAGGGTATTATAAAAGGAATGTATTTGCTGCAAACAAGTAAGAAAAAATCGAAACATCACGTACAACTCATGGGTAGTGGAACAATTCTACGTGAAGTTCTTGAAGCTGCGAGAATGCTGAAAGAAGATTATTCTGTTACTTCTGACGTTTGGAGTGTGACGAGCTTTAATGAGTTAAGAAGAGATGGCTTAGCTGTAGAGCGTTATAACGTGATGCACCCCCAAGAAAAAGAGCAAAAATGTTATGTTGCAGAACAATTAAAAGATAGACCTGGTCCAGTAATTGCAGCGACTGACTATATGCGAATTTACGCTGATCAAATTCGTCCTTTTGTTCCGAATCATTATGTCACTTTGGGAACTGATGGCTATGGAAGAAGTGACACGCGTCAACAATTGCGTCATTTTTTTGAGGTTGACGCTAAATTTATCGTTTTGTCAGCTTTGAATGCTTTAGTTGCTGAGGGAGACCTTGATAAATCTAAAGTTGTGGACGCAATGAAACGCTATAACATTAATCCTGATAAATTAAATCCGGTTAATCATTAGAATTGAATTAAATAATTGGATGTGGGCAAGACCCTTATCCATGAGTTCTGATGCATTAACAATCTGCCCTGGGTGATCGCTGTATTCCTGCCCAGGCTAAATTTGAGGAAAGAAATGTCAAAAGAAATAGAAGTTAAAATTCCTGATATTGGCGGCGCTACACAGGTTGATGTGATTGAAATTATGGTTCAGGTAGGAGATCAAATAGCAGTAGATACTCCTCTAATTACCTTGGAATCCGATAAAGCCAGCATGGAGATCCCATCTCCGATTGCTGGAAAAGTGACTAAGCTGAGTGTTAATGTAGGCGATAAAATATCGAAAGGTGATGTGATTTTATTGGCTACTGTTGAAAATGAAACCGAAATAGCTCAGCCAACCAAATCGCCAGCTACCGAAAAAATAGACTCAAATACTAAAGAAGAAAAGCAATCTCAGACGAAAAAGGAACAAGAAAATAAATCAAATGACAAACCAGCAAGCTCCGAACAAAAGGTTAAGGTTCCTGACATCGGCGGTGCTACTCAGGTTGATGTGATTGAGGTTATGGTCAAGCTTGGAGACCAAATAGAAAAAGATATGCCTTTGATTACATTAGAATCCGATAAGGCGAGTATGGAGATCCCTTCTCCAGTAACGGGAAAAATTACTAAACTGAGCGTGCAAGTAGGTGATAAGGTTTCAGAAGGCGATGAAATTTTAATAGCTACAGTAGAAACTGATACCGAAGCAGTTATCCTAAATGAAACTAAAACAGAAAAGGAAACAATCTCTACTTCTCAGCAATCTGCAACTGCTCCTGAAATATCCAAGTCCACTCAAACTATTTCAGAAAGTTCAGAGTCAGCAAAAATTGTAGCAGCAGGCCCTGCTGTAAGACGATTAGCACGCGAATTTGGTGTCGATTTAACTGAAATACAGGGCAGTGGCCGTAAGGCACGTATTACTAAAGAAGATGTCCAAGCTTATGTAAAAGCAAGACTAAGTGCACAACCGAGTACTGGAACTTTTGGTATCCCGCCGAGTCCAGCTATTGATTTCTCTCAGTTTGGTGAAATTGAAACCAAGCCACTAAATAAAATTAAAAAACTTACAGGAACTAATGTTCATCGTTCTTGGGTAACCATACCTCATGTAACGCAGTTTGATTCAGCAGACATCACTGAAGTTGAAGCATTTAGAAAATCTGAGGCAGAAAAAGCCAAAGAGAAAGGCTATAGGCTCACCCTGTTAGCATTTGTTTGTGCTGTAGTAAGTAAAGCCTTAAAAGAATTTCCTCAGTTTAATGCATCCTTAGATGCTTCAGGCGCAAATCTTATTTATAAAAAATATTGTAACATAGGAATTGCAGTAGAAACACCAAATGGTTTAGTGGTACCTGTAATTAAAAATGTGGATCAATTAAGTGTTGCAGAAATTGCAATTGAAATGACTCGTTTGAGCACAAAAGCTCGCGATAAAGGTTTAATGCCAACAGATATGTCAGGAGGATGTTTTACTATTTCTAGTCTGGGAGGAATTGGTGGCACATCTTTTACCCCTATAGTGAACAGTCCAGAAGTTGCTATTCTAGGCTTATCTCGCTCAGAGATAAAACCTGTGTATGAAAATGGTACATTCCAACCAAAATTAATGTTACCTTTATCACTTTCTTATGATCACCGAGTTATTGATGGGGCTGAAGCAGCCCGTTTTACTCGTTTTATTAGTGATTGCTTAAGTGATATAAGACGAATTTTACTGTAGTTTTCGGGGGAAATCTGTAATTAACAAGCAGAAATATCCTTAATGATAAAGTGTGAATGATTTTAATAATATCTAATTTAAGAGGCTTGTAATGGCTAATCAAATAAAAACAGATGTGATCGTATTAGGAAGTGGTCCTGGTGGATATACGGCAGCATTCAGAGCTGCAGATTTAGGAAAAAAAGTAGTGTTGGTAGAGCGTTATGAGTCGCTTGGTGGTGTCTGTTTAAATGTTGGTTGTATTCCCTCTAAGGCCTTACTACATATAGCTAAGGTTGTCGAAGAGGCTCATGAAATGTCTGAGCAGGGTGTTAGTTTTGGCAAGCCTAAGCTTGATAATAAAAAAATTGTTGCTTGGAAGAACTCAGTAGTTTCTAAATTGACAGGCGGCTTAAAAGCGTTATCAAAACAACGCAAAGTGGAAGTCATCACTGGAGTTGGTAAATTTTCGGGTACTCATCAAGTGACGGTTAGCACCAAGGATGGAGCTGTTGACGTCGAATTCGAAAATGCGATTATTGCTGTTGGTTCTGAATCCATCAACTTGCCATTTATTCCCGAAGACAAACGAATCTTTAGTTCCACTGGAGCATTAGAACTTGCAGATATTAAAGGTAGTTTATTGGTGTTAGGTGGGGGTATCATTGGTTTAGAAATGGCTACAGTTTATTCCTCTTTAGGAGTTGACGTGACTGTAGTTGAATTTATGGATCAACTTATTCCTGGGGCTGATGCTGATTTAGTCAGTGTTCTACAAAAGCGAATGCAAAAAAAGGGTGTTAAGTTCCTTTTAAAAACAAAAGTAACTGCGGTAGAGGCAAAAAAAGACGGTATTTATGTTTCTATGGAAGGTCAGCATGCAACAGATAAGCCACTTTGTTTCCAACAAGTTCTTGTATCAGTAGGCAGAAAACCTAATGGTGGGGCAATTGATGCAGAAAAAGCAGGAATTAAAGTTGATGAACGAGGATTTATCAACGTAGATAATCAACAAAGAACCAATGTTTCGCATATTTTCGCTATAGGTGATGTCGTAGGTCAGCCGATGTTAGCACATAAGGCCATTCCAGAAGGAAAAATTGCCGCAGAAGTTATTGCAGGTAAAAAACATTACTTTGATCCTAAGTGTATTGCTAGCGTTGCGTACACGGATCCTGAGCTTGCATGGACTGGACTTACTGAAAAGGAAGCTAAAGAAAAAAATATTCGTTATGAAAAAGCTACTTTTCCCTGGGCAGCCAGTGGTCGAGCACTGAGTATGGGGCGCGAAGAGGGCATGACAAAGTTACTATTTTGTCCTGATACGAAACGAATATTAGGGGCTGGAATTGTTGGTATTAATGCAGGAGATTTGATTGCTGAAACCTCTTTAGCCATTGAAATGTGTTGTGACGTTGAGGACATTGCTTTAACTATCCACCCTCATCCAACACTTTCTGAAACTGTTGCTCAAGCAGCGGAGGCATTTGAAGGAACAATTACAGATCTTTATTTGCCCAAAAAGAAAAAAAATACGGATGGCGCGTCTTAGAAACTTTCTCATTTTGCACCGCTTGGTTGAAAATGTTTCACCCAGGCGAGCAATTTATTTTCTTAGGAGGAACAGGGGATGGCATTTAATATTCGTAGCATGACTGAATCAGATATAGATGCTGTTTATGCAATTGAAAAAAATGTCCATATTGCCCCTTGGAGTCGAGATATCTTAAGAGATTGTGTGCGTGTAGGCTACGATTGTCGTGTATTTGAAACACATGTTGCTGATAACCCGGTTATTGTTGGCTATCTAATTTCCAGGATCAGTAATAATTGTTCTCATATTTTAAATTTTTGTATTGCAAAGTCTTTTCAATCGCAAGGATATGGACGCAAGTTTCTACAAAATGTACTTAATTCATTGATCCAATTATCCCATATTGAATATGTAGTTCTTGAGGTACGACCTAGCAATAAAATTGCTTTGAGTCTTTATCAAAGTATGGGATTTGAACAGGCTGAAATAAAGCCAGCATATTATACAGACAATAATAATGTTGAAGATGCGATTTTGCTGAAAAAGATGTTGCATTTATAGAAGTGCTGTCTCATACCAAAAAAATATAAAAAAATGATGTCAAGACTATTTTTTTATATTTACTTTATATAAAATACCCAGCCCACAAAAGCAGTTCACTTTACACGTTCCTGTGGATAACTTTTAAATCTCCATCATTTTCAATATATTCATTATTGCAAATAATAACCCCAAATCATCTTGTTTATATTGAATTTTTCATATTTTAGCATAGCGATATTATTTAGATGTTATCCACAAAAACTGTGGATAACACTGTGAATAGACCAGTGAATTAGTTGATAAATAAGCCCATTCCTAGAATGATACAAGTTTAACCAAATAAAAATTGTTAGATAACCCCTCTTTGGGTGAGTTTTATAACTTAATTTATGGTAGATAAGGCTAATGGATTGACTCTAAAGAAGATTGTCATGATGTTATGCATTGTGAATTTTGTTATGGCAAATTATCATGACAAATAGTCGATGCCTATGATAACCTGTTATATTTTGAAAAAGCGATCTATCTAGTAACGATCATGATCAAGTAAATAGCAGTTTCATCTGTACTTGCTATAAACATCGGTCTGCTTTTTTAGATACTTTTTTCAAGAAGTTAAAAGTTTTATTAAAGAGATTATTTTGATGAGAAGAGCAAAGTCCAAAACAAATCCAGTTGTGCAAACTGCTCGAATTGATAATTTAAGCCATGATGGAAAGGGAATTGCACGTATTGATGGTAAAGCGACTTTTATTCAAGGGGCATTGCCTAATGAATTAGTTGAGTTCCAGTACACGAGGATAAAAAAAGATTTTGATGACGGTTTCCTACTAAAAATTCTTGAGCCATCATCTCTTCGTGTTACCCCTAGATGCCCTCACTATGCAATGTGTGGCGGTTGCTCGTTACAGCATCTGAATCAAGAGGAACAAATCCATTTCAAACAAGATCAATTGTTGGATTTATTATCACGATATGGTCATACTAGGCCACAAACCGTTTTATCACCTTTAGTTGCTAGTTATTGGAATTATAGAAATAAAGCAAGACTCAGTGTGCGTTATGTAGAAAAAAAGCAGGCCACAATGATTGGGTTTAGAGAACGTAATAACCCCAGGTATATTACTGAAATTACTCAGTGCCCTGTTTTAAATGCAAAACTTGATGCAGACATTTTGTCTTTAAGGCACTTGTTAGATTCTATGGGCGATAAATATTGCATTGCACAAATTGAAGTTGCAGCAGGAGATGATGAAGTTGCTCTTATTTTTCGAAACTTGACGCCATTAACTGCTGAAGATGAGATTAAAATTAAAAAATTTGCTGAAGAATATCATTATAAAATTTATCTCCAACCTAGCGGTCCAGATAGCGTTTATTGCTTTTATCCTCCTAATTCTAATGAATATTTAAGTTATCACTTACCGGACTTTCAAATTTCATTCTTATTTCATCCAACTGATTTCACGCAAATTAATTCAACGTTAAATCGTTCTATGGTAGCTCTTGCATCAGAACTAATGGAATTAAAAAGTACGGATATAGTGCTAGACTTATTCTGTGGGTTGGGTAATTTTTCACTTCCAATGGCTAAATTTTGCTCCAAAGTGCTTGGCGTAGAAGGTAGTAAAACTATGGTTGAAAGAGCATTTATGAATGCCAAAATAAATAATCTTTCAAATGTGGATTTTTATGCTGCTAATTTAGATGATATCAATGAAGTAAAGAAGTTAGTGCAGCAGTCATGTAATAAAGTATTGATTGATCCTCCTCGATCTGGGGCACTTGAAATTGTGAAACAAATAGATCTGCTCAATCCAGAGCGTATCGTTTACGTATCATGCAATCCTATTACATTGGCACGAGATACAGATATTTTAATAAATCAAAAAGGTTATGTATTGATAAAAGCAGGAGTAATGGATATGTTTCCTCATACAGCTCATGTTGAATCAATTGCGATGTTTGAGAAAGGGTAAAATTTATGGTTAGAGTAAAGGATACTATTCCATTATGTGCCGATGGTAGCATTGATGTAGGTTTATGGCTTCATCAGTTAGGTGCAAAAGGCTATTTGGATAGTCTTGAGCTCATTCGTGCTGCATGTACATTAAGTCAATTAGCCGGACAAGAACATGCAACAGAAACGGGCCAATCTTGTTTGCAACAAGGCCTCTCTATGGCTGATCTGCTTGCAGATCTTGAGGTGGATCAAGAGACACTTGCGGCGGCCATTATTTTTGAAAACGTACACTATGCGGATTTATCAGTTGATGATGTTGCTGAGCAATTAGGACCTAATATTGCAAAGTTGGTAAAAGGCATAGAACGTATGAGTGCTATGCACAGTTTCCAAGCTTTGAACAAATATCCACAAAATAAACAACAAATTGATAACATCCGTAAAATGTTATTAGCAATGGTTGATGATGTTCGAGCGGTGTTGATTAAACTTGCTGAGCGTTTATGTGTATTGAGAACAGCCTCGCATTTATCTGAAGAATTACGTAAACAATTAGCTACTGAGGCAATGGAAATCTATGCTCCTTTGGCCAATCGGCTTGGAATAGGAGCAATTAAATGGGAAATGGAGGATCTTGCGTTTCGTTATTTACATCCGGACGATTATAAGGCGATTGCAAAAGGTCTGAAAGCAAAACGGCTGGAACGAGATAGCTTTGTTGATGCTATTGTTGCTCAGTTGAATGAACAGATCAAAGCAAGTGGAATAGATCATTTTGCAGTTTATGGTCGCTCGAAACATATTCATAGCATTTACAAAAAAATGACACGCAAGAATGTATCTCTAGATGAAATTTATGATGCTACAGCGGTACGTGTGCTTGTTGACACCAAACCTCAATGTTATGAAGTATTAGGTATGGTGCATACACTTTGGAAGCAAATTTCTGCAGAGTTTGATGATTACATCACTAATCCTAAACCTAATGGGTATCAATCATTACATACAGCGGTTCAGGGGCCAGAAGGCAGAGTTTTCGAAGTCCAAATCAGAACGTTCCTTATGCATGATTTAGCAGAAATGGGTGTAGCTGCGCACTGGAAATATAAAGAGGGTGGCGGTAAGCCCAAAGAAAGTCATGAACGTAAAATTGAATGGCTGCGCGATGTATTGGCTTGGCATCGTGAAATGGCAAGTAATAAAGGGGTTCCTGAAAGCAGTACTACTGAATTTCTTGAGGATAGGGTGTACGTTTTTACCCCTGACGGAGATGTTCTTGATTTACCTCATGGTGTTACTCCTTTGGACTTCGCTTATCATGTGCACAGTGATTTAGGACATCGATGTCGTGGTGCACGAATCAATGGTCATATAGTACCCTTAACATATCAATTGAAAACAGGTGATCGAGTAGAGGTGTTAACTGGAAAACAAATTAAACCCTCCCGTGATTGGATTAATCCCCACTTAAATTATTTAAAAACCTCTAGAGCAAAAGCCAAAGTGTTACATTGGTTTAAAATGCAAGATTACGACCGGAATGTTCAAGAGGGACGTGAGCTATTAGATAAAGAGTTAAAATCTTTAGGAATAAAATCGGATAAATTAAATGAAGTTGTTCCGATGTTGCATTTCAAAAAACTGGATGATCTTTACGCAAACTTAGGTCGTGGCGATATTAAAATAGGGCAAATTATTAGCAAAATTACGCCTCCTACGCCATCTGAACTTAATTTAGAGCGATTTGTCAAACCACACTCAAAACCCGAAGTCACTGGAAGCGATTTACGCATTGAGGGTGTAGGTAATTTGTTAACCTTTATGGCACGATGCTGCCAACCTGTTCCAGGCGATGCGGTAGTGGGATATATTACTATAGGACGGGGGGTATCAGTGCATCGACAAGATTGTCCTAATATTATTCATGCCAGCGAGCGACAAAAACAGCGTTTCTTACAAGTAAGTTGGGGAAGTGCTACTCGTGAGAATTATGTAGTGGATATTCTTATTAAAGCTTTTGATCGTTCTGAATTGCTTAAAGACATTACTTCCTTATTAGCAAATGAAAAAGCTCACGTTTATGCATTGCAGACTCAAAGCAATAAACAAGAAAACATGGCTTATATCACTCTCACTGTTGATGTAGATGGTCTAAGTAGTTTATCTCGGTTATTAACAAAACTTGAACAAATACCTAATATTTTGGAAGCACGAAGACAATTATAAAATAGAAATTAAAGAGGGAGCGCAATATATTGCTTTCACTTTATTGTGTTGGGTTAGGGCCCAACTTGCAATTAATATGATGCAATAATAGTGCGCTGAGAATGACCACATACCATTTTATTTTTTAACACCGACTACTTTAAAGTTGACTGTTACTTCATCTTTGATTTCATTGGTTTTTGACCAGTCTCCTTGGCCAACACCAAATTGAGTTCTTTTAATGACCGTATTTCCTGTAACAATTCCCTTATTTGGGTCGGATTGATCCCCTGTGAAATTTAAAGTTACTGGCTCAGTTTTATCACGGATAGTAAGCGTACCTACGGCCTTATATGTATTATCTCCAGTTTTTTCGATTTGACTTGATTTAAATTCAGCTTTCGGAAAAACTTTGGGATTAAACCAATCTGGAGTCAGCAAAGTACTCTTTAGTTCAGAATAAGAAGCACTTATTGAGTTAATATCAACAATAATGTCTATACTGCTGTGTTTTAAGTCGTTAGGATCGACTAAAATAGTACCACTAAAGGTTTTAAATTGACCTGTTACTGGCGCTCCGTTTTGAGTAGCCGTGAAGGTTAATTGACTTTCATCAGGGACGATTTCCCATTGAGGTACCGTTGCATTCGCTGCAATTGGTAAGAACCAAGCTAATCCTGCAGACAGAAAAGACTTCGCTATAGTAGTTTTAATGCTCATGATACTATTTCCTTTTTAATCATGTTATTTGTTTGGATGTTGTAAATATATTTGTATAAGTGATTAGCTTATAACTCTTTGTTTAAAATATAAATTATAGTAATGGAAATATAGAACGGTTATCCTAATTAATCAAGAAACTCAATTTTAAAAATAATGCGCATACGTGGTGATCAAATAGGTATTGGTTTAAGAGAGCCTCACTATCATCAGGTTCTTAAGGAAAAACCTAAAATAGACTGGTTTGAGGTTCATACAGAAAACTTTATGATTGATGGTGGGCCACTGCATGATATTCTATTCTCCATTCGTGAGCTCTACCCCATAAGTTTTCATGGAGTTGGTTTGTCTCTGGGATCTGCGCAGAGTGTCTGCAAGAATCATTTAAAGAGAATTAAAAAACTAATCAATCAATTTGAGCCTGTTTTGGTTTCGGATCATTTAACATGGAGTAATACTGGACGATTTTATCTTCCTGATTTACTACCTGTTCCTTATAATGAAGAAAACTTAATGGCTGTTGTTAACAATATTGACGCAGCTCAAAACTATTTACAAAGAACTTTGTTAATTGAAAACCCTTCCTCTTACTTTGAGTACCAAACCTCGTGCTATTCAGAGGCTGAGTTTTTAGCTGAATTAGCGAAACGTACAGGTGTGCACATTTTATTGGATGTAAATAACCTTTATGTTTCTTGTTTTAATCATAATTGGGAACCTTATGAATACATTCAATCTCTTCCAAAAAAGGCGATAAAAGAAATTCATGTGGCAGGGCATTCAGTATATATACAGGATAGTAATCATGTGCTTTTAGATACACATGATAATTATGTTTGCCAAGAGGTCTGGGATTTATATCGTTATGTTATAAGTAATATTGGTGTGGTTCCGACTTTGATGGAATGGGATAGGGAGATACCCGCTTTGGAGATTTTATTGAATGAAGCAAAAAAGTCAGCCAATTATGTCAACGATGAAACAAATACAGAATGATTTTGCAAAAGCAATATTCAATCCAAATGAGATTGAATTTATGAAAAACATTCGTGAGAGTACAATAGCTCCTGAGTTTCGATTCAACATATACAGAAATAATATTCTTCAAAATCTATCTCGTGCTTTAGAAATAACCTTTCCTGCTGTTTGGAAATTAGTTGGGAAAGAATGTGCAAATAATTTAGCGGCTATTTTTTGTCGAGAAGAAAAAAACCTACCTTTAACTAACTGTCTGGATGATTGGGGAGCAAATTTTCCTCATTTTTTACAAAGCGTTGAGCCAATTAAGCATCTTGTTTATTTGCCTGATATAGCAAAATTGGACTGGTTGAAGCATATGAGTTATCGTGCGCCACACTTTAAACGCATTAACTGTTTAAAATGGTCAAAAGAGTTGGAATTTGCAGAAAAAATGTACTTGATTTTTAATCCCTCCGTGTACTTATTTTCATCACCTTATTCATTAAAAGAAATTGTGGAATTGATTGAGAGGCCGGATGAAAAACAAAAGATCAACTTACAGTCAGTCGAGTGCTATATAATTATTTCGAGACAATATCATCGTGTGATTATTCACTGGATCTCTCAAGACATGTTTCGATTTTTTATGTCCCTCCAAAATTGTCTTTCATTAATTCATGCTTATGAAGCTGTTTGCGAAACAAATCCAGATTTTAATTTACATACAGCGTTGCAATTTATTCGAGAAAATCACTTGCTGTGGAAAATTAAGTGTACTTCTAACACCTATTAAATGCCTACTTTCCAAGAACCACTAAGTCCATAGGTTGATTCACCCCAGCTACAATTCTTGCTTTAAGTTCAACGATGTCTTCTCCTTTTTTATAGCCTTGCTTTAAAGCCTCTATTAAAGAAAATGCCGTGGTTAATCCTTTTGAATGTTCTATTTTATTATGTTTTTCCAATTTTGCGGCCAAATTTGCTGTTTCTCCAATTACAGTATATTCAAGCCTATCAGCGTTTCCTATAACCCCAAAAACAATTTCACCTATTGCAAGCCCTATACCAACATCAATAAGAATTTCTTTTTCATTTTGTCTTTTTTCATTCCAGGAAGACAACACAGAGAGTATCTCATCTGCTGCCTTTAGCGCATCTGCTGCATAAGTATGAGAAGGGGTGACTGCACCAAAGCTTGCCATAATTCCATCGCCCATAAATTTATCAATACTTCCATTATGTTTTTGGATAATGGGCACAAGAATACGCTGATATTCTCCGAGCAACTTAATTAAACTGCTGGGTGATAGGGTATTTGATGCTTTAGTAAAACCTCGCATGTCCGTAAACATTATCGCAGCTTGCCGGATTTCGCCGTAACCGGCTTGCAATAAAGAATCAGAGCAGGTTATTTTTTTGACAACGCCCGTATCAAAAAAACGTGCTAAATCTTTTGCTGCACTAGTTTGCTCTACTGCCTGGAATAATGTTTTTTTAGCACGATCGAGCACTAAAAATAGGATAATAGTAACTAACAGAATGGATAAAAGTATGTCAAAGACAGACCCTAAATAGACACTTCGTGTAGAGGCATAGGTAACATAATCCCAAGTAATCACGTTCATCCCTGTGCTCGCTAAAGTTTGCCAAACAATAACGCTCCAGCCAATCACTGCGGTTAAACCAGACAGTAGTACCCATTCTGGCTCAAAGCGTAGAGCACGTAGAGCAATTAAAATGTAAACATAATTAATATGGGTATTTTTTAAATTAATTGTTGGGGAGGTTTGATATTGTAAATAATAGGTCCAGATAACAAATAGCAATAATAACATTTCTATGATTATTGATAATCCAAGCACTAAATGTGTTAATTGATCTGTGTAGGCAAACCATAATCTGGTTACTATTAAAATAGCAAATAGTGATAAACCTAATGAAGCGGAATGTACGGGCGCATTTGGGGTATATCCTACAGGAGTGAAGCAGTTAATAATCACCAACAGTACTACTACACCCAACTGTACTCCTCCTACCAGTAACTCGCTTTGATACTGTTGTGCTTGTATCTCATTTTTAACACGGGCCGGTAACTGATCATATTTAAGCACTTTTACCTCCAAGGATTCGCTCACACAACCCTTTAGGCAACATGATAAATTCTTCTGGGTCATTATTTTTTATTGCTTGTGATGCGCAAGAATGTTTCGAGGTTGCACAATCATTTTTACCTGCACGTACTATTTCATAGCATCTTTCAAGTTCTACATGCCCATGTTCTGCAGAAAACCAGTCAGTATTTGTGTAGATAGAAAGAAGTGAAGCGCTCACAGCTGCTGTAATCACAGCAGTATTTTGTAGCTTACGCTTATTCATGGATTTTCACTCCATTGATGTTGATGTACCTAATAATTTTAATTCTAAATGGCGTTATTTTGTAAATCAAATTTGATTAACTTGTACTTCAGAAAAGTACTGTTCTTAATCCTTAGGCTTTTTTTGCAGCAAGAGAAGGCTCTATCATTTTGTTTCTCAAAGCACGTGGTTTACCTTGGTCGGATAATTTTATCCTCCTGTTTAGGCATTTCTTTGCCCTGAGCTTCCTTCAGTCGTTCCTTAAACGCTAGCTCCAATCTTAATGCAGCTATATCCTTTTCTGTCTGTAATATCAGTTCATGTCTTATTATTTTTCTTTGGAAATCAGGGGTATCTTTGAACGCTTCAAGAATTGCTTGTTTGGGAAAAGTACCATCGATAAACTTTTGTCGTAATCCATTTATCTCTGAAAGCTGATCTGCTTTTATTCTCCCCAAGTAATAGTCAAATAATTGGTTTTCTATGGTTTGTTTTGCATGTAGAAGCTCAACCTTATTTTTTATTTTATATTCTATAATTGTTTTAGAAATGAATTTATCGAACGCTTGACTGTTATCTGCATTAACCTTACTCGTTGGTTGTAGTGCTGCTTTTTCTTGATTAATCATCTCTTCCAATAATAAAATTTTAATCGTATTTTTAGTGCTCTCTGGGTATATGCTTACTATTTTATCGAGCATCTCTAGCGTTATTTGTATTCCTTTACTTAGCATGGAGAAATTTTGTCGATGATGCGTTAGAAGAAATATAATAGTTTGTTCTGCCAGGGTGAGTTGGGTAGAAACGTTAAGTGGCGTAGCAATATATGGGTGTGGGTAAATTTTACTCATAATTTGGGGATGGTTGCATAAAATATTTAAAATAGCATGTACATCAGCCCCATTGTTCTCATGGAGTTTGTTGATTATAGCGTTTGTGGCTTTAGCTTCAAATTCATCAATACATGTTTGAAGCACTTGAATCATATTTTTCCTAATGGCTGGATTTTCACCTCGTCGAACCCCATTTTCTGTGAGTTCCTTAATTAATTTTCGTGCACCATCTATTACATGTTTATTATCTTTTGATAGATCATAGGTGATAAATTGGGTAACGATATTTTGAAATTCTTGTGAGAAATGCTTTGAATAAAGTATCTCTCGCCTCTCTGCAGAGGTTATTCCCGCGTTGTCACATGCGAGGTAGATTGCTCGTGCTAGCTCTTGATCTTGAGAATGAGATTTTGCTACGGCGGCTGGTGTGACTGGTTCAGTTGGTTTTGCAACCATTGATGTAGTATGTTGCGCGTATGGTTTATTTTCTCCTTCTTTTTTGGGGCGAACGAGAGAGGATGGTTTTGTACTGTAGGCGATGATTTCCGCTTGAGTGATACCAAGCTGATTGGCCATTTGCAAATTTATAAGCGCAAGGGTATCGTCTTTTAGATTGAGCGCATTGGACGTTTGTCTACAAATTATTTCTCGTACGGTAAATCCTTGATCGTTACGAATATCAATTGATAGGCCATACTTTTGTAACGTTTGAATACGCTCAATAGTTCTTTTCAAATCAGTATTAGAACTTATACTTGTAACAATTTCGTGCAACATGGTTGTACCGCCGTAAAGTAGATTTACATTTACAGGTCGGCCTTGGAAATTATATTGTATCGCCTGATCAAAGTCATTTCCCGATAAAAAACCAACTGCTTTAGATTGATATATATTGTATTGAACGTTTGCCCCAAATCCCCCAACCCCAATTGCAACCGCTTGTTTCGCAACAATTGGTTTGAGTTTCCCAACTTTTCCTTTTAAAACATCGGCATGGGTTACTGTCGCAGCCGCATGAGCATCAACCTGCTCAATTGATTTAGAGCTAATTACGTGATTCGCAATAACAGGAACATGCTCTTGATGTTGTCCCAATTGAGAAATTAAGCTGCTTAAGTGTTGTTTTCCTATGCCATAAGCATGATCTAGACATATATCGACGACTTGAAGAGCCATTTGTCCATTAGCCGAGGTGATTCGAAGCGCATTTTTATACTGATTGATATCATAAAGCGCTACCCCGGTACCTTGCAAAAGAAAATTGGGATCGCAGTCCTGGCCTGGTTCGCACCTTTTATCAAGATCTTGTCGATCACCTGCTAGCGGAATTGGACATGGTATTCCTTTATTCATATAACCGTATTGAAAATCGATGTGAGAAGAGTTCGTTTTTGACATATGGTGAATTAATGGTTCTTGACCAGCTTGTTTGGGGGATTGGACATACAAACTACAATTTTGTACTACACCATTAGGCCAGTAGACAGGAAATGTGGCCAGCTGAAAATGGATATTTGAGGGTAAGTTTTTTGCAAGTTTATGAACTTCGCTAATGAGGTACTTATACTCCTCTAGAGTTAGCGGCCTATCTTTAGTATAAAAACTAAATTCATCCAGGGATACACGCGTAATTAATTCGCTGTTATCCCCCAATGCTTTATTTTCTCGTACATTTTTTGAATGTTCTATTTCTGTCGATTGCATCAAGTTTGATATATAGCTTAACATTCTATTAGCTCGATGAGGATCATATTGCCCTGAATCTATAATAAGTGGTCGATTTCCATTTGTAATCCTATGAAGGGATAAATCAGTTTCCCCGGACGTTTTACTGGAAAAGATGACTTCTTTGATTTTTAACATGTGAATAAACCTAAATTTGAAACGTCTTTAGGTACATTGTATGATGAATAACATTAAGTTTTTCTTACGTTTGTTTATCAGATTTTAGAGTTTCACTACGAAATATTTATAGCACGGTAATGATGGGTTGAGGTATGAAACGGATGAATACCACGGCTTGTTCGTCTGTTAAGGTGTTTATTCTGTCTTGAATTTTTTTAGTGTCGCAGATAAGTTGTAACCCTGATAACAACAAATAGTTGAATTAAAAATATAAAATATCTCAGATAGCATTATACTTTGGTTAGGGAAAAAACGTTAAAGGAAGAAAATCAATGAAAAAGTCAAAGATGGTCAATGAGTTTACTATGCCTGCGCCACGTTGGATCAGAACGTATCCTGCAGGGCCTTACCGGTTTATTAACCGCGAGTTTTTTATTATTACCTATGAAACTTTTCCTGAATTGCTTGAGGATATTCTGCCCCCCGGTCTAGAGCTACTTGAACCTTTTGTTAAGTTTGAATTTATCAGGATGCCTGATTCGACTGGCTTTGGGGACTACACAGAATCGGGGCAAGTGATTCCCGTCCGCTATAAAGGAGAGGAAGGGGGCTTTACTATCTCTATGTTTCTTGATTGTCATGCACCTATTGCAGGAGGTCGAGAAATTTGGGGCTTTCCTAAAAAACTAGCGAAACCTAAATTATTTGTCGAAGAGGATGTGCTTATTGGTTTGTTAGATTATGGTAGTTTGCGTATTGCTACAGCAACTATGGGATACAAACATCATGAAATCGATCAAAATACTGTATTGGATTCATTGAAAAAACCTACCTTTCTTTTAAAAAATATACCAGGTGTTGATGGCACTCCTCAAGTGAATCAATTGACCCGAACCTATTTAGAGGATGTAACGGTCAAGGGTGCCTGGACTGGTCCAGGTAGTTTGGAACTCCATCCTCATGCATTGGCTCCTATTGCAGAGTTACCTGTTAAAAAAATTGTATCAGTAGTCCATTTTATTACGGATTTAACGTTACCTTATGGTACTGTAGTAGAGGATTACTTGAGTTAGATTATAGAACGAAGCGGAGAGAATGTTGTTCACTGCATTGACTTGATGCCCTTAATTGATGTCCCGAGTGTGTCCGAGAGATTCAATTATACTAAGGGATTCCGGATCGTGCTAACATGTCTTGGGACGTAGAATTAAAAGTAGATTCCTTAAGTCAATGGCAGTATTTCTTGGCCGAATAGTCCGAGATAATGATTCGATAGCATGCATGAACTTTAGGACAGAGAGAGATTTATGCTATTGATAGGGAGATTGAAATGCCTAAAAGAAAAAAAATAAATCTTGCTCTTCAAGGCGGCGGTGCTCATGGCGCTTTTACTTGGGGTTTATTGGATAAATTTCTTGAATCAAAATTGTTTACAATAGAAGGTATTTCAGCAACAAGCGCGGGCAGCATGAATGCAGCTGTCCTTGCATATGGTTTTTTGCAGGGAAGGGAAGAGGGGGCCAGGCAATCATTGTATGATTTTTGGCATGCGATGAGTGATTATGGGAAAGTGTTTGGTATCACAGCAAAAACTCCTTTTGATTACTTTATAGAACCTTTTTTAAAGGCACCTCTTAATTTTTATTTATTTAATTCAATAGCGAGTCTTTTTTCTCCTTATCAATTTAATCCTTTTAATTTTCATCCTATTCGAAATGTTTTAGAAAAGATAATTGATGTAGAGCAAATCAAAAATAAAAGTGCTATTAAGCTTTTTATATGCGCTACTAACGTTCAAACCGGTAAAATACGTATTTTTGATAATAACGAGTTATCTATAGATACTCTTTTAGCTTCCGCGTGTTTACCCCAATTATATCAATCAATTGAAGTCAATGGAGAGTTTTATTGGGATGGGGGTTATCTCGGTAACCCAGCTATTTTCCCCTTAATATACCAAACAAGCTGTAGAGATATTTTGATTTTTCATACAGTCCCAATCGTCCGTAACAATATTCCAAAAACTCCAGCAGAAATTGATTCTCGGGTAAGAGAAGTGTCTTTTAATTCTTCTTTAATGCGTGAAATGCGAGCCGTGGCTTTTGTGAGCAGTTTGATCACTCAAGGACAATTGAAAAAAGAATACGAAAAGGGCTATAAAAAGATATTTATGCATTGTATTCGTGCTGATGAAGACTTGCGTGATTTTCCCTTATCAACTGTTTATACCCCGGATTGGGAGTTTTTAGTGGCTATGAGGGACCTAGGAAGACAGGAAGCCAGTCTTTGGATTGAAAAAAATTATGAGAAGGTTGGAAAAAAAACGACTATCGATTTCGCAGAATGGTTATAGGGGCATTAGTCACTCAGTAAACCGTGTTTCGAATAACTTCCTCAAGGCCGTATTCAAAAAATAAAGCTTGCTACAACAGCCCTGTGTTCGCTTAATAAAACATTGTAAGTGCGACAGGCTGCACCGATTGACATCGATTCAAGCCCAATTCGTTGTTGAGCAAGTTGTTTCATAATTGACAGAGGAGGCAGTTTTCCGGTATTTTCATGGCCAATGATTATAATTTCCGGTTTGAATTGCGTTAATAAGTTCATGTAGACTTCATCAAGCTCTTGGATATTTTTAATGGATAGCTCACTGATGATTTCTGTTTTAGAAACAATGAAACTTTTCTCGTAAATAATGGAATTAATCTGAATTTTGTTATTACTATAAGCTTGCACTGCATGTAGTTCTGATTCTTCTAAATTGATATTCATGGTTTTGGAAGGTTGATTGAGTTACAGTAGCTGTGAGTATACTACAGAGGTAGATATTATGAATCAATTTCCACGAATTAACCGCTTACCGCCCTATGTTTTTAACACATTAACGCAATTAAAAACAGAAGCACGAGCGCGTGGAGAGGATATCATTGATTTTGGAATGGGAAACCCTGATCAACCAACACCTCCCCATATAGTGAATAAATTGATTGAAGCAGTGCAACGGCCAGATACTCACCGATACTCAATGTCTAAAGGAATTCCGCGACTAAGGCGAGCAATGGCATCCTGGTATGCACGTAATTATAATGTACATTTAAATAGCGAAACGCAGATACTGGCAACTATTGGCTCAAAAGAAGGATTAGCTCATTTAGCATTGGCGATTAGTGGCCCTGGTGATACGATTTTAGTACCTGATCCAGCATACCCTATTCATACTTATGGATTTATTATTGCAGGGGCCAATGTAAAACAAATTCCACTCATAAACGAAACACAATTTTTAGCATCTGTGGAAGACACAATCAATAGAAGTTTACCTAAGCCTAAAGCTTTGGTGATTAATTTTCCTGCTAATCCAAGCACTCATTGTGTTGATTATGCTTTTTTTGAGCAAATAGTCGATTTAGCAAAAAAGCATGAAATTTGGGTGATTCATGATTTAGCTTATGCGGATATTGTATTTGATGGCTACAAAGCACCTTCAATATTACAAGTTCCTGGTGCTGCCGATATCGCAATTGAAACCTATTCAATGTCTAAATCTTATAATATGCCAGGTTGGCGTGTCGGCTTTGCTTGTGGCAATGAAGAGCTTGTTGCAGCACTTACTCGAATTAAATCTTATTTAGATTATGGCACGTTTACACCAATCCAAGTTGCCGCAATTGCCGCATTAGAAGGTTCTGACGAATGTGTGCGAGAGATTAGAGATCTTTACGAGAAACGTCGTAATATTCTTTGTGATGGTTTAAATGAACTGGGCTGGACAGTAGAGCGTCCTAAAGCCACTATGTTTGTTTGGGCACCTATTCCTTCACATTATAAGCACATGGGTTCACTTGAGTTTAGTAAGTACTTATTGCAAGAAGCACATGTTGCTGTATCACCTGGAATAGGATTTGGTCAACAAGGAGATGGTTATGTTCGTTTTGGGCTCATAGAAAATAAAGATCGTATGCGTCAAGCATTAAGAAATATAAAAGCATTATTTAAAAAAGATGGACTGACTAAGGCCCCAAAAGTATGTATGTAGTGATTGATTCTGAATGTAATGTTATTCCAGAGCGTGCGACATTATTAACGTCAGAAGGAAATGCACTACTTAATTTTTTACGGTGCCTTGATTATGATCCATCTGATCCTCCTTTTGCTGATCTGTTAAGACAGTACCATCACCTAGAAGGTGAGTGGCTTGTTTTGAGTCCCGTTCATTGGATAGCAACCCATAATGACGCCATGATTACGGGTTGTGGTAAAGATCTACACATTCAAGAGAGCGATGCTAAATTATGGTTCGAATTATTGTCGCAATATCTTGCTGAGGAAGGTAAACTTCTTCATTATCATAATCCAGAAACATGGTTGTTTTATAATGATAAAAAGCATTTATTGCGCTCTAAGCCAGTGCAGCATCTATTGAATCAATCATTGATGCCTGAATTAGCACAATTAGATACTACAATGTATTGGCAAAAGTTTTTAACTGAATGCCAAATGCTTTTTGCGTCTAGACCTAATCATTCTTTAATTAATGGATTATGGGTTTGGGGAAATGCTCAACTTAAGGATAAAAAAACGATTGCTATTTGTGCTGATGAACAATTTTTACCATGGGCAAAAATTTGTGGGGCAAACGTGAGTTTGTATCACCCTTCGTTAGCACTTAAGGACTATAAAATTTTATTGCTCACCGAGTATTCTATGCTCAGTGAACTGCATCAAGAAGAACTAAAAAAAATGACAGTCCATTGGTATTGGAATAATGCGGCATATATCCAATTTTCTGGTGGTTGGCTTGTTCATTTGTGGAGAAAACTTATCCATGCTTATTAAACAGCGTGTGCAACCAAAACACTCACTCAGCATCCCTAATTTGCCTGAAGTCCTTAAGAGGATTTTTGCTTCTCGAGGCATAACCGAAATATCACAATTGGATAAGCAATTACAAGCTTTATTACCTTTTGATACGTTAAAGGGAATTGATGCTGCATGTTTGCGATTAGAAACCGCTTTACGCGAACAGCAGCGTATTATAATTATTGGTGATTTTGATGCCGATGGGGCGACTTCAACCGCACTTGCTATTACTGCTTTACGTGCTATGGGTGCCCAGTTTATTGATTATTTAGTGCCTAACAGGTTTGAGTTTGGCTATGGCTTAACTCCTCAAATCGTCGATGTGGCTAACAAGTGGAAACCCGCTCTTATTATTACTGTAGATAATGGCATTGCTAGTTTTGATGGGGTTGAAAGGGCGAATCAATTAGGCATAGATGTTTTAATCACCGATCATCATTTGTCAGCGGAAAGCATTCCTAATGCTTGCGCGATTGTGAATCCTAATCAACCGGGTTGCCAATTTCCCAGTAAATCCATTGCCGGAGTTGGAGTTATTTTTTATGTCATGTTGGCTCTTCGCAGACATTTGGTGAATACCAATTGGTTTCAAAAAATGAATATTGCTGAGCCGAACATGGCAAGTTTTTTGGATTTAGTTGCTTTAGGGACTGTTGCTGATGTAGTTGGACTTGATCAAAACAATCGCATTATGGTCAACCAAGGAATGGCAAGAATACGCCAAGGTCTAGGTCGTGTGGGAATTAAAGCCTTAATTGAAGTATCGGGGCGTGAATATGCACGATTAAGAGAGTCTGATTTAGGGTTCGCTATTGCGCCAAGGCTCAATGCTGCTGGAAGATTAGATGATATGGCTTTGGGAATAGAATGCTTAATTAGCACGGATGAGCAACAAGCAAGAAAATATTGCCAGCAATTAGATGAACTCAATGAAGAAAGAAAACAAATTGAAGTCGAAATGAAAGAGCAAGCGCTGCTTGTTTTGGAAAAACTTGCCCTGGATGCTGATTATAACAGTACTCATTTACCTATTGCTTTATGTCTTTTTGATAAAACCTGGCATCAAGGAGTGATTGGTATTTTGGCCGGACGGATGAAAGAGCGCTATCACCGTCCAGTTATTGCTTTTGCTGCAGTAAGTGACGATGAATTAAAAGGTTCAGCACGGTCTATTTCAGATTTAAATATTAGAGATGTACTCGCTGCAATAGATAAGGATCATCCTGGCCTCATTAAGAAATTTGGGGGGCATGCTATGGCTGCTGGTTTAAGCATTCATCCCAACTCTCTTAGGGCTTTTCGTGAGGCATTTGTTTTAGAAGTGGGGCGGCATGTTGATTTATCTCAATGCGAAGGCGAAATACTCACTGATGGCCCATTGCAACCCAACGAATTGACTCTTGAGGTCGCCCAATTAATACAGCAGGCTGGTCCATGGGGGCAACAATTTGCTGAGCCTATTTTTGATAATATTTTTGAGGTTCTTGAGCAGCGTTTAGTAGGAAAAAATCATTTAAAAATGACCTTAATTGAAACGCAAAGTAAGCAGCAGTTTGATGCGATTGCTTTTAATATAGATCTCAAACTGTGGCCAAATTACCGAGTAAAATATATTCATGCCGCATATAAATTGGATATTAATTTTTTTCAAGGGCGTACACGGTTACAATTGTTAATTCAGGTAATGAATAGTGTCAATCATCCTGCGAGTGTTGTCTAATATGTTATGTTGGAACCCTTTAAAATCCTATTTTGCTTCAGAATTCACATTATTTAATAAATTTTTTATTGATGAATTACAGTACATTCTTGTTCTGCGACAAAATCATCAGCTTCTTTTAGAATTCGATGCATCTCTTCAAACACCGCAGAACCATGTTGGGTAAAAGTGAAAAACGATGGCCTTTGGTTTGGATTAGAAGGATGGTAAATTGCAGAAAAACCATATTCTTTAGCACCATAAATATTTATTTGCGAATCATCAATCAATGCGATTTGTGATCGATTAATAAGTGCGAATTTATTTTGTAAATGAGGAAATAGATATTCCAGGTAATCACTTTTATCAAGATACTTAATTTCCTGTAATTGATTCTGTCTATTGTAAAATCCACTAAGATCAGGAACTAATTGGCTTGTCACTTTTTCGCCAAAAAAGTGTTTAAAAACATTGTTAATAAATTTTTCACCATCATAAGTGGCATTCGTTAAAAAAATAATAGAAATCAATGGAATGTCATCATTTGATTGCTTCTTATAGCGTTCATTGATGGTAATAATTTCTTCAAAAAATGTTTTCCATTCAAGTCTTCTAAATGCTGTTGCTTTTTTCCATAATAACCCAGGAGTCAATTCTGGTTTATCGATTATACCCAAGGCGCTTTGGCTTAAAGATCGTTCAGCACTTTTTGATAAATTGTGTGGCTCATCTTCATCCAATTGAATGCTTGCGAGATTTTCATCAATATCTAAAACAAAGAGACGACGCTGTGATAATTTTGCGTTTTTCATATGCATCCTTGTTACTATGTTCACAAAATCCAAGAGACGGCAAAGCGAGCCTCAGCTTGTATAAAATAATTTTTGTTACAAAATTGAAAAACATCAGTGCAAGAGACATTCTGTCTGCTTTAGGTTATATAAGGAAGCACGATGTTTGCACTAATGTTATATATTCTTGGATATTAAGGATTAATGCAACCCGTAAATTTTCTTAAGGACTTGCCTTTAGCCCTGTTTGACCTTACTGGTTTTTAGTGAGTAAGATGCCTCTTTATGATTCTGTTGCAGCAAGAGAGAAACAGCTTCTACATTATTACGTTTTACAGTCTAGATGAGTACTTATTTTGCGCATTAATATCTGCGCTAAGACTTTTCTCTAATAATTTCTGAAGGGTTTGGTTCTCATTCTTTAGAAAAGTTTGTTCCAGAGTGTTCAGTTCGTTTTCTGTAGGTATTTTCTTTAACGCATCTAATATTTGGCTAATCCCATTTTCTGCGAGAGATAAGATATCATGTTCTTCAATTAATTGGTGTGCTTTATTGAGTACCTTGTTATACCCAGGTGCCCTGTTTCCAAAGCACGCGTGAATGAACTAATTAATAAATTCTATGACACACTTTAGCGCTTATTAAAATTTAGGGATGTTTTCTAGAAATCTAAAAGTGCAATTTAAATTGCGGAGACTTAAGCAATCTAATAATCTCCGAGACTAAAACGATGACCCCCACCCTAATTTTGTACCAAATTGAAAGATCGGTTATAATCATGGTTTTTAATTAAATATAATAGTGTCCCAGATTTTATTTTCTTCTTTAGCTATAGCGCCGATGATTGACTGGACTTACGGACATTTTCGGGTATTGATGCGTATGCTTGCACCTAATGCGCTTTTGTATACGGAAATGCAAACTACAGGGGCTGTATGCAATAATCCTATCCGCTCATTGCAATTTAATAAAAAGGAACATCCTATTGCATTGCAACTAGGCGGTTCTGAACCAACTCTTTTAGCTGAGTGTGCCAGACGAGCAGCCCAAGAAGGTTATGATGAAGTCAACATTAATTTAGGTTGTCCTAGTGACAAAGTTCAGGCTGGAAATTTTGGTGCATGTTTAATGAAAGAACCAGAAAAAGTAGGGGATTGTATTCGTGCAATGAGAGAGGCAGTAAATATACCTGTTACTGCAAAGACACGAATAGGAATAGACCACCAAGACAGCTATGAATTTTTTAGTAATTTTGTACATCAATTAATTGAAGCAGGTGCACAAAAGATAATTGTGCATGCTCGTAAAGCTTGGTTGCAAGGTTTAAACCCAAAGCAAAACCGAACCATTCCTCCTGTTCATTACGATTATGTTTATCGCTTGAAAAAAGAAATTCCCGATATCCCCATTGTAATTAATGGCAATATATTGAATTTAAATGAAATTAAAGAGCATCTGTCCTATGTAGATGGAGTGATGCTTGGGCGCTTGGCTTGTGATAATCCATTTCAGATCGCAGCAATACATCATGGACTCTATCCTGAAGTACCTAATAGATCCCGTAGTCAAGTATTTAATGATTATGTAGAGTATTTGCTGAATGAGTTTTATCAAGGAGCATCTCTTAGTTTGCTGATTAAGCCCATATTTAATCTAAGTTTTGGCTTACCTGGGGCGAGTCAATGGAAAAGAAAATTAATGGAAATTTTGCAAACTAAGAATATCCACTTGTTTGAACAATTAAGCCAGTACTTGTTAGAAATTGAAAATAAACATTCAATATTCACTTAAATTAAAGGTATTCATAGTATTTTTTTCGAATTTTTAGTACATTAACAAATTTGTTATTTGAAATCTCCAGAGGATTATTTAGGCCATGCTGAATGCGTTGATTAAGAAAATGTTTGGAAGCCGAAATGAGCGTACATTACGGCGTATGGAAAAGGCAGTAATGGCAATTAATGCGTTTGAAGCGCAAATGCAAACCTTAACCGATGCTGAGCTAGCTGCAAAAACCCAGCATTTTAAAGCACGTTTTGCTGAGGGAGAAACCCTTGATGAATTGTTGGCGGAAGCTTTTGCTACTGTGAGAGAGGTCTCAGTACGAACTTTGGGATTGCGTCATTTTGATGTGCAGTTAATTGGTGGCATGGTGTTGCATGAAGGTAATGTTGCTGAAATGCGGACTGGGGAAGGTAAAACATTGGTTGCTACACTTCCTGCATATTTAAACGCGATTTCTGAAAAAGGTGTTCATATAGTCACGGTTAATGATTATCTTGCCAAACGCGACAGCCAATGGATGAAACCTATATTTGAGTTTTTAGGTTTATCTGTAGGAGTTATTTATCCTGACATGTCTCATGCTGCAAAACAAGAAGCTTATCGATGCGATATTGTTTATGGAACCAATAATGAATATGGTTTTGATTATTTGCGTGACAACATGGCATTTAGTCTTGAAGATAAAGTACAAAGAGAGCTTAATTTTGCGATAATAGACGAGGTAGACTCAATTCTTATTGATGAGGCGCGTACCCCTTTGATAATCTCTGGTGCTGCTGAAGACAGTTCAGAACTCTATATTAAAATTAATACCTTAATTCCTCATTTAAAAAAACAGGAAGAGGGTGGGGAGGGCGACTATACGGTTGATGAAAAACAAAAACAAGCTCATCTTACCGATGCAGGCCATCAACACATAGAAGAGTTACTTGTTAAAGCAAAATTGCTCGATCATGGTGAGAGCTTATATCATGCGAGCAATATTATGCTAATGCATCATGTTAATGCGGCATTAAAAGCTCATGCTATGTTTCATCGTGACATCGACTATATTGTGAAAGATAACCAGGTCATCATTGTGGATGAACACACGGGTCGCACTATGCCAGGTCGAAGATGGTCTGAAGGATTACACCAGGCTGTTGAAGCAAAAGAAAATGTTTCTATTCAAAATGAAAACCAAACTCTTGCTTCTATTACATTCCAGAATTTTTTCAGAATGTACAATAAATTATCGGGAATGACTGGGACAGCGGATACGGAAGCTTTTGAACTGCAGCAGATTTATAATCTTGATGTAGTGGTTATCCCAACAAATAAGCCAATGGTACGAAAAGATGAACCTGACTTAGTTTATTTAACCCAAAAAGATAAGTTTCAAGCGGTTATTACTGATATCCGCGATTGTGCTGCCCGTAAGCAACCTGTTTTAGTGGGTACTGTGTCTATCGAGGCCTCTGAGTTTTTGAGCCAACTATTAAAAAAGCAAAATATCAAGCATCAAGTTTTAAATGCCAAGTTTCATGAAAAAGAAGCACAAATTATTGCTGAAGCAGGCCGACCAGGAACTGTGACTATTGCAACAAATATGGCTGGCCGGGGAACAGATATTGTTTTAGGTGGAAGTTTAGCTGCAGATTTAGCACAATTACCAGAGTCTGCTACCGAAGAAGAAAAAGAAGCGGTGAAGAAATTATGGAAGCAACGTCATGATGAGGTTATTGCGGCAGGTGGATTAAGGATCATTGGATCTGAACGTCATGAGTCACGACGAATTGATAACCAGCTGAGAGGTCGCTCGGGTCGTCAAGGTGATGTCGGAAGCAGCCGTTTTTACTTATCACTTGAAGATAATTTAATGCGAATATTTGCTTCTGAACGTGTTGCTTCAATGATGCGGCGATTAGGAATGCAGCCTGGAGAGCCCATCGAGCATAATTTAGTAACAAAAGCAATTGAGAATGCACAGCGTAAACTGGAAGGGCATCATTTTGATGTAAGAAAACAGCTTTTAGATTATGACAATGTGGCTAATGATCAACGACAAGTCATTTATACCCAGCGTGCTTCAATCATGGAAATGACAGATACAGAAGAGACGGTAAATATGATGAGGGAAGAAGTAATCTCCAATCTCGTTGACACATATATCCCTCCACAAAGTTTAGAAGATCAATGGGAGCCTAAGTCTTTAAGTGATGTTTTAGCAGATGAATTTAAACTTAAAATTCCTGTATTGGAATGGATTGAGGAAGATCATCATATCCAACCGGAGCAAATCAAAGAAAAAATTCTTGATTTAGCAGCAAAACATTATAACGAAAAAGTAAGCCAGGCTGGAAGAGAGACAATATCGCAGTTTGAAAAGTCTGTTATTTTGCAAACTCTGGACAATCAATGGCGTGAACACCTTGCTGCAATGGATCAATTACGTCAAGGTATCCACTTGCGTGGTTATGCGCAAAAAGATCCAAAACAAGAGTATAAAAAAGAGGCATTCACTTTATTTTCTACAATGCTTGATAATTTGAAGTATGATGTAATTCGACTCATTTCCTCTGTGGAGGTTCAGACTGCTGCAGATGTCAATGCTGTTGAAGAACAACGACGTGCAGAGCAAGTGAGTAAAATGAGTTTACAGCACAGTGACTTTAGTGATGCTGATGAAGAAAATGATAAAGCTCAAACCTATAAGCGTCAGGAGAAAAAAATTGGGCGAAATGATCCCTGTCCTTGTGGATCGGGTAAGAAGTTTAAAGCGTGCCATGGAAGTTTAGTGTGAAAATAACGGTTGCAGTAGCAGTTATTATTGATAAACAACAACGCTTCTTGATAACCCAGCGTCCTATTCATGCTTCTCATGGAGGATGTTGGGAGTTTCCAGGTGGTAAACTAGAAGAAAATGAGACTTCTGAACTTGCACTGATTAGAGAAATCAAAGAGGAAATTGATCTGGATGTGCACCAATATCAGCTATTAGGTGAAGTAAAGCATCAGTATCCAGATAAGACGGTAACATTGATCGTTTTTCTGGTAACCCATTTTTCTGGTGAACCTTCATGTAGGGAAAATCAGTTAGGGATGAAATGGGTTAACCTTCAGGAGTTGAATTCTCAAAATTTTCCTGCAGCCAATCAAGAGATAATCACGATGATACACCACCATTTCTCATAAAGACTTTTCGAGAGAAAATGTCGTTGATGAGTAATTCTAAATTAATCCTGTAAGTCAATTTGAAATCGAAGTACTCTAAATTTTCAAGGTGTTAAATGAAAATTTTTACGGTGAGCCTAACACCAGCGTCTTGAAATCAATGAATTATTTATAAATCTTATATCACAAATGAAATTATCAAATTGGATTTAAAATGTCTTTTTTGGTTAAAATAAATTCTATGTGATAGGAGAAAAAATATGAAAAAACCCAGCAAAATTGTTGTGTTCGATGTTGATGGACCTATAAATGCAGCAGGCGGTACACAGAATATTTTTCCTGGACATAACCGAAGTCCAGAATTAGATTTGGGAGATGATCCAAAAGATTTTTGTGTACCCAATAAGAATTTTTTAAAATTAACATTGGAGATTTTATATCAAAACAATATTCTGCCAGTTATTGGTTCACAGCGTATTCAAATGGCAGACAATCATCCGTTTTATGGAAACTATGTATCTACCATGTATCAGGCTCTTAATCATTTTCTTGGATCGAAAAGGCCTTATCTTGAGGAAGATATTGCCCGAGAAATAGGCAAACAACTTCGGGGGCACAACACCGAACAATCTAAAAATGCGATATTAGAGCTATATGGAAAAAAATTCAACATAGCACCCGATAGTATTATTTTGATTGATGATGATGCAGGATATAAGGAGCCTGCTGAGGCTGAGCACTATCAATTCGTTCATGCGCCAAGAAGAGCAAAAACTAATTCGGCCGAAGACAATGCATACCTTTATGAAACGCTCTTTCGTACCCTACCTGCTGAAATAATTTTAAATAGTTTAAAAACGTCTAATGAATGTCAAGAAGTAAAAGACGAATTTCAAAAGCAATTATTCGAGGTACTTAACCTTAAAATGCGTCAAATTCCCTTTTTATCTCAAGAAATAATCGCAAAAGAGGTTTTAAAGGACATCCAAAAAGACATTATGCATACCCAATGGAAAAATAATTTTTTCAGTGCAGTAAAAATTTCAAGCAGTAGTGGAATTCATAATACGATACCTAAAGAAATGATTAAAATTCTAAAGGAAATTAAAAATGCTCAAGATTTTAAGCAAACATGGGATACCACATTAACTAATGTACAGAATATAATTAATGAGTCAGTTCATAAAAAAGAGTATTTATGCATGAGCCGAACAGGTGAAACACCAAAAGAGTTTTATCAAAATACTAGAGCAATGATTCAAAATTTGCGCGACAGCGAGTCTAGACCAGAGGTTGTTGAAGATGACTCTTTAAAAGTTACTCCATGATTCAGATAACTTTTGACAATTGAAGATACTGACGATGTAAATTATTTATCGTTGTTGTCAGATCTTCAATTTCCAAATCATTAACTACTACATCATCAGCATTTTTTAGACGTAGGCTCATATTAGGCTGGGCTGATAAAATAGCCTGAGCTTGCTCCTTACTGCATTTATCTCGTTGCATTACCCGTGATAGTTGAGTTTCTGTTGGGGTGGTGATGAGTAATACTCTATCGATGTAGGGGTAATTATGCTTTGTAATAAGCAAAGGTATTTCCACAATACAATACGGTGTTGTACACGCATCGACTTTTTCTTTAATTTCTTGACGAATAAGTGGATGTAAAAGTTGTTCGAGCCACTCACGTTCTTTTGGATTTGAAAAAATAATTTCTCTTAATTGGCTGCGGTTTAGCTCTTTATCTGGGTTTAGAATTTTAGTTCCAAAATGTGCGACAATTTTTTTGTAGATGTGTTTCTCTTTTTGGGTCAGTTCTCGCGATATTTTGTCCGCGGAGATCACTTCTATACCCAATTGAGAGAAAAGGGTTGCAACAGTGGTTTTACCACTTGCTATATCACCTGTTAATCCAATGCAATAAACCATTTATCAAAGTCCCTGCTTATTCAAACAGGTTACTAAATTAATATAACATGTATCTGGTACAGGACTTTTTTGTTTGCAATAGGCTTGAGCTGCTAAAGCGGCATCTTCACGATGTGGATATCGGTTGCTTGTCCAAACAAATGCTTCTCTATCAAATGCAGTGCATTCCCACTTTGGCATGACATTAACTCCTGCGATGAAATTTTCGCAGTTAGCTTTGCTTGTTCGACAAGTAGCAGGCATTTTGCTATTTTTTTTGCATTTAGCGTAAGAAAAATTCAGGGCAATTTTCTGATAAATATTTTTGGATGTCCAAAAGGTATTTGTCGCATCATCGGTTTTGCATTCCCAATAATTCCCGCTTAGATCGACGGGGGCTGCAAAGCATGAAATCGATGTGCCACATAGCATTAGAAAACAGCAAGTTATATACCGATTCATTTTTTTTCTCCTTTTAATAAGTTAGTCAATTGGTCAATTGAAAGTGCTTTCGAAAAATGCCATCCTTGTAAAAAATGCACATCATTTTCCAATAAATAATTAACTTGCTCCTTAGTTTCTACACCCTCTGCAATAATAGTTAAATTTATTTTTTTTGCTAAGTTAATAATGGCATCATTCAAAGTTTCTGTAATCGCCTTTGTTCCTATAGCCTGAATAAATATTTTATCAATTTTTATAAAATTGAAAGGATAATATTGTAAATAGCTAATGCTTGAGTGACCTGTCCCATAATCATCTATAGCTAAAGAATAGCCTGCTTCCCGAAGCTCTAACATTTTTTTAATAAAAGACTTATCATTTACATCAAGCAAATAGCGCTCAGTAATTTCTAATAATATTTGGTTAGGTGAAATAGAATATTGATCAACTAATTTATAAAATTGATCAAAAAAAGCGGATCAGTGAAATGATAAGCACATAGATTAAATGCTAAATGAAATGAAGAGAAATCATAGAGAATCTCTTTAGTTTCTTTAAATACGGTTTCAACAATTTGTAATGTTATAGGAACAATTAAGCCTGTATTTTCGGCTTCTTGAATAAAAAGATCGGGCATTATGATTGTATCGTGATAATATTTCCATCTTAAAAGAACTTCTGCTCCAGAATAGACATTTTTTTTTCCATCAAATAAAGGCTGATAAACAGGATAAAATTGCTCTTTTTTAATCGCTTTCTTAATGGCTCCATGCAAAGAATAATATTTGTTGAAAGTTTTTTTGCTTACAAAATATAGCAAAATTGAAAGCACTAAGATATCAAGAGCAAGTAAAATCTCTTTGTACCAAAAACTACGAATTATATTTTGCCTATTTTCAACGACAGTGATCACAATACCACTAATGCTATTTAGTCGTTTAGAAACAACTAGTTGTGGAAATAAAAGAGATTTGATTTGAAGAAGTATATTGTCGAGCCAGGGGAACTTTTCTTTTTGCTCCATTGTTATAATAGCTTTTTTTCGATTTTCATCATGTAAAACTATAGAGTAGTTACTGTATTCCGGAGAGCTTAATATATTTTCAAGTATGGACGTCATGATAATGACTTCAGCTTGAAAATGATCAATTTTTCTTTGTATCACATAAATGGGATGGACAAACCACGCTGAAGTGATTGGACCAACAAAGACATGGTTTGGATCAATATTTAATAGAAAACTTTTATTGTGCGGCAATGTAGAATATACAATTTGATTAATTGGATCCCAAATAGCTATCCCGGAAACTCGGGGATGGTTTATATTGATATGCTGTAGGGAAGAGATAATCATCTCTTTGTTTGTGATGAGCAGTTTTTTATCTATAAGTAACTTATTTATATCCCTAAATATGCTATTAATAAAATTATCTATATCATTCGTAAGCTTATTCGCTACCTTGGAGGCTAAAATCGATGATTGGATGTCGTTATTATACCAATTAATATAAGAAAGAATAAAAAAAGAAAAAATTGCCAACAGTATCCATAGCAATTTAAATTGTCTATAGATTAAAAATAATAAATTTTTGAGTGATTCTCGCATGTTTAAGGTATCGCATATGCTCCCTTTATAGATTTTAGTGTGATTTCGGCTAATTTCCCAATTATTTCGTGACTTGTATTTAATGGGGGAAGCCAATAAAGGGTATTTCCTATCGGTCGTATCAAAGCGCCATGGCTTAATGCTTGCTGATAAACTCTATTCCCGACTCTGTGGTGCGTCGAATCTTCAAGATCTGCTGCGACTACAGCACCTATTCCACGAATATTTGTTAATTTACCACAAAGCTGAGCAACTTCAGTTAGGGCTGTCAGCATATATTCGCTTATATTTTGCACATGCGTGATTAATTTTTCCTCACGTATGGTTCTAATTGTTGCCAAAGCAGCACTTACAGCAAGTGAATTACCACTATAGGTATGAGAATGTAAAAATGATTTACCACTTGAATAATCTGCATAAAAGAGCTCAAAAATAGAATGGTCGATCATAACGCAGCTTAGAGGTATTGAGCCCGAAGTTAATCCTTTAGATAAGCAAATAATATCTGCTTGAATTTCAGCATGATTGGTCGCAAGCCATTCACCAGTCCGGCCTATTCCTGTCATTATTTCGTCAGTAATAAGATAAATGTTCCTCTTTTTAGCCCATAGCGCTATTTTTTTTAGGAAATCTTGGCTATAGCATAACATCCCACCTGCGCCTTGGATTATTGGTTCAACAATTAGTGCACAGACATTATCTTCTATTGATTCCAATTGCTTTTCTATAGAGGGCCAATACGTTTCACAATTCGCCCATAATGGATCTGTTTTCCCTGTAACATAGGGAATATTGTCAAGAAAATGGCATTTTAAATTAAATGAGGTGTAAGGTGCTTTATAGATTCCTAGGTCACTAATGCTCATAGTTCCTAGTGTTTCTCCATGATATCCATTTTTTAATGCGATAAATTGATTTTTGTTGGCAAAACCTTTGATTTGATTTGCATGAATAGCTAATTTCATAGCGATCTCAACAGCACTAGCCCCATCACTCGCAAAGAAAACATGTTGCTTTTGAGTAATATTGGCTAATTCTTCTGCTAGTTCAACCAATAAAGGATGTGTGGTATTTGCAGCAATAACATGTTCAAACCGATGAAGTTGATCAGTTATTGACGCAATTACATTGGGATGAGCATGCCCTAAAGATTTACACCACCAGCTTGAAATTGCATCGATTAATGGCCCCTTATCGGTATATAGGTAACATCCTTGAGCTTTTTCAACAATCAGGGGAGGACAAATTTCAAAATCTTTCATTTGCGCACAAGGATGCCAAACATGTTTTAAGTCGCGATTAATTAATTGCTGAGTGTTGACCATTTACAAAATTTTGGTTGACAAGCGTGATGCGAACTTTATCATGTTCACTTCATAAATAAAATAAGAATATCAGAGGGGTATAATTGTGACTCAAATTAAGAAGCACTGGTCAATATCTGAAATTACGGCGATTTATGAGCAACCATTTAATGATTTGTTGTATCATGCTCACATGCTGCATAGAGAGCATCATAAGCCTAATTCATTACAATTTGCTACTTTATTGAGTATTAAAACTGGTGCTTGTCCTGAGGATTGTGGTTATTGTTCCCAAAGCGGACATCATAAAACCCATGTTGAAAAAGAAAAACTCATGTCAGTTGCTGAAGTACTAAAACGTGCACAAGAGGCTAAAGACGGTGGAGCTAAACGTTTTTGTATGGGGGCTGCCTGGCGTTGCCCTCCTGATAAGGCTATGAATGAGTTGCAGGAAATGATCAAGGGCGTAAAAAGCTTAGGCTTAGAAACTTGCATGACTTTAGGTATGTTAACCCCAGAGCAAGCATCTAGCTTAAAAGAGGCAGGTTTAGATTTTTATAACCATAATATTGATACTTCACCGTCGTATTATGAGAAAGTAGTGACTACACGTAAGTTTAGTGATCGCTTGGAAACGTTAAATCATGTTCGAACAGCAGGAATTGGTGTTTGTTGCGGAGGAATTTTGGGTTTAGGTGAAACACGAGAAGACCGTATAGAATTTCTATTAACTCTTGCTAATATGGAAACACCACCAGAAAGTGTGCCAATAAATCGTCTAATTCCTGTAGAAGGAACACCTTTAGCTCACTCAAAGCAGGTTGAGGGTATTGAGTTGGTTCGAACAATTGCTACTGCACGAATAATAATGCCCAACAGTGTTATTCGATTGACGGCTGGAAGAACTGAAATGAATGATGAATTGCAGGCACTTTGTTATTTTGCTGGTGCAAATTCAGTTTTTATCGGTGATAAGTTGTTAACAGAAGATAATCCTCAGCGGGCTAAAGATAAGGTTCTTTTTAGTAAACTGGGTCTTTCTGAGATGGTATAAATGCTTGTAAGCAATAAAATTAGAGATTATACAAATCAGTTAGCTGCTAAAGGGTTATTAAGAACACGAGTGATCTCCAAGAACTCCCCATTAATACATTTTGACAGCAATGATTATTTATCATTAACAAATGACAAACGAATTTCTGAAGCATACCAACTTGGATATGCCCTGTATCCAAGCGGTAGTGGTGGTTCCATGTTACTTAGTGGCTACCATAGCACTCATCGCGCGGTTGAAGAAGCGTTTGCTAATCTTTTAGCAGTAGATGATTGTCTCTTATTTTCTTCGGGGTATGCTGCAAATCTTGCTGTTACCGCTTTATTGGGCCAGCTAAAAGTACATTGTTTTATTGATAAAGAAATCCATGCTTCAATTTATGATGGATTAACTTTGGCACAAGTAAACTATGTACGTTATTTTCATAATAATATAGATGATTTAAGGCGTAAATGTACGAGCGATTTTGCTGGCAGTATTGTAATCACCGAAGGAATTTTTAGCATGAGTGGCCAATTAGCTCCGTTGGCCGATATTTCTTCTTTTTGTAGTGAGAGTCAAAGTATGCTCATAGTTGATGAAGCCCATTCCTTTGGCATTTTAGGTCATCAGGGCAAAGGTGCTGTTGTTTCTCATGGGTTAACTCAAAAAGAAGTTCCATTGAGAATAATTCCTTTAGGAAAAGCCTTTGCTGCCCAAGGAGCTATTGTTGCTGGAAAAGCAGATTGGATTTATGCTTTATTACAAGCGGGACGTTCGATTATTTATTCAACTGCCGTTAGTCCTGCTTTAAGCTATGGTCTACTCAAATCCTTAGAAATTATGGTTCTTGCTGAAGATAGAAGAATAAAATTAAAGCAATTAATTGCTTTATTTCGAAGTCTTATTAAACAGTCACCACTTAATTGGGCAGACTCAACCAGCCCGATTCAAAGACTGCAATTAGGATGCCCACATTTAGCATTGTATTATGCAAATGAACTTAAAAAACAAGGTATTAGTTGTTGTGCGATAAGGAAACCCACTGTTAGCACTAAAGAATCTGGATTGCGAGTTATTTTAAATTACAATCATACAGCAGAACAGATTTATGACTTTTTTGATAAGCTAAGTAGAATTTATGAATATAAACATCCATAAATATGGTGATGGATTCCCTCTTGTTTTTTTTCATGGATGGGGATTTGATAGCCAGGTTTGGTTCGCATTGCTTCCAAAACTCAATCCATATTATCAATTAATACTTGTCGACTTACCCGGATTTGGACATAGTCCAATCATGGATTGGCCGCTTTTCAAAAGAGATTTACTCACTCAATTACCGGAAAAATTTGCTTTAGTCGGTTGGTCTATGGGGGGACTCTATGCGATGCATTTAGCACTAGAAGAATCTGAAAGAGTAGATTTTTTTATCAGCGTTTCATCATCACCGCAATTTTTGCTTGATGATCCATGGCCAGGTATTTCTCAAGAGGTTTTCCAGGGATTTTATCAAAAAATAGTAGATGATCCCTATAAGACATTAAGTGAGTTTCTTGATCTTCATGGGTTAGCCACGCAGACAAAATCACAATACCTACCTGATAAGCTTCCTTCTTTAGAAGGATTGAGATTTGGTCTTAATATTTTAGAAACTTGGGATTTTCGCGAGGAATTAAAACAGTTTACTAAACCTGCATATTTTATGTTTGGTCGACTTGATCCTATTGTCCCAGTTAAAACCATGCGCTTTATGCAAAGGGAGTATCCAGAGTTCAAGTACATGCTTTTTAATCGAGCTGCACACATGCCTTTTTTATCTCATATGGATTTATTCGTAAACGAAATTAGAGAGTTTATTAAATGAGACGTTATTTTATTACAGGTACTGATACAGATTGCGGTAAAACATACGTTACCGCACGTTTAGTCGATTATTTTTTAAATGCAGCCGCAATAAAACCAATCGCAAGTGGATGTATCGAAATTCAAGATCAATTAATTAGTCATGATGCTCAATTATTACAAAAAAACACCAAGTTTGACTTAGAGCTTATTAATCCCTGGCGATTTAAATTGCCTGTATCCCCGCATATTGCTGCTGAAAAGGATGGAGTGTGTTTATCAATAACTGAAATAGCAGACTATTGTCTTAATTTACACTTAGAAGGCATTGAACAATTATTTATCGAAGGTGCTGGAGGATTGATGGTTCCTTTGAACAACAATGAAACCTGGATTGATTGGTTAAAACTCACTCGAATTCCTGTTGTTTTTGTTGTGGGAATAAAATTAGGTTGTATTAACCATGCCTTGCTTACTGAAGCTGCTTTAAATGCTCATAAAATTGAATGTATCGGATGGATTGCTAATTGTATCGATCCCAATATGCAAGCATTATCCGAAAACATTAATACTCTCATTCATAAACTAGACTCTCCTATATTAGCAACGGTTCCTTTTGAAAGCAATCGCCTACAGATTCATTTTTGGCCTGAGTCGGATGTGAATAAATAATAAAATGTGACGTTAAATTTATGATGGCCTAAGAGATTTTGGGTGCTCTCATGTATTCATTAGAGACGTTGCCTACTTAACTCACTATAAAATAATTGAATTAATTCAGATATTTATGTAATTATTTTACCAAGTTAATAAAAAATAATGACAATTTGATGAAATATATGTTACATATAGAAACAAATTACCTTTGTCCATTGAAAATGTAATTTTGAGTTAACATATAACATAAGGAATTGGAAATGGTTGTGTATAATAGTGATATAGAAAAACGTTTAAAGAGGTGTGACAGAAAGTTACGTACCTTATTTCAGGATTATATGAAGACTCATCAACTGATGTCCCAAACGATCCAAGCAATAGAGCAGTATTATAATACATCTTATCGGAAAGCAACCCGTACAAAAACTATTGAACAAATTGCCTCTAGCTATGAGCTATTGGTAGATAATCTAACCCAAATTAAAAATTCGAAACTCAGTCCTGATATGGCATTAAAGCAAATCAGCCGTGATATAAATTCTAGAAAAAGAAACGTTATTTTTCATGATGTTGCAAAAGCAGCAGAGTCATTATTCTGGGCAGCTACAGCAACCACCTTATATGCAGCGGTTTTTGGTATTGCCTTGCCCATACTCATCGTTCAACCAATATTAGGTGTTGCAGTGGGAGTAACTATTATTGGTGCAATGCTTACAGCTGCATACAAATCTTTTGCCTGCTTGGCTGAATTTAAATCTTATAGCCGTCATAGTCTGGAATACGAGAATGAGACAAGTCTAGTCTCATTCTTTTCTAAAACCTCTAAGCGAATCCAGCATATGGAGTGTGATGAGATATCACTAAGTCAGGAAGAGGACATTCGAGACAACTCTCCTTGTTTCAACTTTTAAATAGTTCCCTTTGTTGCAATTAATTAGTTATTTTACGTATAAATTTAAGCGAAACGAAGCGTTGGCTATTAATTGCGACATTTATGACTTCAAATCTAATGTATCTTGCTTTTTAGGAGGTTGAAGAATGAATTTAATTAACAAGGCAATCTTTGTAGCTGCATCTTTTTTTATTTCAGTATCAGCTCAAGCAAAAGGTGCTACGAGGCTAAATATAGAGTTTACTCCCTTAACACACACAAATATTACCCTAGCACCAACTGAAATAAAAAGAATTGAATACATAGTAAAAAATACAGCAATAAAAGATCCTCAATATATGTTTATGAAAGAAATTCCGGGCATTCATCAAGTTCATCATGAAAAGGGAGATTGTGAGCCTCATATACTTTTGTTACCAGGGCGAACATGCAGGTTGGTTTTAGAAGCTAAAGGAGACGAATTAAAAGGAGATATTTTAGGAGGTCCTGAGTTGTGTTTTCGATTATTTCCTCTTATATGCAGTCAACCACCGACTGCAATTCAACTCTCAATTCAATTAATTAATCAACCCGAGCCATCCCCAATGTACCTGATAACACCCAGTGCAGAAGATCATGGCTCAATTAATCCAAATATCGGTCAGCAAGTTAAAAAGGGAAGCACTTTAACGTTTAACGCAACGCCTGAGGCAGGTTATGGTGTAAGTGATTGGTTTGTTGATGAGAAGCGTGTACAAAAAGGAGGACATACTTTTCAGCTTAGCAACATTACAACAAGTCATGCAGTCAAGGTAAGTTTTGGTAAGGCAACTTTAACTCCCAATGCATCACAGTTATCACTCTCAGTAGCATGTTCGACTACTAATCCTTCTTGTGCTCATGTAAATGCTGCTTTATCTGGGGCATCACGACAATTTATCATTACTAACCTAGGATCAATTGATGCGACGAATGTTGCAGTAGAATCATCTGGGTTACCTCAAGGAACCAGGATCTCAACTACCTGTTCGAAGACACTTCAACCTAACGATTCATGTACGGTTACAGTGTTTCCTGGTTCTGTGGCAAGCACTGGTGCAGAGGGTACTCCTTGTACTTCAGGGACACAACCTCTACCTGGAAAAATAAGCGTAACATCTGATAATGGTTTTTCAACCCAATTGAGTGTTTTTGTATTAGGCTATGGGTGTATTTACCAGGGTGGGTATATTTATTCAATCGATGATACCATTGGAAATGGCAGTATAAGGGGGAAAGTAGTCAATAGCTCAGATCAGACCGAGCGTTACAAAGAGGGCATTATTTGGAGCTCTAATGGTTTAGGGAGATCCAGCTGTGATGTGCATTATGCTATTCATGGAATCGATGAAAAATCTTCAAAACCTTGTAGAGGAGGAGCTGATGGACAATGTAATAGTAAGCACGTTTTAAATTATTACAGCCCCGTTTCTTCCTATCCGTTGGCATATTATGCTGCGGGACTTTGCAAAATGGATATTGAAGGATATTCAGATTGGTATTTGCCGGCTATTTGCGAATTAGGGTATGAGAAACATGATGGCGGTTGTGGCAGTGGCTGTGGTTCGATTCAACAAAATATCCAAGCTAATTTAGTTGAGAAGGGCATAGGTGGTTTTTCAGGGTATTACTGGAGTGCTACTGAATACTCTAATTTGCCGATGTTTTATGCATGGTTTCAAAATTATTCGTCTAGTGGAGATAATTTCCAGCTTTATGATTTTAAATTAAACCAATTCAAAGTCCGTTGCTCACGTGATTTAACTGCCTAATCGGCATCATCGATATAAAAGGTATAAAAATGCCTTTTATATCGTTAAACCTCATATTCTTAATTAAACGACTGATTATTATTTTGCCGTCAATGAATTTTAAAATAATCTTAAATCTACTTGTTGATTTAAATTCTCTATTGTATGTTAACAAGAATTTAAATCACTAAGGATAAATCATGATGACCAAGGAAAAAATCATTCAATCAGTAATGACCGCTTTTTTTATTCTTGTTGCAACTGGAAGCAGTGCTGCTGATAGTAGTGACACTACAACAACAGAGAAGTGCTATGGAATTGCTAAAAAAGGCATGAATGATTGTGCTACTGCGACCGCTTCATGTGCGTCTTCGGCTACTCAAGATGGGCAAAAAGATGCATTTATTTTGTTACCTAAAGGGATTTGCGAACGCATTGTGGGTGGCAGCCTTACAGTAAAAAAATAAACTTTCCAGTGTAAAGTTTGATTCAAATGATACAGAAAATTATGTTGCTAAACCAATGTTAATTATGATTAAAAAAGGAATTTTAGTATGAAACTACTAGTGAAGTACTTATCATTATTTATCTTATTCTCTATAAGCTCTGTTCAAGCTAATGCGGTACCAGAAACTTTTATCTTAGACAATAAACATACTTATGTATTATGGAGCATTGATCATCTTGGTTTTTCAACCCAATATGGAAAGTGGTATGCAACGGGCAAGCTCACTCTGGATCAAGATAACCCAAGTCAAAGTAAAGTTGATGTCAAAATTGATGTAGCGGATATGGTTACAGGTATCCCAGAACTTGATGAGCATTTAAAAAGTCAATTGTTCTTTGATACAAAAAAATTTCCTACCGCAACTTTTGTAAGTAACAAAGTGACTCCAACAGGAAAAGATACTGCGACTGTTGATGGTACGTTAACTTTACGCGGTGTGAGTAAACCTGTCATATTGCAAGTCACTTTAAATAAAGAAGGAATGAACCCAATCAGTAATAAAATGTCTGTTGGATTTACGGCGACTACTTCAATCAAACGTTCAGATTTTGGTATCAATGCCTTCTTACCTGCTTTAAGCGATACAGTAAATATCAAAATCGGTGCAGAAGCTTATCTTGATAAAAAAGCAGGTTAAGTTTATGCAAATAAAAAACAGCACAACACAATTTGGAATAGTTGCTATAGTACTCCACTGGATTATTGCATTACTCATAATTGGCCTATTAGCACTAGGTTTGTATATGGTGCCCCTGCCATGGAGCCCTGAAAAATTAAAATTTTATGGTTGGCATAAGGAATATGGTTTTTTAGTGCTTTTCTTAGCAATTTTTAGAATTATTTGGCGTGTGAGTAATGAAATGCCAGAGCTTGCGTTACCTTGGCTTGAAAAATTGCTGCCCGTAGCATGCATTGGGCATTTTATGGATTCATGTTTGCTATGCCTATCACTGGATGGTTAATTACTTCTTCAGCTGGATTACCCGCATCATTTTTTGGGTTATTTACCTTACCCAATCTTGTTGCCCCAGATGAGAATAAAAGGATATTATTTGAATGGATTCACCAATGGTTAGGATACGCGCTTATTGCTGCCATCTGTATGCATGCAGCCGCAGCGTTAAAGCATCATTTTATTAATAAGGATGATATATTACGGAGAATGTTTCCATGAAATATCAGATATTTTATTCATTTAAATAATCGTGTTATTTACCTTGCGAATCATAAACCGAGCTTGGGCGGATTTAGCAATGCGTTTATTAAAAAATCTAAACTTTCCAACGAATTGCTATTTTCTTAAAAGGTTGTTTCTTAATTACTTCTTTGATTACCTCGCGGCTTGTCCGCGAGGTTTGTTGTTTTAGCGCAGTATTCCTAGACTCTGGGTAAGCGATGGAACACCGTAGATCTCATCCAGAGGATTATCTGATGTTAGACATTATGATCTAAATACCATTTTTTCTTTAATTTAAGAAATTTAGCTTTTTGTTTGGCATCCAGAATAGTAAACATCTGATGCTGCATCATAATCTTAGTTTTTAACATGGAGCCTCTTATTTTATCAATTTGATCTATTAAAGAATCCAGTTTTGTTTCGTCAATTTTATCAGATTCAATTAAAGAGTTAATTTGAGTGCGTAGTGTTCGAAGTTGTGAATAATTGGTTTTAAAGTTAGCTTGTGCTTTTTCTTTATAAGTTTGAAGTTTTGCTTCTTGCTCAGGGGTAAGATTAAGCTCTTTTGCAAGTTTATCAGAGTGATTGCAGTGTTTGGAGTCATTAGAACATGCAAAACTTGACTGCCCTAAAGTTATTATCAAAGTAAAAGCTGCTAACGAGATAAGTTTTTTGTTCATTATTTTGTTCCTCTATTTTGGCCAAGTTATTAGATCGTGGACATATTGTTTCACGCTCCGAATATTATTGTATGTAGGTTGAATGGGTTGACTAGAATGGGGGGCTAATTTTAATTTTTTACCTTTTGCGATGCTAAATATTACAGCTTCATGAGTCAGCTTTTTTAAATTTTCAATCAATTTATATGTATATATGTCTTGGGACTGGTGTTCGATGCTCAATAAAATTTTTTTAAACTGAAGAATATCAAACTCACTTTCTTGAAAGCAGTTTAATATAAGCGTAAGCGTTTTCATTGTTTCTTGATTAATTTCATTTTCAACGTGATAAGAGTTAATGAGATGTGTTTCTAAGTTGCTTTTTAATGCAGAAAATGACAAAGGCAAACTTGATGCGAGTTCTTGCTGGCGCAAAGCGAGCTGTTTTATGCGCGATGCTTGTAATTCTTTTCCAGTATTAAGCCATGATGAGTCGTTTAATTCACCATCTTCAACACCAAGAAACTTGAGCATTCCTAAAACATTTTCATGTAATGGAATGGAGTTTTGAGAGCGAAAAGTATTTTGTAACCCATAGTAATTAAAAGATAAGGGCTGAATTTCTCTTCTAAATTTATCTATAGGGACAACATAATCATTAAATAGTGAATTAGCTATTTGTATTGGGCCAGTAGTACAAATGACAATGGATTTTAGGTATAGATCATGCTCTTTTTTCATTAAATAGCTTAAAAACTTCTCATCATTTGCTTCAAGGGTCTGTTTAATTAAAGAATATTCTTTACTGAAAAATAGATATTTTACTAAGTTCAATTGCATCTCGAGTTCTTTTCTCAATCTATAGATAATATTTTGGGATGATTCTTCAGGCGATATTCTTTTAAAATTTAAATAATCAACTTTATTAGTCATCATTTCGTGAATATAAGCTCTAATTTTTAACGAAGAGTTGGGAGTATTTGGTGAAATAAATTCTTTAGATTTCGAGATATAAAGAGATTCAGAACGATTTTTCATCAATTTGATAATATAGCGATTGATAAAACTATCAGTCATTAGCTCTTTTTCTGTCTTTTCTATAAAATCTGTATCATATTGGGTCAGTGTTGCTAAAAGACCGTTTTGAACACGTTCAATTTCTTTTTTAGCTGCAACTTCATCAATGATTGCCACAAAATCATTATTTGCAAGGATGAATTCTTTTTTCCCTATTTTTAAACTACCAATATTCAATAATAGGGGGCTTTCTATGGAGATATTCGAAGGAGTATTTGTGGTGTCGATGGGGACATCGAAATCTGTATAGGTTCCTAGCTTAAAGATTGGTGAAAGCCATCTTAAAATATCACTAGCAACCCCTAAATTTCCTCCTGAATTTAAATTGGAAATTTCTTCATTATAAAAGCCAAATAATTTTTTTTCATTTTCAAGTTCAAGTTTGTCATTTATCATATGCGCATCAATCAGATTAATAGTGTTTTCTTTACTAAACTCATAAAGTGATTGCACTGCTGCGCGTGTTAATAATGTGGAGTCATAGACTAAGTGAACTGTATCATGAGGATTTTTCTCACGCATTTCAAGAAGACGAATTTGGTTTTCCAAATTCATAAATACGTTTGGATCATTACTTAGCCAGATTTTAACATGTAATCTTGGGTTATATTGATACATTTTTTATTCTTTATTTTGAGTTCAATAAGTAACTGGAAGAGTCACCAGGAATAAAATTATCAATGGCTCTTGATTAAAGCTTAGCACAATCTAAAAAAAATGATTTTTAAGTAAATTTAATTGATGATCCTCCTCTAATATGTTATAAATGTCGCGCTTTAAATACACACACGTCTCGTCACATATGATAGGGTCCCTTTGTGGGTTTCGTATGGGAGATGTGGAGGAATAACCCTGGAGATTGATTATGAATATAAGCATGCGTGAATTGCTAGAAGCAGGAGCTCATTTTGGACACAGAACTCGGTTTTGGAATCCTGAAATGGGTGAATATATATTTGGTTCTCGAAACAAGATACATATTATTAATCTTGAAAAAACCATGGTGATGCTCAACGACGTAGTAAACTATGTTGGACGATTAGCATCGAACAAAGCAAAAATTCTTTTTGTAGGCACAAAAAGAGCCGCTCAAGAAAGCATTCGTGAACATGCGAAACGCTGTGGTATGCCTTATGTTGATCATCGTTGGTTAGGTGGTATGTTAACTAACTATAAAACGGTACGTCAGTCCATCTTTCGTTTAAAAGAGTTAAAAGAAATGAAAGAAAAAGGATTGTTTAATGACATGATTAAAAAAGAAGCATTAATGCTGACGCGTGAACTAGAAAAATTAGAGCGTGGTTTGGGCGGTATTGAGAACATGGGTGGTTTGCCTGATGCTCTTTTTGTTGTTGATGTTGGATTCGAGCATATTGCTGTTGAGGAAGCTCATCGGTTAAGAATTCCTGTTATTGGTATTGTTGATACGAATAATAGTCCTAAAAATATCGATTATATTATTCCTGGTAATGATGACTCTATGCGAGCTGTAGATATATATGTTCGTTGTGTTGCTGATGCGATTTTAGATGCCAAAGGCAGTAACACCGTAGGTGTGGGTTCATCGAATGCTGAGTTTGTTGAAGTAGTTGAACAAGCTAGTGATGCAAAAAAAGCAGGCGAATAATTAAATTTAAAATATAGGGGGGCTAGGGGTATAAACCCTTGATTTGCCCCCTTTTTGCTATACGGAGAAATGAAAAATGTCAATTAGTGCAAGTTTAGTCATGGAATTACGTGCGCGTACTGGTGCAGGCATGATGGAATGCAAAAAATTTCTAATAGCAACCAATGGCGATATTGAGGCAGCAATCACTGAAATGCGCAAAGCAGGTCAGGCAAAGGCGGATAAAAAAGCGGATCGAGTTGCGGCTGAAGGTGTTGTGATTATTGCTCGTTCTGCTGATGGACGTACTGCTGTAATGTTAGAAATTAATAGTGAGACTGATTTTGTCGCTCGTGATGAAAACTTTACTAACTTTGCTAATACTGTTGCAGAAGTAGCATTAAATAGTTCAGTCAGTACTGTTGAGGAATTATCTGTTCTTCCCTTTACTTCCAGCACTTCTGTGGAACAGGCGCGCCAGGAATTAGTAGCAAAAATTGGTGAAAATATTAAGCTACGACGCTTAGAGCGTATGAGTTGTGATAATGGTGTTATCGGTTGTTATTTGCATGGCTCACGAATTGGCGTTATGGCAGCTCTAAAAAGCAATAATGAAGAGCTGGCTAAAGATATCGCAATGCATATTGCTGCAAGTAAGCCAATTGTAGTAAGCAGAGAACAAGTGTCTGCTGAAGCGATTGAAAATGAGCGCGAGATTTTTACAGCTCAAGCAAAAGAAAGTGGAAAACCTCAAGATATTATCGATAAAATGATCGAGGGCCGCATCAATAAATTTATTGATGAAGTAAGCTTGTTAGGGCAACCTTACGTTAAAAATCCAGATATTAAGGTAGGGCAACTTTTAAAAGAAAAAAATACAGAAGTCCTCTCTTTTATTCGCTATGAAGTTGGTGAAGGTATAGAGAAAAAAGAAGATAATTTTGTTGAAGAAGTGATGGCTCAGGTTCGCACATGATGAATGAAAGTCACTCTGAATTAAAGTATAAACGTATTTTACTTAAGTACAGTGGCGAAGCCCTTATGGGCAAGTCACAATTCGGTATCGATCCCTCTGTCTTAGATACATTGGCTAGGGATGTTTCAGAATTAATTAAAATGGGCGTAGAAGTAGGCCTGGTGTTAGGTGGTGGTAACTTATTTCGTGGTAAAGCACTCTTCCAAGCAGGTGTTGGTCGTGTTACTGGTGACCATATGGGGATGTTGGCTACTGTAATGAATGCATTGGCAATGAGAGACGCTTTAGAGCGTATTGATATGCCTGCACGAATTATGTCTGCTATCCCTATGCTGGGAGTAGTTGATTCTTATCATAGGCGTAAGGCAATCACTCACTTGCGTACTGGCCATGTTGTTATTTTTGCAGCAGGTACTGGAAATCCTTTTTTTACAACAGATACTGCAGCTTGTTTACGAGCTATAGAAATAGGTGCTGATGTAGTTTTAAAAGCAACTAAAGTAGATGGAGTTTATTCCGAGGACCCTTTAAAAAATCCAAACGCGAAACGATATGATTATTTAACTTATATTGAAGTGTTGACCCAAGGTTTGGAGGTAATGGACTCTACTGCTATTTGTCTGTGCCAGGATCAAGGCATGCCTTTGCAAGTTTTTGATATGACTGCACCTAATGCATTAAAAAGAATTGTATTGGGAGAGCGTGTAGGAACTATAGTCGGAGCTAATCATGATTAATGAGATTAACCAAGATTCTGAAAGACGAATGAAAAAAACCATTGAAGCTTTGCGGGTTGATATGTCAAAAATTAGAACGGGTAGGGCGAATGTTGGATTGCTTGACCACGTACAGGTTGATTACTATGGAACTTTAACCCCATTAAGTCAAGTTGCTAATGTTTCAGCGAGTGATGCGCGAACTATATTAGTTACTCCATGGGAAAAATCTATGGTATCAGCAATTGAAAAAGCTATTTTAACCTCTGATTTAGGCTTAAATCCCGCCACAACAGGTAATGCTATTCGTGTTCCAATGCCTCCGTTGACAGAAGAACGCAGAAAAGAATTGATCAAAGTGGTCCGTAACGAAGGAGAGCAAGGCAAGGTTTCTATTCGTAATATTAGACGGGATGCGAATACTCAATTAAAAGAGTTAGTTAAAGACAAATCTATTTCAGAAGATGATGAGCGTCGCGCAGCAGAGGCAATTCAAAAATTGACTGATAAGTATATACTTGAAGTTGATGCATTATTAGCTGAAAAAGAAAAAGACTTGATGGAAGTTTAAATTATAAAGCCTATTTTAAATCAGTAGACTTTTATATTTTATTTTCCTTGGCCAGTATTTTTTATGTTCTAGAAATTATTTTATTCTATCTTGAAACTGGGTCTAGTGTAGCTATGCCCAGTGCTTCTACCTCATATGTAAACCCTGTTTTATTCCTTGTGCATTTAAGATATAAATGAGAATTAGAAATGGCGGTGTTCTTCCATATATAAAATAAAATTTATAAGTCTAATCATTAATTATTTTAAACTGCAACCTAAGTGCGAGGATTATTATGGCAAAATTTAAAATAGTGCTGTTCGGTAAACAAGGTAGTGGTAAAACACAACTAAGCCATCGGGTTGCCTTAAATGAAAATTATGAAGAAAATACTTTTTCAACTGTGGGTATTGAGTTTTTAAGTCGAAAAATTGATGAGAAAAATATTCTCCACTTTTGGGATATTTCGGGGAGTGAAATTTATAAAAAATTGTATCAATCGTACTATATGGGGGCAGTAGTCGGTTTGTTTTGTATTGATTTAACTAAGAAACAAGATGAAAAGCAAATCAAGGATGAGGTGCGATTGTTTCGTGATATTTGTCCATATGCACCCATTATTTTGGTAGGAACAAAGTCAGATTCTCCTGATGCTGATATTGAAGCATTTAAAAAAAGTTCTCTAATTGAATTGTTCAGTGCTTGTATGATTACTTCAGCAAAGGAACGTATCGGAGTAGATGCACTTTATGCTGAGATTACAAAATATTGTGAAAGCTTGAATGAATCATTATGGAATAGAGCAGTTCAGAATTTAGTAGTTAGCTTAAAGGAATTGCCACAGAATAAAGCGCAATTAATAAAAGTTGAATTAGAAAAATTAGCAAAAATAATATTAGATAAGGGAGATGAGTTTGGTGTTGTTACACAAACCAAAAGTGATGCAATTGACGATTTTACAAATAATTGTAACACTATTTTGGAGGGAAACCATCCGCATGTATTTAAAGCTGTAACTTCAGTTGCTGTTGCTGCAGTGGTAACTATTCTCTCTGCATTTATTGGCTTTAGCATAAGTTTTTTCTTGGAAGTTGGATGGGGCCTGGAGCTTTTGTCACAGGGATTATCGGAGGTTATAGTGCTGCACTAGCCGTTACTGCGTCAAGCATAGCAATGGGTACTGCCGCTGGTGGTATCACTGCGTTGGGTTTATTTAAGGCATCAAAAGAAATGAATGCACTTAATGAATTTACTACCGAGGTGTCATCTTGGAATCGTGAAATTCGATTATAGTTATTTGTAGTTTGTATTGATTTTCTTTTTTGTCGCCTGGATGCAGAATTGTTACCGGGCTTTCTTTTTAATCCTTCCATTCTGCTGCTGGTTTACACGCATTTTTTATCAAGCTTACCCTAAGTGCAGTTTATTCTGTCAGTGCATTTTTGATTTAGAGCAAATACCCTGACCATTCCAAATTTGTATACCCTATGCCAAATCAGGGTGCTATAGACAACTTATCTTAAGATTCATTCGATAAAATTTTAATTACGAACCTAAAAATACATCATGAGTTTTTGATAAATTTGAATCGAACCATTTTTATTTTGAGCAATTCGCGATATGCAGATTATTAATTAACTTATTGAAAGCATTCAATTATTTGAATGTTTAATATGATATATAAAAATAATGAATTGGATAATATGTGCCCACAATGAGCATAATATGATTCATCAAAGAGTTCGGAAATTTTTAAATCAAACTAATTGTTTACTAAGGTGAATAAAAAATGGAAATTAAAAGCGAGTTACTTCAGGCTAGATACAACGAGAGAGCAGAACAACGTTCTGTTGAATTGTTACATGTATTTTCTCAAGCGCTTAATGAAAAGGAGTTTGCTCTCCGCATAAAAAAAGTGATTCCTTACATGCGGCAGATTAATGAATATTCCATACCAAAATCTACATTGAATAAGTTGAATCAAGCTATCAAAAGAGATTATCAGCATTATTTATATTTTTGTAATTTATTGGAACATAAAAAAGTAAATATTGTCCATACAACTTATGATTCAAATTTCAAGAAGATAAGGCTCCACGGTATTGTGGATAGCAATCAACCAGAATGTGAGATTTATAATGACCGGGTCCTAGTACATCCACCGTTGATACGTAGTTCTTCATTAATGATACCTAGGCGTTGTTTTAAACATGACAATATAGATGCTGGTCTTATAAGTTCGCAAACAGAGCTTTTATACTATATAGCAAATTCACGGACCAACACTGCACTTCATTATATAGAAGATGGTGATTATATTAACGATTACAGTATGGAGTTTGGTTATACGCCCATTTTACTTGCCTTATGTAAAGGTTGGAATCATGTTGATTCTAGAAAACATTTATTAGCGCAAAAACCAATTATTGAGGCATTACTTGATAAAAAAGCTCTTGAAGTAAATTGCATTCATTTAAGAAATGGAATGACTCCATTGCATATTGCCTGTTTAAGAGGGGATTGTCCCGACTTGATTAAAGCATTGATAAAGCGTGGTGCTGATTGTGACGCACTTGATTATAAAGGAAGAAAGCCCGTCGATATGCTGCATGTGAGTGATGAGGAAATGCAAGAAATTATATGCGAGCTTTCTGGGACATCAGATAGTTCTTTCCATGTCTTTAAACAATATGATTATCTTTCTAAACAATCGGAAATGGCTACAGTACCTACCTCGAAAGAACGCAAACAATGTATACTAAACATAAGATATTTATTGGCTAAATCTGCTGTTCAAAAGATTATTCCAAACTTTGCTTAGGGTATATTGACAATTGACACCCTGCTGTTTTCAATATAAAAGATTATGAAGTGAGCAGTAACTACGTGATAAAAGTTCCTGCTCGTACCCAGCAGCATACGAGCAGCTTAATAATATAAAAGATAATAAAATCAATCGGATATAACTTTTATTTTCTAAAAAAGATACTGAAGGCCAAGAGCAACGATATAGTTTTTATTAGATAAACCAGATGAGTCACTTTCATAAATATGCTGGCCCGTGTCATTATCTATGATTTCACTGTCAGCTCGTGTATTAGAGTAATGAGCGTAGGATGCCTCAATAAAAACTTTAGCATTTCTTGTTAAAAAGTAGCCTGAATTAATTGTTGCAGCATAATATTTAGGATTATTTCCATATTCTTTGAATGTTAAGTTACGGGCATAATGCTCATCATGATCTCGGGCGGACACCCAATTGCTAAATTTTAAAAAAGCATTAAATTCAAAATTACTAATAGAGTATTTGCTAGTTAGCCCCACGTAAGGCGTACTAAATTTTTGTTGGTACCCAATTCCAGGTTCATTACTCGGGAAACAGCCAATATCTTTTCCATTATCATATTGATAACATCCTCCATTTGCTTGCCAGCTAAACGAATTTCTTTGATATCCAGCAGCTACGCCTAATTTATAATTTTGTTTTTGGAGCAACCAGGCTCTTAGGCTCAGATCAAACTCATTGGCATAATTAAGATGTGTATTTTCATGATGTGACCAGTGCGTCCAGTTTTTTTGATAAGGGTTAAGCCAGTCATAGTCATCCATGGCAGCAGTATTTTTTGCGAGCGTAATCCAGCCTCTACCAGTAAGACTAAGCCAATCTATAAAATTATAATTTAGTTCTCCATTAAGTATGGCAGCATTTTTTATACGCCAATCGAGTTGACTTAACTTTCTATCTGTTCCTGGATAATAAACATTTTCCTGAGCTTTACCTGATAAAACTCCTAAATAAGTACTCGCAGACAAGCCCTTAATAGGGAATTCGGCAGCATTTGATTTATGAGAAAAAATAATAGATGAAGAGAGTAGAGCCAACATAACTTTTTTATTATTCATATTTTTTCCAGCTAGGGCCGGCAATCCTTGCAGGATGTTGATTATTTAAAAATCAATAAATATTATTATGACTCATGATGCTCTTGTCAAGATCGATATCGAAAGGTATTGGTCATAATGATTTTTTAAACTGTTAATGTTAGATGTTTCCGCATTCTGGATGTACTATTTGTGTCACTTATCGCGATAATAAATCCTGAAACTTAGCATATAAAAATGATTTTTATCATGGGTATACAAAGTTCGATTAGCTCCACTAATCTTGTTATCACCTCTATATGAGATATTTATTTTATAAAAGATGATAAGTGGAGACTGCTATGCGAATATTATTTGACCATCAAGAGAGATTAAAAAGCGATAGTTTAACTTCATGGAATGTGATAACAAAAAAAGATTTTAACGAGAAAATAATCAAAGAACTCGTCATTCCTCTCCTTGTACGGATTGTTATGCTATGTGTAACAACTATATTAGTAATTCAAAATTTGCCAATCTCAATTTAAAGGAAAATTTGTTGTTGGCCCAAATAAATAGGTTAGACGGCAGCAGACAAATCATTAACTTTATCAATCACTAAACGATGATTTCTTTCTGTTTGCTGCTAATTTTGTGTCTGCTGTATGCGCTATTTATTTAATTTTCGCAACAATAAATTTAAAAAATAAGTTAATAGAATGATATGCGTAAAGGCTATACAAATTGTGATGAGATAGCCTAATCTTCTCATCATCTCCACATGAGATATTTATTTTATTAAAGAGAATAAGTGGAGAGTGCGATGCCAATGTTTATTAAAGAAAAAGATGGAACACAATTGCCTGGTTTGTCATTTTCTAATACGGAAACTCCGGTTTTAAATATGGAAGGTGATTTTAGTCTTAAGTCGGTTCCTATGTCTATGGATGTAAATCCCATATTTGATTCGACGTGTGTCATTATAAAGAAGGACGATGGGATTTCAGGATTATACACAAAGGGTTTGACGGATTGTCAGGCACTTACCATGATCGAAAGAGATGATCATGGGGCGATCACAAAGATTGCGATGCACCATTTTTGGGGTGGATTATCTGAGGACAATATAGAGCAATTTATTTCATATTGCCGAAATAAGGGTTTTAATGATAACCTGGAATTAGTGCATAATCCTGGTATTACATTTAACCCTGAGAATTATTCAGGAAAAAAAATTGTAGATTACTTAAATAAAAGTGGTATTACAAATCAAAATAATATTCAACGAATTTATCATGCCGATCCTTGCGCGGATTGCTGTGTCATGTTTAACGGCCAAATTGGAAATGCAAGTTTTGCCCCCGATATATTAAGTAGTAAATCTGTTGTCCATCAGCTTGACTCATTGGATGTGGCGAAAAGTAATTTTCAAGGATTGATTAATCGTTATGAAAAAGAAAAAGGTCCTGAGAAATCTCAACAACTTGTAGAGTTGAGAAATACAATTTTAGCTGATAAGTTACTTAATAATCCGGCTATGTTCTTGGAAAAAACCAGAAAATTTATTGTAACAGCAGAAAGTTCCCCAGATAATCTAAAACAAAAGTTGTATGAAAAGTACCGTGAAGAGGTACAAAAACAACCCTGTTTATCAACCTTCACTAGAAACGCATGTGTGGCTCTTGCTGCAACTATTATTGGTATTATCCCAGCAGTTATTATTGCCTCTCGCTACAAAAGTGCTGTAAAAGAGGTAAGAGAAGCGCAATTAAAGACTGTAGAGGATTGTCTTAATGTTAGCAGTCCCAGCATGAGGTAATGTTATTATTTAATGTGAATTCGATGTAAAAAATTTATATTGAACTTATTCCCATATAGAAATATTTTTATGTCGAATTCACATTATTTATAATCTCCAACATAACCCCAGGATTCGACCCAAATGATTCGCTTAAATGCGGCTGTTTGTTCCATTTTATTGATAAATGATTCCATATTGTCGCTCTTGACTGCGTAAATGACCATATTGGCACTATTTTTTATGGGTATAATTAAGGTGTTTTTAAACTGCTTTTTAAGCAGCTGAAAAAGAGGATATTGCTCATTTAAATTAGCTAAATTAATCGCAAAAAAACCATTTTCGGTAATTATTTTTTTGCAGGAACTAAAAAATGCTTCATGAGCACATTCGGAAGGGAAATGATCCGCATTGTACAGATCAACAATTAAATGCGAAAAGGTTGTTTTACAATTTTCTACGTAGTCCATAGCATTTTCATGGACGATAGTTAGGTGTTTTAAGTGATCTGTTATAAAAAACTGTTTTGCAATTTCAATAACTTCTTCGCTATTATCTACAGCAACCAAAGGCTTATCGTGTAACATCAATGGAATTCCAGCACCTCCAAGTCCTAAAAGACAGATAGTTCCAGGATAGTTACGCGCCATCAGGGTTAGGGCAGGAAGGTAATATAGAATAGGCTTATGAGGAGAATGTCTGTTTATTACTGTTTGTAATGCATCACTTCCTAAAGTTAACCATCGATAAAATAAATTTTGATATACTTTATAACCAGAAGGAGAGGTATAAATGCATGTCCCCATCTTTGTTTGCCACATTTAGCGTATCTTCTCTAATTGAAAGGGGTAGATGGAACCCAATTTTAGGATTTGTGTTAATTCGTCTAAAGCATAAAAGACCTCATTGACCAGGTCAGGATCAGCTAAATCGTTCGCAGCCAATTCAGTACGATAATGCTTTACTACCCATTTTTCGAGACCATCTAATAATTCATGATTAATTAAAACTCCCTGATGCATGGCTTGAAGTTCTTCCTCATTAATCGGGACGCGTAATCGAAGACAAGCTGGACCTCCACCATTTCTCATACTTTGCTTCAGATCAAGAAAATGAACAGAGTTGATGGGATTATTGCTCTCAGAGAGTATCCTTTCTATACAGGCATGGGCGCGGAGATTAGTTTGGCACTCATAAGGGGCAAGGAGCACCATAGAATTTTGCTCGCCTAAACTAATTATTTGTGAGTTAAATAAATAAGTTTCAACTGCATCACGAATGCTAAGTTCATCCTGAAATATTTCAATAATCGTTAATGGAAAGGTAGCTTTTTCACGTAATTCATTTAATACGGCGTCTTGTTCCGCAAACGCTTGTTCATGGACAAGAAAAACTGATTCATTGGCTACTGAAATGACATCATTGTGAAAAACACCAAGATCAATTGCATCTGGATTTTGGCGAGCAAATACCACTTGCTGTGGCAAGAGTTGATGCTGGCGAGCTATAGCTTCAGAGGCTTCTTTAGTTTGTCGTGCAATATATTTTGTTGGTCCAATATTGTTTACTCCTAAAGCTTTTTTTCCATAAACAAAGAGGTGAGTTCCTGGTGTCCCATAGCTTTGACAGAGGCGACTGTGATTTGCAGCACCTTCATCTCCTGTAATCAATGAACGCGGTAAAATTGGATGATGATTAAAATAGCGAGAGTTAGAGAAAATAATCTCTAGAATTTTTTTTGAAAAATCAGTTTCATGATGGCGGTGTAAATTGCATATAAGATTTGCTACTGTAAAATGAAGCTTATTATCTTGAGTATCTATACTGGGAGAAACAGTAGCTGCATTAGCAGTCCACATGCTCGAAGCGGAATAACATGCACTTAAAAGCTCTGGCGCTGTTTTATACGCTTTATTAATTTGCTCACTTGGAGTGCCGTTAAAACCTAATTGATGAAGTAATTCAAGATTAGGGCGCTGATGAGGTGGCAACAAACCTTGTTTTAATCCCATTTCATGAAGCAAGCGCATTTTTTGTAATCCTTGGAGTGCTGCAGCTTGAGGATTTGACACACTTAGGGCATTAGAAGTAGAGGCGATATTTCCAATTGAAAGACCAGCATAATTGTGCGTAGGACCCACTAATCCGTCCAAGTTTAATTCAAAAGCATTCATTTTAAATACCCCATATTCAATTTTTTCTCTTCACGGGTGAAGTTAAGAGAATCAATAATTTTTTATTCTAATACAATACCAGGTAAAATATGGTCTGGCTTAGTTAAATGAGTTTGCTCCATACTTGCTATGGGGTACGAGCAATAATCAGCTGCAAAATAAGCACTAGGGCGATGATTTCCACTTAAACCAACTCCACCAAACGGAAGACTGCTTGGTGCTCCTGTTGTCGGCCTATTCCAATTAATTAATCCAGCGCGTACTTCTTGATAAAATTGATGATAATGGCGTTCATTATCACCTAATAATCCTGCTGCTAGGCCATAACGTGTTTGATTGGCAATCTCTATTGCCTGTTCAAAATGACTGTAGCGATAGATTTGCACTAACGGTGCAAAAATTTCTTCGTCAGGGGGATTAGGGTAATGAGTCATATCCATAATACCAGGTGAAAGTAAACCAGTATTTTCAGCAAGTAATGACATAGACAATAATGATTTACCTCCTGATTCAATAAGCTTTTGTTGCGTTTTTAGGTATTTTATTGCTTGTTTATGGCCAATTAGGGAACCCATGAAGGGCTCTGGATGTTGATCAAAAGGTCCTATGTTGACGGCACTACATGTTTTAATAAAATAGTTTAAAAACTCATCACCTTGAATTGAATCAGGTATGATGACTCGACGTGCACAAGTACAGCGTTGACCGGAAGTAATCAAAGTAGAGAGTACAGTATGATAAACCGCAGCAGTCAAATCATTGACTTTATCAATCACTAAAGGATTATTTCCTCCCATCTCAAGTGCTAAAATGACTTCAGGCTTATTGCTAAATTGTTGATGTATCCGTAAACCAGTTTGATAACTCCCCGTGAAATAAACTCCCTGAATGTCTTGGGATAACAATGCATTTCCACAAGTTGCATCCCCTTGCAAACAGTTAATTACCCCAGGAGGTAGCCCGCTATCATGCCAGCATTGCATGATAAATTCAGCTACAGCAGGTGTGAGTTCACTTGGTTTATAAAGAATGGTATTGCCCGCAAGCAGAGCAGGAACTATATGTCCATTGCTGAGATGGGCAGGGAAATTAAACGCGCCTAAAACTACTACTACACCATGAGGTTTAAAACGAAGACGAGCGGTTGCTTCGGAAGTTTGGCTTGTTTTTTGTCCCGTTCTTTCATGATAGGCTTGAATTGATAAATTAATTTTTCCTATGACCGCAGAAACTTCAGTTTGAGCCTCCCATATTGGTTTCCCTGTTTCCAAAGCAATTAAGTAAGCTAATTGATCGCGCTTGTTTTCAACTTGCTGCGCAAATTTTTGGGTATGATTTGCTCTTTGCTCAACACTAAGAGTTGACCAGGAGCGTAACGCTTGGTGTGCTGCATGACAAGCTACAGAAATTTCTTGCTCAGTAGCCGCCATTCCTTGCCAAAACAAAGTTCCATAACTTGGATTGATAGAGTCCAAAGTAGTTGCATTACCTCTTATCCATTGTCCATTGATGTATTGACCTTTGCCTTGCATCATTGGTGTTTTAGACATCCTATTCCTCATGATCAAATTGTAAGGGAGCTATGCGTAACTGATTTCCACAGGTTACTTTTAATAATTCAGCAGTTTTTTTACTAATAATACACGTATTATTTTCGTTATTAACCAGAGCACTATTAACTGTTGCTCGAAAATCTAATTGGGTATTAGACAATAAATAATCAGCACTGCTCACTTCATCGCTAATATTCTTAATCGTTACGATGCGACTTAACTCTATAGTTTTTATTTCCGAGATCGGTACTTCAAGAGTAGGGCCGCCATCAAAAATATCAATGTATTTGTTATATCTAAAACCTTCTTTTAACAGGATATTCATGGCTGCTGCAGTAGACGGATGAGGTTGGCCAATGACTGATTGAGCTTCTGGTGAGAGCAATTTAACGTATATAGGATTTCGTGGCATCAAATCCGCTATGAATTGTTTATCTGTTGCTATGGTGAGACGATCTGCTTCAGCATAAGTCATATGGAAAAAGTGCCGCCCTACGTTTTCCCAAAAAGGGGAGATACCATTTTTATCAGAAATGCCGCGCATGTCAGCAATTACGGTAGAGGCAAAGCGCCTAGTATGCTGAGCCATAAATAGAAAACGAGCTTTAGAAAGTAATAACCCGTAATGCTTTTTTCTGTACTGTGGCTCTAAAAATAAAGTACAAATTTCGCTTCTTCCTTGATTATCATTCACTAAACTCAAAACCTCGTAATCACTTCTAATATTTAATGAGCGACTGACACGTGTACGTTTGGAGATTTTATAGGAGTAAAAAGGTGTATCATGTCCTGTACGCGATTCAATACCGGAAACACCAACTATTTCTGCGTTTTCATTTTCCAATACAAATAAATAATATTCATTATCTGGTTCTTGGATCTCTTTTTTGAAAGAGTCAGTAGCCCAACGCAAACGTCTTTTTAAAATTTCTTTTTCTTTAGAAAGTGTAGTGATTCCAACTCCACTATCTTCAGCCAAATGATGAATTGCATCTAAATCATTATCACAAGCGCTTCGAAATAGTATCATTTTGTTAGATCCTCCAAACCACCTTGAGCTAAATCCAGTAAAAGTAGCGCACTCAATGCACTACGTTCTGGTAAGCTGTCTAATAATATGTATTCTTCTTCACTATGAATCTTACCTCCTCTAACTCCAAGTGAGTCTAAAACGGGGATTCCGTGTTTTGCTAGATTGTTGCCATCACAACAGCCACCACTATCTTTCCAATCTAGAGAAATACCTAGTTCTTTTCCTATATGTTGCACGCGATGAAATAAGCGTTCTGTACCCGAATTTATACGTTTTACTGGTCTACCAAAAGCACCGTGGAGACCTAAAGAGTAGTCCGGACGTTTGAGTTGATGAATGATTTTATCTAACTCAGTTCGTACCCAAAATTCATCTTCAGGTAAATTAATGCGGATATCAAATTGGGCCACAGCTTTATCAGGCACAACATTAAGAGCTTGGCCTCCCGCAATTTTACCGATATTAATGGTTACTCCATCGCGTGTGCCATTAAGTGCATTAATGGCACATAACGCTTCGGCTAAATAACAAATTGCATTACGTCCTGCTGAAAAATCACGGCCTGCATGTGCTGATTTTCCTGAGGCAATGAGAGTTAACTTACCGCTTCCTTTGCGATTTTTAGCCAAAGTGCCGTGTTCAGTCATTGCTGGCTCATAAACTAATGCGGTCTGATAGTGTGTCGCTAATTTATCAAAAAATGCACTTGACGCGGGAGATCCAATCTCTTCATCCGCATTGATCACCACATCCCATCCTAGCTTTATTGCACTCTCATCTTGCTCAAAAGCCGATAGGGCATGCAACATAACAATAAGTCCTCCTTTCATGTCGGTTACACCAGGTCCATTAATGCAATTATCATTTATATAAGTTAATTTCTGGAATGAGCTTTCTGGAGAATAAACCGTATCCATATGTCCACTGAGTAATACCCGCCTTTTTAAGTGAGGTCTTTTTCTTATAAATAATGCATCACCGCTAATTTGTACTTGTGTATCACCTGACATGTCAATAACAGGGATGGGGGAAAACTTTTGTATTTGGAGTATGTCTGCGATTGGTTTATATGCAGCATGTAATGCATCCATCATTTGTGCCAATCCCGGTAAATTGGATGTGCTCGAATTGATCTCACAAAACTGATGGAGTTGTTCTACCATTGTTTCTTGGCTATTTGTTATTCTTTCTATGAGCTTTTTATAGGTGCTTTTCATGGCTATAAGATTTAAAACTAAAGAATACACAATAACTTAAATTAATCTGGTTCACAATCTGTTTGGTTCTTTGCAAGAGAGTAACTCGTGATTGTATCCATTGCCTGTCATGGATCTACGATACAAGGGAATTGCGCTAATAAATGGAGTAAGTGCAACGCATTGTCTGTCTTATATCAGGTCTAAACGCCTAGCGTAGAGCCTTAGCGACGGGGCTTTTGCCCCTCTTCAGGTCGAATGGTTCTAAGGAGCGACAGAGGCTTTAGTATTTCAATGAGATATAAAGCGCAACACATAGGTATGGAAACTAATTGTTATTAAACCCTCAATTTTATAGCGATTGAGTTAATTTTCTTCCTCCATTAGGTTCTATATTTTCGCTGATTTCTTGTTCCTTCTGGTCAATTTTAGGCACGCTACTTGGCCATAGGGGTTTAGCCATAAATCCAAAAACACTGAGTAACCCGCCAGTTTTTGCCGGCTCTTGATTTTGAGTTGGAGCTTGTATAATTTGAGGGGTTGGCTCTGGATTGATACTTGAGTCTACACTTTGATCAAGAAGTTCCAGGCGACAAATTAGTCTTTCCTGGAGGTCTAATAATATTTTATATCGCTCATTACTCTCTTTTAATTCAGACTTTACTTCCGAAAGTTCTTTTTCAGCATTACTCATTCGTTCTGTAATTTCATCAAAACTATTTGTTTGCTCTGATAAAAACTTATCAAGCTTTTCTTGAAAGACTTGGCGTTGCTTGGTGTCATTAATTCCTGTATTGGTCAAAAATTTGACGGTTGTCTCTAAAGTCGAGGCGATTTTTTTTGCTTTTTCTACTTCGGTCCCCATAGATTTTCTAACTTCTGATAATTCAGAAGCTTTTTGAGACAGTTGTTCCAAGCTTTTTTCATGCCATCCTTTAACTCTAGCTAGCTCTAATTGATTTGCTTCGAAGAGTTTGCTGTTTTTTTCTAAATCTTGCTTCAATGTTATTGCGATATTTTCAAGATCCGTTTTTTGTTTTCGTAACAACGCTTCAGTCTTTTGAAAGCATTCGACCTGCATACTCAAGGTTTCAACTTCATCATTTAAGTGAGTAATTTCTTTGGCAAGCCTGTCATTTTCAGTTTTAAATCGCTCAACTTCAATCGCTAGTTTTTTGCGAATCGAGTCTAATGCGCCAATAGTTAATTCAAGCACTTCGGCTACACCAAAAATTCCTTCTTTTAATTTTTGCGCAATGCTTTTGCTGTGATAATGATGATCATCAAGAATAATACCACTGGTTGTATAGGCTAGGGCACTTATACCGCTAATCGTTACCAAAAAACCAATGTGTGCAGCAGCCCCTACGAGAAATGTGGGGCCAGATATAGCAACACCACCTAAAATTCTTTGCCATAAGGGGATCTCGCCCCAAAATTTTGCGGCACGGGAAATAAGGCTGGGATTATCTTGCAAACTATCTACAATGGCGCCTAGGCTTTTTTTAACCTGGGTCAAATGTTCTTGCGTTAGAGCAATACTTTGCAAGCTATCTATGTCTGATGTAGGGCTATTTGGATCTAATAATAATTGTTTGGCTGCATCTGAAAAATTCATTTGCTCTAATGTCTTTTCAACAAGGACTCTATTTTTATCAGACGGATTTGATTCCTTTTTTAAATTTTCTTCAAGTTCTAGTTCATTACTAGCCATGCCCACCACTCCCTGTGTTTAATAATCTCCCTGTAGATTCTATTTTTAACCACAAAGAATGAATAAGCAAGTAAAAAATTTGTTTTTTTGGAATTATTTAATACAATACCTGGAGGCTAATTTTCAGCATCTAGGCTGAAGTTATACAATATTAAAGTTATGAGCTTCAATTAAGGAAAACTGGTGCATTTCATCACTTAATTTTGTTCGGTCTGATGCAAAAAAGCCAGTATTTGCTGTAGCCAGTCCATGATCAATCATTTTTTGCGAATATCCTAAAGAAGGAAGGTAAAAAATTGCACCGAGTAATAACTCCATGAGACCACCAAGCACATATAAAGCAGGATGGTTAATCTTGAGCTCATTTGCTAAGTTTTGGTAATTTTTTATTGATTTTTTTGTGGATAAATGCATTAACTCCGAGGTTCGCGAGACTACTTCGAGTAAGAGACGTTTGCCACTAACTTTTTGTTCATTTAACTTAAGGGTTGTGGACAACAATTGCAAGCCCAGTCTTTTGGAGTTTTCACTTTTTTCATCTTCTGGTAGTTGCTTCAATTGTTTCATAGTCTGTTCGAGCCTGATTTTAAGTAGTTCTTCAGCCTGACTATGGGGACAATTCATATCACGCCAGTAAATCAGCCACGATTTTTCAGGATGAGCAAGTAGCTTGACGTAGTTTGCATTAACATACACGTTTAATGCATTCCAAATAATTTTCCTATGAAAGTTCATTCCTCGCCCTTTGATGCTAGCAGCTGCAGCATCTATAGAACGTTCAAACTCTTTTCGAGTTATAGGTGTATTTAATTCAAAAGATCGAATCAAATTATAATAGGATGACGAGAGGGCTCCTCTGTCTATAGCGTCTTTACATGAAAAATTGAAACTATTAGGTTGAATTGTCCCAATAATATAATTTGTTAGTTCGTATTTGATAAAATGCAACCAAATAGCTTGTTTCTGTGCAGTAGATATAAAATGATTTTTTTCCAGGCCTTGAGCTTTAAAACTTTTTTTAAGTAACCGTGTTAGGATGAGCTCTTCATTTTTAACGGTACCAAACAATTTTTTTCGTGCTTCACGACTTATTTTAAAATCGGAAATACCGCTTTTATGGTGCTTTCCTTTTGCTACATCAAGAAACTCATTAAAAACAGAAAGAATGGGTAGCCGATCATTATTTATCTTATAATGGTTTGAGTCCATTAAACCTTCATGGGCAGGGAGAGTAATCACCAAAACTTTATAACTTGGATTTTTTTCAAGTTTATGAAGTTCAAGAGTAAACTGTCTTTCTTTAGAGCCTGCTATATTCAGATCGCTTCGATCTAGCCCAAGATTATTAAAATAGATATGGCATATTGGTTGCGCCGAACTGCTTTTTTCAGCATTGATCTGTAACCAACGTTTAAAAAGAGGACTAACTCTAGTTTTGCCATTATGACGTTGAGCTTGGGTGCTAAAACGATACTCGATGGGATCTAAACCATTTTTATAAGAGTAATTTTTAATTGTCGGTAGATTCGTTTCATACTGAGGTTTAAAATCTTTCGAAAATAAGGAGTACAAACGGCTAAAGACGCTACCAACATTATTTGGTGTTCGCTGATTAATCGGATTATATGTATCTTTTATTTTTTGTTTAATTTTATTCGCTGTGGGTTTTTGAGGACGAGTTTTTGCACCTATGTCATTTATCCATTCAGAAGGTTTTTCAAGAATATGATTGTCATTATGATAGACGGCTTGAACTAAATCATCCAGAATTTTTATCTTGTTAATTGAGTTATTGCTGATGAACTCTTCTAATGAAGCGATACATGAGGAATATAAATCACCGTAAGGATAGTTGTCATTATATTCTTGCATCATTAGTGATTGTACTTTGGTAAAAACAGGCAATAGAGTATTAATTTTTTTATTTAAGAGTGGTTTTAATTGAAGAAAATAGGCGTAACAGTTACGATTATGGATGGCATCACTAGTGAAGGTGCTTCGTGGTTTTGCTGTAGTACTCATGACTTCCATAAAGAGTGTTTAACCAATCATCATTGTAATTAAAAAGGGGGCATTATGGAAGTGATTTTTGATTCCTCGCTACTGGATAATAAAGTGAAAAATCAATTTTTTTTACATCATTGTCATTCTGAATGGAAGGGGATTCTAAATAATGCTTTAGAAAGCATGGATCAAGACTATTTACACCAGCTTATGACTACCGAAAATTGGTTGCCAGGAAAAGAGCGATTATTAACAGCATTCAGTTTACCGCTTACAAAAACTCAATATATCTTACTTGGTGAGTCGCCTTATCCACGTAAGGAATCGGCGAATGGATATGCATTTTGGGATAATTCGGTAGGTAGTTTATGGAGTTTAAATGGTCTGAGTAAAACGGTTAATAGAGCAACTTCTTTACGTAATATAATCAAAATGTTATTAAAAGCTCGTGGCGATCTCAAAGAGGATACTTCACAAGCACGTATTGCTCTTATTAACAAAGATTCATTGGTGCAAACAGCAAATGAATTGTTTGAAAAAATGCTGCAAAAAGGTATTTTATTACTCAACGCCTGCTTAGTTTATAGTGAAGGGAAGGTTCCATACCATGCACGTAAATGGATGCCTTTTATACAAAGTGTTTTTACTCAGCTAGCCCTAATTAAACCGGATATCCAATTGATTTTGTTAGGTAAAATTGCAAAAACTGCCGCTCTTGATAAATTACCTGTAGGTCTTATTGCTGAACACCCCTATAATGTCAGTTTCATTACGAATCCTCAAGTGATTCATTTTTTTAAATCTTTGGACTTATTACACCATGAGTAATACGGAAACAACTGTGAATCCCGAAGAAATTAATAAGTTTGCCCAACATGCTAAGTTATGGTGGGATACTGAAGGCCCTTTGAGAACATTACACGATATTAATGGAATACGTCTTGATTTTATACAGCAACATATTCCATTATTGGATTTAAATGTTTTAGATGTAGGGTGTGGTGGTGGTATTCTTTGCGAAACTATGGCGAATTCAGGAGCGAAAGTTACTGGTATAGATGCTGAAATTGATACAATACTGGTTGCGCAAGAGCATGCAAAAACAAACCATCTAAACATTGATTATTTTTGTACTTCTGTTGAAGCATATAACGATCAGCGCTTTGATGTAATAACTTGTATGGAAATGCTGGAGCATGTACAGAATCCTGAGCTGGTTTTGCAACATTGCAGACGGCTGCTTAAACCAAAGGGTTTTTTATTTCTATCCACGATTAGTAGAACAGTCAAAGCTTATGTTAGTGCAATTATCGCTGCGGAATATTTATTAAATTTATTACCCAAACAGACACATGATTATGGAAAGTTTATAAAACCCAGCGAATTACTTGCAATAGCTCGTTCGTTTGGATTTAAATTAATTGATATGAAAGGAATGGATTATAACCCTTTTTTAAGAAAAGCTTCCCTGGGAACTGATTTGAAAGTGAATTATTTATTAGCGTTACAAGGATGAGGCCTCGTGCAAATTCCGCAATAATTTGGTTATCAATAATAACGTAAGATCATTGAGAGGCTTTGAACAACAAAAGGGGAGGAAGAGCCTTTAACGATATTTCCTGGAATGACTTGCAGTGATAAATCAATATTAAGTGATAGCTCTGGGATATTAAACGATTGAATGACTTGCCAACAAGGAGTTAATTCACAATTATCGCTTTTTATTATTTGGGGCGTGGTTAATATCTTTGGATGTAAAGTTAGCATTTTTTCATTTATTTCAACGCGTTTATCAAGTAAAAATTGATGCATTGGGCCCCATGCATAGGGAAGATAGTTTTTCTGTACAGTGCTGATCTCCTCGGGAGTGTCTTTATAACTTGCAGAAAGTGTTTCTATTAGTAAATTTTGTGTCCAATTTCCAATGGTTGATTGATCAGTAGCATAAGCATAAGAGAAAGTCCAAATGAGAAAAATAGCCAGTTTGATACACATGATTCATCCCTTTGCTTCATTATCCATTTGTAATAATTTTAGATTAAAAATCAGGTTTGTTGACAATGTTTTTCACTGTGGGATCTAAAAAGACATCCTGTAAAAGTCTTTCAATAAATACCTGCATCTTAAATTGTCTCAGCATCTATCCCGGTTATCAATAGCGGTGTTTATTTCATGTAAACACCGCAGCTCAAAATAGAATGAGTATACAAGGGGCTGTCGACATTTGCTCCCCGAGCGTGACATTGCACTGCCCTGAAGTTAATGAAAATACGCGTCAGATTGTAGGTTGGGTCTCGACCCAACCTACTTTCTTCCTTAACTTTATAGCAGTACGGCGTCGGGGTAGTAAATGCCAACCCCCCTGGGTACAAAAGTATATTTATTCTTTTTTTCTAAGTTTTTCTTTTTGCTATATCGTTCTTGATAGCGCTGATAGGCGTATTTAGCTTGCTCCTGGGTAACCACGTCAACTTCATTACCGTAGATGTCAATTCGTGCAGCATTTTCTTTTTGACAATTTAAATAAGCAGGGGAGGCGCTGTAATAGCTTAACGCATCACGAAGTGATTTTTTACTAAAAGGAGGAGAGTCCAACCGCTCATAGAAATCAATGATATCATCAAATATACCAATCTTTAGGGGTTTTATTTGGCTGCCTTTTTTAAAAAAGGCATTGGGAAAATGTTCAATAAGCCAGTCAATAATTTGGAGCTTGTCTTTTTTTACTGTTGTTAACGATTGTTTATCCATCATTTTTCTCTAAAGCAAAATCGAGATGCTGAATAAACTAGCATATCTTTCGAGAGAATCAAGCATTAGACATGTATATCGTTGATTATTTCTTTTTGAAATTGATTGGTATGTTATTTTTTACAGAATTAACAGGAAGTTTTTTGCTTGATTTCTTGTAAGAAATTTCTCAATTTCATTAAAGACAATTGCCGTTATTTTAAGTCGAACTTCATAAATATTAAACTAACTGATTGTTTTAAAAATTTTTTTTAAAATTTAATCTTTTGGTTTCAAGTTACTCATTAAGGCGTTTCTAGTTTTAACAGCCTTGCGCTTCCTATTTTCTGTTGCTACATTTAAGACATGACTTATACGGATGTAAGTCAGACAAAAGGAATTGCAATCATATGGATGTGATTTTGTCAGGATGACAATAAGAACTTATAGTTCTTATACGGATGACTGCGGAAGCCAGGGTGGGAACCCTGGCTTTATTTATCCTACCAAGTAGCCAGAACGCGATAAAAACTTTCTATCAGGAAAATAAGCAAAAATTACAGAACCATTTTTGATGGTATTAATTACTGGTTTTGCTAGCGTTTGTGCGACTGCTGGACAGCCCCAAGATAATCCTGCGCGCCCAGCTTTTTTTATAAAGTCTGGCTCCACATACCACGCACCATGTATCACTACGCGTCGACTTAATGCATTATCGTTGATGCCTTTCTCTAAACCTTGTAAGTTTAAGGAGTAACCTTTACTACCAATATAGGTATCTTTTGTAATGTAAGTTCCTAAACTGGATTGTTTGCTGGAAGGGACATTAGAAAAGTGATTTGCTCTATTTACACCAGAATTTCTACCGTGTGCAACATAAGTATTGTAAAGAAGGCGTTCTCTACGAAGATCAAAGATCCACATACGTTGCTTATTTGAGGGTAATGAGTAGTCAATTACAGTCAATACAGGCTTTTTAACACTACCTTTTTTGCTCGCATTTTTATAAGCAGTTAAAGCAAGTTTTAATACTTTTTTGTTTAACTGTGGTGCCTTATGGCTTAAGTGTTCTACTTTAGTATTAATATCAGTTTCAGACTGAGCAAACGAAGCAGTGCTCGTTGTAATATTACTGGTCAAAATCAAAGTTGAGACTAGAGTCAATAAAGTATTCATACTTCTCCTTTGTTTTTCTTATTCACCGTTACTGTTCTTCAAAAAAATGGTGATTATATTAACAAATCATGTAATTGTAAAATTAGAAGGGCCTTAATTGTTCATCAGGGTGAAATATTACTCAATTCATAGGTTTAATTCGGTGTTGCAAGCCGAGTCTGACTTAAAACTAGTCTAAAAGTAAAAATTTAAACCTGTTTGTGTGTATAAAAAATTAACAAACATGTATTAATTTGTACTTTTAGATTATAAATAAATCTTAATTTGTGCTGAAAATGAGTTGCTTTATCTTCATTTCATGCTGAAAAAGGTAATTTTTACAGCAAAAATAGTTTAAGTGCATTCCATTTTATAGGGTACTAAACTATACTTCATTCTTCCTTTTAAAACTATCCTAACCCCTGATTCTACCTATCTCATCTAAGTTTTAGAGAGAAAGAGTCAAAAGAATAGTTCTAAGTTTGATTTCGGAGAATACTATGCTGGAAAAGCAAATCATGCAGTTACCCGAAGGAATACGAGCTGCCATTAGTCAGGCCTATCGTGTTGACGAGTTATCATTGATAACAGAGCTTTGTGAAAAAGCGACACTAGGTGAACAGCAATTGATTGCTATTAGAAACAGTGCAACTAAATTAGTTGAGTTAGTACGAACTGAGCGTAAAAAAAGTACTGGTATTGATTCATTTTTGACACAATATGCTTTATCAAGTGAAGAGGGCATTGCACTGATGTGTCTTGCTGAAGCATTACTTCGCGTGCCTGACAGCGCCACAATTGATAATTTGATTAAAGATAAATTATCTGGCGGTGACTGGAAATCTCACATTGGTCAGAGTGATTCATTTTTTGTAAATGCAACAACCTGGGCATTAATGTTAACTGGAAAGATCCTTACTCCTGAAAAAGCACAAACTACGTTAACAAAATCATTAATGAAACTTATTAATCGCAGTAGTGAGGCTGTAGTTAGAAAGGCAGTAGATAAAGCAATGCGCATTATGAGCAAACAATTTGTGATGGGGCGAACCATCAATGAAGCGCTCATGCGTGCCAAAAAGAAAGAGGCTCAAGGTTATCGTTATTCTTACGATATGCTAGGTGAAGCAGCACTTACTTCTGTGGATGCGATGCGTTACTTCGAAGCCTATAAACGAGCAATAGAGGCTATAGGTAAACAGGTCGCAAAAGACTCCGATGTATATAAACGCCCAGGAATTTCTATCAAACTTTCCGCATTACATCCACGTTATAATGAAAGTCAACACGATCGCGTTATGGCTGAATTGACACCTAAACTGTTAGCATTGGCTTGTTTAGCAAAGGAATACGGAATTGCTTTAACGGTTGATGCTGAAGAATCTGAGCGTTTAGAGCTATCTCTTGATGTAATCGAACGTGTCTTTGATGATGAAAGTTTAGACGGATGGAATGGCTTCGGCTTAGCAGTTCAATCCTATCAAAAAAGAGCCTTTTATGTATTAGATTGGATTGCTGCACTCGCAAGACGAAAGAAGCGACGTATAATGGTGCGTTTAATTAAAGGTGCATATTGGGATAGTGAAATTAAGAAAACGCAAATGCAAGGATTGGCAGAGTACCCTGTGTTTACACGAAAAGTTTTTACAGATGTTTCCTTTCAGGCCTGTGCAAAGAAAATTTTAACTATGACTGATGCAATTTACCCACAGTTTGCCACTCATAATGCTTATTCTGTTGCTATGATCTTGAACATCACAGGAGATTATCGAGATTTTGAGTTTCAATGCCTCCATGGGATGGGGAATGAGTTATATCAGCAAATCGTACCCGCGGAGCGTTATGGTATCCCATGCCGTATTTATGCACCTGTAGGAAGTCATGAAGACTTACTACCTTATTTAGTAAGGAGGCTATTAGAGAATGGTGCTAATTCTTCGTTTGTCAATCGTATTGTTGATGATAAAGCGCCTATAAATTCTTTAGTTGAAGATCCTGTTGAAAAAGCTCAGTCTTTATTGCATAAAATGAATAAAAACATTCCTTTGCCAGAAGATATATTTCAACCCTCTAGAAAAAATTCTAAAGGTTTTGATTTTTCTGATCGTATTGAACGTACTTTGTTACAGCAAAAAATGGCAAAAATTAAATTGCAACAATGGGCTTCAGGGCCTATTGTGGCAGGGAGTGTCCTCTCTAAAGGTGAAAAGCAACAAATAGAGTCACCACAGCAAATTGAAAATATCATTGGAACGGTTCAAAATGCAACGCTTGAAGATGTAGAGTACGCCTTATCACAAGCGACAAAGGCTTTTTCTATATGGTCAAGTACCTCTGTTCGAGAAAGAGCCGCATGCCTCAATCGTTTTGCTGATTTATTGCAAGAAAATGATACAGAGCTTATGGCTTTAGCGTGTCTTGAGGCAGGTAAAACAATGAATGACTGCATCGCTGAGGTGCGGGAAGCGATTGATTTTTGTCGTTATTATGCAGCGCAGTCACAGCAAATATTGACCCATTCTGTACGCTTATCAGGCTATACCGGTGAGTTAAATGAGTTAAGTCTTCATCCACGCGGAACCGTATTATGCATTAGCCCATGGAATTTTCCCTTAGCTATTTTTACAGGCCAAGTTGTTGCCGCGCTGGCTACTGGAAATTGCGTTATAGCTAAACCTGCAGAACAAACTCCTTTAATTGCTGCATATACTGTTAAATTGCTGCTTCAAGCAGGAGTTCCGGAAGGCGTAGTACAATTGCTTCCTGGGCCTGGCGAGACGATTGGTGCTGCATTAGTGGCGGATAAAAGAATAAAAGCGGTTCTCTTTACTGGATCAACGGACACAGCACATCTTATCAATCGTTCTTTGGCGACACGCGGTGGGGAAATTATTCCCTTAATTGCTGAAACCGGGGGACAAAATGCGATGATTGTTGACTCTTCTGCCCTGTTGGAACAAGTAGTTGTTGATGCGGTAAACTCTGCGTTTGGAAGCGCAGGCCAAAGATGTTCGGCGCTACGTGTGTTATTTGTACAAGAGGAAGTTTATCCAAGAACAATAGCACTTTTAAAAGGTGCCATGGCTGAATTAGTAGTGGGTGATCCTCGTTGGTTAGTTACTGATGTGGGACCCGTTATTGATAAAACCGCTTTATCTACATTAAGCGATCATGTAGATAATATGAAAAAACGTTTTGAAATTATTTATCAATGTCCATTAGATGAATCACTTGAATCAGGCTATTTTATGCCACCGACTGCTATTGCAATAGACCATATAAGTGCATTGGAGAAGGAGGTATTTGGCCCTGTGTTGCATGTCATTCAATTCAAGAGAAAAGATTTAGATCTCATTATTGAACAAATCAATGCCACCGGCTATGGTTTAACTTTAGGAATTCATAGCCGAATTAATGAAACTGTTGAATATATCAGGCAAAGAGTCCATGCAGGTAATTGTTATGTGAACCGCAATATGATAGGTGCTGTTGTAGGCTTACAACCTTTTGGAGGAGAGGGACTATCAGGGACAGGACCCAAAGCAGGGGGACCTAATTATTTAATTAGGCTTTGTCATGAACGAACTTATACCGTAGATACTACCGCTGCGGGTGGTAATGCAAGCTTAATGTCTTTGCCGGATTAATAAGTTTCAGGTTGGGCCTTGGCCCAGCCATGAGTAAAATTTGAATTTTAGTAATTAGGCTAAGGCCTCTATGGTTATACTTTTCTCTATATAGTCACAATAACTGGAAGTTACAAACGCTTAGTGGAGTGATTTTGATGAAACGATGCTACATAATTTTACTTCTATGTCTTTGTTTTTTCAATACTACTCTGCTTGCGTCAACAATGAAACTGTCTAATGCTGATCAATTTATTTCCTACACCGAAGTTGGCCAAGGCAAACCTCTTCTACTCATTCATGCATTTCCAACTGATCAACGCTTATGGCAACCCCAACTGGAAGGGCTAAAAAAACATTTTCATGTTATTACTTTAGATTTATGGGGCTTTGGCCAATCATCAGGAGGGGATGGACGGGCAATTTCAATGAGTGAATATGCGGATGAAGTAAAACAATTGCTGGATTACTTAAACATTGATAAAGCAATTATTGCAGGCGAATCAATGGGTGGCTATATTGCTCTTGCATTTCTGCAAAAATATACAAATAAAACAGCAGGATTAGTGCTTTCCAATACTCAAACTCTAGCTGATAGCGAAGAAATGAAAGCTACGCGAGAAGCTACGGCTCTTGATGTATTAGAAAACGGGATAGATAGTCTAATAAAAGGATTTATGGCAAAGTCTCTTTCTCCAAATGCTTCGGAGGAAATTAAAGCTTATCTTTATCATATTTTAACTCAGCAAAAACCAACTGCTCTTGCTTCTGCATTGCGAGGTATGGCGTTACGTGAAACGACTTCGCACGTGTTGGCGACAACTACAGTACCTGTGCTTATTATAACAGGTGAATTTGATAAGATCATTTCTCCACAACAAAGTGTCGCGATGCATGCTCTTTCTAAAAATAGCCAACTTGTCATTTTAGCTGATGCAGGGCATTTATCTAGCTTTGAACAACCCAATTTGTGGAATCAATCTGTGATTGATATGTTTGCCTATTAGAATGAGTTTTTCTTCTCCAGAGATTTAAAAAAGCAGAAACAGAGTTTTGTTAGAGAGGCTATGCAACGGTGGCCTCTCTAGATAACATGTACTTTTTCTACATAGGTTGAACGATACATTCTTTGTTCTATATTATTGATTGCTGTTATTACTACTTAATTTATCCTTCCATAGATAAATTAGATTTAGATCGTAACGCCTCCTTTGCTTCTTCTACTATTTTATTGAATTCTTTGATTGAACTGGTTTCTAAATTAAGCACTCTTGTTCTTACACTTTGCCCAGTTCTTAGTATGTTATACTCGTTTGACTCTTTAAATCCACGGACTATCATATTTAGGGTATCTTCATTTGGTGCGCCTAAAAGTTTATCTTTAATATCGGCTAATATATTTGCTTTCAGTGTATCTCCTCTAAACACTCCATTAAATTTTTCAGAGTCCACAGGAAACGCATGAAATCTATTTCTATGGGTGTAGCCTAATTGGGAGTGATTTTGGATGCTACTTTCAATCCTTTGAGGTAGGTCTTGATGTAAATCAGGTATAGAACTACTTAATTTTTCATACTGAGTTGCCCATTCATTTTTATTTTCATTGTATTTTTTTGCAAATTGATCTGCATCGTATAAACAATTAAAAGTAAGTCCCTTTTTATTCATTTCACTTATACCATCAAGTCCATTTGATTTTGCTGTTGCAGCTAAATCAAGAGCAAGATCTCTTTTCCAGGGCATGGTTTGATAAAAAAAAGGTACTCCTATCGAAATTGTTTCGCTAAGGGATTGATCTCCTGTCGCGCAAACAGGATTTTTTTGTCGCTTACACGCCTGCATCATTGTAATCATAGTATCTTTTCTAAGTGGAAATGGATTGTTTAAATTAATTGTTACCACGTTATCATTCATTCCATCTTTACCGGGAATATTATGTGTTTCCCCTTTGTATTTGATTTTAAAATGACACTCATACGGATTGTTTTGTTTTAACTCGTTAATATAAGAGTCAAAAATGTCAGACGTAATTCGAGTAAAAACCTCTGCTGGTTTTTGATTCTCTGAATTGACTATTGTACTGGTGACAAAATACAAATAACTTAGTAATTCTTTTTTGAATGTGTCTGGATTTACTCTAGGTCCAGATTCATGATTATTCAGATAAGCAAAAAATATTTGGTTTTCCTCTTCCATTTGGATTAATGGCTTTCCAATTTTTTGCTCGTCTTCAACATGTATTGTTTGGCTTTCTTCAAAGTTACCTAAAAACATACCACTAGCTTCTGGTCCAGGCCCAGTTGGAATCGAATTAGAACCAAAATATTTATAGCTATACTCGGGTATAACAATAAAAGGTATATTATTGATAGCTGCTAATCGTTTAGAGGCAGCACAATCTTTTTCAACTATCATTGGACCATAAACAATACCTTTAGGCTGAATCTTGGCAATTTCTTCTCTTAATTGCCAAGATTGAGCGATTGCTTCAGATCTTTTGCTTTCGCTATGAATAATGCGTACATTTTCTTCACCAATCTTATTTTTTAAAGCCTGGACGAGACTTTTATCCTTTAATGACTCGTCTCCCATATCATTAAGTAGAATGACAAATGATTGATCATTATTATTCCGTTGATAAGTATCAATCATTTTATCTATAAATGATAAGTCCCCCATTGTTCCTGGTTCGATTACAGCCAGGATCATAATCGGTTTGTTAGATATATTAGGCATAACACACTCCTCAAAAGAAATACTTTTGTATTAAATTTAATCAGTGCAGGGTTATGAGGAAATTAAAGTGACTCATCAGAATGTGTTGGGGGTATTCTGATTTTGTAATTTTGAAATATGATTCAATGCAATTAACATGCGTTGCATCGCTAGGTTACTTGAGTAATAATTTAAAATTTGTACAACAACTCATCATCAGGAGATCGATATTTTTACTAGCTACTTGTTGAACACGATATGAATGGTCGTTATAAGGTGAGGGCTACTTTCTTTAGGCATGAATTAAGAAAATTACGGCTATTGGGTTTCTCAAGAGGGCTAGTCTATTAAACCCAGGCAACTTCCCTGGGTTATTATAGATTAAAATAATTAAGCATGAATTTTTAATCATCAATGCTTTTTAGCCAAAAACCATGGAATTAATACAAATAGAATTAATCCACCAATGAGGAATGATTCAAAAACCATTACATTGCCTACTGGAATTTGCGTGGGTGGTACAAAACCAATCAAAATAGCCACGAGACAACATAAAATACCTATTCCAGATACAAGCCACATGACTTTGTTTCCTCCTGGAATAGTATAGGTTCGATGTTGATGTGGTTTGCTATATCTTAGTTTAATAGCTGCTGCAAACATGAAGACATACACTAATAATGCCATTTGAGCACATAAATCGCTGAGCATCCAATAGGCTGCATTGATAGAGTCTAACAAAATAAAAGCAGTACTTAAAATAGTAAAAATAATGGCTTGCGCTAAGAGGATGTTTGTCGGAACGCCGTATTTGTTAGTTTTTGCAAACTTGGCGGGTAAGGAACCATCACGTGCAGAGACCATTAATCCTTTAGTTGGTCCAATAATCCATGCTGATACACCACTAAGTCCACCTAAAATAATTAACACAGCAATCACAGAAGTCATCCAGGGCATATGATACGCATTAAAAAATACTGCATAAGCATCAATAAGTCCGGATACGACACTTAAATTTGCATTAGGAACTACCATAACAATAGCTAGGGAACCTAAAGAGAGAGTAGAAATAACCAATATTGTTGAATAAAACAATGCTTTTGGATAATCGTGTTGAGGGTTTTTAACTTCTTCTGCGTGTACAGCAGACATTTCCATACCGAGTAAACCAAATAAGACAACAGCAAAAAGTGATAAATTACCCAATGATTCAAAGTTCGGTAATAAATTAGAAGAATAGCCTACGGCTATGGGCTTCCCCTCCATTCCCCAAAATACAGCAAGAACAATAATGAACAGCATCGGAAATATGGTACCAACGGTTGCTCCAACAGTACTCATGATGCTAGATATTTTCATCCCGAAACAATTGAGGATGGTGAATAACCAAAATAATACGAGCACGGTGCTTAATAAATAAAATTTATTATTTCCTAATTCAGGAGCGAATAAATAAGATAATGTAGCTGCTATAAATGCGAGTATAGTAGGATACCAAACTACATTATATATCCATTGCAGCCAAATAGTGATAAACGCAGCTCGTTTGCCAAACGCTTCACGAACCCACACATAGATTCCACCAGTATTAGGAAATGCTGTTGCTAATTCAGCTGCTACAAGAGATACGGGAATAAAAAAAGCGAATGCGGCAACAACGTAATAAGAGATTAAGGATAGCCCTAATTTAGCACTGATGGGTAGGGTGCGTAGACTATCAACAGCGATTACGTTAATCATTACCAAAGAGAAGACGCTTAAAACCTTTTTGGGGTGATTCATGATTAATCCTTAATAATTGCGGTTTAGGTTAAACCGCCAATAACTTGGATGTAGAGTTACTATCGGTTGGTTTTTATCAAATGCCTGTTTAAGAGTTTTGATATCCCGCGTGTTTGCGGGATATCTACAGGAGGGATGTATACTTATTGAGTATTTCGACATCAAAGTTTCTTTTTAGAAAAACCAGATTACTGCTAAGCTAAAATCCAACCCAATTTTACATCAAGCACATAAATTTCTTAGAACGTACTGTAAAATACCTCCATTTTTATAGTATTCTAATTCATCAGCGGTATCGATACGGCATAGGGTTTGAATTTGTTCTACTTGGCCATCCGCCCGCTCTATCGTTACTGAGATCTTTGAACCAGGTTTTAATGAATCAGATACGTCGATACTAATTCGCTCATCTCCTTTTAGATTCAAAGTATTACGTGTCGTATCATTGCAAAATTGTAAAGGTAAAACTCCCATACCAATTAAATTCGAGCGATGGATGCGTTCAAAACTTTCGGTAATTACTGCTTTGACCCCGAGTAAATTAGTGCCTTTTGCAGCCCAATCTCTTGATGAGCCTGTACCGTATTCTTTTCCTGCTATGATAACAAGATCATGATGATGTTGCTGATAAAGCATCGCTGCGTCATAAATTGGCATCACTTCGCCTGTGGGAATATAACGTGTAATTCCTCCTTCTTGGCCAGGAGTCATTTCGTTACGAATGCGAATATTGGCAAAAGTGCCCCGCATCATCACTTCATGGTTACCACGTCGGGAACCATAAGAATTAAATTCTTTTTCATCGACTCCTTTCGATTTTAAATATAAACCTGCGGGAGAATTCGCTTTAATTGAGCCAGCGGGGGAGATATGATCAGTAGTAATCGAATCACCAAACAGAGCCAGTACATAAGCCTTTTTAATGGGCTTAATGGGCTCGGGCTTTGCTTGTAAGTTATCAAAAAATGGTGGATGTTGGATGTAAGTCGAGCCCTCATCCCATTCATAAGTCTTACCGCTACTGGTTTTAATTGCTTGCCAATGCTCGTCACCACGAAATACTTCGGCATATTCTTTGCGGAACATACTGCCTGTAACTTTTGATACTTCAGCAGCAATTTCTGCATTTGAGGGCCAAATATCTTTCAAATAGACATCATTACCATGATTGTCTTTGCCTATTGGCTCTTTGCTGAGATCAATCGTTGTTGTTCCGCATAATGCATAAGCAACAACTAAAGGTGGTGAAGCTAACCAGTTTGCTCTAACTTGAGGATGTACTCGTCCTTCAAAATTACGATTTCCTGATAAGACAGCAGAAACAACCAAATCATGATCACTGATGCAATGAGAAATTGCATCAGGAAGTGGGCCGGAATTACCGATACAAGTCGTGCATCCATAGCCTACTAAATTAAAACCCAATTGATCTAAATAAGATTGTAACCCAGCTTGTTTGAGATAATCAGTAACCACTTTGGAGCCTGGTGCTAAAGACGATTTAACCCAAGGCTTACGGGTAAGTCCTTTTTCAACTGCTTTTTTAGCAACTAAACCTGCAGCCATAAGCACACTAGGGTTGGAGGTGTTCGTGCAACTAGTAATCGCAGCGATGGCTACATTTCCATGTTTCATTTGAAAGTCATGATTTTTAACTGCAAATGAAGTATCTTTCTCGTCCTCTTTGCCTGCTTCTTTAAGAAAGTTAGAAAATTCAACAGGTAATGTGCTAAGAGTTACTTTATCCTGAGGTCTTTTCGGGCCTGCTAAGGAAGGTACAATAGTGCTTAAATCTAGCTCTAAGGTATCAGTAAACACGGGATCTTCGCTCTCTTTGTCGTACCACATGCCTTGAGCTTTAGCATAGGCCTCTACTAGAGCGACGGTATGTTTATCGCGTCCAGTTAAATCGAGATAACGAAGCGTTTCCTTATCTATTGGGAAAAATCCACATGTTGCTCCATATTCAGGAGCCATATTAGAAATAGTTGCTCGATCAGCGAGTGGTAAATCACTCAAACCTGGCCCATAAAATTCAACAAACTTGCCAACCACACCTTTTTTTCTAAGCATTTGTGTTACTGTAAGTACGAGATCAGTTGCTGTGATCCCTTCTTTCATCTTTCCAGATAATTTAAATCCAATCACTTCAGGTATGAGCATCGATACAGGTTGTCCTAACATTGCTGCTTCCGCTTCGATGCCGCCCACGCCCCAACCTAAAATACCCAGACCATTAATCATAGTCGTATGAGAATCAGTACCCACTAGGGTATCAGGATAAGCATATAAGTTACCATTATCCTCGCTGCTCCATACAGTTTTACCCAGATACTCAAGGTTTACTTGATGACAAATACCTGTTCCTGGTGGCACAACTTGAAAATTATTAAATGCTTTTTGTCCCCAACGTAAAAATTCATATCGCTCTTTATTACGTTTTAGTTCAATTTCTGTATTGACAGTTAGGGCATCCTGAGTACCAAATTTATCTACCATGACAGAATGATCAATAACCAAATCAACAGGAGAAAGCGGAGAAATTTTATCTGGATTACCTCCCATTTTCGCAATTGCAGCACGCATGGCAGCGAGGTCTACTACCGCGGGTACCCCAGTAAAATCCTGCATGAGCACGCGTGCAGGTCTAAATGCAATTTCATGCTGAGATGTTTTCTGATGTAACCATTCAGCAATGGCTTTAATGTCTTTGGTAGTAACAGTATTGTCATCTTCAAAGCGTAATAGATTTTCTAGCAGAACTTTTAGAGAGTATGGGAGGCGATTAATGCCTTTAAAATGTTTATGCTCAGCTTCTTTTAAACTAAAATAATGATATGTTTTATCATCTACTTGCAATACGCATTTTGTTGACAAGCTGTCACGACCTACTTTCATAAAAAGCTCCTGAAATCAAAAATTGAATGATAGCTCAAATTTAGGAAAATTCCATGAAATCTTATAAAATTCACTTGAGCTTTTTACATTGCCCTAGTGTAGACGGGGTTATCAAAAGGATCCACAGAAGCATCAAGCTCTTGCATTTCTTCAAATTTTACAGATGGATTGATCAAATTTGCGCCTGTTTGAAAAATAATTTTCTCTTCAAGCTTTTTAGGCGTCGCATTGAGTGGCTCTGGTGTTAATAAGTAAAGGCAAGCGGGTGCTAATAACATAATTCCTAAAGGTAAAAGTATTGCACCAATAAGTGGATTAAATGCAAAGGCAGCTAAAGATGCTAGGATTAGCGCTGCGCCTAAAACAGCAGTTGCAATGGAAATGTTTTGTTTTATTGGCTCTTTTTTTATTACCTCATTAATTCCAACAGGATGATATTTTTGATTATGATAATTGTTTGTATAAAAAAGAGTAGATTGGGGTTTGGATAAACACTGGAATAGCGTTTTAGCGAAACGGTTGTATTGCTCTATTATTTGTTCTCGTTCATAAGATTCCTGTTTTTCCTTTAGCGCAGTCTCAAAATCATTAATTCGAGCATTCAACATATCAAAGAAAAAGTCTGTTTGTTCTTCTGCTAGTTGTTTTTGCACCAACAAATTTTTTGCTGCATTAATTTTTTCTACTGCAGTTGTGTAAGTGTTCTTTTGAAAAAAAGGCATGATAACTCCCTCGTGATTAATTGAGGCAGAGGTTAGCATTAGAAGTTAAAGCAGAAACAGATTCTTTGGTTACATTTTACACTTAAGCAATATTTATTAACTTCACCTTAATTATTTTAAAGTAAAGTCCACCAACAAATTGCAACAAAACCTATTGTTCCATTTAGAATTATCGATTATAAATTATTTTATGAACTATTTCGGATCAATAAATGAAGGAAAAAATAATTCTAATTACTGGGTGTTCAAGTGGTATTGGATTTGATGCTGCGTTTGCTTTAAAAAAAAGAGGGCATAGAGTAATTGGCTCATGCAGAAAAGAAAAAGATGTAGAAAAACTATTGAACATTGGACTTGAAGCCGTGCAGTTGGATGTTTCTGATTCATCTTCGATTCAAAATGCATTTGCAAAGGTATTAGCCAAAACAGAAGGGCGAATAGATGTTTTGATCAATAATGCAGGATATGGTCAAGCAGGTGCTTTGGAGGATATTACTCGTGAAGTATTGCGTACTCAGTTTGAAACAAATGTTTTCGGATTAGTGGAGCTTACAAACCTAGCAATTCCTGTTATGCGGAAACAGGGGCATGGTCGTATCATTAACATTAGTTCAATATTAGGTATTATTAGTATGCCCTTCCGTGGTGCATACAATGCTTCAAAGTATGCAGTAGAAGGCATCAGCGATACATTAAGGCTAGAATTACAATCATCGGGGATTGATGTTATTACTGTAGAACCTGGGCCTATCGAGAGCCGTTTTAGGGATAATTGTGTTGATAATTCTTTGAATTACATAGAGAAACAACATAGTTATTTTAGCAAGCAATATGAGCGCATGTTAGAGGAATTTAAACAAAAAAAAACTGCTTCCATTTTTACTAGGCAGCCTGATGCAGTAATCAAAAAATTGCACCATGCCATAGAATCTAAAAGGCCTAAAACAAAATACCCAGTTACAATTCCTTCTCATTTAATGATTTTACTAAAAAGGATTTTGCCTACAAAGATGCTTGATAAAATTCTTTTATTCACCTCTAAAAACGAGCTATCATAAAATTTTAATCCATATCAATGTAATTTATTCTAAATTCTCAAGGAAAGTTTTAAAAATATAGGAGCTGGTGGTAATTGATTCTGCGTTCTAACGCATGCTTTATCCTGAGAGCGTTTGAAGTGCTGTTACGATAGTGTTTTCGCAATGAGTCCCTTGCCTGTCTTCTGGCTGAATAGTTCTAAGTAGCAACTGGATCTATATAAGATGTAAGGGGCAGAATAAATTGTTAAAAACCTTATTAAGGACGCAAAATTTTTCTTAAAAAAAGAAGCAAAATCCTAATTTATTTGCTAATATCTAATTGGGTTAAAAAATCATTAACTATCAAGGAAGTAAAAATTATGAAAAAATCAACAATGGCGGTAGCCGCACTATTAACTGTATTAGCAGCTCCTGTAGTTTCTGTTGCTTATGCAGATGCTTCTACTCCAGCTACTTCAAGCTCTTGCACTGGCTGTAAAGGTTGCAATGGTTGCAAAGGTTGTACTGGCTGTAAAGGTTGCAAAGGTTGTAAAGGTTGCAAAGGCTGCGGTGGTTGCTCTGGTGACTAATCAGTAGTTTATTTTGTAAAGAGGTAGTTTCTACTACCTCTTCATTATATTGTCTTCTCTTATGTAGTAAAGATATGATGACTCACTCGGAATTTAATTTACCCCAACTCAGTAGATGGCATAAAAAAACTTATTTAGGTTATGCACAACAAGTTTTAGAAGCACAACAATGGATGATCTCTAATAGAGGAAAAAGCATTCTCCATTACACCTTAAAAAATAAACGGCGTTTTGAACGAATGAATCATTACCCAAAGGGAGATCGCATCGATCATAAAACTGGAGCGCAATATTTCTATCATTGCCACCGTGAAAATTACGAAAGTACGGAACATGGTCATTTTCATTGTTTTTTACGTTATAAACATATCCCTAAAAGCATTAAGCCTGCACCTTTGACAGATTGGGATAGATACATCGATAATCCCATGACGCATTTGGTAGCGATTGGTATGAATCAATTTGGACAACCAATTCGTTTATTTACAGTAAATCGATGGGTAACCTCAGAAATTTGGTATGGTTCTGAACATACTGCTCGCTTGCTAAAACGTTATAAAATGACTTTAATTAATGATCCATATTGGCAAGTGCTTGATAAATGGGTAGAAGGAATACTTCATCTATTTACTCCTCAGATTTTATGGTTACATCAAGAGCGTGATAAGAAAATTTTACAACATCAAGTAAATAGCTCGGCTGAAAATGCATATATGGATTATGACCTTGAAGAACTTTCAGAGATACCAATTGACTTGAAAAAGCAAATAGAATGGATTATTGATTGATAACTATTTTAAAATAATAGGTAGCATTCTAAGTTTTTTGTAGACCTTTCGCTTTGCATTCTACGAAAAAAATTGAACAATATGATAATTCATTTTCGCGACGCATACTAGCACTGATGTTTTTGTCCATGAGATTTATTTCTGAGCTTAAGTAAAGAGAAACGATGAACTATTATCTATTCAAATTTTGTGGAGTTCATCTGTCTCTAAGGCTTTAATCCTAGGCAGACAGCTTTTGCGCTTCTTCACTGCCTAGAATTTATCAGGTTCATTTTTGTAAAGAACGTTCAGAGCCGGGTTGTGTACAATACTTCAGTGATTAAAAGGACACGGAACTACCTTGTCATAGCTGCCACCATTAATACCTTGGCAATTGCCATTCGTATCTATATTAATGGAATTGAAAAGCAGATTAGTACAACCATTATTTTTAGAGCAAATTAAAGAAGCTGGATGTACTGAGTTTGTCGATACTACATTGTTATAAGTAATACTACTTAAATTAACATAACTAAAATGCCCAGTTGTTCCGTAATCAAGATCAAAATATATAGGGTAATGTACACCACTCATGGTTACATTTTCATAAGATATGTTAGAGATACTCGCTGTTTTGGTTTGAGAACATTTTGCAGGATCCTCGCCAGGGCAACGTGTTTTAATGCGTAAACCATACTGAGCATCTTGCATTGTCACATTAGTGACTGTCATATCAAAAACAGGATTGTATACTAGACTGCCTATAGATAAGCCGTGGCCATGAATCAAAGTCACATTATTGATTTTAATATCACTACTTGGGCCTGTATCAGAATTGACTGCAATGCCATCATCTCCATTATTGACCACAATGCTATCTATTGTCATATTCTTGATGTTATGAGTATTCACTCCATCAGTGTTAGGGGAATCCGCAGGGGCATTAATGACAATGTTGTTGATATTAATATCATTTGTGCTCACTAAATGTAAGTTATATTTTGGTGAGTTACGAAGCTGTATCGAATGAACAGTCACACCGGAAGTACCTGTTATGTCAACTAGTACTGGTCGAGTATCCACTTTATTCCACCAAGTCGTTCCTTGACCATCAATAATACTGGTTGACGAGTTTGCTCCTTTTAGAACAAAATTATTGACTTGGTCTACAGTGATTAGTGCGCTCTGATTTTTCCAGGATGTATCTGTTCTTACTGGTGCTGTTAAAGTGACATTTGCAGCTAAACGAATGGTAATGTTATTAGCATTTGAAATGGTAATAGGAGATAAATTATTACTTTCTTTGATTATAAGGGTTAAATTGTTGGGATAAGTTTTTAAAGTTTGACTAATTAACGTTGCCAGGTTGGATCCTGTTCCAGAAAAAGCACACTTAGTTCCTGTGTTTGTTGCCGTGCACTGAGTGACAATATCAGCTAAAGAATAGTTAGAATACAATAATGTCACTATTAAAATGGCTAAACTTTTTTTTGCATGCCAATGATCCATAAACGCTCCTTGTTCTAGTAGATATCCTATTTCTTTCGAAGGGCCACAACTGAAGACAAATATAGAGAATGAACGTTGCAAGTCAGTACAGGTTTAAAATCATGCTGGCAATGCCGTTTTTTTCTGTAGCCAGTTCAAAAGAATCCTTACTTTATAGCAAACTCACTGAGTTTAGCCTCTCTGTAGTTAAAAAAATAGGATGTTAAGTATGAAAATATGGAATAACGTTTATTCCTAAGATAGCTGCACAAGAATGTTTAAATCAATGAAGTAGTATTGGGAAAATAAAAATTTTGATTTCGCGACGATATGGACTCAATTAAGTAAGAGGCCAACCCCATTGGGCTGGTGTAGTCGCGATTTTGGTTATTTTGGAAAATGATTTATAATTAAAGTAACTTATGTGAGTTCTATGTGAAAAAATGTTCTTTTTTGAGTGGACTTTCTATTAGAACCCGATTCTATACAAATGTTGTGCATTTTTTCGTTCAACGATATTTAAAAGGCACACAAATGTTTTTTTGTGTCAAATTCACGTTAATTAATCTGTACTATAATTTACATGCAAATTAAATTTATCGGAGTATTTGCATGTCTTCCTACGCAAAAAATAAATCACAAGAGGATATTGATTCCATTCATCAATACTACATGGAAATTATTAATTCAATGCCCAATATTGTTTATTGGTTGGACACAGATTGTAATTTGAAAGGATGTAATAATAACTTTATAAAATTATTAGGGTTAAATACCCTTAAAGATTTGGATGGCACCCCTTATCAACAGATGGAAGAGTTTGGCCATTGGGATAAAGATAGAGTAAAAGAGTTAAAACTGGATGATATGAAAGTCATTTTTTCGGGTGTTCCACAACACAATGTACAAGAAAAGCCCATAATGGATGGATCAGGTAAAAATTACTATTTTCAATCCTCTCGCATACCAATGCATAATCGTAATAAAGACCTAATTGGGTTGATTGTAATTTTCAATAATTTAACGCCTAGTAACGATATTGAAGTACATACAAAAATTATATAAAAAATGTTCAAAACAACGAGCATGCTGCAACAGCAAACTATTTGCCTAAAGTTCTTATGGTGGAAGATAATGTTATCGCACAGAATGTTGAAAAGGCACTATTGACGGCCCTAAATTGTCAGGTGGATATTGCAAATTCAGCGGATAATGCTGTGAAATTGTTCAAGCCGGGAAAGTATGATTTGGTGCTGATGGATATAGGCTTGGAGGATTCTTCTGGTTATATAGTAGCAAAGCAGTTGCGACAAAAAGAAAGAGAAACAGAACATCATGTGCCTATTATTGCCTTAACAGGTTTTGAAGCAGATGTAGTGAAGTATGATTGTCAGCATTATTTTATGGAGGGCGCAATCAGTAAGCCATTAACTTGTGAGCAAGCAGAGCAGATCATTAAACATTATGTATACCATATGGATGTGCCTGTGCGAGGTTTGAAGACAATTTAGTATCCTGCTATTATGCTTTCTTTTTAAGAAAATTATTTTATGAGTAATCATGTGCTGCAAAACGAACGAATCTTATCTTTAGATGTGTTTCGTGGTTTGACAATGGCGCTTATGGTCTTAGTAAATAGTTTAGGAACGAGGATTTCTTATCCTATTTTACTGCATTCGGAATGGAATGGCTGTACTTTGGCTGATTTTGTATTTCCAAGTTTTTTATTTATAGTAGGAATGACCACTGTTATTAGTCTAAAAAGACATGTAAAAGAAGAAAGCAAAACAGATGTTTATTATAGCATTTTTAAGCGTACTATTATATTGTTTTTATTAGGTATTTTTCTTAATGTTTTTCCTAAAAATATTGATATATCCTCAATACGAATTTATGGTATTTTGCAACGCATCGCGCTTTGCTACTTGATATGTGCGTTTATTTATTTACATACAACAATAAGAACCCAAATTTTTATTTTTGGGGGTATCTTATTAGGCTATTGGTACATTCTGGTCGACATTCATTTGCCAGGTGCAGGAATAAATCAATTAACCATAACCCGAAATTGGGTTGGTTATATCGATCAGTTACTTCTTTCTCCGCCACACTTATTATTTAGAAATTTTGATCCAGAAGGACTTTTAAGTACTATTCCTTCTGTGGCTACAACTCTATCTGGTCTCATTGCAGGAAATTTATTGCTGGCGAAGATCCAAAAACAAAAGAAGTGTATTCTGATGGTTGCAACGGGTTTGTTCTTTCTTCTAGCGGCATGGTTATGGAGTTACAGCTTTCCGATAAATAAAAATTTATGGACAAGCTCTTTTGTTTTATGGTGTAGCGGATTTTCACTTATTGTTTTTAGTTTCTGTTATTTTATTATTGATATCAAAGGATATAACAAATGGTCATTGCCATTTAAGATTCTTGGAATGAATGCATTATTTATTTTTATTTTTCATGTGATGTTATTAAAAATCCAGTCTTTTTTCTTATTACCATTGCCAGATGGGACGCAAGATATAGTGCGAGTAGTGATTGCAGAATATTTGTTCGGTAATTTTAGCCCAAAAAATGCGGGGTTGTTTTATTCTTTAACGTTTCTTGTCTTAAATTTTTTAGTAGCTGTGTTTTTATATCGACGAAAAATTTTTATAAAAATATAAAAGGCTATTGATAATTGATTCCTTATCAAGGTTTACATATTGTTCATTCTTTATGAGTTAGCTATAATTGTGGGTTAAACTAAGTAATATGAAGTTAACGGAGTTGCTTTAGATGCCAATTTATGAATATCAATGTACAAGTTGTCATCACCATTTTGATTTGATGCAAAAAATCAGTGACGATCCCATTAAACAATGTCCGGTTTGTTATAAGGATACTGTAATTAAATTGGTTTCTGCTGCTGGTTTTCAATTGAAGGGTACTGGATGGTATGCTACTGACTTTAAAAACAAAAGTAGTAAATCAAAGCAAGAAGGGGCTAAAAATGATGACTCTTCTTCCCCAGTTCAAGCTAAAGAAACGACTGCATCTAAAACAACACAAGATGGTGATACCAAGTGAGAACACTGTCACTAAGACGCTATTTGCTTGCTGGATTGGTGGTATGGTTACCCATACTTATTACCATTGGCGTGTTACGATTTATTATTGACTTGCTTGATAATACATTAGCTTTAATTCCTAAAGTGTATCAACCTGAACAATTGATTGGACATCATATTCCTGGTCTGGGCGTTATTTTATCATTATTAATATTGCTCATTACAGGGGTAGTTGCTACCAATTATTTTGGTCAAAGACTTGTTGCCTGGGGCGAATCGATTCTTTCAAAAATTCCATTGGTTCGTTCGATTTATAAAACAGTCAAGCAAGTGATTAATGCGGTTGTCTCAACAAACAGTGAGGCCTTCCGTAAGGTGGTCATCATTGAATACCCGCGCAAAGGATTATGGAGTATTGCTTTTCAAACTGGAACGGCAAATAGCCAAGTTAATGATAAAATAAAAGATACACTAATTTCTGTATTTATACCTACTACACCTAATCCAACTTCGGGTTTTTTGATGATGATTCCTAAGCGAGATGTTGTGGAATTAGATATGAGTATTGATGAAGCATTAAAATTTATAATTTCACTAGGAGTAATGCCACCGACACCAAGTGCAGCATTACTAGCAACAAGTTAATGAATATTTATATAGGCGATTTTTATATGCGTACACACCATTGTTTAGAGGTTAATGAATTAAGTTTAGGGAAAGAAGTGATTGTATGCGGCTGGATTCATAATCGTCGTGACCATGGTGGAGTAATATTTCTGGATATTCGTGACAGCTCAGGCTTATTGCAAGTGGTGTATGAGCCGGAAAATGTAAAGGCTTTTACAGATGCAGAAAAGCTTCGTTCAGAATTCGTAGTAAAAGTGACGGGGCTTGTGCGTCAACGACCGGCTGGTATGATTAATGAATCAATGGCAACTGGAAAAATTGAGGTAGTTGGTACGCAGCTGGAAATTCTAAATCAATCACCCACACCTCCATTCTTACCTGATGATTTTCAGATGGTTAATGAAGATTTACGCTATAAATACCGTTACATTGATTTGCGACGTCCAGCTATGAAACATAAGTTAATGGTGCGTCATCAGTTAAATAGTTGTATTCGTACCTATCTTAACGAGCAAAATTTTCTTGATATTGAAACCCCCATGTTAACGAAGGCTACCCCTGAAGGCGCACGCGATTATTTAGTACCTTCAAGAGTGCACCCTGGTCAATTTTATGCGTTACCGCAATCCCCGCAACTATTCAAACAATTATTAATGATTTCAGGTTTTGATAAATACTATCAGATTGTTCGTTGTTTTCGTGATGAAGACTTGCGCGCTGATAGACAACCTGAATTTACTCAGCTTGATATCGAAATGGCCTTTATTGATGAAGAGTCCATTTTAAATCTTATTGAGGGTTTGCTAAAAGCCGTATTTAAGCAAATCCTAAATGTGGATTTACCTGAAAAATTAAACAGAATGTCTTACCATGAGGCAATGAGGCGCTTTGGTAGTGATAAACCAGACTTGCGTAATCCTTTAGAGCTTGTTGATGTAGCGGATTTAGTAAAAGAATCTGATTTAAAAGTATTTTCAGCCGCAGCTAATGATGCAAACTCAAGAGTTGTTGCTTTAAGATTACCCGGAGGTTGCGAGCTAAGTAGAAAAGATTTAGATGACTATGGACGTTTTGTTTCTATTTACGGGGCTAAAGGACTTGCTTACATTAAAGTAAATAATCTTGCTGAAGGGATGGCAGGACTGCAGTCACCAATTTTGAAATTTCTTTCAGAAGATGCTGTTAACTCCATTTTGCATCGTACTGAAGCTCAAACAGGTGATGTTATTTTCTTTGGTGCTGATAAAATCATATTGTCAATGAATCTATGGGGGCATTGCGAATTAAATTGGGGCATGATAAAAAGTTGCTCAGAGAGGGTTGGGAACTGTTATGGGTTATTGATTGGCCAATGTTCGAACTGGATTATGAAAGCAACAAGTTAAGTCCTATGCATCATCCTTTTACTTCACCCAAAAATTTAGACCCTAATAATTTGCGTTCCAACCCCACCCATACGTTAGCCAAAGCTTATGATATAGTGATTAATGGTTACGAAATTGGTGGTGGATCCATCCGTATTCATCAATCAGAGTTACAAAAAACAGTGTTTGAATTACTGGGAATTAATGAACAAGAAGCTCAGGAAAAATTTGGTTTCTTACTAGATGCTTTACAGTATGGAGCTCCACCACATGGAGGAATTGCGCTTGGCATCGATCGTTTAGCTATGTTATTAACCGATTCAACATCAATTAGAGATGTTATTGCTTTTCCTAAAACTCAAACGGCATCGTGTCCTTTAACGAGTGCACCATCACCTACGGGTAGTGCACAACTAACAGAATTGGGAATAAGACTTGCTCCAACTACGCAAACTAAATAACATATTAGGAATAGGATGTCTGTTGGCGATGAAAACCAATAACAGATGTCCTTCCTCCATGCGCTACGTGTTTTTTTTCTTTAAGCAACTCGCTTTGCAAATAATGTTAATAAGTCGAAAATTCGCTACTTTTGCATTTTTTTGTTTTTTGGTTGTTCATTGTATGCGGCTGCTACTTCAGCACCTGCAAAGAATCCTACTTCATTCATTGAATATCTAACCCAAGAAAAAACACATTTAATTACAGCAATTCAGGAAACAACGCAACCGATAACTCTTAAAAATGAAAAGAATACGCGGCTAAAATGAAGCAAGTTTCCTCAATACTTACAATGATAGATGTTAAAATAAAAAGCTTAGAGGGCTTTCTTGAACACGAAAATAAAGAACAAAATTACTTGAATCAGCGTTTAAAACTCCTTCAGCAATTACCTATTATTAAAGAAGACACAACGATTCCTGAACGAGTTGCAAGGGTAGAAAATTTACTTTTAATCAATAAACAAACGATACAGCTAACTACTGATAATTTAAAACTGGCAAATGATTATCAAGCTGCTTTGACTGATGAAATAAAGAATTTAGAGTTTTGGCATTCAAATTTTGTTCTTGAGCAAAAATTAGTACAAATAAAGACTTTAAAGGAAAAGCTTAATAGACAATTACTTGATCTTTATGAAAATATTAATAATCAGTCTGATAAACGATCTAAGCAAGTCCCTTTATCTTCATCTGATTATGAAGCAAAACTCCTCATTAACAATCAAAATATTGCTGTTGTTCAAAATCGCATTAATGCCTTAAACATACAAAGGACGCTTGTTAAAGGAGACATGATTTATCTTAAAAATCCAGATACAAAAAACTTACAATTAATTACTGATATTTATAAAGATGCCTTAAATCAATACTCCAAAATTGAAAAATCACTACAGCAAATAAATACCTTTCTTGAGAATGAAATCAAACTAGTTACTGCTCTCAATTTGAAACAGTCAATTACTTCATTACAAAAAACGTTGACTCAAGAGATCAATGAATCAAAAAAACAAAAACAGCTTTTGTTTAAAAGTTTAACGGACTATCAAGCACAACTTAAAAAATTGATGTCTTCAAGACAAACCTTGGCTGATTATAACATTAATAGTTGGCCACTTATCCTTAATAAAATAGCTGCGATTCCTGGGTTGTTTTACAAATATATAAAGACATTAAGCTTAAAAGTTTATGATAGCTATTTGTGGTTAAGCCCTTTATCCGTGGTCGTATTATGGAGTAGTTTTGTAATAATCGCAGTAATTTCATTTTTAATAAGCCGCTTCTTAAAAACTTTGGGTAGTGACAAAGAGCGTTCACGTTTAACTGGTTATTTGTATGATGGAGTACTGGTTTTAGTACAGAGAAATATACCTTATCTATGTGTTGTTTCCATGTTGTGGGTATTACTTGCTATTACTCATATTTCATTCGCGAATTATCAATTATTATTTAAATTAATTGCAGTTTGGTTCATCTTTAAGATTTTAATTTTAATTGCTCGTTTAGTTTTATTAGAGCGAATAACGGACTCCTCTGGAAAGGATGTTAAATTATATTACCGCTTAAAATGGTTATTACTTTTTGGAGGATGGACAACTGCTTTAATGACTATTGGTCATTTACTCCCTCTGTCTATTCTAATCCAGGATATATTTAACCGATTATTTATGTTATTTATTTTAACAGTATCTTTGGTTGCATGGAAAAGTAAGGATGTAATTCCTTATTTACTTCGTCCTTTATTAAATAGCCAGAAGCGATATGTAAGAAATGCTATTTCTCTATTGGTTATTTTGATGCCAATCGCTGTATTTTCTACCGCAGTAATTGGTTTATTCGGTTTTACTAATTTAGCCTGGAGCATGAGTCTGTATTTGGCTTATGCTTTACTTGTGTTGGTAGGATATATTCTAGCTAGAGGATTGTTATTCGATGCGCTTGAATTATTTTCTGAATTAATGATTTCCTCATTGCGAAATGGATGGTTATGGATCGAGGTTTTTTTAAAGCCTATAGATAATATAATGCGGATTTTTTTGCTTATTGTAAGTATCTTAGTTTTATTTCAATTATTTGGTTGGCATTCTGACTCTTTAGTAATGATAAATTTAGGGAAATTTGCTCAATATACAATTGTTAATTTTCCTGGCATTCATATTACTGTGTACAGCACAATCGAATTTTTTATGCTGCTTGCGTTTTTTGCTTGGGCTTCAAAGTGGACTAGGGAGTTTTGTTATCGCTGGGTCTATAAAAATACTAAAGATGCAGGGATACGTCACAGCCTCTCGGTCTTTAGCCAATATGCTGTTGTTCTTTTAGGCGGTTTTGTTACACTCCATGTGCTGGGATTTGATTTTAGCGGTATGTCAATGATAATTGGAGGGCTAGCTGTAGGTATGGGATTCGGCTTGCGGGATTTTGCCAGCAATATTGTAGGTGGTCTTATGCTTCTTATTGAAAGACCAGTAAGAGAGGGGGATTTAGTCACTATAGGGGAACATGAAGGGCGAGTTGCTCATATTGGTATTCGTTCTATGCGAGTTTCTTCATGGGATAATATGGAAGTGTTGATTCCTAATGCAGAAACGTTTAATAAACCTTTTACGAACTGGACACATCAAGACAGTATTGTCAGAACAGTTTTTCCTATAAAAGTCAGTCGCTCAGATGATCCAGTAATGATTCAACAAATTATTCTAGATGTTTTAGCCACTACCCCAGAAATTGTTGCAGATCCACCGGCTCAGGTTTTCCTTAAGAAAATTGATGAAGCTTTGCTTGAATTTGAAGCACGCTATTTTATCAATGTCCAAATTCATACTCGTTTTGAAGTACGGTCTAAGGTGTTGTTTGCTATTATGGCTCAATTTAAAGCGGCAAATGTAAAGCCACCTATCGAACCTATTGCAGTTGAGATTAAAGAGAAAGAAGGGCAGAATGATTTCACTGCTAAAAAGCATACCACCACAAACTGAAGCTGAGTTAATAAAACGTTGTTCCGATATTGCTGGCCTTAGTTTTGCCCAATTAAGCTTGAGCTTAAATTTATTGATTCCAATCGATTCTAATCAACGAAAAGGGTGGATTGGGCAAGTCATTGAATTAGCTCTAGGAGCTAATGCCTCGAATCAATCATTGCCAGATTTCAAAGATTTAGGCATAGAACTTAAAACCCTTCCTATTGGTCAATCCGGAAGACCTACTGAGTCAACCTTTATTACATCTATTCCTTTACTAACTGTCCATCACCAACAATGGAAAACGTCACAATGTTACGCTAAGCTCAAGAGAGTTTTATGGATTCCTATTGAAGGGGATACTGATATTCCTTACCCACAACGAAGAATTGGGCAAGGTTTTTTATGGTCTCCAAATGAAGGACAAGAGCATATTCTAGAGGCTGATTGGAATTATTTAACATTACAAATCAGCACGGGGCATCTTGAGGCTCTTGATGCAAAATCTGGAGACTATTTACAAGTAAGACCTAAAGCAGCAAACGGAAAATCTCTATGTTATGGATTTGATTGTCATGGTAATAAAATCAAAACACTACCGCGCGGATTTTACCTAAGAAGTAGTTTTACCGCAAAAATTTTTGGAGATCGACTCTAACCCCAAGACTTTCTGAGTCAAGTAAATATTTTACTATTTATAAATCGCCCATTATACGTAAAATGAAAGGAAAAATATCAAAAAAGAATAAATCAATATTCAATATAATGGCTTGCCGCTAACAATTTTTTCTAATTTTCCAGACAAAGACCAATCATTAACCGAATGCAAAAATGACACAACAAAGCTAAATAAATTAATTAAGATTCATGCATGAGCGCAAAATTTTTTTTGAAGTATATTCTCAGTGCGTGATCTCTGTTTGAGCCTTAATGTATGCTTTGATACACTACGCCTCAATAAGAATCAATGTGAGTGCAATTAATTACTTTAATGAACTTTTAAAACAAATATAGCCCTTCGCGAACACAAAATAAGAAAAATATTTTGAATACTTAACTTGAACCAATATTCTCTGTGGCTTGCCACCGGGTGTTTATTTAATTTTAGGAACCTCCTATGAAACTATTTCAAAAAATATTTACTAATAAATCTGAGAAAAAAATAAGTACCGTTTTAAAAAATAATATAGAAAAACAAGGTCGATTTTTTTCTACAAAAACAGAGAGCCATCTAAAAGGTATTGGGATAGATAACCATGAGCTCAATCATCATACTCCAGTTGCTACAATGGAAAAACAACATGAACATCCTGCTTATGTGAATGGAGTGGGGATAGATAACTATGAGCCGAGGCGGAAAACATTGTTCATAGCAAATAAGAACGAAGCTTTATCGACCTGTGTAAACGGAATTGGGGTAGATAATTATGAGCCCAAGTTACACCCTTCTTTTTTCTTAAAGAAGGAAAAAATTGAGATTCCTACTTGTGTCAATGGAGTTGGGATAGATAATTATGAGCCAATTTTCTCTAAATAAGCTTAAGAGTGTTTCTGTCCCAAAATACTTTTAGGCTCAGCGGCTACTGTCAGAGTGGCTGCGAATGTGGGTGCTTTGTTAAAGTAGTCGCAGAAGTGAGGATCAGTCGCTATTTAGAACCGTACAGTCTGAGTAGCACTGCCATATGTTTCGTCGTCTTTGCAAAGAGCGGGCGTCCGTTTTTATAGAAGCATCGTGCTTGCATTAACAGGGATCCTCACTTGCTCTATAAGTGTTTTAAGGATTGCTGGTCTAAAGCCGCAGCATAGCTTTCAATAGACTTTCTGCTTTCGCGAAGGCGATGTGCCTTACATAGCACCTTCTAAAATGTTATTCTTGTGGGGCATAGTTGTATTTTCTCAAAAAATTGTTTTAGTAGATCATTGCTATTCTAAAAATGTACAAATGCCGATATAATTGCATGGCTGTTGAAATTTCATTCAGCCAATACCCCTTATTCATTCTAATTAAGAAGATGCATCATGTTATCCAGTTTATGTCGGCTGCCGCTTGTACCACTCATTGTTATTTCATTATTAGGTTGCTGTATGGAAATCGACATTTCCTTGCCCAGTTTTCCTAGCATTATGACTTATTTTGGTAGCAATGAAGCACAAGTTCAAAGTACATTAAGTCTTAATTTTTTGGCTTTTTGTATGTCTGGATTGTTGTACGGTCCATTATCAGAATCTTGGGGTAGACGTGGTTTGATGATTTTTGGTGCAACATGCTTCTTGATTGGGGCTATTGGTTGTGTATTTTCATTTTCCATATACCAATTAATGTTTTGGCGTTTTATTCAAGGTTTAGGTGCTAGTAGTACTTTAGTGATGGGCTTTGCGATGATCTCCGATCGATATAGTGGCGAAGTAGCAGCAAATTACATTGGTAAAATTAATGCTTACGTTACTATTTTTATGGCCGCAGCACCCATTTTGGGTAGCGCCATTATCAATTACTTTACTTGGAGAGCGAACTTTGCCTTAATTGCGATGATTGCTTTAATTTCTTGGCTCTTTTTGATCTGGCAATTGCCTGAAACTAAAACCAAGAAGCAACCTTTAAATATTTCGACTTTATTTAAAGATTATTGGACAGTCTTCTCTCATGGCAAATTTTTAATTTATGCCAGCATGCCTAATATGTTAGTTACGGCTTATTTAACGTTTGTGGGAAGTGCTTCTTTTTATTATATTAATACGTGTAAATTGTCTTATTTTCAATTCGCCATGCAACAAGGGTTAATTGTATTGATATTTTCACTTACCAGTTTTTATGCTGATAAAGTGGTTGAAAGAATTGGAAGTCGAAAAGCAGTCAATTTGGGGATGGTGTGTTGTACAATATCCATTGTGCTGTTCACTTATTTTGCTTTCCACTATCCAGATTCTCCACGGTTAATTACATTTGCAATGTGCTGGATGGCGGTAGGTTGCGCTTTTCCCATGAGCGTTACTTTTGCACAATCACTGGAAATTTTACCTAACCTCAAGGGAACATGTTCCTCGTTCATTGTGTCCACGCGCTTGTTTGTTTCATCAGGGGCTGTAGCCCTAACTGGTCTGTTATTTGATGGTTCAATGCGTCCTGTTGCCCTTGTTATTGATGGTGCTATCATTTTAGGTATCAGCCTGTATTTCCTAATAGAGCGAATGACAACGCACAAAGATAATCTATTAGAAGTAACGTGATGTTTTGTCGAGGTTTCATATAAAAGATCGATTGAGACAACCTACTATTAAAGATTTCTAATCTTTGATTTTATTATCTCCATTTCTCCTTAATTGAATAAAATAATCAATGATTTTACTGTCAATAAATCGTATTATCGAAACAAATAAATCAGGGATTGGTAGCGATGGCAAAATTAAAGAATAAAATTGCATTAATTACAGGTAGTACTAAATCAATTGGTCTTTCAATTGCAGAGTCCTTTTGTAAAAAAGGCGCTACAGTAATCGTAACAGGAAGGCTTTCAAAGTCTGAAGGAGAAAAATTTGCACAATCAATAGGAGCTAGCGATTACCATTATTTAGATGTTTGTTCCGAACAAAATTGGCAAGAAGTAGCTGAATATATCGAAAACAAATATCAAAAACTCGATATTTTAGTGAATAATGCCGGTATAGATTCTGCTCCTAAATCGGATAAACCTCAAGATATAGAAAATTGCTCCCTTGACGATTGGCGAGCTGTTCATGCGGTAAACTTGGATGGAACCTTTCTGGGATGTAAAACGATGATGCCGCTTTTGAAAAAAAGTGCTAATGCGTCAATTATCAATATGGGCTCTCGATCAGGCTTAGTAGGTATTCCTTCTAATGCTGCTTATGCATCAAGTAAGGCTGCTATTTTGAATCTTACACGAACAATAGCCATGCATTGTGCCAAAACTGGCTATCCTGTTCGTTGCAATGTTATCGTTCCTGCGGCTATTTTAACTGAAATGTGGGACTCTGAATTCGGCCTGGATGAGGAGCGTGCTCAACGTATAGAAGAGTACACAAATACAATTCCGTTGAAACGTATGGGACAAGCAAGTGAAGTGGCCAATCTCGCCGTGTTTTTAGCGTCTGATGATTCTTTGTTCATCACGGGCTCCCAATACAATATTGATGGTGGCATTATGGCAGGCAATGGTTCTTATGCTTCCCATAAAAATAGTTCTACGAATCGATTTTTCGGATTACCAAAAATACAGCAAATAGTGTCGCAATTGTCTTTTCCCGCTATCGAGCAGAGTGGAAATCGAAATAGTATATGATTTTAACTATTTTCGATACGTAATGATCATGTGGTGATTTGATGACGAAATACGTTGGAACATACTCAGAATAGGGCTCTAGCATGGTGGAGTTAGAGCTAGGTCTCTCATTATTTCCTGCAGATTACGAACTAAACATTTCTGAAGCGCTCATGTTTTTCGCCGCTGAGCGCTCTGTTCGTTCTTATCTTTTAAGATATTCTGTGTCTTTTGGACTCATTTAGATCATGATCTGAAACATATGAATTTGATTTACGTGTATTGTTATACTCTTGGCGTAGATAACCTTTAATTTGGCGCTCCGAGTATTTCTCATGGCCATCTCTAAAAAAACCATGTTTTAAACGATTCATATCAGAATCTTTCATTCGTTTTTTTACATATTCTTCTTGTTTTGCAATTGATTTTTCAAATGAAGAGGTATTACCCATATTTTAAGCTCCTATAAAAAGCAAGGGATTCTACATAATAAAAAATTATTGTCAAATCAAACAGTTAAAATATGTTGCGTATGAAGCGAAAGGTAGATGGCTCTTCGCTTCATGATATATTAATTAGTCCGTTTTAGAGTAATTCAAACTCAGTACCGAAGGAAGCATCTCTCTAATTTGATCTACTGGTTGTTTTACTTTGGAGGTTAAAAGTTCTCTAAAATGAGGATCTGTTGCAAAATAACGAACAGCACCTTCAACTCCTTTAAAAACACCTACATCAAGCTCTCGTCTTTCTACACTGGCTTTCAAATCCTGAAGACGATTGTGATCTACGCTAGGTGTGGGTGCTGTAAAAAATGAATAGGCTGATGAAATACTAGTCCAAATGGTGCTTTTAGGTTGCTCGTCTTCTGATACCTTCTTCCATGCCAGCATGAACTCTGTAGTACATAACGGAGCAATTAATTTAATTAATCGTTGAATATCGGGATTGGTGAGAGTTGCGGTATTATCTGTACCATCGTATTTTTGTAGTCCATTTTTTAGGCACCAATTATAAATGGCTTTCATTTCGTCAAGTTGATTATGAAAGTCATCAAGACTAAAATTTTGAAGAATATAACCAGCAGCTCCACAATAGAGAAACATACTTAAAAAATAATTTGCAAATTCAGGAACAGGTAAAAGAAAGCCAACAAGCCAAGAACCACCCCATGCTGTGAGCCCTGTACTCATTCCTTGAAAGAGATACATCAGATTGGCATTGTATTCAAAGTTATTAATGTATTTTCTGAGCGAGGCTTGTTGCTCATCATCATTTGGGTTAAAGGGTTTTGATGTTAAAATTTTTAAAGCATCTGCACGTTCTCTTTTGTTTTTTTCAACGGCAGTCATTCCTTCAACAGTTAGTTTGCCCACAGTACTCTCCTTGAAAAAAATAATCAATAAAACCTCATTCATCCTACATGAAGTGATAGGAAATATGCTATTTCTTTTTTAAGAAAAATAATACATTTATTGGCAAACAAGTTAACGAATCAATTATATTGATATACAATATAACACATTGATTAAATATATTTACAAAGTAGATGTCGATAAAAATCAATCTTGATCCCATTCAAATTTATGAAGCAAATCTAGCTGAAGCCGACAGGAATGCCCTCCAGGAGTTTTTACAAAACAAACAAATTGATAATGTTTGGCTCAAAAATCAAGAATATCAATATACTACAACTCAAGGAATTGAATATGTTTTTTATTTTACTAAATCGCTGTTAAGAAGGAAACGAAGTAAGCTTAAGGAGGGAGATCGTTTCGAAATATTTGATTTAAGTAATGAGCCTTTAGGTCAAGGTGGTTATGCTGTAGTTTATCCCATATTAGGAACAATTAAGTTTGAAGCGAATACTCCAATTTTAAAGACGAGTAAAAGTCGAATAGTCAAGATAGAACAGCATAAGGATCATGATCGAAGTCACTCGGTGCTACAAGAATATAGTAACCTAGTCCATGTGGGACATTTAGGTGCTAAACCTCCTGTGTTTGCTCATTACGATGGAAAAAAAAGTTTATTAGTAATGAAACGAGCAAGAGGTATTCCCCTGGAAATATTGCTTAATCCTAATAAACGAAAGAAGTGTACGGATTTTATTCCCATACTCACTGTAGAAAAACGTCTAGAAATCACTTTTGCAATTCTTAATGCCGTGACAGAACAAGTAATTGCTAATGATTTGATTCATCGTGATTTAAAACCTGGTAATATGATAATTGATTTCAGTAAGAGCGTTGATTCTCTCTCTAAAGTAACTATCATTGATTATGGAAATGCCATAAGAGGTGAACGTAAAGAAAGTCGCAGAGTAGGTACAACCGCTTATAGACCTCCCGAACTCTACTTGGGCACACCAAGCTATACTCAAAAATCAGATGCTTATGCTGTGGGGCGAATTTTAAGTTATTTATGGGGTGATGATTATAAAAATTATTATTTAGATCACAAAACTCCTTGGAGTGAAATTAAAAAGAAAACCACAAATAATGATTTGTTTTCAGATCCGCAAGTCACTCTTTTCAAAAAAGATGAAGATCAAATTAAGGAATGTCTTAATGGTCTATTAAAAGAAAATGTTACTGAGCGTTGGACTGTGGAGGATGCGAGGCAATCATTTATAAAAATAGATCCGCGCAAATATCAATTAAAGAAAGTTCAGCAAGTGTCTAAAACTGAGCTGAGACAATATGAAAAAACCATTGAACAGCAAATTCAAACAATAGTGACCTTGATTTCGCAACTTTCTAAAAAAGGTTCTGAGTTAATCCATAGAGGGTTTAGACAAGAAGGTAGAAAAGCAGAGTATTTGGCAAAGAAATTGACGCAATATACAGAGCCACTTACTAAAAATCCGGACCCAACATTATTTAATCTTTATCGCAAAAAATGTATCAAAAAAATAGATTCATCCAGAAAGATGTTACAAAAACACCGTGATTCAAGATGGATAGTTGCTGAAATAATCACTGCAATTAGTTTGTTAGGAATCGGATATCTTTTCGCATTAGGGGTTAATTATCAACTCACCGGTAGATTAGGTTTATTTTCGCAAACCAAGTCAGATCAAACAGTTGAACGGATTAGAAATTCTATTTATCAACTTTCATAAAATTATTAATGAATATATTATAGAAATAGACTGGATAGCTAATTATTCTCAGCCTAGTAGAAAATAGTTTTTTTTGTTGTCTATGATGTAAATGAAGATACTCAGATTGAAACAAAATTTGATTTTATTTGACAAATATAAAGAGAGTAACTAATCTTGAATTGTGCAATGCAACATATGGAGATGCTATGAAAAACCAATTTTTTGATCAAAAAATATTTAATAATTTTGATGCTCCAATCCAAAAACTAATGGAGCTCAATGTTAAAATGATGCAAAATTTATCTTATATGAAGCCCCTCGATTTATTAAGTGTAAAAAAACCTGAGGAAGTTTTTGAAAAACAAATCGAACTGTTTGCCCAAAACAGTCAAATGATACTCGATTATATGAGAACTACTTTTAGTATATTAGAAAATCATTGGTTCAATATTTCCCGTAATTTTGATCAAAATCAACAACAAGTGATGAGAGAAGCATCTGATACTATAGAAAAAGGCGCTAAAAAGGTAGCTACTGCATCTAAGAGCTCCGCCAAAAAAGCTGTTGCTACTACAAAGAAATCAGTAGCTACTGCCAAAAAAGTTGCTTCAGAGACCACAACACCCAATACTAAAAAAGATACTAAGACCCCTAAACTGAGTAAAGGACATGACACAAAAATTGAAAAAAAGAAGACTAAAAAATCTACTCCAACATCAGTTCATGCCAAAGAATCAATCCAAAGCTCCGAAAAAGTTAGTGAAAATATATCAAATGTGAATGCTATTCCTGAAAAAACTAGCGCACAAGATTTGAACATCCAAAAACATTAATTGTTCGTAAATAGATCAATTAAATTGATTTAGTTAATAGTGCCTACATCCCGCGGCTTGCACGCGGGATTCAGAACGTTGCGCCAGGCAACAGTGTGCATCTTTTCATCATATAACACTCTAAATGTTTTAGGTCGCGTATTTCCGTTGTTGATTAGAAAATTTACTTGAATTTTTGGGAACTAGAGTTTGATTTGAGCATTTAACTCTTCAATTTTATCGAGAATTTTTAAGAATTTTTCCCCAAAGGGTGTTACAAAATATTCTACTCTAGGTGGAGTTTCGTGAAACGACTTCTTGTCAAGAATACCGAAATCTATGTTTTTCCTAAGACATTGGTTTAGAACTTTTGTTGAAAGGCCCTCAACACTTCGTACCATTTCTCCAGGTCGATTGATTCCCTCTCGTAAGAGAGAATAGACAGTTAAAGACCATTTACATCCATAAATAGTTTCTACCATCGTGGCTGCTTTGAGCGGTGGCATTTTTTGATTTAACTTTTTTTATCAGACATTTCAATAAGTTGGACCAGAAAGTTCTTACAGTACCAATTGGTACTTACTTTTTTTACGATTATATCTCCTTAATAATAAATTGGGTATAACAAATATGAGGTGAATAATAATGTTACGTAATGATTTAGCCATTATCGTTGGTGGATCAAGCGGCATGGGATTAGAAACAGCGAAACGACTCTCAGGATATGGTTTGGATTTGTTAATCACAGGAAGAGATGAGCATAAACTGATCAAGGCTGCTGAAAGAATTGATGGAAATAGAGGAGGAGTGGAAATTGCGGTGATTGATCTTCATAACGAAGATCATCTATCAAAGTTAATGCATAAAATAAATAATGAAGATCGTAAAATAAAATATCTTGTTAATGCAGCTGGAAGCTTCAAACCGATCAGTTTTTTAGATCATACGGTAATGGATTATGATCTCCAGATAAATATCAACAAAGCGTTCTTTTTTATTACTCAGGCCGTGGTCCAAAATATGAAGAAAAATAGAGGCGGAGCAATTGTTAATATAGGATCAATGTGGGCCAATCAAGCAGTTAAAGCAACCCCTTCTTCAGCTTACTCCATACAAAAAGCAGGGCTTCATTCCTTAACACAACATTTAGCTATGGAGCTCGCGGAGTATAATATAAGAGTTAATGCAGTTGCACCGGCAGTAGTCATGACTCCGATTTATAAATCATTTATTGATGAAGATAAAATTGAATTATCATTGCAAAACTTTAATCAATTTCATCCTATAGGGCGAATAGGTAAAGCAAGCGATGTTGCTGATGCAATTGAGTTTCTTTTATCCGATAAAGCAAGTTGGATAACAGGGGAAATCATTAATGTGGATGGAGGTGTTATGGCTGGAAGAAATTAGGCAAGTCGACGATATTTTTAAACTAGGGGCGATTTGTTGTAATGTTTATGGCTTGACTAAAATCAGGTAACATTGATTGTAGCTGTTTTGCCAGTGAGTAAAGCAGCAAATCATTGTTTTGAGCAGCCCCAAGCTGTATTGAAATTGGGAGATGATTGTGATACGTCACTGGAATTGTCAAAGCAGGCAAGTCTGCTTGATTAAACAAAGAGGTAAATGGGGAGAACTCAAGGTTTTTTTGTAAGTAATTATCAAACGCATCATCTGTTTTTAATTCACCGATTAATAATGGAAGTTTAGCTAATGCGGGGGTTAAAATTATATCTGTTTGACCCAATAACTGATGCAATGGACGAAATAATTGATATAATTTTCTTTTAGCAATAAGATATTCAAATGCAGAAATGGCTTGTCCCTTTTGATAAAAATCCCAGGTAACGGGCTCCAGTTCGTCAACAGTTACTTTTCTTTTTAACTGTATTTCTTGGATTTTTATTGCTGTGAAAGTATTCGTTGCTATTAAAGCTAGGGCGCACTCTCCAATTGTTTTAAAATCCAAATCTAAATTTCGTTTTTCAATCCTGTGCCCTAATTTTTTTAATAATTCTTCGACTTGATTAATAGCAATTAGATACGGAGATGCTATGGGGACTGGTGAAAAACTCCCCTCTAGTCGAATGACATTAAATACTTTCTTAGGTGAAATCGATGGCAATTTTCGAGGGGCTATTAGCTCATGAAATAATGTCTCAGAGTCGCGAAGTGAACGAGTCAAGACAAAATTTACTGCCATACCAGACCAAAGTTCATTCGTTAAAGGCCCTGCTGGAGTGAGTCCATTGGTTGGCTTAAAACCTATTAATCCACAACATGACGCAGGGATTCTAATAGAACCACCACCATCGCTTGCAGTGGCTATGGGAGCGATACCTGTTGAAACCGCAGCAGCTGAACCACCAGAAGACCCCCCACAGGTTCGATTGAGATCATAGGGGTTACGACAAGGCCCATGTAAAATGGATTCAGTAACATAAGAAAGGCCTAATTCCGGCGTATTTGTTTTTGCAAAAGGAATAAAACCTAAAGAAATAAGCTTACTCACTAAATCACTAGTGAATACATCAATATTCATCGCAAAAAAACGCGATCCTTCTGTACTATGAACACCAGTAATATGATGTCCTAAATCTTTAACTAATAAAGGAACCCCATAATAAGGTTCATTACCATTAAGATTCTCGAGGCATTTTATTGCAAAATCAGGACAGCTTAAGACAATGGCATTAAGAAACGGATTCACCTCATTAACTCGCGTTAATGCGCAATCAAGAACTTCACGAGCGCTTACTTTCTTTTTTTTGATAAGTTGAGCAAGTCCATGTACATCATACTGAATATATTCGTTTACTAACATTAAGCTACCTAGTAGTATAAAACTCAGGAACAATACGTGTTGTTCCTGAGTTGAAGTTTTATTTATTCATCATCATGGCAACTTTTGAATTGATCTGCCATTTTTTCTTCCATTTTTTTCATTTTGCTTTGCAACTCTGTCTTTTGTTGCGGATTAAGGACAGCATAGATTTGATTTTTAGCAGTTACTTTTGCTTTCATCATGTCCCCAATAAGTTTTGTTTTTTTGTCAATCAAGCTATCTACTGTTGCTTGATCCATATTAGCTGATTCAGCTTGCTGCTGAAGTTGTTGATCCAAATCGTTCATTTGGCTTGCATCGTTTTTTATTGTTGAGGCTAATTGTTCTAAGATGGGTTTGATTTTAGCTTTTTGGTTGTCATCAAGTTTTAAAGAGCTAACCATATGTTTCAATCCTTCACCACAACCACAAGAGTGTGCTAGAACAACGGGGCTAAGCACTAATGTGCATGCGAATAAAACTGTTTGCGCGATTTTTTTATACATGTTATGTCCATCCTTAGTGAGTTAAATCATAGAATAGTATAGATTATTTTGTTGAAAATAGGATTGAATTCAATAGATTTTTTGTAATTGAAGTGACTTTTTTAAAGGAAGCAAGAATTAGGGATATAAAGATAATGCTCATCATCTTAAGCAATTAAAATTCTGCTTCATGGCGCCATATCCCATCCCAATCTTCGGGTGACTTTTTTATTAATATGTGGCAACGCTCGATATAAAGTGCCGCTAATTGATCCCCCGGGTAGGCTGGAGTAAGTTTTGCAAATAACTTAAGACTTTCGTGCCAATTACCTTTTTGGTAATGATGGAATGCATGTTCGAATTCTTCTATATGTTGTTTTAAATGCTGAATGTTTTGGGCAGTAATAAGCTCATAAATGGTGGTGCTTTCTCGTTTTCCACGAACAGCTACTTTATCAAGCATACGAAAAGAAAAGTGGTTTTTGGCTTCTTCGAAAATGGATTTACTGACAATAATTTGTGTGTTATAGGCTTTATTAATTGCTTCAAGACGACTTGTTAAATTCACTGAATCCCCTAAAGCCGTAAAACTAAGCCGTTCTGCTGAGCCAACATTACCCACAATAGCCTTACCCGAATGGATTCCAATTCTCAAAATAAGCTCAGGGAGATCTTGATTTTGATTTTTGATATTAAACTGGTTAACTTGTTCTATCATGCTAACCGCAGTTTGACAGGCATGAAGAATATGAAATTCATCAGGCAAGGGAGTGTTCCAAAGCGCCATAATCGCATCGCCTATATATTTATCTAATATTCCTTGATGAATCAGAACAGTATCTGTCATCAGTTGAAAGTAACCAGAGAGATAGTTCATGAGCTGTTTGGGAGGAGTGGCTTCGGCGAGTTTAGTGAAGTCTTTAATATCAGAAAATAGAATAGTGATATTTTGATATTCTCCACCTACTTTAGCAATTTTTCCACTACGCAATAATTTTTTTACTAATGAACTTGGAACATAGCGTTGAAATGAAGCAAGACTCGAGCGCATATTTGAAAGACTTTTATCCATGTAACTGATTTCTTTGATCATTGTTTTAAGTAAAGGTTTGGGTTCAAGATTTAATTGTGTAATTTCTTGTGCCTCTTTAGACAATTTAATAATCGGACGTGATATTTTTTGCGAAACAAGACGAGCAATCAGAACCCCTAGAATAAGAATAAAAACAGTCAAAAATAATATTCTGATACTTAGCGTTCGAAGCGGTGCTAAAACATCGCTAGCTGGAACAATAATCGTAATATGCCAAATTTTTTCTGAATTCGCGTTAAAAATAGGTTGATTCACTAAAAAGAATTGCCGATTGTTATATTCATAGAATGTCACTGGAATTTGCTGGCTATCCGAGTCTAATTTAGAAAGTGGGATTGGAATTTTAAACCGAAGATCTTTGGGAGTTAACATTTTTCCACGAATATCTAATAACTGTTTAGGATTTCTATAAGCTATAATTTGATTTTTTTCATTGGTTATATAAATAATTGAGTTTGGGGTAACTTGTAATTTATTAATGAATTTTTGCATGCTGTTCACGGCTATGTCCATCCCCAATACGCCTTCTAGTTTATGATGTTCACCGTAAATAGGAATTGTTGCAGTAATACCGTAGGTAATATCAGTGTTTTTAGTGAATGAGTGAAATTGGTAGATATTAGTCCAGACTAGTTTCTTCGCTGTAACAGCATCTTGATACCATGGGCGTGTTCTTGGATCATAATTTATGTCTAGTGTCGTCTTTTTAGAAAATGTCCTTGGTCATTGTATTCATAACGGGTTTTATAAGGGGGTTTTATTGAATTAGTAATAATATCTACCGCAATTATTCCTGATTCTTGGCGATCAACGCCATAAACATCTCCCGTTATTGTTGCGTAATAAGCTGCTGAAATTCCTGGGTTTTTACGAACTGTGTTAAAAATAAAGGACTCGAATTCATCGCGATCATCAATAATCCCGTTAGTGAGCATGTATTGAATTTGGACAAGATCGTGATTTAGGGGAAGTAAGTATTCGGAAATATGAGATTTAATTATTTCAGAGGTTTGTTCAATTGAACTATGAGCGCTGGAACTAAGGATTTTATTTAATCCAATATAATTAATACTAATAATGGTAGCACCGACAAGGCTTAATAAAACCACAAACAAGGTAATAATGCATAGATAAATGCTCACTTTAATGTGATGAATCATAATGCTTTTTAGCCTTTTCTATTTTTTAGTATTATTTTTCTATAAGTATATACGCTTTATAATTAATTTTAGGTCAAATTGATTTTTATATATAATATCAGATTCAAATGAGTGGATTCTTCCGCAGCGAATATGCGAGCAAAAGTTGCTTTTGTTGTTCTCGTCGACTTTTATGGATATTAAAGCATCTCACGAGCTACTAATGAGGAGCAGACTTAAGTTCTTGAACAATTATGATTTCTTAACACCTATAATTCGAACAGAAAGATTAACTCTTAGAAATACTTATAATAAGAAATCAACAATGAATGTTGTTCTTAAACAAGCACTAACAACATTCATTTTATTCATATTGTAAACCTAGGCTTCTTCGGCTCCTACGGTTACATTACCTGTCGTATAAGAGTGGGCGCCGGTACCTGCCAGTCTCCCATTATTAACAATCAGATAAACATCGCGGATCGGGCGACCGTCAAACCAACACTCTAAAATTTCACGAGTTCCTGCTGCATAACGAGCCTGTGCCGATAATGATGTACCAGAAATATGCGGTGTCATGCCATGATGCGGCATAGTTCTCCATGGATGATCTTTAGGCGCTGGTTGTGGAAACCAAACATCACCCGCATAGCCAGCGAGTTGACCATTTTTACAGGCGCTTACAATGGCATTCTGATCGCAAATTTTACCTCGTGCTGTATTGATGAGATAGGCACCTCGTTTCATTTTACGAAGCATTTTTTCATCAAACAAGTTTTCTGTTTCAGGAGTCAACGGACAATTAATGGTAACCACGTCGCATACTTGTACCAATGATTCAACATGCTCATGAAAAATTAACCCTAATTCTTTTTCTGTTTTTTCAGGTAATCGGTGACGATCTGTATAATGTAATTTGACGTCAAAAGGTTTTAAACGTTTCATGACGGCTAAACCAATACGCCCACATGCAACTGAGCCTACGGTCATCCCTTCCAGGTCATAAGAGCGTTCAATACAATCAGCGATATTCCAACCATTTTGTACAACCCAATCATAGGAGGGTAAATAATTACGTACTAAGGAGAGAATCATCATGACCACATGTTCGGCAACGCTGATACTGTTTGAATAGGTCACTTCGGCGACAGTAATATTGTTTTCCATCGCAGCTTGTAAATCCACATGATCAGAACCAATTCCGGCAGTGATTATTAACTTTAATTTTTTAGCTTTAGCTATTCGTTCAGAAGTTAAGTAGGCGGGCCAAAAAGGTTGTGAAATAACGATATCTGAATCAGGTAATTCTTTTTCGAAAATAGAGTTTGGGCCTTCTTTATCTGAGGTTACTATAAATTGATGTCCTTGAGACTCAAGAAATTGACGTAATCCTAGCTCACCAGATACCGAACCTAATAAAGTACCCGGTTTAAATTCGAGATGCCTCGGAGTAGGGATGCTTTGTCCATCAGGATATTGCTCAATGATAGGTAAGTCGTTACGCGCATAGGTTTTTGGGTAACCATGAATTGGATCATCATAAAGAACACACAGAATTTTAGCCATAATTTTTCCTTAAATTGAATGGTTAAATGAGTACGCCTAGTTTTAAAAACTTGCTTAGAATTACCCTAAGATAATGAAACCACATAATGTAGCATCATTATTCTTTGCAAGCGAAAGATTTCTTATGTTTGTTTAGCAAATTGCATTATACTCATGAATCATACAAAATATTATTGAATATAAAGGGATTATGCTATGGAAAGGACCATACCGTTTATTTTTTTAATAGCATTTTTTCTATCTAATGTGGCTAAGGCAGATGATGTTGATTTTACTCCAAAACATCCTTCATTTTCTTTAGAAGAAACCACGATTAGCTTAATTCATACAGCAATAAATAATAACGAATTGACTTGTGAAGAATTAATTAATCTCTATCTTGAACGTATTAAAAAATATAATTTGAGTGCGGTAGAATTTGCACCGATTAATGCATTTGTAGAAATCAATCAAAATGTAATCGATCAAGCAAGAGGACTCGATAAAATCCATTCAAATAAGCACCAACTTATGGGGCCATTGCATTGTATTCCCATTATACTGAAGGACAACATTGATACTTATGATGCAACTACAAGCTCTGGATCTCTCTCATTATTGGGAAATCAGCCTAACCAAGATGCTTTTTTAGTAACTCAGTTAAGAAAAGCAGGAGCAATTATTTTGGGTAAAGGTGGGATGGATGAGTTGGCGGCGGGTATGTTTGGTATCAGCAGTAGAACTGGGCGTATTGGTAATGTTTATGATACAAGAAAAAGTCCTGGGGGTTCAAGCGGAGGGTCTGCTGTTGCAGTCAGTGCCAACTTTGCAGTGATTGGAATTGGTACAGACAATAGTGGTTCTGTGAGGATTCCTGCTGCATTTAATGGTGTTTATGGTTTGCGCCCAAGTACGGGTTTAATAAGCCAAAGCGGAATTTTTCCTTCGGGAAATTTAGATGGCACACCAGGGCCTTTAGCCCGAACAGTTCAGGATCTTGCGACTGTTTTAGATGTCATTGCCAAAGCAAATCCAACAGATATGAAAACAGTAAATGTTCCAAGAGAAAACACTTATGCTGCTTACTTAAATGAAGATGGATTAATTGGAAAACGTATTGGAATTGTGCATAAGGTTGGAAATAGAAATGTCTTTAAAGAGATGCCCAAGGATATCTCACAAATTATGAAACAATCATTACTCAACTTGGAAAAATCAGGCGCGACCATTATTAATGAAGTGAACTTATCTGAATTTGACACCGATCGCTCTCCTAATATGGCGGGTATGAGGCAAGATGTGGATCATTATCTAAGTTCTTATCCTTCTGTACGTCAGGATTTCCAAGATTTATGTGATTCAAATAGAATAAGAGTTTTTGGTGATGCTCAAAAGTGCGTCAAATTTTTTGCATTAATGCCGATTAAATATGGGGAAAAATATGAGACTGCATTAAAAACATTTGCAAAAAATAGAAAATATGTTGAACAAGTAATGAAACAACAAAAACTTGATGCTCTATTAATGCCCATAAGCACTGCAGGCATTGCGACTTATGAACCTTATGACGTGAACACCTGGCTTGCACCGGTTTCTTCTAATTCCGGCCTACCCGCAATCACAATTAATTTTGGTTATCACAGTCAAATGCCTATTGGCGTGGAATTAATTGGACCACAATTTAGTGAAGGAAAACTCCTCGAAATGGCTTATGCATATGAGAAAAAATCGCGGCCAAGAGTAAAACCAAAGATGCCAGCAGAAGATAAAGTATTACAAAATTTGGATATATCTGCATACAATAATTTAATAACTAATATAGGTTATAAAACTTATATGTATATTTTAATAAATAGTGCAGGAAATCAACCTAAAGAACTCGAAGCAAAGCAATTTAAAGCTTTAGTTAACAAAGAAATAAGTCGCTTAAATGAAATTCATCTAAACAATTAGGCTGTTAAGTGCAAAAAAATATACAATCCGAAACAAAGATTGAGTTTGTGAATACATTACGGGGGATTACTGCTCTATTTGTTGTCCTCTCTCATTATTTCAGTACCTTTTGGTACAAAAGAGATACCATAGCGCATTTAATTAATGCCCCCATACTGGAGCCGGAACACTTTAATGCACCGATTTATGTAGTATGGCTCAATAAATTTTCTTTGTTTGATTGGGGCTCTTATGGAGTAGGTTTATTTTTTCTCTTAAGTGGTTTTGTTATTCCTTTTTCATTACAAAAAACAAGTGTATTCGGGTTTTTAGTTAGCCGCTTTTTGCGAATTATCCCTACGTATGTTGTGGGATTTAGTATCACTATACTGGCTCTTTTTTTAGGAACCCAATATTTTTTAATCTCTTGGCCTTATTCTCCACAAGAAATAATCATTCATTATTTTCCAGGAATCCGAGACATACTTGAATCAAAAAATATAGATTCAATTATTTGGACTTTAGAAATTGAGATGAAATTTTATTTACTCGTTGCCTTATTGGGATTTTGGTTTCGTAAATACTCAATAAAAGTATTCTTTATGCCCATAATTTTCTTTCTTTTGAACTGTTACCTATCTTATATGCTTCCCGAATGGGCGGTAAGTAATTTCACAGCCTTTATTTGGAGTAGAATTTTTATTTTGCCCTCTCAATATATTATCTTTATGTTTCTAGGTGTTGTATTTCACTATCTGTATTGTCATAAAATTGCACCTGATCAGGGCTATTTTGCGATAGGATTTTTATTTCTTTTATTCTGTATTAATTGGTGGGCAGGACCTTATTCAGAGAGTTTGATTTTAGCATGGAGTTATGCCTTAGCATTATTAACCTTTATGTTTGCTTATACTTTTCCTTATTTATTTAAGACAAATCCATTCGTTAAATTTTTAGCAGATATTAGTTATCCCTTGTATATTATTCATTGTATTGGCGGCTATATGTTTCTTCGTATTTTATTAGATAAAGGTTTTAATGCTGGTGTAGCGTTAATTATAGTTAGTGCCGTTGCCATTACACTTTCCTGGTTTCTTCATCTCTTTATTGAAAAACCATCCCAAAGATTAGGTAGAAAACTTGCAACAGAACTTAAATTAAATTCTTTACGGTTGAATCTATTTACCAGAAAGAGAATAAAACCATTAAGTTTAAATTAATTACAATAAAATCAGGAAGTCATTATGCACGCTTATGAAACAATTTTAAGCAAGCAAGAGAAAAAATGGATTTTGGAACGGCGTGTAACCAGACTCTCTGATAATAGAGAGGTACAAATATATCCCATGGGGGCAGAGCGCTATTTATCTTCGGCTTTGATGGGCAATCAAAAGTGTCGATACAATATTCGCGCAGATGTAGAAGGGAAAAATGTTTTAGTGATTCCTGGCCATGGTAACAGTAGTTTTTTAGTGGCTCAGGCTGGAGCAAAATCAGTAACTGTTTATGATAAAGATCCCATAACGATTGCCTGGATGAAAGCATTTAAAAAATATTATCATTACCGAGAATATGATGCCCAAGGGAAATCTCTAGCCTCAATTGGTGAGTTATTTACCTCACTTACGTATTGGTATCCTGCTTTAATTAAGATCCCTGGAGTGAAATTAATCCATTTTTTACTATGGATCGGGCATCCTAACTCCTTAAGACGAACCTATATTCATTACATGGTGGAATTAGTTCAAAAAGCTCTTCAAATGAAAAGAAAAGAAGATTTTGAACTTGATAAAAAAATTCAATTTCATGTGGGAACAGTGGAGGAAATTTCTATAATCCATGGAAAGCAAAGTTTTCATACCGCTTTTATTCCCTACCTTTTAGGCGTAGAAAACGGCATAGAAAACGAAAAAGAGATAGTGCAATTTTTAAAAAAATTGATTGAAATAATTCCTAATGGACGAATTATAGTAAGTCCTTCTAAAGATGTTAAAGATTTTCATTTATTTGGGAAACGTTATTTTATGACGACAAAATATACAAATATTTATGATATTCCCGGCCTTAAAGAATATCTTTTAGAGAATGATGATCATTGGTTTCGCAGTCAAGGTCTTGCCGTATTTGGTCAGCACCAAACTAGATGTATCTGATTATCCTTTTTGATTTATATTTGCTTTATATTCGTAATCATGTTATTTAATTTTTAAATGAAGTTTTAGAGAGATTTTCTTATGGAATACAGAACCTTAGGTAATACCGGATTACTAGTTTCTCGTCTTTGTTTAGGTACTATGACTTTTGGTGGTAAAGGTTTTTGGGAGGCAATCGGCTCAGTCGGACAGTCAAATGCCGATGAAATTATAAAGTCGTCTTTTGATGCTGGAATCAATTTTTTTGATACTGCTGATGTTTATTCTGAGGGTGAAAGTGAATGTGTTCTTGGTCAAGCGCTGAAAAATCTTAACATCCCCAGAAAGGATGTAGTGATTGCAACTAAAGTATACGGCAGAGTTGGCCCTGGATACAATGATATAGGTGCTTCTAGAAAGCATATTATGGAAGCGGTTGATGCAAGCCTTCGCCGTTTAAATACAGATTACATTGATTTATATCAAATTCATGGAAGTGATCCTATCACGCCCATAGATGAAACATTGCGAGCATTAGATACCTTGGTAGAACAGGGAAAAGTACGGTATATTGGTTGTTCCAATTGGCCAGCTTGGAAAATTGCAAAAGCCTTGGGTGTTTCTCAGCTGAAGAATCTTGTTCATTTTGATACGTTACAAGCCTATTATTCGCTTGCTGGACGCGACCTTGAGCGCGAGATTATTCCCTTACTGGAAGAAGATAAAATGGGCTTGCTTGTTTGGAGTCCTTTAGCTGGTGGCTTGCTTTCAGGTAAATTTAACCGTGATAATCAAAAGCCAGAAGATTCTCGCCGTTCCAATTTTGATTTCCCAATTGTGGATAAGGAGAGAGTGTGGCGAGTTCTTGAGGTTATGGAGCCTATTGCAAGACATCATCATTGCAGTGCTGCTCGTGTATCATTAGCCTGGTTGCTCACCAGACCCGCTGTTACTTCTGTGATCATTGGCGCTAAGCGTATTGATCAGTTACAAGATAATCTTAGCGCAGTAGCTCTAAAGCTATCCTCAGATGAAATAAAACTGTTAGACGAGGTTAGTTCTTTACCACCTGAGTATCCTGGTTGGATGCTTCCTTTTCAAGCATTAGATAGATTAGATCCCTCTGTTCAGCGTTTAGATGCTTTAAATAAGAAATAAGTGTTTACTAAAGCACTCTTTTATAAGAGTGCTTATTAGCGCACAGTATTTTTTTAGATTCACCAGGTATTTTACCAACAAATATATTGTGAGGGATGATGAAATGTCTAAACCACTATCAAGCCTACTAATATGTTTCATTTCATCAGTGGTATTTGCAAATCAGGGTACTAAATCCTGCAAACCACAAGTTGTTACTCCAATTGAAAATTGGGAAATAGTTGCCTTTAACACAGCTGATATTCCAACAAGCCATGCATTTCAAGGAGAAAATTTAATTTATTCTGTAAAGGCACATCCTCATAACAAAGTAAATCAAGTCACTATTGATTCAAATAATGGCAGAATAAAAATTAAAGCGGATGGCAAAGATAATTTCGATGTTCTTGTTCATGTCACTAATAAATGTGGCAGCACATCTACTACTTTTAATGTACAAATTGATGAAGAAGATTAAAAAACATTGTTATTGATTAGATTATCTGCAATATCACTTAAATAATATTGAAATAAAAAGAGTATTGGGTATAGACCATAATCTATCAGATGTTTATCATAGATAACTCTAAAAATAAATGAATTCATTAATGGTAAAAATAAAGCATATCTTCTACAACTTAAATAACGTGTTGCTGTTTTTTTTCTTTGCTTATTAACCTGCAGGGCTCAATCAGCTATTGTGGTATTTCAAAGTGATTTTGGTACTAAAGATGGTGCGGTTAGTGAAGTGAAAGGGGTGATGTACACTGTAGATCCTTCACTTATTATTTCAGATTTAACACATGAAATACCCGCTTATAATATTTGGGAGGCATCATATCGCCTATATCAAACTGCCCCATATTGGCCAAAAGACACTGTATTTATAAGCGTAGTTGATCCTGGGGTTGGGACTAAGCGTCGTTCTATAGTTGTTTTAACAAATAATGGACAATATTTTGTAACTCCTGACAATGGAACCTTAACTCTTATTGATAATCGATTTGGAATTAAAGAAGTACGGGAGATAGATGAAACCAAAAATCGTTTAGACGGTTCTGGCTCCTCTAATACTTTTTTTGGTAGAGATGTGTATGGCTATACTGCTGCAAAATTAGCTTCTGGAAAGATTTCATTTGAAGAAGTTGGCCCTAAGCTTTATGAACCAATTGTAAAAATCCCGTATCAAAAAGCTACGATCGAAAATGATAAATTACAAGGTACAATAGTAATCCTTGATCCTCAATATGGAAACCTCTGGACTAATATTGATAAGCAATTACTAGAGCAATATGGCTTTGAGCCTGGTGCATGCTATAAAGTGAGGATCTATCACAAAAATCATAACACGTTCGTAGGTCTGCTGTTATACCAAAAAACATTTGGCGATATTTCAAAAGGTAAAGATTTACTTTATTTAAATAGCCTGCTTCATTTGGCAATAGCAACAAATCAAGGTAGTTTTGCTAAAATCCATAAAATTGGATCTGGTCCTGATTGGACAATAACTGTTGAAAAATCAAAAAAATCAAAAAAACAGTGTGATAGTGAGTGGATATACATACAATGAAGTACCGGCCGGATATTGATGGCTTAAGAGCGGTTGCTATTTTGTTGGTAATCCTTTTTCACGCAGGTGTGAAGTTATTTCCTTCTGGCTTTATCGGTGTAGATATTTTTTTTGTTATTTCAGGATTTCTAATCACCAGTATTATTTATGGAGCTTTGCAAAATAATCGTTTTTCGTTCATTGATTTCTATAGCCGAAGATTATGGCGATTGCAACCCATATTTATTTGTTTGATTGTAAGTACTTTTTTGCTTTCCTTGATTTTTTATTTGCCTGAGGATTTGATTCAATATGCCAAAAGTGCTCGAAAAACTTCATTATTTCTTTCAAATATGTTTTTTGAAAGAGCAACAAAAGGTTATTTTTCACCAAATGCGAATCAATTACCTTTGTTACATACTTGGTCATTATCAATAGAATGGCAATGTTATTTGATTCTACCTGTAATAATCTATGGCATTTATCGAACTGTTAATAAAAAGCATATTGCAAAAATAACTTATTTACTCACAGCATTTTTTTTAATTTTAGCGTTATTTTTATCAACAAATGAACCGGCAAAAAACTACTATCAATTATTGAGTCGCATTTTTGAATTTTTAATAGGTTCATGTATTGTATTTAGACAAAATCAATTTTCATTGAATAGGTATTGGATAGAGAGTCTAAATATCGTTGCAGTTATAAGTATATTTTATATAGCAATGAATGCGAATACTCATATAGGCTTTCCAAATTGGTATGCTATTGTTTTGTGTTGTGCAACAAGTATTCTGATCATTTCGGGGACAAGCTATCCTCAGACATTTCTAAGCCGCTTTCTTTCCTTGAAACCTGTAGTGTTTATCGGTTTACTTTCTTATTCACTATATATTTGGCACTGGCCAATATTTGTGATTATTCGTTATTTAAAAATTGAAGAGACATCCCTTGTTTTAATGTATGCATGTACTTTAACCTTCATCATTGCTTATTTTTCTTGGCGATTTATTGAGAAACCAGCACGTAAATTTCACACCATTAGGTTTGGTTACAGCCTAATCTATTTATGTATACTTCCTGGTTTTTTAATTCATTTAGGGGATTACACAATCAAAAAGCAGGAGGGATACCCCAAACGTTTCAATGAAATGGCTCAAATTGATAAGCAGCTAAAACAATATTCCTATCCGATCAGAGCGCAATGTCTTAAAGACAAGAGCGTTGAAATAAATAATAATTGTGTTCTTGGAGCAAAAAGCCCAAATAGAAGAACGGGTTTCATGTTTGGGGATTCTCATGCGAATCATTTATGGGGATTTATGGATGCTCTTGCAAAAAAAGCGAACATATCTATTCTGGCTCATGCAACTGCGGCATGCCTCACTCTACCGGGAGTTGAGCAATATGATTGGAATAAAGAGGTTTATGCTGCATGCCACGAACAAATCAACCGTTATTATAATATGATAAAAAATAATCATTATGATTTTGTGATTTTAGGACAAAATTGGGATGGATATCTAGGCGGTAAACTCATTGTCAATGAGTCCGTAGAGTTGACGAAACAACGAATCGAAAAAGCATTAGATAATGCCTTGCAAATTATTATTGCTTCCGGCGCCACACCTGTTTTACTTAAAACAATTGTAGTCAATAATTCTTATAATTGTTTTTTTTATCATATTAAACTGAGAAAGAAGTATCAATCTGAAGAATGTGATTTTGCGATGCAATCAAATTGGCAAGATGAATTATTTGAACGTCTTAAAAGGAAATATACGCAATTAATAATTATTGATCCGAAACAAGCTCAATGTCTCAAAGGCCAATGTAGCGCGGACATTAATGGTATACCCATGTTTCGTGATTCCGGACATATTACTGATTACGCTTCATATCATCTAGCGATTCGTTATTTACAACTTTATGAAAATCCATTGACTTAACGGAAAGAGCTGATTGCCCAAGTTTTAAGATTTAATGAATTAGCTCTTTCAGTATCTGTGATACTCAACAATTAAACCGCATATTATTAGGCTCAAATTCTTCTTCATCTGGTTCAGGGTGAAGTTCTTTATTCAAATTTTGGATTGCTTTATTTATCTTCTCGGTGAACATCTGAGGGTTGTTTAATAAGGCTATCGCATGTTCCTTTTGTCCCTGCGTTAAAATCAAAAGTGCTGCTTTTACCGAATTACTCTGGTTAGTTGGAAAGTTGACCCGATGTGCAAGAGGCAATGTCGCCATAGCTTCTTCAATATCTTGGGCCCACTCTTGACGGCCAGGCATACGTTTTCCTAGATCTATGAGTGTTCTAAGTGATTCAGCGGGTGAATTTTTTAATGCTTGTGTTTGTAAATTTAAAAGCTCAATGACCGCTTTGATTTGTCCCATCGTCATATTTTGTTGTCCTATTTTTAGGGCAGAATCGGCTAAAAGTTTGTTGATACGGGCATCATTACTACTAAATTTACAAGCAACCAGCTCTTGTCTTGCTTTTTGATAGTCCTGATATAATTGCACTTTATCCTTTAAATCGCCAGCTAACTCTATCCATTTGTCGGATAAATCTTTTGATGAATTAGAATTTTGCAAAATATTATTTTTGATAGCTTGCAATTGATTTGTTATTGTATCTTGAGATCCCCCTAGATCGAGTTGACCTATCTGATCCATTAGATTTTGGGCCTGTCTGACATGGGGTACGAACCTCTCGATTGATGTTAATACGGCCTGGTAAAATTGCTCGTGATCCGCTTCTTTAGTCTGATTATGGTCAATTAAGTGTTGTATCGTTGCTGGAAGTAAAACCTCCTTTAGCCAATCGGTTATTCGTGTTTTTTATCGCAAATAGCCAATCTGGATGCACATATGCAGCATTTCGTGCTGCATGTCTATCTCCGCCCTGATTTAGGGTTTCTCTGGCTCGATTGACTGCAGCGATAGCCATAAGCACTTGCGGTTTGTCCGCAATGGCATGAGGAAATTTGGGCATCGCTTGAGTGGTCTAAGCATCACATTGCTCCGAGCCAGCGGCTATAGCTACTAGCTGCCCGTAGGTGTATCCCGAAACTTTCACCCGAATGATGTCGTTCGCTTCGAATTGATGGCCTTCGCATCCAGGTTGAAACCCTTGATTCAAATTCCCTGTGCAATTTCTCAATGCAATCCCGTTTCGATTGATGAAGGTGTCTAAAGACATATTATGTGTAGCATCTTCTAGCCACATGTGCTCGGGGCAAGATTTTCCTTCACGGAACCCACCACATAGGTAGATTTCATCAACTTGTAAACAAGTTTCTTGGTTATTTCGAAGTTGAAGAATATCATGCATGTTCGTTTGCCGTTCTAGTATCAGTTCCTCACCTATAGGGGATGGGATATCGTTCATTACACGTTCCAGTTCTTTTTGCATCCCAATTTCACAGTATTGGTTATTTAGCTCTTTACAGGTAGTCCAATGAATCGGGCTTGCTATGGCAAACACGTGACATGATATCCCTTTATCGTATATGGGACGCCCTTGTGGGTCGGCAATTTCTGATTCATTCTCTTGAAATAAGGCATTGTATTCTTTGGTACCATAAGGATTTTTCATTGTGACTCCTCCATCAGCGCGATGCTTGGACTTGTATAGGATGTTGCGTCTCACTTTCGATTCTATAAATTGGTAAGCTCTGAGTAATGCCTTTTAATTATAGAATCATAAATACACATAGGTTTATGCATATTAAAATCACATAAGTAAATAAATGTTCTCATTGCTTAATATTTAATTAAGATATTTTTTGTATGATGTAACCACTCTATGAAAAGGGGTTCATTATGTTGACGAAATTAAATAAATTAAACAAATTATCAAAATTATCCAAAAAGATGTATTTAGGTGGCAATACAAGTATTGTTCGGTTTTATTCAGAAAACAATTGGAAAAAATTCAATGAAAGTTCTTGCTCTATTGAGTCAGTGCTTTTATCTGGAAAAAAATCATTTCCCGATATATTTCAAGATGATACCGTTGAATTTACAGCAATAAAAAACTCAGTCCACAAGCAAGAAGAGCTAACACAGATATTGAAGGCGTTTGGACGTTATAAGGGACATGATGGTTCATCAATCGGTAACTTGATGGTTTTTGAGACGGAACGCCGCTCTTTACAAGTCACAGGGGCTTTAATTCCATTGTTAGTAAAAACGCCCCCTAAAAATAATGATTTTGGTCAATTTGTACGTGACTTTCATGTACAACATATCATCCCATATCTCCCCGAATCAGATCTGTTAAGACTACGTGAAAAATATTTTAGTTGGGTTTGTTCCATTGTAACCAATAGTGATACAAGAGAGGAACATCCACGAATACATCATTTTTTTAACCAAGCTAAAGCAGAACTTTTAAAACGAAGAGAAAAGGAGATTATCACTTTATCCGACTCTGAAATAACTGAGTTAGCCGTTAGACGTGTAGCCGATGCATTGCTTAAACAAGAATTAGATACAACATTGTCAACCATTGCAGAAAATAAAATTGAATTACTTATTGGAAACGGCAAGCTTGAAGCATTACCATTAGTATCGGCAGTTGATGCGAATACATTTATTGGTTCTCTCGAAAAACCTTTAAGCAGTTATCCAGATCGTTTTACAGTATTGATGGCAGGGGGACCTGGAAGTGGTAAGTCGATTACAACAGAAAGCTTTGCGTTGCAATTACAGCAACAAACAGGATACGCATTAGATGAGCTTGCACTTCTTACCGTGGATAGAAAACGAACAATTTATTATGACGATGATTGTGTCAAGGGTACCCATAAAAAACATATTGGTACATTGACTCATGATGAGGCTGTTGTCACTTACAATATGAGTGGAGAGTTCTTATCTCGTCGCATGGATCAAAATAAAAAAGTCCCTAATGTGTTCAAAGAAATGTGCAATATTTGGCCCACTTGGCTTGACATAGGCTTAAAAAAGGATGGAACCTATTTAATATCAGTTTCAACAAGAAAACCTGAGAAAGCAGTTGAGGGTGTTATCAAAAGAGGAATTGAAAATAATGATTTTGTCACGCCCCCAGAGTATGTATTAAACTCATATCGTAGTGTTAGTGAGCGTTTTCCACAAGTTATTCAGGATAACCAGTCAAAAAAAGTAATTATTAGTGTTGTAAATAACGAGTTAGCAATTGAGAAAAAATTCAGTAAAGAACAAAATCAGGAGCTTGAGGATAATAAACCGGCCGTTGTTGTAGATTGTGAGACCAATACAATCTATATAGTCAATTTATTGCAATACATGGATTTTATTAATCAAAGCCAACTTAATAGCAAAGCAACTAGTGTACAAGAACTTTACGAAAATGCAGATCTTACTATTTCTACCAGTATGAAAAGAGTAATTGATCCCAGTAAATTTGGTTCTGCTAAAATTGCTTTTGTTCAGTCAGATATTAAATCAACAGCAATTAATGAGCTCGAGAAAAACATAGTAGCTGTTGTTCAAGAGGGTGAACTTAATATTTTGGATAAAGAACACTTTGATGTATTACGTTCTACTGCCCCTGAACATTTTGAAGAGTTAGATACTTTAGCCTCTAAAAAATCACAAAGTTTCTGCACAATACTCTAATCAAAATAACCAGGGACGGTTCCTTAGTTTTTTAGCAGGGGGCCTGGAGCATCAGATGCTGAAGTATTTTCAAGTTCCTTCACAATGGTTTGAACAGATTTGCTTATTTGTTGTCCTTGTTCGGTTTTTTTAACTACAGACCAATCCATCTGTTTAAAAAAGTTAGAGGAAGCTGGGGGATTCTTAATCACTTTGCTGAGGGTATTAGGAGTAATAAACCTTTTAAAAAGCATCATGATCAATTCCTTTTCTAAAATTCAGTTACAGCAATAATAAATTTTTATAAATAAAATGCAAGTATTATATGTTAATTTAAGGTCAAGAACATTGATTACTTCTTCTTGTCTGAATTTGATTGGTCGTTATCGGGTATTGGGTTTTTATCCAATTCTTTGGCAATTGTTTTTGTATTTTCGCTCAGTGTTTTTGTTCTGTTTTTATCAGTAGTTATATTCCAGTCTAAAGATTTACTAAAACCTTTGCGTGTTTTATCGGACATTTTTGAAACTCCAAAATATATTTTTGATTAAACAAAATGCTAGAGTTTGTTGATAATTCATAAAATTCAACATTTACGTTTCGCGATTTGGTCACGGGCGCCAGTAACTTGGCCAAAAATAAAACTCTTTGGTTTTTGTAAGAGTGAAGCTTGATCCTGCATCCAACTCGCGAAGTTGGAATCTGAATTGCCAACAGAGCCTATATATATATATTAGCAAAATATTGAATGAGTCAGTTGATTTTTTTGGTAAAAACTTTTCTATAATATAAGGTAAATAATTTGTTCTATAGTTACAAAAATGCACTAATATTTATCACCAAAATAGGTTTTATATAATTTTAGATAGTGGCCATTTTTTTCAATGGTTTGTAGTTCTTTGTTGATCTTATCAATTAATGGCTGTTCTTCAGGTACAGCGACAATCGCCATTCCATTTCCTACTTCTCGGGGTTTTCCTAGTACCCTAATGTTGGCTAACCCATTATTTTGCCAATAATTTGCGTAGAATTCACGAACAAATGCAGCAGATAAAGAACCATTCTCTAGATCATTAATTAAATTCTCAGGAGAGTCGTATTTTTTAACTTGTAATTGATTCTGATAATTGGTTTGTAAATAATCAACAAAAACTTCACCATTGAGATCATTTGCGGCTCCCACTTTTTTCCCCTGGAGCTCTGTTTCCTGTTTCAGTTTACTTTGAGCAGGTACAATAAAGACAGCACGAACAGGCAAATAGGGCAAACTAAATATAAAGTTTCCCTCATTATGAGGAGAGGTCATTATACCTGCTATTAGAAGGTTAACCTTTCTATTTTCTAAAGCGTTAAATAATTCGTTGTCATTCATCTGGACAAATGAACATTTGATTTTTATTTTTTGGCAAATGTAATTCATTAATTCAATATCAAATCCCTGATTTTTATTAATAATAAATGGAGGATAATAATGAATAGTTCCTATTTTGATTTCAGCGTGAACTGTTGATATAGTCAGAAAAACGAATAAAACATACGAAAAAAAACGCATAAAAATTCCATTTTTTTATTAAATTATTAGCTACAATTCATTTTAACAGTAATTAAATTTCTTGTACATTTCATAGCTTACAAAAAATTTAACCGACTTTGTTTCACGAGGACTCTATGGATTTTAAAAAGAAAAAGGTTATTGTTACGGGAGCAAATCGCAGCATAGGCCAAAGAATAGCTATAGCTTTTGCGGAACAAGGAGCAGAAGTAGTCATTAGTTATCATAGTGACGCCTCAGGTGCCGAGAAAACCCTCCATGCGATTACAAAGATAGGAGGAAAGGCTCAAGCATTTTATGCAGACTTTTCCGATATAAATCAAGTCCCAATTTTTGCTGAACAAGCAATTAATAATTTAGGACGTGTAGACATATTAGTGAATAACGCTGGTATATCTTCTCGTGAAACAATATTTGAATTACCTCCAGAAAAAATGCTACAAGTTTTCCAAATCAATTGTATTTCTCCACTCTATTTAACCCAGCTTTGTGCTAAGAATATGGTAGATGTTGGAAATAAAGGTTGCATTATAAATATTTCGTCAATTAGTGGAACAATCACCATGCCTAAAGGTATTGGCTATGGTGCCTCAAAAGCCGCGTTAAATAAATGGACGAAACATGCCGCTTTGGATCTAGCAAAATATGGGATACGAGTAAATACGATTGCGCCTGGTGTTATAGAGTCAGGAATGAATGAGGATACTGCTACCACCAATCCAGAATTATGGAATTATCTACTGAACAATATCCCATTACAAAGACCTGGAACGCCAAATGACATTGCTCATATGGCTTTATTTCTTGCTTCAGAAAAAGCAAGTTGGATTACAGGTACAGTTCTTACGGTTGATGGAGGTCATGCTGTTTAGACTTTTATAAGCTTATGGAATAGGCTTGGCTAACATCAGCAAGTTCTTGGGATGTTGAGATTAATTCGAGTTTCTCAGTGGCGAACCTAATCCACGCATCACCAATATAATTTACTGTCATAATCTTAGCAGCCCAACCAGCAATTAACATCATGTATGCTGATAATTGACCTCCAGCAACCATACGGTAATTGTTTGCCGCCGTAAGAAATGACTTATATTCTGCTGGATTATCGATTAAACCTTCTGTCTTTTTTAAAAGATCAAGCGATTCTTCTGAGGACAGCTGTTCGCTTTCTTGTAGTTTAACGACTAGCATTACCATTGCATTGCAAGCCCTTTTAAAATTAACAGGATAATCTCGATGTTGCGATAATTTTATTTCAATAATATGTTGTTGCTGATTTAATGATGTATATAATGAATCTTTCATAATACTCTTTATAGCGTTGTAAATACGTTGATCTAAATTCTTCTCCGTATCAGGAGTGCGGTGTTCACCGCCTAAAAACATCACCTGCTTTATCACCTGTATTGTCTCAAAGCGATGACGACCAACTTTACCTAATGGATAATTATTAAAATCATAACCCTGCTCATATTTTTGAACATGGGAATCAGTGTCCGATAAAAATAGATAATCCATATCAGCGCTAGTTGCATAGGCATTCCAATTTTTTTTCAAGCGTAAAAAAAATTTTTCATTAAAATTATAAGCTAACTCTTGAGCTAAATAAGGAAATTGATTTGTGATTAATTCTAAAGGAGCTATCATTGAGGTAGAAGTATAAAATGATGCTAGTTTTTTTGCTTCAACTTCAATCGATGCAAGCTCCAATTTAAAGAAAAGTATCGATATTGCATCCTCTTTTTTATTAGATAACCTCTCTTTAGCATCTCCAATATTATTCTTTGCTGCATAGTGTAATATCAAACGTGGCATGCACTCACTTGAGTGCACATCGATTTCTTTATATCGATTATAAATAACCTCCATCTGATCTCTCGGCAACTCAGGAAGAAAAGCCAAGGTTAAAAACTCTATAATATCTTTAGCACCGCCAAGATGAGATAAAGGTATTGCATCGCCAAATCCACCTGAATTAGCCTCTGTAACATTTGCAGTAAGTCTTAGGCCCAAATTCCTTTTTGCTAAAGGCACAAGGTCTTGAGGGGTAAATAATGGCATATATGCTCCGATAGAGTAATTTTGACTAAAAATGTAATGATTTTGGAGTAGAAGTTCGCTTTATCTAATTAAAAAAATGCTTAATTATCGCGACAATAAATACATAAATAAAACTGACATAAAAAAAGACACCAACATACGCTAAAATAATAAATAATCCATCTTTTTCTATTAGACCTAAACTAAAAGTAATAAGTAACGCTGCAAAAATAAAATTACTGAAAGGAATAGGCAGCATCAAAAGTATCGCTAAACAGAAAATAATAGTTCCGTTTATTATTTCCATAAAACGACACGTCATAAATGACCATCGAGGCTTTAAGAAATATTCAATTTTAATCAAACAGGGTACTGTTGCATGAATAATTTTTGAAATACTTTTTTGGTGAATAGTATGTTCTGCAATAGTTTTTGGTAACCATAACGTTTTTCTGGCAAATACCATTTGGCAAGCAAATAGCAATATAGGTACACTAAAAATAACCGAAACACCTGGAATAGTAGAAAAAGGTAATGCGCTTGGTAAAGCAAAAAACAACAGCACTATACCGAATGCTCTTTCCCCGAGGGTTTGTAAAATGCGTTGAAATGTTAACTCTCCTTTTAAATCTTCATGATTAACAAGTGTTAAAAGAGCGACAGAAGAACGTGTGGTGTTTTTATTCATAATTAACTCATGTTTCTAGGGTTCATCAGATAATTTCTTCGGGTAAATTTTTACTTTAAGAACTTTTGAAGCAATTGCGCTTTCTATCTCTGCATGGAATTCTGGAAAATCAATGTGCTCTCCTTCTTTAGGTACATAACCTAGTCGATAAAAAAACAAACCATTCAAAATATCAATGTTATTATCCACATCAATATCACGATCAATAGCTTGCTCCAAAGAGTATATGGAACAATTTCCTGATGCAGATATACTTCCATCATTGTTTAATACCCAATCAACTTTAGTGCGGTGGAACTCATCTTTAATTCGGCCAATAAGTACCTGAAGTAAATTATCGAGTGTAACAAATCCTAATATCGTTTTTCTACCACTGTAAACAAGAGCGAAATGGGGCATCCCTTCGCGAAATTTGCGTAATAAATCCAATGCAGGAAGTCGGCGTGAAACTTTTAGCATTGGCCTTAGTAATGTACGTAATTCTTTTACCTCACCTTGTTGATATAAGACGGGTAAAAGATCCTTCACATGGATAATTCCAATGACATCCTTTTTATCAGGATCGTATACAGGGTAACGAGTATAGCGGTGTTCCATAATGAGATCCATGACTTGCTTAATGGGTTTATTTATAGGAATCGTGACCATTTCTTCGGTAAATCGCATGACCTCGGTAACCTTAAGATCAGCTAAGTCAAGGGTGTGCTCAATAATTTCAACTTCTTCTTCAGTAAGCTCACCATGCAGATGGCTTGCATTTAAGAGTAACTTTATTTCGTCTGTAGAGTATGAGTGTTCACCTTGATGAACTGCATCTAGATTAAAAACTTTTAGCAAAAAATTTGAGCAATTATTGAGAACCCAAATCGCAGGAAACATGAGCCAATAAATCCATATAGAGGTAAAGCTGTCCATAAAGAAACTCTTTCTGATTGTCGAATAGCTAACGATTTAGGCATTAATTCCCCAACGACAATATGCAGAAAAGAAATAAATGAAAATGATATAAAAAATGCGATTATTGTTGTTAGTTGAGGTGAATTAGCCCCAATAAGGAACAAAAGCGGTTCTAAAAGATGAGCAAAAGCAGGCTCTCCTATCCAACCTAGTCCCAGAGATGCGAAGGTTATCCCTAATTGGCAAGCAGATAAATATGCATCAAGGTGTTTATGTACATGAAATAAAATTTTTCCTCGTAAACCATAGATGTTTTTAATTGCTTTTACTCGAGTTGAACGAAGTTTTACCATTCCGAATTCAGCAGCTACAAAAAAAGCATTGAGTAAAACCAAAATAAAAGCTAAAAAGACTAGTAAAAAATTAATCACCCAGTGTTCCTATATAGTTAATTATTGAATAAAATGGCTCTAACGATTTACTTCACCTATTTAGAAAGGTTAGCACAACATAAGCTGATATTTGCATGATTTAATATGAGTGTTTCAAATTCTAATTTTTAAACTCACCGGTATTTATAAGATGAGACCATTTGACTTGAATCAATTGATCCCAATTAATTGATCTTGTGAATAGCCTAAACTAAAAAATATGAGCTTTGGTTATCACTTGGTTGTTTCTTTGAATATCTAATGGAACCGCAAATGATTATCTAAAAAATCACATAATTCCTGGTTAGAGAAATGCATTACATCACTTTTAAAATTATGGGTGACTAAGTGAGTTACATGTTTGTTGGTATGGTGAAATAAAAGTCCATTCATACGAGGTGGGGCAACTACAATTAATTGCTCATAAGCATGCATATTCCTACCATCATCCAACACATCAGCAATTATCCTGGCAAAATTATCGATCTCAATTTCTTTAGGATCGGATTGTTGCGTATAAGTTCCTTGTTCTGTACGACCCGCTTTACCTGAAGTTAACTCAATATCTTTAAGTTTGCTTTGAGGATGAACCATTTCCTTTACTAAGGTAAGATCATGATGTTTTGTTTTTGATGCATAAATGCGGCAAGTAGTGGTGTCTGCAGTAATAATCCAAGTGTGTTGATCAAATATCATTGCAATGCTCCTTAGTATAATTATCCCTATGCTTCTAATATAGCTCTTAAAACATCCAGCAAGACATTATGAATACAAATTATACATAAATTATTCTGAGATCGGTTGGCATTCCCTTAAACATTGCCTGCATAAAAAATTAATCTCTAAATAGGAAACAACGCATAGGTTGTGATTTTTAAAATAATAATCAATACTGAATTATTATGAATTGCTTGAGTGTGGAAAAAAATTGGGATGGATCATAAGAATACTCTTGGTGGCAGCAGGGTCAATAACAAGTTGGTTTGTCGCGCGAGATGCCCTTAATTTCAATATCATTCAAATGGTAGTTGCTGTCGTTTTGATTACTTTTTTAGTAATAATAATCGCGTTTTGGCGTGATTTGTCTAATCTATTCAAACAGTTCATTACAAAATATAAAAAGTCTTAATACACTATTAATAAAAGTCGCTGTTCGTTTTTGTGTTATTATTGATCATTTCTTGTTTTGGTCTACACTATAATCATTATGACTTTTATTTATATGTTATGGGCAACAAAGAAGTAATACAAATAGTAAACCTTAGCTTTCTTGGTACTGGTGAGCATCGCGAATCTGATTTTCATATTATCAGTAATTTTCATAATACAATTTTACAAGCAAATAGAAATAACACTTCTATAGCTGCACGATTGTTTGATGGGCCAGGTTCAACTCCTAAGTCGCCTACAAGCAAACACCCGACTCCAGGTACTTATTTTTACAATCCCGTGACACATGCTAAGGTACCAATTAACGCCTCTATGTCCAAAAAAATATCAGATGCCATGCAGCAGTTGACAGGCGTTCTTGCTGGGGAAGGAGTGGAGGATTTATTGTTTGAAGCTACAGTTTATCTTAACAATATTATCGAAAAAAATGAGGGCACACTTCCAAAAGCAATCAATTTACAAGGCTTTAGTCGAGGTGCTGATGCATGTCTGCGTATGGCTAATGTGATTTATCTGCTTTATCCCGAGATTAAAGTAAATCTATTTCTTATTGATCAAGTTCCTGGACCCGGGCGGCGTGATCATGCGCCTTCTTATACAATTCCACCTAATGTAGAAAATTTTGAATCAACATTAATGCTCCATGAATATAGGCCAGGTTTTGATCCACAACATGCGGGTAGATATGTATTTAGTGCACCAGAAAGAACCAAAACAAATATAAAAATTTACTATGGAGAACATGGCATAGGAAACCGGTTAGAACATCATGAAAAAAACCATACTGCCTTACTTTTACATGATGATTTAAATCGTTTTTGTCGAAAAACGGGTACTTTACCCCAAATAAACTCTAAATTTTATATTACTCATAGAAACACCAAAGGACGAATACAACAAGAACACATCGAAAGTCATTTGGAGTTGTCCGATTTAGCACGTTTTAAGCTTTTATGTTGCATGAAAAAAATGAGGGGAGCTATAGCAAAGGACTCTCAATTAATAAGCGAAAAATTTTGTTGAATCGAGAGGACTATGTACAAGACTCCTCACTGTTTATTAATCAAGAGCATCGAGAATTATTTAAAAAGCTTTATCCTGCTACATTTAATTGGTTTTTTGAAAAAAACTACGATCCTCTAAATCCGCAAAAAAAATTCACAAACCTATTATCCCAAAAAAAACAGCTAAACGATAAAATGGCTTTAGTTGCAAATGAATTAAAAAATATGGAGCTTAGTCCAGAAGAAGCACATTTTTGTTCTTTACTCGCTAAACAATTTCGATTTAATAAAAACAAACTTCCTAATATTTTATCACTGCCTAGAGGTGTAGAACGTAATGAGCAATTTAATCGGGGACAGCCTCTACTTAGAGAAGAACCAGAATATCGATTATCCAACTTACAATATAGACTCACTTCGATTGCCAATTATTACCACTATCATTGTAATACAAAAAGCGAGATTAGTGATCAAATTAAAACATTACTGCTTGAAAGTGTTCAGGCCTCTCGTAATAAACCCGAGAGCGAGGCTATCTTACATTTGGAAAAAAAAATTGCATTAGTAAAGGAAATTCTTCAGAGAAACAATGAAAAGGGTTTCATATGGAATCAAATCAATCTTATTGCTCCCGATGCGCAAAAATATGGAATAGAAGTAAAAAACCTATTACAGAAGCATCTACAACATAATGAAATTCTATTGAGCTCTCAACGAGAGCTTATTCACTTTGCTATTGAGGAAGTAGATACCATATTGGCCTCTCAAGAGAAAAATCCAATGCAACAATGTCAAGAAATAAGAAAGCTGGTTCTTCTATTAAAATCAGAAGTTACTCGTCCTGAAAATGAGTATCAATTGCAGAGAAATCTTTTAAAAATGGCTTTCTTGACATTTTCTCAAAATCCATCTCAAATTATAAATTTGGATTCTTTAGCAAAAAATCTCAACCAACTCGCAAATGTACATCATGATAAAACTAATACCACTGAAAAAATTATTGAACGTTTAAATCAATATTATCAACGAAATACCTTCTGGCATTCAGTCACCCATATCTTGAAATTATATAAAATTCCCTGTCCTAAAATTAATTTGGGAAGGAAGAGTGAAATTGCAGATTTTTTACGGAAAGAACTTTTGCAACTCAAGGCGGAGGGCAAAGACTATGATGTTGATGCAATTAGTCAGGCACTTGGAAAAGCACGAAAAAAACTAACGGACCATTATCAGCAAACAACTCAATTAAAAATGGATAGTTTAGATCAAATTATTAATGAAGGATTAGGTTTGGTAATTGCGATGCGCACTATTATTCCTCAAAGCCCTATGTCCTCAAAATCGTTTATAGATTTCAAAAAAAGATTGCAGTGTCTGACAGCGGTAGAAAATTTAGAGCACATTGACTACTCAAAAAAATAGAACGGTGACTCTGAGATGATATGGAGTATGAGAACCTGCTTTGAGTATTCATTGATGCAAAGGAATAGTTCAAATGACTCGATAATAAATAACCTTAAAAAAACAGGGATAAAGTTAAAATATAGAATTAATTTAAGCCTCAGGTTTTTTTAAGTTTTTATGTGGGCATTCACCAAGAGAAACCAGAGAGCAAGTCAATAGTGTCCGGCCAAAAATCAAAGAGTTTGCATTTGATTTTAAATTACTGTTATTATGAATAATAAAAATTGAACAGGGAGTGTATTAAATGATGAAGTTTTTCAAAAAAAATAATGCGCTAATTATTAAAAAAATAGAAAAAAACGTATTATCTAAATCAATAGAACCATCCATGGATAAGGTGAAAAGTAATAATACAGATTCAACCTTACTCAAACAAGGTCAAAAGGTAGTTGGTTTTACCAAACATCGAATCCTAAAAAACGAAAATGATTCTGTTAGTGTTTATACCCCAAATATTCTCTACTCTCATAAAATGGAAGATATTCGGGAAGAAATGCGGCAGCGGGGTTGTGGCTTTGCTTTATTCAAGGTACAAAAACAATTAACTTGCCCATCAATAGATATATCCGAATTAAATGATTCACCCGAGGCTAAAGAAATTTTAGAACATAAAGTAGATTATCATCACTTAGAGCCTATCAAATTACTTGAGGATACTCCTCCACCCAATCTCATGTCGAAATTTTATTAAAATCTATATTTGGACCTTGATGTACAACCGGTTAACTACCAAATTCAAGTGGCGTTTTAATAAGTAATTGGCTCTTAACGGCAGTATTTTGGGATAAATTCTGCCGTTCGAGTTAACATGTGCTCGTTATTACGCATTTTTTATGATTAATTATCCTCTAAAAACTGGGTAAGCTTCGCCATTAGGCGTCACTTCTATAGTGGGGTGGGCTTCCTTCACTCCTCCACTTAAATCAATAATAAATCCTTTTTCACCCGCTTTGCCATTATGTCCTTTAAACTTAAACTCAACAATGACACCTTCATTATCACGAACTGCTGTTTTAATGCCATGCTTATCATTTGTTTGATAAATAACTTTGGTCACATTTTGGTGCAGAATACCCATAATCTCAGGACTTACATATACTTGTAATACTCCACCACAACCAATATCAAATTCTTTGTCGGTACCATTGGTAAGGGTCATTGTTTGCTTGGAGTTTGCCTTGACTTCAGAAACTGCTAATGGAATTTCATCTAACCAGTCTGGGATTCTAAAAAGTCCTGTAGTTTCTCTTAGATTTCGTTTGACGTCCCCAGTGTGGGGGCAACGAGTAGGGGATACCTGGGTAAAGTGTCCATAGTGTTTCCATTCTTTATTGGATAAATATTCTGGATGGATCAGGCCTGTTTTAAGTGCATTAGGTGAAGCAAAATATAAACTCGCTCCTTTAGGGAATTGACCATTCATGTACAAAACGCCGAGATAGCGTAAATCGTCTACTGTGATCTCATTTAGGGGCTTATTTAGTGCAGTAATTAAGCTATTGGCGCCACTAACTAAAGATTGCACAACAATATTGACTCCATTTTTCTTAAAAATTTGTCCAAAGGTAGCCATGCCCCAGTCATCAGGCTTATATCCACCATCTTTTTGTTTTTGAGCAACCTCTTTGTCTAAATCTTTGGATTTGGTATGGAGATAATCAATAACTCCCTGTTCTGGCTTGTGCGATTTTTGACTCGTATGATATTGACGAGTTCCAGTTACATTTTTGGATTTTTGCTTTTCGCCTTTGATATAATTCTTATTGAAAAATTGATTAGGGTTAGGCATATTATCATTAGGGATTTCAATAGTTTCAATTGGTTCGGGGTTCGTACCCTCTGTTATTTTTTTTGTTTTTTTATGCAACATTGATTGGCTAATCGATTTATCATGTTTTTTTGAGCAAGTCTGGTTTTTATTTGTTATTTTACTTGTTATTTTTTTATCAAATAATTTTTTTTCAAATTTAATCTTCATCAACATCACCTTGATTCTTTGGAATAACTTGTGGCGAAATTATACCAAATGATTATTAAATCAACATTAAATATTCTAAAAAATCGTACCGACGGAATTGCCTCAAATTACTTGTTAGAAAGGAACAAAAATAAGGATAAAATCCTAACTGGCTTGCATAAGCTGTGCTGATTTTATTTGGGATGCGAAGGAAAATAAAACTTGTAGTGTTGCAAGTTAATAAAGACGAGGAATAAATTATGAAAGTTAATATTACTAAGAAAGAATATCGCACCTTGCTTGATATGTTATACATAGCCGACTGGGTACTGCATTCCTATACCATAAAGGAAACGAAACAAAATGAGTATGAAGCTTTAAAACAGAAGTTTTTATCTTACTTTAAAGAAATGGAAGCAGATGAGCAGATAGAATTTTCTCAAGAATTCAATGAACATTTTGAAAAAACTCAGTATGAAGAGTTACTTAATGAAAAGTTTATTGAACCTTATGAACAAAAATTGTTCTGGGATGAGTTAATTCATAGATTAAGTGAACGAGATGTAATGGAGGCAATGGGAGTGGAAAAATATAAGAAGATGGAGCCTATGGAACGCATGAGGAAAGTCGAAGAGGTTAAAGCGCAATACGCTAATGAATTTAAAAAACATGGAGTGAAGCATCTTAAATTAAGCGAGTTGACTTAATTTATTATTAACAGTTAGTGCTTGCTCCAGACAGGACTACCTTGAAGGATTGCATTTAAACTTTGAGTTCTGAAAAATGAGATAACAATGTTTGTACTGCAATTTCTGCCATTGCCTCTTGCGGACAAAAGTCCATAGCTACCGCAAAACCTATTTCTTTCATGGCCTCACTCCATAATGAGCTTTGGTTTAAAATAGGTTTGATTTTTTGAACTAGAGATTCTAAGACAACATCATCCATATAAAGGAATTGATGTTTTTGGTTACGGTGAGTCAACATCTCTTTAATAGTGATGTAGAGTGCGTACTTTAATATATATAAAGCATACTCAATTGATTCGCCTCCATTACCCAAGTCAATTTTCTCTTCCTTACAATAAAAATGAGTCAAACAATAATTATCTGGATGAAACTCATGTCCAAGAAAATCAATGGAATTATTTAGTTCACATCGAAAAAAGAAGTATTTCTCCTGTTCATTTTTTAGAGTAGAAATTTTAAAACATCCTTGAAATATACTGGGCTGTTCCCAAATAGCGACCAAAATCAAAGTTTCTATATTGATGTGTGTAAATCTCATTAATGTATTGTCCCGGGAAAATTTTTAAAAAAATTGACGATTATTGATCAGCGCAATTGAATCTGGCGAGATAAAAGATAGAACTTATAAATTATAACAGTAATAAATGCTACACTCATTTGATAATTGAGAAAAATTGAGAGTAAACCCACTAATCGCGACTCTTAGATGAGTTTATGATTATCCTTGATAAAGCAGATCATAAATAGAAGCTTTTCTGTGCAAAAGTATCTATTTATTTAGAGTACATAAGTCATGAAATTTAATATATATATTAAAATTTTGGGTGCATTCTTTGTGATTTTTTTAATTTTTGTTTTGACATTTTTTAGATATTTAAAATCACTTGAGACAGATATAGTTATTAATGCAGGAAAAACGATGTCACAAGGGCTGTTAATTAGTTTAGAAAATGAATTAATTAATAACCCAAAATCAAACTGGAATCCACTAATAAAGAAAAAGACAGATGATATTGTCCATATTATAACAATCGACCGCCTAAAGCTTACAGCGACGCAGAGTAAGCAATTAAATAATGGTGAGATAATTTATTTAACAGGTAAAACTTATCAATTTCTCAACTTAGTCATTGTACAACATATAGCTTATAAAAAAATTGGTAAGACCCCATACGTATTAGCTTATTATTTTTCAGATCCAGGCCAAGTTATTTTTGATTATATGAGCCCCGCTTTAAAACAAATCGTTCAACATTTATTATTAATACCCAAAAATACCTGGAATAAAGAAATATTAAAGCTAGAAAAAATATATGGCTTCCCACTTCATATTTATAATACCAAAAGTATGCACGTACCACGTAATATAATTAACTCTTTATCAACAAATCATCTGGTATTTGAAACAAATAAAAATTCGTCACAAATTGGTATTCTCTATTATGGTTTTAGTGGAGGAATACTCAAAATTGGCCCACTCAACTATCTATCAATTTCAGCAAGAGTAAGTGACGTAATATATTACTTTATATTGGCTTTCTTTTTCTTATCCCTTTGCCTTATTACATTTCTCTCCGTGCTTTTTGTGAAAAATATGAAAAAGGTATATCAGATCACTAAAAATTTTAGTCAAGGGAACTTTGATTTTCATCGGAAAATAAGCACGGCTTCTGTATTGTACGGGCTTTATATAAATATCATCCACATGGGCGAACGATTAAAAGAGCTGATTGAATCACATAAACAAATGTGTCGATTTGTCGCACATGAAATTAGAACTCCTTTGTCAACCGTTCAAATGGCGACGGATAGTATCAAAAGAAAAAACACAGAAGATATATTACTCACTAAACAAGTTAACAGTATACAAGAAGATATTGCAGACATGAATCGCATCGTCAGTACTTTTTTGATTTACTCAAAAATGCATTCCAGTGAATTAAAATTAAAAAAGTCGAAGACAGATATAATATCATGGTTGAAAACATTATTAGAGCCTTATGCATCATCGATATTTGAAATTACATTTCATGCGAATGAATTAAATTCTATTGAAGCATACATAGATGAAAGTATTTTAAAACATGCTATTACAAATTTAATTACAAATGCCATGAAATTTGCTCTACACCATATTTCTTTAACTATTTCGCTGGATGATAGGTACATTTTAATCCACATTGACGATGATGGGCCAGGCTTACCGCATGAGGGTGTGGATGACATTTTTTCTGAATACTCGATTGCCGAAGACGCTGAAATTGGGGATAAACATATTGGGTTAGGCTTAGCCATTGTTAAAAAAATTGTTAATCTCCATGGAGGAAAGGTGTTCGCTACACAATCCCCGATATTAAATGGTGCTCGATTCACAATTAGACTGCCTCGGTATTTTTTTGGGAGTTGATAAATAAACAAGTTTAATCATTTTCAACCTCTTTGCAGAGGGAGGGGGTCTTTTAAAGTAGATGTTATAGATTCATTAAGATAAATTCTTTTATGACCTCCAGGATGGTTTGGATGTTGTGTCTGTGTATTGCATTTCAAGCTGAGATACTCGCAATTGCCTCACTTCGTCTTTATATTGTAATGAATATTTTGGTGAATGCTGTTTTGATAAAAATTTATTACGACCACCGTGGACAAAATAAATGCTCAAGTGATCTCCATCAAATCCTATTTTGAAAGATTGGTCCTTTTCAGGTAAAAACTCAGCCTCTGCTACTTGCACAAGTTTTATTTGTTGATCAAATTGCTTAAATATCAAACCACCATCTCTTATTGATATCTCTACGTCATCGTTATATAAGTTCTTATAATTCCCAACAAATGCGTTCATTGATAAGGTAGATTCCTGCTTCGGAGAGGGATGATGTACCAGTTTAAACCATTCCAAACGCCTCAGTTTCGTTTCATCCTCAGGCGATAACTCAAAAGCTTTTTCAAAATAATATTTTGCCTCTTCAAATTGGTCATCAATTTCAGCAATTTTACCTAAAATCGTTTCTTGCCATCCTGGCTCATCGCATTGAGTATAATGTAATTGTTTATAGATCCTGTCCATAGTACCAATAGGAGTTAAATCAGGAGAGCAGAACACTTGGTTTGCAATGCTCATCCCGTTTTCTGAATTGGTAAAAAATACAGCACCTTTTTGGGTTGTTATATTGATCGCAATAAAAGCACGCGTATTAGGATTTTCACCATATTGATATGCTATTACCTCATCCTCATGTCTATAGATGTGCCAGCCTAAACCACATGTCATGAGGCCATCCGTATTCATTGGCTCAAATGCCTGTTCAATGAGGGGATCCTTCATATTTTCTAACCATGCAACCATTAATTTCGAAAAATCATCGGCGGTTGTCAGCAGCGAGCCAGCGGCGTTTACGAGAGGCTCTCCTACGTAAATTGAAGTTGGTTTTCCTAGCTCGGTATGAACTGCGACAACATTATCATCGTCCTCTGATGTTGGCATAAATGTAGAGCGGCTCATTTTTAATGGCGCAAACACATACTCTTGGGCCAATGTTTCTAAATCTTTGCCAATTTTAGCTTCAATGGCTTTTTGTAAGTAAAGAAAAGCTTCGCCTGAATAGGAGTATCCCTCACTCAATTTCGATTTAGAGTCAAAAATGAGTGGTGAAGATAAACTTGCCCCAAAATTCGGTAAGCCCGTAGTATGTGACAATATATGTCTGGCCGTTAATTCCTTCGCTTTTTTAGGATATTCACCATCCACTTTGAATCGTTCATAATGCAATATGTCATGTAATGGTTCGTCCAGAGCAATTTGCTTCTGCTTGACCAACTGCAATATCAAATAAGTAAAAACAATTTTGCTGAGAGAGGATGCTGGAAATCTGGTTTTATTATTTACGGTCATTTCTGCGTCTTTGGGTTGAAGATTTTTTTTGCCAACAGATATTGAAGTTCTTACAAATTTATGTTTTTCATTTTCTTTGTGCTCGACACAGGCATAACTAACAGCAGGAATATGCCCTAGCTTAATTATTGCTTGTAATGCAGTCATTGAAGGAGTAGTACCCATAGTCTTGAATTCCACTTGAACGTTTATTTTGATGTTTTGATTTTATCAGGAGTACACATTGTAAATGTATATATATTGTACAGAGATCTCTTTAAGATAATTTGTGTAGACTTACAATAAAATTGGTAGCTGGGGTCGTGCATACCCAATACAAACATAATAAAAAACTACCTAACATGAAAACATGGGATATTAGTGCTTCCTGGCTGTTTTGGCGTAAAGATTAAGCATGATTATTCCCAAGCTTCAGATATAAATACATATCCTTTTTTATGAAATGTTTTTATTCGATAAGGCTTTTTACTGTTATCATTTAATGCTTTTCTTAAACGTGATATTTTTAAATCGATACTCCTGTCAACCCCATCATATTCGCGACCAGAAAGAGCATACTGAATGCTATTTCTACTAAGTAATCTATCATGATTCTTAACCAATAAAGCAAGAACCTCAAAGTCACTGGTACTTATTGAAATTTCCTCACCAAAGAGATGGACACTCTTTGTACTAAAATTGATAGAAAAGTTGCCGAAATGAAATTGATTTTGATCATTAACTAGATTAGGTCTACGTAACAATGCTTCTATTCTTGCTTTTAAAACTTCGTCTGCAACAGGTTTTGTTAAATAGTCATCGGCTCCTAAGTTTAAAGAAGATACTTCACTTTCAATATCATTAATTGCGGTTAACATGAGTATTTTCCCCAAATAATCATCTCGAATGGTGTGACAGATTTGATCTCCATTCATCCCTGGAAGCATTATATCTAATATCACCACACTTGGTTGTTCACGAAGAATACGATAGACGGCTCTGTCGCCACGTTTTTCAATAGATACATCATAACCTGCTTCTTGTAGGCTTTCTTTGAGATAGTTGGCTAACTTAATGTTATCTTCTACAAGCAATATTGATTTACTTTTCATTCTTACTGTCTAAGCCTCCCGAATAGAAAAAACTAATCCAATCCCGTTCCCCAGTTAAGTTTTACATAGATGCAGTGATGTAAGCAAACATACACGGCACATATTGTGGTTAAGCGATTATCAAAATCCCTGAGTATTCAGACTTTATGCAATATCCAAACGTCAAATGAATCAAAAGAAGCAATAAGAATAATAAGCAAGTTGATTTTCGTCTGCGGTCGAATGGGTATCAATTAGTAATGATCCATTATATGTTTCTACTGTAGGCTAGGCCTAACATGTAAGAAGCCTTGAGCGGCGTAAATACGTTAATGATAAGCCGCCGCCTTGTTAGATGAAATCGCTTATTTCAGGCCTGGTGTTTCTATAGACTCATTAGGTACCTCTGTGGCAATTGTCTTGCGGGCATTTTTAGTGGCCGAACCCTTAGAGAGAAAGAAAGTAATAAGCTGATTCCTTTCTTGATAATCCGTTAGCTTCTGCACTTGCTGGTATTCAGGTGTTTTTTTTACATTCTCAGTACAATACAATGACGCAAAAAAATTTGAGCGTAATGCGCGCAGAGATAGATTAAGATCCCGGTGTTTACTAGGAATATGTTCCAATGCCAAACCATATTCTTCAACGGCAGATTGACGCATATCATTATTTTCTTTCAGCCGTGGAGACGCATGCTTTATCGCCCAGCCTCGTTTATTCTCTATGGCTTTAAACACTACCTCATCATCGTCTTGCATCAAAGGAGAAGCAAATTCCAACGCGTTGCAATCGCCTTCAACGGCAGCTAATACTGTTTTTTTGTCATTTTGAAGTGAATAAGCTGCCCATTTTAGTTCATTGCCGCGAAAAGATACTACATGGTAGACAATCTGTTTATCGCTTTTTACAGCCTCTGAGCGATGTTGCAACATGGGTAATGAACCAAGCCCATCGCGGAAAATCTGTACGTAGGCTTTGCTAAAAGCATCATAAAAATTCGTATTTTCCTCTGGCATTTCGGGAAAATAAAGTCGGTACAAGGTCTCCCAGCCATGATGATTATTTTTTGCAGGAAGTGACGGTAAATCCAAATCAATCAATCTGTGGTTTAAAATTTTTTCTATAGTTGCATTGTTCAATAGATTACTCCTTATTTTCGCATTTATTAATTTTCCAGCAGATGAAAAATGCTTTTATTTCATTTAATTGTCAATAAATGTTTTAGTATTTTTACTATTTAAGCAACGGTAGGCTTCAACAAGATATTCCATAAAAATTTTATGGTGGTAAGACATATGTTGGTTACGGGGATGTATTAGCCACACCGCGAGCGGTGGGCAACGATAGTTTGCTAAAACCTCTACTAACTCTCCATTGTTCAGATGTTTTTGAAAAAAATATTGTGGGAGCCGAGCAATGCCTATGCCTTCCATAACAGCTTCCAATGCTAAAGCAGAATTGTTGACGCGTAAATTGCCCGTAGCGGTGATAGAGGTTAGTTGATGATTATCCTCAAAATCCCATATTTCGCCTTCATACAAATTAATTTGATGAATAATACAATTATGATGAATCAAATCATGAGGATGTTTGGGTACTCCATGATGCTGGAGGTAATGAGGTGACGCACAACAAATTAATTGATGCTCAATAAGCTTTTGGGATTGTAATGTGCGAGTATGAACTTCTTTATATCGGAAATAAAAATCAAAAGTATCCTCAATGAAATCAGGATAAATATTACTTTTGAAATAGTTAATTTTAATCAGTGGGAATTTTTTAATGAATCCCGAAATAATGGGGATTAATTCCATATAGCCTGAATAAGCAGCAATACTGAGATGAAGCGTGCCTTTAGGTGATTTAATTTTATCTGCAATACTTTGGTGTAGTTCTGACATCAATCCAGTAATCATTTGACAGTGTTGATAACAATACTCGCCATAACTCGTTAATGAAAATCGTCTGGTGTTACGATTTAAAAGAGTGACACCGAGTGATGCTTCTAATTTGGCAATTTTTCGAGTGACCGATGCAGGCGACATCTTTAATACATTTGCCGCTTTATAAAAACTGTTGCTATCAACCACTTGTATAAAAACTTGAATCTCAGAAATCATACCACATTGATTATTGCAAAAATGAAATAATATATTACTGAAATAACCTATTGATTACAAATAAAAAAAAATAAAAAATAGGCTTGTTTTTAACAATAAAAGGACAAAAATGGACAGGTTAAATGAGCAAATTTCCAAGCATACAAAAGAAGCGTTTTCACCTAAAAAAATACGCAAATTAAGTGAGGCTTTCTTAAGACAAGGGATGATTAAAATACCTGATGTAGTGAACAATGAACTTAAATCCCTTGTTCATGTTGAAATCCATAAACTATTAAAAGAATATGCGGAACGTCGTGATCTGATTTTAAAAACAACCGACAATACTCCGCGTTATTTAAGTGTCGTTAGAAGCGAACTCATTGCGGAGCATAGCACTTTATTAAGCGAAGTCAGAGAGTCGCCTGCATTATTGCAATTTTTGGCTATGCTGTGTCAAGAACCACTTTTCACTGATGTAAAAGAAGATGAAAAATTTGTCATTACCAAACAAGAGTTCAGTGGCGATACTCATGGGTGGCATTGGGGAGATTACGGTTATGCTTTAATTTGGATTGTGGAAGTGCCGCCCGTGGATTGTGGTGGAATGTTACAGTGTATTCCTCATACCAGCTGGGATAAAGAGCAACCTGATGTCTATCAATACCTTTGCGATCACCCGATTCATACTTATTCTTTTGTTCCGGGTGATGTGTATCTCTTAAAAGCGGATACCACTTTGCACCGCACGGTGCCATTACGTTACGATGCAACGAGAATCATGTTGAATATGACTTGGGCAAGTATCCGTGACATGAATAAAAGCTCTCATGAGGTAGATGACCGATGGTGGGATAATGTAAATGCAACGGCAGCTCGTCATGTCGCATAAAGTCCTCTTGGCTGATCCCGCTGTTTTGCAGCGGGCAAAACAGCAATTATTGCGTTATCCTACATTTTCAGATAGGCGGCATCACTTTATAAAAACCATTCAATGCAATCAAGAATGGCGAATGCGTCGGTGTATCAATTTGGTTGCTGCAGAAGGTCCATTGAGTCCAATGGCGAGATCTTTATTGTCTGCTGATCTATGCACACGGACAGCAGGAGGCCATATTGGAGCAAAGCAGCGCTATTTTGCCGCAACTCATTGGATTGATGAAATGGAAGCTTATACTTACGAGAGCCTCAAATCACTCTTTCAATGCCAATTTTGTGATTTTCGGCTTATTGGCGGTACGCAGGCGTGTCAAGTAGTCTATTCTCTTCTTACTAAACCAGGCGATACGGTCATAGCTATTATGCCAGAGCAGGGCGGGGATTCAAGTCATTGTGAGCAAAGTATGCCGGGGTTATTACAACTCAATGTAATACCTATGCCTTTTTTGGACGATAACCTTAGCATTGATCTAAAACGGCTAGAACAATTGGTTTATCAGCACCATCCATCGCTGATTAGTCTTGGATTATCGGTGTCTTTGTTTGAACTGCCATTGCAAACGATTCAAAACATTGCTCACCAGCATGGCGCCAGGGTTTTTTACGATGCAGCGCATGAATTAGGGTTAATCGCAGGGGGATGTTTTGCCAATCCTTTTTTACAAAAAATTGATGTAGTGAGTGGTTCCACGGGAAAAACATTCAGTGGTCCTCAAGGCGGACTTTTGTTATGGAATGATGAAACACTTCATGCGAATTTTTCTTCATTGATTTTTCCTGGTTTTGTTGGTACGTACCAGTTAAATCGTGTTGCTGCATTAGGGTTAACTGCTCTGGAGTTTTTAGAGTATGGTAATGCGTACATGTCGCAAGTCATTAAAAATGCCCAAGCATTGGCTCAGTCTTTGGATGCCTATGGGCTGACTGTTTGGGCAAAAAGCAAAGGGTTTACTCAAACCCATCAAGTCCTTCTTGATATGACCGCCTATGCTGGAGGGTGGGCTGCTATCAGACGATTAGAGCGCTGTGACATCATTGGAAACCCTGTTTTTATTCCTGGAGCAGCATCTATTTTACCCACAGGTTTAAGATTAGCGACAACCGAAATGACGCGCCGAGGCATGAAGGAATCTGAAATGAACATGGTTGCAAATCTTATCGCCAGAGCATTATGCACGGACGAGTCAAGCAGTCAAATTGCGCATGACTCAAATAACCTGGCTGCCTTGTTTCAAACAATTCATTACTGTTAAGGATGACCAAATGACCTACTTTTTAATGATGGCTGTTTTATTAAATATAATGCCTGGTCCGGCGATGTTTTACGTGATACATCACAGTATGCAAAAAAATAGTCGCAGGACATTCTTATCACTTTTTGGGATTGAATGTGGTACTTTTGTGCATACTATAGCGGCTACCCTTGGATTAACCGTTCTGCTGATTAAAATTCCTTTCTTTTTGATAGGGGCTAAATATTTATGCGCTTTATTTTTAATTTATCTTGGAGCATCGGCTTTAAAAAAGCAAACATTAAAACCGGTAAACAATTTTTATTTAGTCAGTAAAGATTATTTTATATTTTGCAAAGGTGTAATTATTAATCTTTTGAATCCCAAAGTTCTTCTTTTTTTATGGCAATTTTGCCACAATGTATCACTATTGATGCACCTGATGCGAAATATCAAATATTTTTACTCGGATCTTTATTTTGTCTGTTTGGCGTTATTATTCGTGGATTAATCAGTATCGTTTTGTTGACTGTTTTACCAGCGCAGAGGGTAAATTCGACAGAAAAAATGTCCTGGTTGGATAAGAGCATACATTCTTTATTTATCTTATGTGGAATTATCTTATTGATCTGGTCCAAGTAGTTTCGCTTTGGAAACTAAAAACTGTTTATTCCTTGTTTATAGATAGAAACATGACAACCACTAAAGTTGGCTTATTAAACCTTACGGAAGAGTTAGTGAATGACACAATCTTTCTTCCCTTATATGATAAAACTGTATTTCGTTATAAATTATTACTTATTTTTTTAATGAGGCTTTTAATGAATAACCTTATAATTTTAAAAGAGAATTTATAAGGATAAATGGTTTTTTATTTACTTTCATTTCACCTTTAAATACTATTAGTGAGACTACATAATCATGGATTAAAAATGATACGGAAATTTATCCTAAGAGGTATTATATGGTTTAGCATTTATGTTTCTGCCTTATCTGCACATTCTAATATCGAGTTGATCCTAGATGGTGGGGTTGATTGGTTTAGCCCGCCTAAAAGTACACACATTATTGTTACGGACATTGAAACAGATTCTATAGAACAAGGCACTTCTCATGCCACTGGAGACATTGGTCTGGCTGTTAATTATAGATTTCCTCTTTTGAATAATATTCAAACGCCTTGGTTTAATCAGTTTGGAGTCGGGTTAAATCTTCGTTACAGCGGATTTTCCAATTTTATTATTGATGGTCAAGTCTATCAATTTGAACAAGCGGATTTAAACAATTATCGTTATCGCCTTTATTTTGAAAATACTCGGCTTTTAGCACAACTTACGTTTGATGTACTTACTTATAAACAAGCCTCTTTGTTTATTTTAGGTGGTCTCGGCGGTGGCTGGTCTAAATTTAATTATGAAGATAAACCCATTTCAAGTGACTTAGAAGGGGGGGTATCTTTAAATAATAAACATACAACAAAATTGGTCACCGATGCAGGTATTGGTCTGAATTATCACTATTCAGCAGGATTTTCATACTCACTAAGCTATTTATATACTAATTATGGTCATATTAGCGCCAGTTCTTCTGGGCAACTAAATGGTGAATATGTAACTCTAGCTTCACCAGCGTATGCACTGAGTTCAAATACCCTTTTAGTTGGAGTTCACTATGTTATCTAATCATATTCAAAGGTGCAGGATGCGCTGTATTTCAATCAGTGCATTATTATTGATATCAGGTAGCTGCCATGCTGAGTTACCCATTTCATTTATCTCTTCCACTTCAATCAATGATCTTGCTATTGGGCAAACTCAAACTTTAAATTATACAATTAGAAATAATGTTAGAGGGCGCACGTTACCTTTACGAAGCATCCAGGTTATCAATGATGGTGATAATCAATCCTCTCAAGTGACAACTCTTACCACTACTTGTGGTAGTACCCTGGCATACAATGCAACTTGTTCTATCTCTGTAGTTATAGCGAATGCTACTGCTAATATAAATCGTCATTTAAGTATTAATTATGGTGGACGTAGTCCATTAACGAGTCCTATTAAATCAAAAATTAGTAAAGCAAAATATACCGTATTGGTATATATCATTGGTTCTGATCTGCAGACCGATCATAATTTTGCGAATTTTAATATTGCACAAATGGAACAAGTAGGATCTACATCCAATATGAATATTATATTAGAAACAGGGGGATCTCGTTCTCCTGGTTATCAAACTGTTCAGCGAAAAATTGTTTATAAAGGGAAAACACAGCAGCTTGCTGATTTGGGTAGTCTGGCTATGGGTAACCCCGCAGTTATAAAAGACTTTTTGCAGTGGGGAATTACAAATTATCCAGCTGAAAAATACATTACCATTTTTTGGGATCATGGTGGGGGTCCCAATGGCGGTTATGGTGGCGCGGATATTCCTCCCGCACCTGGAAAAATTGCAATCAATGATTTATCTAAGGTAGTTGGTGAAGTTGCTGGAGGAATTAGTCACTTTTTTGAAATCATTGGATTTGACGCATGTTTAATGGCCTCTGCGGAAACTCTAGCCAGTTATTCGGGTTATGCTAAATATTTTATTGCATCTGAAGATTTAGAGCCGGGTAAAGGCTGGCAGTATAATACGTTCCTAAAATATATTGATGAGCATCCCACTGCCACTGGCGAAGACATAGGAAAAGTTATTATTGATGGTTATACCGAACAAAATAACACAGGCTCAACTACGCTATCGCTTTCGGATCTAAGTGAAGTAATGAATTTAAATACTGCTCTTACTCATTTTGCAACAGCTCTTGAGAACTATCTAACAAACGATGAAAGTTGGATGACCATTGCTAAAAGTCGTTTTAAATCAGCAGATTATAGTACTTCAGTCTGGGATAATAAAAGTGTGGATGTGGTTGACTTAGTAGAGTTTGCTCAACGGATTGGTACAGCCATTCCCTCTCTAAATGACACTGCTCAAGCAGTCATCAATGCAGTAGATAAAGCAGTGCTCTATCTTAAAAATAGTGCTGATAGAGCAGATTCGTATGGTTTAACCTCTTACTTCCCATCCATAATGGCGCAATACGAAACAATATATCCAGATGTCACTCAAATTGATGGTGAGTATTTTTCTCATCTACATATGTTGGTTTTGTCCAGAGATATAGAAACTATTATATAACTAATATCAACTCTCTAAAAGCGATATTAGCTGACACGACCTTTGATGGAACCAATTATCTCAGCACTGTAACCAACTCATTTAATGAGCTTTATGCAGCTGTTGGAAATGAGAACTGTGTTAATTTAACAGATAATAGAAATAGTCCGGTAACCAACGTTCCTTGTTATACCAGTAACCAATCAACAGGAATTGAGGTCACGCCAACAATAGGAAATGCATATTCTTTGAGTTTTAATAAAAGTGAACATTTATATAACTGGCCAATATTAAATGATCAGGCGGTACTTTTTATTCCAGACGATGCTTCGCCCAACAATCCTGATGAAACTAACTTCTTAATACCGGTCACTCAAATTTTAAATCCAATTCAAGATGATGTTGATGGATATATTTCTGTGCGACGTATTAACAACGAATATCAAATTTCCGGGTTTCAAAGTGGTATAGGAAGCACAAACACGGCCAGCAAAGTTGTAGACATTAATGAAGGAGACCGATTTTATATTCGTACCTACGGTTATAACGATACGTTAATTAATCCCCAATGGCAGCTGATGAGAACGAACTTTATAGTTACTGCACCATTAACTTTGTCATTCAGAGTTCTTCCTGAAGGGACGACCTCAACTAATACATTTGATGCGTTTAGATTTTTGGTGGGTGATGTTACTGGAGCACTTCTAATTAGCCCAGGTTATGCGGCATATTAAATAGAGAGACTTCAATCAAGTAGCAAAGCGACGAGTTGCAGTTTTAAATTTTATACATTTTTTAGCTGCAACTTTTAACCACGATGGTGACTTCATTTTAAAATAATCGGTTCAATATTAAGTTGTACACTATAACGCTCTTTAATTCGTGATTGGATCCAGGCAGCAAACTCCAATAACTCTGCTTGATATGCACCTCCATAATTTACCATAACCAATGCATGTTTCTGGTAAATTCCAACATTCCCTTGTCGCAATCCTTTCAGACCCAAACTATCAATCAGCCATCCTGCTGATATTTTAATTTTCTCGTGTTCATGCGTGGTGTACACCGGTAAATTAGGGTGTTGAATACATAATTTCTGCGCTAATTTTTTTGGTATGATTGGATTATGAAAAAAACTACCTGCATTACCTAGCTCGTTTGGGTCAGGCAATTTACTTTGACGAATATTGATGATTATATTACGCAAATCATATGGTGTTGGATTAGTTAAAGATGAAAGTCTTTGAGCAACATCACCGTAATTTGCGTTAAAAGTTGGATTTGATAATAAAGTAAAAGTAACGCTAATAACGATATAGCGCGAATTATTTTTTAAAATACTGTTTCGATAACTAAATTGACACTCACTGTTGCTGAGACTAACTAATTTCGCAGTTTGAAGATCATAGACCAAAACCTTTTTTATAAAATCTTTAACTTCAACTCCATAGGCGCCAATATTTTGAATCGGTGATGCGCCCACTGTTCCTGGGATTAAGCTTAAATTTTCCAACCCAAAAGCACCATGAGTGTTACAATAAGCCACAAACTCATCCCAACTCTCACCAGCCATCGCCGTAACAATCTGCTCTTGCCCATCTGTAGTAATTGAAATACCACGTAACTCATTATGAACAACTAAACCTTGATATCGAGTGGGTATAATTAAATTACTACCTCCTCCCAAGACAAAGAACTTAGAAAATTTAGAAATAAGCTTCCTAAGTTCATCTAGTTGTTTGATTTGATTTAAGACAACATAATGAGATGCTGTTGATTTTAGGTGCAATGTATTTAAAGGAGTTAAATCAATATTCTCTAGGATGTTCAGCATCGGTTGGTAATCAGTTGTGTGTTAATCATGTATTATCGCGAGTTTAATTGGGAGACGCAATGGGTTTAACTAATAACGTTCGTATAAGCTCCCAGGATCTGCTGACAGCTAGAAAATGCCATCAGTCTTTGTGCTGATCGAGTGATTAAGGGGCTTTGTCTTAGCTCAAAAGTAGGGCAGTTTAAAATAAGAATCTCAAATTATTGATATGCTCTGCGACCTTTAAATTATAAATAGCTGGCCACCAATAATGCCGAATAAATATCCCCAAAAGAAAGGATGGAACGTTCCAAAACCAAAATATAAGTTAACTAATTGGTCAGATTATAATGACGCCTTACGGCAATGGGGTAATATTATAGTTTGGTTATCAGCGGAAACAATATCGCAGTGGTATGAGAAAGACAGGGTTTATGACGGCACTGGAACACCAAAGCGTTACAGTGATTTTGCGATAATAACGTGCCATAAAATGCGCCAGGTTTATAGGCTGCCCTTGCGGCAAAGGCAAGGCTTTATTGATTCAATATTTAGGATAATAGGATTGTCATTGGACTGTCCTGATTTAGGGTTTATAGTTTCCGTAGGAAAAGATAACGGGTGTTAGAAAAATGAACAAAGAGTATTGGTATCAAAAATGGCAATCTAACGATATAGGCTTTAATAAGCTCAAGGAGCACGGCAGAATGGTGTGGTAGAAAAAAGGCAATATGGCAAGAGAGATCTATCCGAGCTTGCTATGCGGAGTTATCAGAAAATACTGGGTAATACGATGCATGCTAGAGATTTTGTAAGACAAAAACAAGAGGCCATGATTGGCTGTGGTGTACTTAATAAAATGACTTCTTTGGGAATGCCTGCAAGCTATAGATCCTCCTAAATTTTAGATAACGAAACGATGCTGAGGGTTAAGAAAGCCCCAATGCTTCAGATTTAATCCGTTCTTTATTTCGAAAAAATAGACTATCTAGACTGGCCAAAGCCTTATGAACTTAGGTCTACCTTATATCTGCTCAATTATATTGATAGCGAAGAGTACCGACGTCATATTTTGATACAACTCAATAAAGGTGAAAGTCGCCACAGCTTGGCGCGCACAGGGTGAAGTGATAAATGAAGAAGATGAAGCAAAGTTATCACCATTAGGGCGGAAACATATTAATTTCTTGGGTTACTTATACATTTACAATGCAAGAAATTAGGGCACTGAGTAATAAATAATTGATCATTCCTGTTGATTCACTAGTTTAATTATATCTCATTCTATAGAGTTTTTAATTCCATTAAAATCAATATCATAGGTTGAAGCAGGATAAAAACCTTTTTTAACTTGGATCACCCTACAGAGAACATTAAGCATCATTAGAGTACTCTTTAATCTAATCCAGGGATATGCTTGATTTTTTAAAATGTCATGAGCTTGGCAATAATCTTTAACAAATTGCCGTGGATTTCTTGCAAAATACTTCATACCATGAAGAATCATTCCTTGGCCAAGCATATAAGGTTTCATATGCTGCATGTTGGGAATATCACATTGTCGTTGTCCACTAAAAATAGCGTTCCAATCAATTTTATCAGTAAGCAAATGAAAACCGCTTGTAACTCTTGGATTACACTCAAGAACATAGGCTTTGTCATCCGCTAAAATAAAATCAAAAGCAATTTGCCCACTGAATTCAAACTGCTTGCAAAATAACTTGATAAACTCTGTAATCGGTTTAATCTCGGCAGGCTCAAAGTAAATCCCCGTTGAACGTCCCACAACATATTTAGAGAAATAGCACGATTGAATTAATACATCACCTTTATGTGTAATTGCATACGTACTGTATTCCTTTCCCTTTATAAATCGTTGTGCAACGTACGGATCCTTGATTGGTAAATCAGCAATGGCTTTCTGGGTTGGATTAATAATAGTTCGTGAGCCAAATCGAGAAAAGATAGGTTTTAAAACCAGATTTTCACCCTTAGGAAGACTCCCTTTATCCTTATCTTCATTGATTAACCAACTTTCAGGAGCATTCAAATGAAACTTTCTTGCCATCTCATTAAAAACATACTTATCATGTAATTGATTTAATCGCTCAAAAGGCTCACAAAAAACACGAGTGTACTTAGATAATTCCTTATGACCTTGGCTGATATGAAAAATCTCTTCGCATGTAGGGATAAGCATCTGAATTTTATAGTTGATCACTATTTCTTTAAGCGCTTTTAGGAAAGAATCCAGATCATCGTTGGGTTTTGGAATAACAAAGTGCTTTTTTACCCCCTTTACAACGCGTGAAAGTGGATAGAACATACTTTCCGCACCATAAACTTCATATCCCTGACTAATGAGGCTGCGCATGATATCCATTGTTGCAGGGGCTCTTCCACCAGTAACTAAAATCCTCATGAATTTTTTTCCCCAAAAATCATTAAACTAATCTTGAAAATTAACTAATTGTTCATAAAAATGTTGTGGTGTTGCATAGGCTAAGAGAGGTTCGAAACTATTACTAAATGCAGCAAGATGCTTTGGTGCAATCATTTTTGTCATTATTTCATTGAGAACATAGGCTATTTGTAGGGAGTCTCCTCCCATTTCGTCAAAAGTAGCATGTATGTCAATATCTTCAAGTGGTAATGACAATGCACGTGCAAATAATTGACGAATACGAATTAACAAATCATCAGTATCACTTAGTACACTATGAGTAATCGTTTCAGGTTTCGTTAACCGTTTCTGATCAACTTTGCCATTAATGGTCATAGGAAGCTCATCTAGAAATATAAAGTGATTGGGCATCATATAATAGGGAAGGACCTTGGATAAAAGACTACGTAACTCTTTACTTTCATATTGTTTATTAGAAACAATATAAGCAACTAAAACATCATGAGCTTCACCTAGAGCATTATCTATCTTGGTATTAAGTACTATAACTTGCAAAACTCCATCAATCTCTGATAATTTATTTTCTATTGTCGCTAGTTCGATACGATGCCCACGAACTTTAGTTTGCTGATCTTTTCTGCCAAGATATACAAGCAGGCCATCCTCTCGATGTTTTGCTAAATCACCACTTTGATACATTCGCTGCCCAGGAACAAAAGGATCATCAATAAAACAGAGAGCAGTTTCTTCCGGCCTATTTATATATCCCAATCCAACATTACTGCCACCAATATAAATTTCACCCTCTTGACCAATTTTCACTGGTCTACGATACTCATCAAGGCAATAGATTTTAGTATTTGCAGCAGGAATACCAATTGGTACACTGCCATGAATATCTTGATGCCTATCAAATTGATGAATCATACATCCGACAGTTGTTTCTGTGGGACCATATTCATTAAAATTCGTGCGCCTGGTAGTTTTTGAATGAGGGTTTTGGCAAGCTGACAAGGAAATGACTCACCACCTACCACTAATGTGATTTGCTTTTCTCGATGCATGGGTAAATGATGTACCATTCTCAAATGGGATGGAGTCAACTTTAAAAAATTCAGCGACTCATCAATCATCATCTTTTTTAAACCCAAAGAGCTAGTCGGATCAAGAGTCAATTTAATACTACCGCCTGTCAAAAGAGGTAAATAAAGCGCTGTTACAGTCAGATCAAAAGCAATACTCGTAAATAATGCGGTATGATAAGGTTGATCATTATTTCTATAGGCAGTTACGGCCCAAGATAAATAATTTAACAATTGACCCTGATTGATCATTACTCCTTTAGGTGTGCCTGTGGAACCCGATGTATAAATAATATAGGCCAATTCATTTAGGGAGTTTGCTTGTATTTTTGGTGTTGTTTTAATATCGATATTTTTGGGTATTTGAATACTTAATCCAGGCCAGCTTCGCTTAAATTCAGAGGCGTGATCATGAATCAACAACTCAGGGTTTGCATCCTGCAATAGACTCAAAACCCAGTTAAATGGTGATTTGATATCAATTGGTATATATGCTGCTCCTAAATACCAACAAGCCAATATAGAGCAAATCATGTCCTGGTTTCTTGGTAGGAAAATAGCAACTTTATCTCCCTTTTTAACACCCAAGTAAAAAAATAAACTCGCTATTTCTACAACACGATTTCGTAATTCCTCGTAAGTCATGGCAACTAAATTGTCTAGAATTAGAGCCTTTTCTTGTTTATATAATTGAGTACATTCCCAAATCATAGAAAAAATTGTTTGACTCTTTGAATACTGGACAGAAGAATTATTATAAATAGGCCATAGCGAATCACAATATAATTGGTTTTTATCTAAATAATGGTGATCTTCAACCAGTTTTTTAAATTGATTTGCTAAATTCATACAATCCGTCTCAGTTGCATGTGCATTAGAAATTGAAAAGCATATCGTTGTTTCGTTTTGGTGCTCTGTAATAACGAGAACTATCGGCGCAAGTGGAACATCAATTGGTAAATAATAACCGTTTAGAACCTTATTATCATGGTGATTCAAGTTTAATTCTTCTAGGTCTATAGTCAGCTTAGAGATTAGCCCTGTTATCATGAACTGCTTTTTTTTGTTTTGGTATGCAACCAACATATGGATAATAAATTTTAACAATGGTAAAGGGGTATAAAGCAAATAAGAATCATATTTACCTATCATAAGTTCATTTTGATTGCTCAATTGTTTAATCATATCAGAATAGATTAACTGCCAGCTTGCGCCTTCTTGTACTTCAACAAAGATTGGATTTGAAAAATTAGCGGTAATATTTTTTCCTGGAGAGTGCGTTCTTAAATCCACAGGAATCATAAATCGTCCTTTGGTTCCGCCCCTCTGAACACTGTAATCTAATAATATTTCACATAGTTTTGCAGTTATTGCGTGAATTTTTCCTGGAATAATTACCTTATGCCATAATTGATTAGTATGTTCTGTCCCTGTATGACCAGTTGGTGAAACACAATCAAATGAAAAGTTTGGACGATATCTATTATTTTTTAGTTGCTTAAGAAATTCATAATCAGTTAGAGATTCATAGGAACCAAGTAAATTTTGTTTGTGCCAAGCACGAAAAATATCTTTCACCCATAAATATAATCCCATCCCATCCATTATGCCGTGGAATGCTCGAAATACTAAAAAATGGCGCGATCCTTTGATATAAGTGATTTGTGTTGCTAAATTACTAGAATAAAATTGATGACAATGAAAAAAAGATGGCAATTGAATATCATCTCCATCCCATTCAGTCTCCTCAATATGTATCAGCTTGGAATCGTTTCGATTTTCTGGATCTTTATACCAAAATGAATTAGATACTTTTAAATTTGCATGCAGATTAATAAATGGATTAGCTGAGTTTACCTGAATAATTGCTTGATTTAGTGAGGATACATCCACCTCAGAATCCATTTCAAGGACTAACTGCAAGTAAAATAAATAATTACTCCTGTCAGCACTGATGTAGAGTTTTTCGCTAGGACTTAGTGCTCTTTGAAATACCTTACTGTATTTATGTGACATACAAATCACGCTACTTTATAAATTATATTGGTTTTCAATTAGTATAAATTGATCCAATATTGTACATTGGAGTGTTAATTTATTCAATTATAAAATAATTAATTGAAATAAAATACCTTCAGTTAAAAAAAGTAAAAGAGGGTATATTTTTCATAAATGATTCTCAAATTAACACCTTAGACTTTTTAAATTAGAGCGATGATGAATTCTTGCGATTTATAAAAATAAGAAATCTCAATCCGAACGACTTGGGTGATTAGTTTGATTGTTTTCATCCTCGTAGTTTGATCTCACTCGATCTAAAAATTGACCTATCCCCAAAAAATAATGCCATGACATAGATGAGATTTCCGATAAACTAAACCAAAAGGAGATCTCAAAGTGAAAAAGCGTTACACAGAAGAACAAATTATAAAAGCAATCAAATCGCATGAAGCAGGTATAAAGGTCGAAGAGATATGTCGAGACTATGGAATTTCGTCAGGCACATTTTACAATTGGCGAAGTAAGTATGCTGGCCTTGAAGTGAATGAGGCCAAGCGTCTTCGTGAGCTTGAATCAGAGAATGTTAATCTTAAAAAACTGTTGGCAGATAAGCTCCTGGAGCTAGAGGCAATGAAGGATGTATTATCAAAAAAGTGGTGAAGCCAGCAGCAAGAAAGTCGATCATCGAGCACCTAATATGTTTCTTTAAGTTGAGTGAGCGAGTAGCTTGCAAGCTGGCAGGATTAAGCCGCACAGCATTTCGTTATCAATGTAAACCACGTACGGATGAGAAGGCCAGAACACGACTCAAGGTTTTAGCCGCACAATATCCGGCCTATGGTTATTTAATTCTTCATGGACTACTTAAAGCTGAAGGCTTGGTTCAGAATAAGAAGCATACTTATCGATTATACACTGAGGAGGGACTTCAAGTTCGAACAAAGAAAAGGAAAAAACTGACTCGTCCTCGCCAACCAATGGAAGTTCCTTCTGCACCAAACCAGCGTTGGTCGATGGATTTTGTATCGGATCAACTTAGCAATGGGAGACGATTTCGAATATTGAATGTAGTGGATGATTATTCTCGTGAAATGGTTGGCCAGCTAATATCTACCTCAATCAGTGGCAAACAAGTGGCTCGCTTTTTAGACCAACTTATTGAGCAAAGAAATAAGCCTATTAAAGTGATTTGTGATAATGGTACAGAATTTACTAGTAAAGCGATGTTTTTCTGGAGCAAAGAAACGAATGTCACTTTAGGGTTTATTCAACCAGGAAAACCAACTCAAAATGCGTTTGTTGAGAGCTTAAACGGGAAATTCAGAAATGAATGCCTTAATCAGCACTGGTTTCGAACAATGGAGGAAGCACGATTTGAGATTGAACAATGGCGTAAACACTACAATAATGTTCGACCTCATAGCTCTCTAAATTATATGCCTCCTGTTGAATACGCAAGAAAGGTGGCATAGGATAATGAATCTCATCAAAGAAGTGGTACTAATTTAGGGGATAGGTCAAGATCAAAACAAATGTTGATCATAATGTTTCAAGGGGCTTTAAACTGGTGGAATATATTGCATAATATATTCTATTGTCGCTCATTTTTGATTTTTATTGAATAACAATAAGTTAAATGCAAGGATAAAAACTAATACCTAAAAGCACTACTTGGGAAAAGTTAAAGTAATTCTGATTCGAGGATTTTTACTGAGCACTTTTCCCATGAATAAAGACAAGCTCTATTGAGCGACTGAAGAATGGCGCCTCAAAGCAAAACTACCGCTGTATTTGGGTGCTTGTTAAGCTTTCAGCTTTAGCTGTTTCCCATAAATGAATTAATTGCCTGATATGCGTGTAAAATTTCGCGCCTAGTTAGTTTCAATCCATTTTTTATCCGAATAAATAAGCTGGTGCCCAACCGTTCTGACGCACAACAAAGATTCAGAGTTTGGCACACTTCAATAAAGTAATATAAATCATTTGAGGAAGGTAACATGTTAACAACAATAGGCAAAATGATAATCACCTGTCAAGGAAAGAAATACATTTTAATCTAAGGGATCTTAAGCAAAAGAATCAGTTAGATTAGATTAAAACCATTAGTCTATAATAATAGTAATGTAAGTGCTTTAGGAGGATACAATGGTAGGATTTATCAAACCGCATCGTACTCCGTCCCCTGATAGTGGCCGAAAAGACCTCTTTATTGATGAGTTAGGATAACATCAAAATATTATTCAAAAATGGATTGATCATCTCCAAGATGAAGCTAAACGCAATTCAAATGATATTTCCCAATTTCAATTTGGAAAAATATTAGGATACCTTTTACTTCAAGGCTTAAAAAGAGCAGAAATATCTCCTTCTGACTTCAAATCTTTCGCTTTAGACCCTTGGGAAGCACCTGAATATAAGTTTATTGACCGAACCACTGGCATAATCCAGGATAGATACAAAATTTACTTCGAGATACCAGGATCGAGTTCATTTAATAATGAACAGAGAGAGTCAGCGAAAGAACAACTAAATGCCAACAAGGCCAATGCACAGATACGTTATTCCCCACAATAACTAATGATGGTCTTATGGTTTTTTCTTTTGAAGATAAAATAGAACCAATTAGATCTAAATTATTTATAAAACTAGCAGAAAACATAGAAGTAGAATCAGATGCATGGAGTAGATTAATACTTCTTATAAAAAATCAAATAACAGAAGGGAATCAGCATGGTAAAATATTGGGGTTAATTTTATATGCAAGCATCATCCCAGAACGCAGAGATGATTTTTTTAATGATATTTGCTCGGAGTTAGTAAAATTAACGAGTGATGAATTCAATTATACATTTACTTCAACAATAGTTAGTCTACTTAAAGATATTATTCCTGGATATGAAAATAAGGTGATGGATTTCCTTCATAAAAATAACAAAAAAAGCGATATAAGCAAACAAGGATCTATTTTGGGACTTCCAAGTGAAAAAACGAGCGTAGTAATAAATGAAATGAAAGCACGTGAATCATTAGAAGAACAACGTAATAAACACTCAGACGCAGAGCAACTTAGAAAAACTCTAGTGGGCGCCATTGATGAATACCTTAGATGGCGTGATAATAAAAGTACAGAAAAGGATTATAAACAGTCTTCGGGATATTTTACTTGGCTCCGTCATTATACAGACTTTGGCAAAAATCGAGCTGATGATTTAAAAAACGAGCTAAATAAAGCTCAAGATTTAAATACCATGATCGATGTTTTACAAAAACACTTCTCCAATAATTCCCGATTAAATAATCATTCTCTTGACAGCTATTTAGTAAGAGCTTTGTACAAAGACTTTAATCAATTTAAGTCTATCGTTAATTTTGAGCACCTCTTAATAAGGGGAGATACTCAAGCCAACCGTGAGTGGATAAGAGATGAGTTGTTGCGTGATGTGTTAAAAAAAGAAACAAAAAAAGATTTGAATGTGAGATTAGAAAGACCTCAAGTTGAGCAACAAGGCAGATCAACTCTACCCAATAAAACAAAAGCTCAGATCAATATTATGAGAATACCTGCTAATGAAAGAGAGGAGAATATTTTAGCTGTCTACATAGTATTAAAAAATGATGAATTGCTGAAAAATCAAGAAGGTTCGGTTCCAGAACTCGTCAAAGAAATACGAGAAATTGTAGGGAAACTTAATCCTTCAAAAGAAGGAGATATAGCAAACGCCATCATTGAAATCAAAAGAAAAATAGGTGAAAGCAGGGAGAGTCAGTATAGTGAAAATGCTCAGAGCCTCATCGAAGCATTTGCCAAACCAAGTTGTTGTGATTTTCAAAAAATTCGCGCTGCTTTATCGACAAACCCTGCAATGGACCAAATAATGAATCCGGTTAGGGTTGGAATGGAGTTAAACTAATGTGCAGTAGTTCCAACTTTATCTGACAGTTACCGGTTTTTAAGAAGTGTCTGTCAGGTCAAATTTCCATCCAGAATTGTTTACTCTCTATCAAAGGTTGCATTGGAGTACGTCCACAACACATTAGTAGTTTGAATACTTGCATGACCTAGGCGTTTTTGAATAAGTGACATTTCCCAGCCTGACTTAAGTAAATTAGAGGCATGGGAATGGCGTAACATATGAGGACGAACGTAAAAATTGCATTTTCGGCTTAAAGTAACGAAGAACTTTTTAGCTACAGAATAGTTAAGGTCTTCGTATGATGTAAGGTTTATAAACACATATTTAGTGAGTTTATTTTGATCATTAGGTGGTTGCTTTACTTATTTTAAGCTTACTATACGTCTTTGTGAGGGTTTATTTTTATAAACATGATGCAAAAGAGCTTTATATCGATTAAGTAATCCCAAAATAATTTCAAGCAATACGCGTAGCTTTTCACAGTACACGGAGACTTATCTACATTATTTAGATAGCGAACAAATAATCTCTATCATTGAATCTTAGATCTCTTTAAGTCTGATTATCGAAATAATCAGACTTAATTATAGAGAACCCTAAGTTCAAGTTAAGATATATATCTATTCACTTCCCTTTAAAATCAGCTGAAAAAGTTAACGAGGCTGATTCATTTTGTATACTAAATATTCTGGTAACATCATCGCTCATCCCTTAATTCCCATAACGTGCGGTTATTATATTTCAGATAGTGTTTTGGCTTTAAAATCGAAACCAAAATGTTTCGGCTCAAGTAATTTTATTGCAGCTGGACTACGAAAGCTCTCTGGGGCCGGTATACCCAGGACTATAACGTCAGTAGCCTCATTAAGCTTGCCGATAATAACTGGTTCAAATGTTGACCGATCAATTATTGTGATTAAATCAGGGCATGCAATATAAGGCTCATCATTTAGCCAAGATAAAATATTCTCATTTTTAACCCATATTTTGAATTGATCACCTTTAAAATTATCAATACCAACGAGATGAACATAGCCTATATAATATCCATCTTGGACTGCTGCTTTACGTTCTATTACCTTGCCAATGAATAAAATTTTAGCTTGGGTTAATTCAATGATCGATTGCAGGGAGTGGTTCTTTCCCTCCCTCGCTTCCCGCAAAGCTGAGCCAACGGATAACGCCTTTGACAACGTATTAAGTAACATGAACGATTTTATTTGCTTCAGTTGTTTCAATAATGCTGCCTGTCCTACTAAGCTTAAGGATGCGGTGGCCATAATTTTACCTAACCTTTCGGTCATATGGAGGCCCGTCGTTTTTTTGATAATCACTTGATTGCCATATGCGTCGCAACTTGCAATAGGCAATAAATTAACGTTGTTAACAGCGGGTAATATTTGTACCACTTCAGGTAACGCCCTACCCGCATAATCTCCCTCAATTGTCGGTACACCAAGCCAAGCTGCGGTAGCAACCGCACTGGAAGTAGCTGCTGCACCTAATTCAAGAGGAATAACTGCATTGAGTTTAATTTTTTCGTGTTCAAGCAGAAGTTGTGTGGCAGCAGCAGGCATATTTGATACAAACTCGTGCAGGAGACCATAGTTTTTTCTTTCTTGTATCACCTCTTTTGATTCAGGTCCTGGAGCTGGCCCCATTAGATAGGGACATATAGGCCAGGCATCATTAGTCAATTCTTTCACATCAATAATGCGAATTTCTTTTCCCGCACTCATAACTTCACGTAACATTTTTTGGCCAAAAAGAGGATCTCCTCCGCTCCGCCTCCTGTTGCAAAAAAACAACACCCACGCGTGAAGTCTTCAATTTGCTGATGAGTTGAAATTATAATCATATATCCCTTTATTTCATACATTAACGTGAAAACTGCTCGCTCGATTTTACGGTAATTGAACGAATTTTTCCTTCCTGATCAAGATGCATGATTCCTATATTTTCAGCTTTTTTAATATTACTTTCTCTGTCAGTAAATTTAAATTGGATGCGAAACGCGATCTTATTGTCATCCGAAACAACATCAATAAATTCAAATTGAGTAATTTTTTCATTATCTTTGCCCCAAGAGCAGTGTTTTTCTAACTCTTCTCGAGAAAGAATCTCACCATTAAACTCACCTGTCACCGAGTTTGCATAATAACGTTTCATTTTTCAACTGAGGATAAAACCCACACATCATAAAACCATGATTCAAGAAACGCTTTGCAATAATGCTCATCTTAATCCTTAATAATTAAGGTTTATTGTTATAACTTTAGCAATACATTTAAATTAATCAAACTCAGGAACACTACCCTTTTCTCAGGAATTAATTTAAAATTTATTCAATGTAATAGTCTAAAGGAACACTTAAATGATAAGGCATATCGTCCTTTTACCTTTTAAAGAGGAACTTAATGATAATGAATGCTTGGAGTTATTAAAAGGGCTAGGAGCACTAATAGAAATAATTCCAGAAATAAAGTCTTTTAGTTGTGGAAAAAATAATAGCCCAGAGAATTTAGACAGAGGATATTTATTTGGATTTGTTATGGAGTTTCTTACTGTGGAAGATAGAGAAGTATATTTAAATCATCCTGCTCATATTAATTACGCAACCAATAAAATATTGCCTAATTTAGTTAATGGTATCAATTCCCCTATTGTTTTTGATTATGAACTTTGATGAAGCAAAAATATAAGCAAAAACTCTTCTCATCCTATGAAAATGCTTTTTCTGTATAGTCAGCCGCTCATCTTAGGATCAAACTCCGAAGCTATTTGTTTTCCGTTGCAGTATAACTACTGTAGATTGCATGAGGTTTATGGTGGTAGTAAGCCCAATAACGATCACCATAAGACCAATGCCAATATTCTGTAGGGTAATTGACAAAACCAACCTGACGTAAAATGTTACTCATAATATGTCGGTAGCGTTTTGCTTCTTTTGAAATAACATTGGAATTAGTTAATGATAATGTACCGTGTAAATCGTTCATCCAATCTTTAGGATGAATGCCCATATCCACTGCTTCCCCTTTTTTATTAATTAAATAGACATCGATCGCACCACCTGTTGAATGAGGGGGAATATTTTTTGAAGAATCCAAATTAACTACCGGCGAAACCAACTTTGTAGTTTCATGAAACAACTGTTGATGGGACCACGAAGGATGTTGGGTTTTAATTTTTGCATATCGGGTATCGAATAGCATTTCTTGCAGCTGTAAGCTTCGATAGCCCTCATACAAACGAAAATGTAATCCTTGCGGCAATAATGCTTGTGCTTGCGCTAATTTCTCATAAACAATTTTTCTCAGTTTTGTATAATCGGTGTTATTCGGAATTTCAGGCGAAGGACCGTAAGCAATTTCATGTTGATTTTTTAAATCAATCATCCTTTCATGATTATCTATGATGGGGATAGCGAGTATTTGGGGATCGGCAATTAATAAAAATTTATTTTGATCTGCATTGCTTGACATCATGATTCCCCATAATACACTTAAGACAGTATATTTTATTGCACCAAATTTTATTTTTCTATTCTGTTGTTTCATGATGAATTAATTGAAGGAAAAAAATACACAATTATGAAATGAAAGTGTACAATCCTTCATGGAAAAAATTTTCTAAAGAGTAAAAGGAAATGTGCTTAGAACAACATACACTCAAACTGAATACAACAGGTCGAGGTACTTTTGATATCACGGAACAAATCAATCTATTGAGCGCACATTTTTCCTCCCAAAACGGACTGTGCCACTTATTTTTACAGCATACAAGTGCCTCATTAATGATATGCGAAAACTATGATGCACAAGTACGCGAAGATTTAGAAAATTTTCTGAAAAGACTTATTCCAGATGGTGACCCATTATTCAAGCATACTTTAGAGGGTAAGGATGATATGCCAGCACATATCCGCACCATATTAACTCAAACAAGTCTGAGCATCCCTGTACAAAATAAGAAACTCGCATTAGGAAGGTGGCAAGGGATATATTTGTATGAGCATCGTTATGCACCACAACAACGACATTTGTTCATTACATTCATGGGATAAATCAGTATAAAAGGAAGTATATTAACTTATAGAGATGTGTCAATCATCTGTGCCTTTTGAAAAAAAGAACAGTTGGCTGTTATGTCTACAAAGAAAAATTTAATACCTATTATCATTAACAAAGTAACACGAATTATTCTGTAATTTTCTGAGGTTATCATCTAGAACCTCTATTTTATTTGTTTAATATCATTAGGTGGATTGTCTTTTTCAGAGTCTTCTTGGGTCTTTTGGTTGTTATGCTGAAAAAAGGTTTCGGTGAATGTCTGCTTATCGCTGAATAGCTCATCACCAAATGAATTAGAAGTATCCTTGGCGTTTTCTGTCTTAATTTTATTTTGTTTTTTATTAAGTCTATATTTTATCCGTTTGATGCTTAAAAAGGGATTAGGTACACCATCAGGGTTAAAAGACTCAGCGGAAATACCGTAAGTATATTTTTTCCAGGATGGCGAACGGAAGTATATTCTCCTAATTGTAAATCACTTTTATGAATAACCCCTGGGCTAATTTTATTTTGCTTAATCGCATTTTCTATCTTCGCAAGAAGAGAATTTACTTTTTTTTCGTTCCCAGGAGCTATGTAAATGGTGAATTGCATTCCTTCATTTAAACGTTTAATGGATTCAATGCATTTTTGATAATAAAGTTCTAAATTATGCCCACTTAAAGTAACAATTTTACCCTCATCCTTAACTTTCACTTCTTTAAGTGGATTTTTTTTTGCATGCTCTATTTCTTTGTTAAGTTCTTCTATTTTTCTAGTGTGGCGAAAAATATTTTGTATCTTAAAAGAGGGGAATTCTTTCGAGTATTTTAAAATGATAGGAATTATTATCTCATAGGCTTTAAATAATTCCTCCTTGGATATAGTGATTCTTGCTTTCCAATTACGATCCAACGCATCACTTTTTTTAATATATTCTTTTTTTTCTAAATTATGTACATCATCATGTTCAAAGAAAATTTCACCACCATTATTTATTAAAGTGTATGGGCCAATTTGTCCAATTTTCGGAGCCCCAGAGGTCCAAATATTATCTTTACATAATTCTTCAAAATATTTTGCCTTTAGGTATTTTGATAAATCATCATTTTTACTCTCATTATTTTTGAAAAAACTAAAAAAATGCTCAAACATATTCGCCTTCTAAGGAGTATTATTCCACAATATTTATAATAGATAATTGTAGTTTATGTGATCATTAAGCTCAATAAATAGCCGATAAAGAGAGGTAAAACGAGTATTTCATTGCGTTTCTGGTGCAATAAAGACCAGTATATTTTTTTAAGATTCAGCTATTTTCTAAAATAGAAGTATGATTTAAATATTACGATTATCAATTGGTACGACGTGTTGAATTTTACCGCTGAGTTTTGCACCTAAAGATAACAGCACAGGGAACTGTTGAATGATGGGCAGTAACAATGCCCTACCCCAAGGTTTTAACATGGCCAAATGTGCAAAAAAAATAGAGGCGTGAATTCGATGAGAAAAATATTTGCGCCATTGTTGTGTATAATATTTGCCAGCATCGTTTGGATTTTTATTCTGTTTTATATTGAATTGAATCAAGCTTTGTGAAAGTAGCCATGCTGATTGCATAGCCATACTAATTCCCTCGGCTACTACGGGATGAGCCTCTCCAGCAATGTTACCCACAAAAAAAACACCATTTTTATAACAGCTTCGAATACCAGGTTGGATTGGACCTGCCGCTAGCCATTTATCTTCATTTTGCGCGTGGTCAAATACATCACGAACGCCACGGCAATGAGCTTGAATGTACTGAAACACTGCTTCACCTGCCGGTAAATCAGGAGATTTCAACCGCAAATTTTTTAACGTGTCGCGCCGAATACAACACGAAAGCGCGACTAGTTGTGGGGTAGTATGCACAAGTCCACCATATCCACCTGGGAAAGCCAATAAGGGCATTAGATTTTTTGGTAAACTGCAGTTATTGAAATGTGCTTTAAATGCTAAGAGATCGTGAGCCTTATGTATTTTCGCATTTGAAGGATCGATTTTTTTGCCCCAAGAACCATTAGCAATAATAACGCGAAGAGAGCGAATAATTTCAGAGGTTCTCCCTTCCTTTTTAATAGTACAAAAAAATAGGCCATTCTTATGCTGTAGCTGCATCGCTTCACAAGGTTGCCAAATAGTGACGCCATTTAATCTAGCCTTACTCACTAAAGCCGTGTCTAAATATTCACGTCCTAGTGCCCTTCCATATGGGGTTGTTGTAGAGTTCATGTACGGCATATTAGCTGTCAAAATTACATCGCCCGCGTACAAACCTATCTTAGTTACCTCAGGTCCACCATTTTCAAAGTAAAATTTTTCCAATCCCAAGATTTGTAAAAGGGGCAAACTTGTGGCAGAAATAAATTCGCCACAAACTTTTTTACGTGGAAATTCTTTCTTCTCAATTAAACCTACTGACCAGCCTGCTTCGGCTAGCAAAATAGCGGTTGTAGCACCAGCAGGCCCTCCTCCAATAATCAGCACATCGAATGTCATCGATTTTAATCCTTATTCCTTTAAAATAAGAATACTCCACCAAAATGGAAAGTGCCATTTTATACGGTAATTCTTAATCTCTGCTTGTTTCAATAAAATTTTTAACTCTTTTCGAGTAAATCCTTTCTGAATTGAAATAAGTCCATCATGAGTAATCAAGCGATTATTAAAAAATATGGGACTGATGATTTTATAAAACCAATAAGCGAAAAAACTTCGTTGCAGATCATTAATGATTACCGCACGACGAACCGTACTATTGGCTTTGAACAAAAATGGAGCTAACGCTTCATCATCCAGATGGTGGCACACTAAATTGAGTAATATGATATCCACGCTATTGGAACTCAATTCTAATTCTGGTTGTTGCTGGAATTGAAACTCAATAAAATGAGTTCGATCAGATTGTTGCCAATTTTTTAGTTCGTCTTGAGCCAGTTGAATCGCTTCTTTAGAAACATCTAAACCTAATAAACGCATATTCGGATAATATTTGCCTAGATTTAATAAAAATAACCCGCCACCACAACCAACATCGACTAATACAGCATTAGGAGAAAATTTTTTTAACAGATGGACCGTATGTTTAAAAATTCCCATTAGCTGATTAATTCTAAAAAGCTTTTTTAATGACTGAGTGTATTCATGATGAGTATAAAAGTCTTGCCCAAGATCAATGAGTTCCTTTTCCTTTGATCGTTTTGTAAGTTGAGTCATATCATTTTAACGATAGGCAAATTTTTATTTTGCAATAAATAAATAAATACTGCAATTACTCTTCTTCTCTATAATTTATGGTATAAATTTGATTCTCTGAAGGGAACTATTTTAAAAAGGAAAAAATGCAATCAAAAATTACCGCCTTTGGCATAGCAAATCCACCTTTTAAACGCACGCAAGTGGAAGTTGCTGAACTGATTGTCAATGCATTTCATCTTGATGAAAGCCAAGAAAAAATATTGAAAAAAATTTATAAATCATCAGGAATTAATACTCGATATAGCATCTTAAGCGATTATTGCAAGTTGCCTGGAGAATTCGAGTTTTTCCCCAATGATCCTGAGGATAGTTTTCCTTCAACTGCGAAACGAATGCATTTATATAAACAGCACGCACTACATTTAGCAATCACTTCTGTTGAAAATTGTCTTAATTCGATTAAATTTGACAAAAAAAATATCACCCATTTAATCACAGTAAGTTGTACTGGCATGTATGCTCCTGGAATTGATATTGAAATTGTCCATAAACTCAATTTAAATCCCTCTGTAAAACGTACAGCAATTAATTTTATGGGGTGTTATGGAGCGTTTAATGGATTAAAAGTAGCAAACGCATTTTGCCAAGCAGAACAAAACGCCAATGTATTGTTAGTTTGTGTTGAGCTATGTAGCATTCACTTTCAAAATAATTTTAATCTAGAAAATATGGTTTCAAATGCACTTTTCGCTGATGGAGCTGCATCTGTTTTGGTTCAAAATAATTCTAGCATGGATAAGTATTTCTGTATCCAGTCATTTTTTTGTGATCTGGTACCACAAACTCATCAGGATATGGCGTGGAGTATTGCTGATTATGGTTTTGATATTGTCTTGAGCTCCTATGTACCTGAAGCGATTAAATCAGGGATTTTTATGTTTACTGAAACATTACTGAAGCAATCACATTATTCGATTGATGATATTCATCACTATGCAATTCATCCTGGTGGAATTAAAATTTTGCACGCGTGTGAAGCAGCATTAAATATTCCTGCTCAAAAGAATGAACATGCTTACGAGGTATTAAGAAATTATGGAAATATGTCTTCTGCAACCGTACTATTTGTTTTGAAAAAAATTTGGGATAATTTAGGTATTAAAGACAGTAATCAAAATATTTTTAGTTGTGCTTTTGGGCCTGGTTTAACCCTGGAAGCCATGATATTAAAAATATACTGTAATAAAAAATAGAAAATTTTTAGCTGTCTAATTGGACACTAATATCGCGAGCTGCAGATTGTCCATGATTATCAACTGCTCTAACAACAAATTTACCCGGCTTCGCTTTCCATAAATAAGATTCCCCTGCTTTAGTTTTTGTAATGAATGTTTCATTGATAAACCAATATACATAAGCAACGCCAGCATCCGTCACAGCAGTAAGTGGAATAGTATTATTTTGTTGAGAGTTAGCGCGAATCACATAAGTAATTCCATTTTGAGGAGAAGTAATATGCGGGTTAATACTCGTATTTCCAGATAATGTACAATCAGATTCAAAAAATGGAGGAGAATGTCTTTGTATTCCAGCTTTCTTAAAAATATTGAGCAAATCAGAAGGCCAAAATTCGAAAATTTCGAAACGTGTATTTTCATCAATATGACACGTTCGCAAACCCGTTTTGCTATTAATGGCAACTTCTCGATAAATCGTATCGGTTTTTATTGGGGATTTCCCTGGAATAAACCAGCCCCATTCAGTATCTTGGCAATAGCGTGTTGGCAACATTCCGGAAGCTTTACAGACTTCAATTTTTTTCAGATTCATTTGCTCTGGATGTTTGTCTAATGCTCGGATCGGCCCTCGCTCTTGCTTTAATGCATCAACAAGTTCAAAGAACAATGGAGCTGCAATATCCTTCCCAATAAACGCAGGATTGGCTTTATTATCAAAGTTCCCTATCCATACTGCTAAAACATAAGGACCAAATACACCTATTGTCCACGCATCACGATAACCTGACGATGTTCCCGTCTTCCAAGCAACGGGTAGCTGTATTCTTCCTTGAGGGAGATAATCCAATTGTGGTGTGTTTTGTAACATATCTAACACAAGGTAACTTGCCTCAGGACTTAATAAGCGAATACCTTTTGGTTTTGTTTCATCTTTGATACTACGAATGGGATACCAAAGACCATCATTAACTAACATGGCATATAATCCAACCAACTCCTTCATGGTTAATTCCACACCACCTAGGCTTAAAGAAAGGCCGTAAAAAGATTCCGAGCGGAGTTGGCTTATTTGTGCTTTCTCTAATAATTGATGCAGCGTTAGATTTGTCAATTGACTTGAGAGATAAATTGCAGGAATATTGCGACTGAGAACCAATGCATCTTTGGCTTTTATTGGCCCCATAAAATCATAATCAAAATTTTCTGGATTATAACCATTAAAGCTATGAGGTACATCTTTTAAAACAGTATTTGGATGAATTAAACCTTGATCTAAAGCCAAACCATAAATAAAAGGCTTAAGCGTTGACCCAGGTGATCGTTTGGTTTCTGTACCATTAATTTGGCCGCTAATGTTTTGGTTAAAAAAATCAGCAGAGCCCAACATTCCTTTGACTCCCATATCGCGAGTGTCTAAAAGTAAAATTGCCGCATTATTTACGCCCATCCCTTTTTTTCTGGCAAGGTAATGGCGTGTAATCCGTCCTATAATCATTTGCGTGCGGTAATCTAAAGTTGTATCAATATCTTGTTTTGTGAGTGATACATCATGTAATAGTGTGTTCGTAAAATGAGGCGCGTTAAACGGAAGCGAATGAATATTTTGCATGACTAAAGGCAAATCAAACATTCCCTTTTTATTAATATCCTCTGGATGTTTATAGAACCAACGCTCTAACAGATGAGCCCTTATTTTGCGCAACTCTTTATTGTTAGGTGTTCTTTTTCCTGGGTTTTGAGGAATGATGCTCAAGGTTAAAGCTTGTGGTAATGTAATTTTATTTACCGAAGTTCCAAAATAAACCAAGCTTGCGGCACCTACCCCTTCAATATTTCCGCCATAAGGAGCCAAATTTAAATATGCTTCTAATATTTGCTCTTTGCTGTAATGCATTTCGATTTGTATCGCACGAATAATTTGGATGAATTTACCTGTTATTTGTTTTGAATTTAAACCATAATGCATGCGTGCAACTTGCATCGTGATCGTTGAAGCGCCGACTCTGCGCGATTGTACACCATAAGTTTGCCAAATTGCTTTTATTGTAGCCCAAGGATTGACCCCATAATGCCAATAAAAATATTGATCCTCTTGTAACAAAGTGGCATCAATGAGTTGTTTTGAGATTTGTGATAATGGTGTAAAAAGTCGATATTTCTCATCTTGACTTAAAGTTAATCTTAATAACTGATGATGATCATCATAAACTGCTCGCGAAAAACTAGTACCTTCCAATAGCATTGGTTTTGGTAAAAAAAATATTATCAAATATGCACTGACAAATAGCCCAACAAAGATTATGCTTAAGTATTTAAATGTTTTGTTCATAGTCGCTATTATGCACTAAAAAGTATAAAATAGGTGCAAAAATTTTCAATCAGTTTTCACCACATGGGATAAACTATGACTAAAAGTCCACTCTCTTTAATTCTAAATGCATTCTCGTCTGTATTTGGCAAATTAAATTGGCGAAGCCCTCCATGGATGAATTATCTTTGCACTAAATCAAAATCATCTCCTAAAATGTTTTGGGGAAGTAGTTTTGTACTCATTCTTATTTTAATTGCAGCAGGCTATACGGTGCATTGGTATAAAAACTTACCCAAGCCCATTTACACAACTGCGCAAATTACAGTACCTGATATTACACCAAATACTGAAGAACAATTAGTACCGAATAATTTAATTATTGATTTTGGAATAAAAAATAATGGGTTTATTAATCAATCCGTGGCACCACTGAGTGAAATAGGTAAAACAGTCACTCATGGTATCGAAATGACCCCCAACATGCCTGGAACATGGACTTGGAATACAGACAGCCAATTAGTCTTTACTCCGTCTGAAGATTGGCCTGCGGGACAGAAATTTACGATTCATTTTTCATCAGATTTTTTCACAACAAATGCAAATATGGAGCGCTATGATTATTCTTTTCGCACCAATCCATTCCAAGGAACAATTACGGAGTTTAAACTTTATCAAGATCCAGTACATGCCGAAATTAGAAACGCGGTAGCCACAATAGAGTTCAATTATCCCGTAAATCCCAAAGCTTTAGAAAAAAATACTTCATTAATGTATCAAGCACAACCAGGATCAACGGCTGCAAAACAGTCTTTTACATTAACTTATGATAAAAATAAACGTGTTGCTTATCTACACTCCGAAACAATAAAAATAGATAACATGGCTCGCTATTTACGTTTAACCTTAAATAAAGAAATAACTTCTTCAACTGATTCTGCCCATTTACAACATGAGCTCACTCAGAATCTTTTGATACCCAGTGCCCAAGATTTCTTAAAAATTATCTCCGCTTCGGCTTCAATTGTTCGCAATGATAAAGACAGGCCTGAGCAAGTTCTTACAGTTGAAACATCTTTAGGTATCAATGAAAGTGAGTTTAACAAGTCGGTACACATTTTTTTACTCCCTAAAGATAAACCAGCAACTGTTGCAGAAGAAGCTAAAGAAAATTATGAATGGCAAAATCCAGGTGAAGTGACTCAAACCGTACTTTCTCTAGCAACTCCTTTAAATAGAGAAGCTCTACCCACAGAACAGAATTATTCAACCCTGCATAGTTTTAAATTTAAAGCCGAAACACCGCGCTACATTTATATAAAAATTGATAGGGGAATGCAGGGATTTGGAAACTTTACCTTAGGAAATGAATATGCAGCAATCATACCTGTTCCAACGATTCCGAAAGAAATTAGTTTCTTACACAAAGGTTCATTATTAGCGTTGAGTAGCGAGAAAAAACTTTCCGTACTTGTTCGCGGCGTACCCGCTGTAAAATTTGATTTTGCTCGCGTTTTACCTGAAAATGTGAATCAATTAATTACTCAAACTCAAGGTGACTTTAATAATCCCTACTTCATTAATCCTACCTTTAATCAACAAAATATCAGCCAAATCTCTTCAGAAATTCAAGAGTTTGATGCCTCTGATTTGGCAAAGCAACAGTATACTGCTCTTGATTTTAATAAGTATCTTACAATGAGCACAAATACCATGGGTCCACAAGGGCTCTTTTTATTACAAGCTACAGGATGGGATGTTGCTAATAAGACGGCATTAGATGTAAAAGCAAGCCGTATGATACTGATTACAGATCTGGCTTTATTGGTAAAAGATAATAATGATGGAAGCCATGATGTTTTTGTTGACTCTATTACTCAAGGAACACCCGTTGCTAATGCAACTCTCACTGTTTTAGGTAAAAATGGTTTACCTATTTTATCTCGAATTACGGATGCCCAGGGCCGGGCTACCTTTCCATCGTTAAAAGATTTTGTGGATGATAGAGAGCCAACAGTCTATTTAGCACAACTGGATAATGATGTCTCATTCATTCCCTATAATAATGCAAATCGACAATTAAATTTCTCTAAATTTGATATTGGAGGGCTTTATACATACAACCAAGAGCTGCATAGCTTAAGTGCTTATCTGTTTTCTGACCGAGGCATTTATAGACCTGGTGACTCTGTCCACATTGGTATGATAGTAAAGCAAGCGTATGCACAACCTCAACCTGCAGGCTTGCCTTTGCAAGTTACTGTAGTTGATTCTAGAGGAACCACAATAAAGGATGAAAAAATTACCCTCAATGATTTAGGTTATATGGATCTTGATTTTACAACCAATGCTAATTCTCCAACGGGTCAGTACATGGTTAATTTATATTTAGTCAAAGATGGATATCCACAAAATCTACTTGGTTCGACAACCATACGTGTTTCTGAGTTCCTGCCTGATAGAATGAAAATTACTACACAATTGTCTCCAAAACCGTCTTCGGGTTGGAGTTCACCAACAGGATTAAAAGGTGAAGTCAATCTTTGGAATTTATATGGCGCGCCTGCTGCCCATCGCAGAATAAGCGCTAAAATTTTACTCGTACCACAAAAAGTTGAATTTGAACAATATCCTGAGTACGTATTCGTTGATCCGTTATTGGATCCGAAAAAACCGCCTAAAGTATTTACAGAAACATTATCTGACATGACAACAAATGATAAAGGTGAAGCAGAGTTTGATTTAAACCTTGAACGTTATGAAAAGGCAACTTATCAACTTACCTTTTTCGCCGAAGGTTTTGAATCAGAAGGTGGTCGAAGTGTAACAAACCAATCGAAGGCATTAATCAGTCCATTGCCTTATTTTGTTGGCTACAAGCCTGATGGTGATTTATCATTTATCAAACAAAATAGTGCACGTGGTATTCATTATATTGCTGTAAATCCTCAATTAAATAAAGAAGAGGTAAAGGATTTAAAAATCCAGCTTATTTCGTTGCAGCCTATAACCACTTTGGTTAAGAAACCAGATGGAACTTATCAATATCAATCTATTATTCAATCTAAAGTGCTGAGTACCACTCCGTTTAACATTGCAGAACAAGGTACGGACTATACTTTACCCACACAACAAATTGGCAATTTCTCTTTAAATGTTTTAAGTAAAGATGATACTGTTCTTAATCAATTAAAATTTAGTGTTGTGGGTGCAAGTCAACAACCCTTGGCTAAGAATGCAGAATTATCGATTAAATTAAATAAACCTGAATACCAAGTCAATGAGGACATCGAAATCCAAATCACATCGCCATACACAGGATCAGGTTTGATTACAATTGAACGTGATAAGGTTTATGCAGCACAATGGTTTAAAACAGATACAACCAACTCAATACAGACCATTCATATTCCTGCTGACTTCCAAGGAGATGGTTACATCAATGTCGCCTTCATCCGCGATTGGGAGTCACCTGAAATTTTTATCAGCCCTCTTAGTTATAGTGTTGTTCCGTTTACCGTTAATCATGATAACCATGATATAAAAATCGATTTACTCACTGAGAAGGTTGCCCGTCCCGGTGAACCATTTACCATCAATTATCGTACCGATAAACCAGGAAAAATTATTGTTTTTGCAGTGGATGAAGGTATTCTGCAGGTTGCACGATATGAAACACCAGATCCATTGGCTTTCTTTTTTCAAAAACATGCACTTGAAGTTTTGACGCAACAAACAGTAGATCAAATAATGCCCAAATTCATTCAAGATCGAGAGCTTTCTGCTGTTGGTGGTGATAATGGTGAAGAAGGCATGGCAAGTCGCCTTAATCCTTTTAAGAGAAAGACGGAATTACCTGTCGCCTATTGGTCAGGCATCGTAGATACAGACTCCAGTAATCATCAGTTAGTCTATCAAATTCCAGATTATTTTAATGGTACATTGCGAGTAATGGCTGTTGCTGTATCTTCTGACTCTGTTGGTTCACAAGAAACTTCTGCCGAAGTCCGAGGGGATTTTATTATCAATCCCAATGTCCCCACGTTTGTTGCTCCAGGAGATGAATTTGAAGTATCTTCTTCGATTGCTAATAATGTCAAAGACTCGGGAGGACATGCATCAATTCGTATCGATCTAAGTGCCTCACCTGAACTCAAAGTTATTGGCTCATCGACACAAACTTTAGAAATTGCTGAAGGCCATGAGCAAACAGTACATTTTAAACTCAAAGCAACATCTCAATTAGGTGCCGCAAAACTCAACTTTAAGGCGAGTATGGGTGATAAATCCAGTTCAATGAGTGCGACACTGAGTGTGAGACCAGCAATGCCTATCAGTACCTATATTACAAGCGGTAAATCAGCAGAAAAACAAAAAACACTCGATATCATGCAAACACTGTATCCTGAGTATCGAAAAGTGAATGCTACTGTTTCAACAAGTCCAATGATTCTAGTGTTTGGCTTACAACGCTATCTTGATAATTATCCTTATGGCTGCACAGAACAATTAACCAGTAAAGCCCTACCCTTGTTAGCGATGAACAATCAAACTGGATTTGGGAAAGAAACAAAACAAGTATATGAAAAAGTAAATGCCACGATACAAATGCTAAGCCAACGTCAGATGTCTAATGGGGCTTTTAGTTATTGGCCTGGGCTTGGTGACAATCATAGCAATGACTTTGCGAGTGTTTATGCAATGCACTTCCTAACGGAGGCCAGATCTCAAGAATTTAATGTGCCAAATGAATTATTTTTTAACGGTATTAATTATCTTAAAACGTTAGCAAGTCAAAATGTTTCCGATATGGAGGCAGCTAGGGTTCAAGCATATGCGATTTATATTTTAACACGCAATGAAATTGTGACTACAAACTACCTGGCGAATCTGCAATTGTATTTGGAAAAGGACAAAACAAAAGCATGGCAAAAAGATACCACCTCAGCCTATATAGCTGCTTCTTATCAATTGCTACAAAGCCAAGAGGAAGCAAATCAATTAATTGGTCTATATAAGCCGCAAAACAACCAAGAATATGTGACTGATTTTTATAACAGCGCTATAGCTGATGCTCAATACTTGTATCTTGTCGCGAAACATTTCCCTAATTTATTGCCTCAGGTAGGGGATCAGTTATTAATGCGTTTAATTGATGCAATCAATAATAATGAAATCAATACAGTATTGTCCGGTTATACAAGTCTTGCATTAGGCGCCTATCATCAAAATTTATCTGATGACACTGTATCTGCTTTGTCAATCACAAAGATTATGAAAAATAATCAGGAAATTAATATTCCTGTTACTAATTCAAATTATCAAAAAACTGAAATTGATGATGCTGTGCAGAAAATAAGATTTAATAATCCTGATAAAAAAACATTTTTCTATCAGCTGATACAGTCTGGGTTTAATCGAGTTATACCGGATGCACCCTTAAAACAAGGCTTAGAAATTTTCCGAGAGTATAAAGATGTTAAAGGGAATGTGATTAATTCAATACCCTTAGGAAGTGAAATTGAAGTACATATTAAAATTCGTGCTTTAGAAAGTGATTATCTATCTAATATTGCAATTGAAGATCTCTTACCCGGAGGATTTGAAGTGGTCAACGACTCCGTAAAAAATAATACAATGGATTATATAGATATACGGGAAGACCGAGTAAATTTCTTTGGAGGCATAGACTCTTCTGTTAAAGAAATTGTTTATAAAATCAAGGCGATTAACGTTGGAAAATACATTGTTCCACCAGCTTATGCCGAAGCAATGTATAATCCTAATACGAAAGCACAAGGCGTTTCTTCAGTAGTCAACGTTATTGAAACAACACCTTAATATTCTCTTTAGTTTATTCTAGATGGTGTGTCTTTAATTAAAACTCCAGAATTTAATCTTCTGGAGTTTCATATTAGAAAATTCAAGGTTTTTATAGAGTAAATATTTTATCTTTGACGCAACATGTGCCACCTATTAATGCTCGCGAAACTCGTCTACTTTTCAGTTATTAGTTTTTTTGATATTAATTTTCAGAAAAATAAATTGTATTTCAAATCAAATAATCGATTGGACATCACTTAAAGGAAAACTGATTGGCATACAAGACAAATATAAAATAGTTGATCAGTTACTAGAAGAAATCAAACTCGAAACAGCAATCAATTTATCAAAACGTAACGAAGGATTTAGTTTCGATATTAAATTATTATTCGTCTTTGGATGCTGGATCTTACTGTACCATGCGAAACAAAATTATGAGAAACAGGCTCAAAAAATATTAACCAGGGCGAAAGCAGGCCACTTGATTGCAAATAATTAGTCTTTTTGTTTCAAATAAACGAGAGATTATTTTAATTGAGCCTCCAAATATTTGTATAGAATAAAAATCTCTGACAAGCTAGACCAAAAAGCAAAGATAAGCAATAGCACGCTGATTTTAAATGTATTTCATATAATCATTCCATTGAAAAAATGATGTAAATATGAAATATATCGGTGAGTTGATTCAGATTTTATGCCCACAACTGGATTGTCACAAGATGAGTGACGCTATAAACAAATAAAGCGATTTTTTCTCGATTATCATTGACTTACAAATTTGCTGTTATTGCAGAATTTTTTATTTGTTAAATTGTAGGATGTTAAGACTATGTTAATAAATAAAAACTATAATGTCTATGTATTAGCCATTGCCTATGATACTAGGAGTATGTATGCTTGAGAGACAAGATCATGAAATTCTTAAATTTCAAAACGATGACGCATTGCTTGACTTAAAGATAGTGTCTACGTCTGATATAGATACTCAAATCACTCAAGCATTGACAAATCTTATTGATAGCCCTGTAAAAAATTTAATAATTCAGGGTAGTGAAATGACCACTGAACAGGCACAAAAGATACTTGATTTTTTAAAATCACATCCACAAGTTACACTGAATATTAATCTTCCTGAACATTTAGAAAATACTAAAATTCAAATTCAATTGGACAATCTTATTTCCAATTATCGTTTAGAGAAGAACAAAAAAAAGTTAGAAAGTAATCACCCACAATCAGCAAATTCTACGTCAAAAAAACCAGAAGGAAGGATACTTCCTAAAGGAAAAATAATACCTCGAATTGAAATTACGCTACATGAAGAGATGAGTGCAGAAGTTCAACCTATATCGGTAAGCCATATAGAAGATGCATCTACCACAGTACTCACGAATGATTTACCTAAATTGGATCGGGCACCAATTGCGACTCAGATAGTCACTGACATTTTGTCACTAACCAATCAACGAGCATCTCTGTCACAGTGGAACGAGTTTACGAACAGAAAAGAGGCGGAAAGATTCAAGAAAGACCTTGGGCTCCAATTTAATAAAGAGAATCATCCATTACCCGAACTCATAAAAAGCAATAGAAAGTTGGTTCAAGATTTTTCAGTGTGGAGTAAAAAACTTAAATTTGAGAAAGAGCAGTATAATGCACTTCTTGATGTTTATGGGCAATATGGCGCACCTGGACTAATCCAGTTATTTAGAACATGGGATGAATACAATCAGGATCCTTATAAAGGACCTGCATTTTTAGATACGTATGGTTCTTTATTTAAATACATGCCAACTTTTTTACCTTTTATTGATAATAAAGAATTTCAAGAGACACTTTCTAAAATTGCAAATCTGAGTAAGGAACATCGAAGTTGGTGGATGGCCCTTCTTCATAATCATGGCCGAAAAATTGGCTATAGTGACTTACCTGGTTTATTTAAACAATTTACTGATACAGTGAATACCATCGAACAGATGGGGTTAAGCTTTCACGAAATAAAAACGATTAAAGATGAAAAAGAACTTTTATCTACACTCACTGCTGTGGTAGATCTTTTAAATAAATGTCCTCCACAAGACCAAGCTGTACAATGGCAGTGTATCAATAACATAATCATTCCCAATCCAAATAATTATCATTTTATTATTCCAGAAATGCAAGTAGAAGCTAATTTGGGAGAAAGAGGAGATCTTGAATGGATAAAAAGACTTTTAGTTCAAGATAAAAACAGCAACCCCGAATTGGTTAAACCCGCTTTTTATCGATATCTTGCTACCCAAGAGCAACACTTGCCATTGGAGCAATACAAAAAAATTATTGATGAATTGTTTTCAAATCAAGAACTCAATAATGAAGCTAAAATACGTATGCTTTATATTTTAGCCAAATCAACAAGCACGAGTGCGAAAACAGGTTTTGACTCCAAAGCCGTGCTTGAAGAATGGGAAAGCTTTCAAACAAGAATGATAAAACTTGACTCTCTAGAGCGACTGAAAGCAAATCGTAGTGCCATGGGAAGAGCATTATTTTCGAAAGGTATCGATGCCCAAGGCGGAACTCCAGCCGTACGTATTCAAACATTAAAACCTGTTATGGATATGCTTGTTACGCCACCTATGAGTTATTTAAACAAATTATTGAAACTTTCTGAATATAAATTTCTAGATCCCAAACTTAGTCTGTTAGAACTACAGTCTGTCCAGGCAGACATGATGAAAAAAATGGACAAGGCGGCTTCACTCTATAAAGATTATCCTGAAAGCATGATGCATGCAATCTCCCTGATTAAAACAGAAACCATCAAAGCAAATCAGGATGGCCAATATTTTCCTGAGCCCCAGGATATCACTCTCCTAGAACAATTCATTAGCGCCTGTGAGGTATTAACTGATTCTAACGTCAATACAATAAATCCTGCGGAATTAAATCCTAAAGAAGTATTATTGCCCCTACTGACTTCCTTTAATTTAGAATATGAAAACAAAACACGATTGGTCAACGAAATCATTGAACCTTATAAAAGAAGACTTACTAATCCAAACAATGCTCAGTACCAAGAAAAAATTCAAAACTTGTTACCCTACGGCTTATCTCTATTACAATTAATCCAAAACAGAAACCACCCTAATAAGCTCAATTATACTGTTCTCAATAAAATCCAAGATGATTTAATGGGGATGATTTGTCGTTCCAAACCAACAACTAAAAAAGAGATTCGGGAATGGATGCATGAACACTATGGTAAGCACTTTAGTGGAACAATGTTGCTTGATCTTAAAGATGCAGTCAATTTTAGTACTCTTTTCAGAGAGCTTGAATGCAATCAACAAGAGACATGCTCGTTGATTGAGCAAATGGTCAGTAACTTTGATAATGAGGAAGAAAAAGATCAACATGAGGCTCTTGTAAGAAGTCTGGTAAATCTAACAAAAATTTTAACTCCTACTCAACAAATACGCTTTTTTGAATTCTGTCAAGAAGCATTTAAAACGAATGGACTCTTGGCACGCAATCAACATCCTGGCCCACCGAGTTATCTAACACAATTTAAATCTCTTATTGAGAGCATTACAAAGAATAATTCTTTTGATGAGTTTGAACAGTATATGAATCTTATTCAAGAACATCGTTCAAATAAAGGTGATATAAATAACTCCCTCGTAAAATGCAGCTATTTATTAGATACTCTTTACCCTCAACTCATAAAACAAAAAATTCCCCGTAAAGAGGCATTTCATTTTTCAGCTGAAGTAGTTTGCCTGAGCGCGGCTGATTCGCTCTATAAATATCATGAAAAAGCAAAAATTCCTGAAGCAACAGATTATCCGCAAGAGTTAAGTGAATTAAGGGATTCTATTTCTGATTTAATAAACAATACTGATTCTGGCATTAAATCAATCGATAAACTAAAGAAAATACATCAAGATATTGATGCGATTTTGATGCTGTCAGTAAATAACAAAGAATATTTTAAAGACTGTCAAGCAATCAGTGCTCGCATTACGGAAATTATTAAGGCAGTAGAGGAACGTGTCAGTCAACAACAAAATAAAAACCTTATCCAAAATGTTTTAAGCTATTTCTGGAATACCTCTTCTGATGATGCAACTGGAGAAGAATTAGATAGCTTGGAATCACTTGGCCTTACTCTAGAATTGGTAGAAAAGGGATCAAATACATACCAAGATCTTCTGGCAATCCGGAACAAAGAAAATCACAATTTCCCAAATGTTGTCCTTCATCTCCATGCAAAAAAAGGGGAGTTAATTCAAAAATATAGCAATATTGCTACTCGTGCGAATAATTTTATTAGCATGGCGCTTAAGAGTTCACCAGATGATGTGAGTAAAAATCATAACGACATATGTCAGCTTATCGATAAGTTAGTTGCTCTTGATCATCAAAATCTTGTGTTAAGCCTCATGTATCATTACTCAGGAGGTCTTCCTGATCGTGGCGTAAAAGATTTAATCGAGTTATTTAACTCTAAAGAATACAATGAATTACCTCAAAATCTGCAAAAAAATTATATAAATGCTGTAATCTCGCAGATGAATAATTCAGTGAAATGTAGTAAAGCAGATGTCCACACTTTTCTTAAATTTATTCATGAGAATAAAGAGAACAGTTCAATCACTCGACACCTTCACAATTATTATCAACACGCACCATTTCCTCCCTTATCGACCTTTATTAATTGGACTAAGGCAGTTCGAGCCGGAGCAGAACTATCCGAAAGAAAAGTCGAGGAAAAATATCAATATTTCGACAAACACCCTTGCGCCACAGCCAGCCATGATGGACGGGAAAAAGAAAATGGATTCAAGCTCGATGCTGCGAAAAAAACGCTGAAACAGATGCCTGAAGTACAACCAATCTTTACTCAAAAATATCTGGATGAAATTAAAAATGAACAAGAACAAGTCAAAAATTTATCTACCCAACAAATATTAGACCAACTTAAAGTATTTAAAGAAAGACCACCTGCAAATCATATTAAAATGGTTATGCTCGCAGCAGAGTTATTACATCGTTGTAAAGGCCGTCCTCCAGAGTTTGTGGGTAAAAGCCAAGTACCTGGCCGTTCTTATGAGCTAAATACTACCCAAATTATAGCCATTCTTTCCCTTTTGGAGACTGGGAATAAAGTAACTGCTGAAATAGGAACAGGTGAAGGAAAAACACGAATCATGATGATTCTAAATGCGTGTCAATTCCTTAAGGGAAAAACCGTTGATTTCTTGACCAGTAACTTAGCGCTTGCAGAACGAGATTACCTTGAATCTCTGCCTTTTTTTAATTCACTAGGCGCTGAAGTTAATTTCATTACCTCTTCATCTAAAATTGAAGACTATAAGATGGGTGGAATTAATTTTTCGGATCCTGAAAATCTCTGCCTGTTTCGCAATAAAGCATTCAGCCAAAATAAATCGGAGCAAGTACTTAATAAAGATCCTGAAAAACGAGCCTTGTTATTGGATGAGGCCGATGTAACTTATTTTGATGTTGCAAATTTAAAATACAACTACTCATCGACAATACCCAAGCAAAATATTGAATTGCTAGCCCTTTTTCCATTGTTGATGGATTTTTTTGCCCAGGGTGATACTGAAAAAACATACTTGGAAAACAAACAACGTTGCAATGAGCAATTACTTACCTTTATTGAAACAAGAAACACCAAATTATTTCAAATTATTAAATCATTACCTGTCTCGCAATTAGAAAAATGGCAAGATGCAGCTTATACAGCTCGTCACCTAGAATATAATGTTGATTATACTGTTGTATCCGATGCCACCACGCCTACCCCACTTGGTGATAAAAAAGTAGCTGCAGCGATGTGCCTCATCGGTTCACGTATTAGTAAGAACTCTAATTTTGGTGATGGAGTTCATCAATGCTTGCATGCCGAACTTAATCGACTCATAAAAGCGCAGAACCCTAATATAGAAAATCCATATCTTAAAGAGGCACTTGAGCAATGTAAAAGCAAGAAGCGTGTTTTTAACATTGATCCTATAAGAAAGATTACATTTAGTAGCTCTTCTAATACTCTACTTAAAGCTTATAGCCAAGGAAGTTTGCATGCTGTAACTGGAACTATAGGTTCAAAAATGGAACAAAGAGAAGCTCAATCTGAGTTTGGAACTCAATTTATCTATGTGCCAAGACATAAAGGGATACGTCGTTTCGATCGCCCTACCCGCATTACGCAAAATGAAACAAAACAATTAGATGCGCTAGTCGATCATATCTTGGAATCGAGAGCGAAACATCAACCAATTCTTTTGATTTGTAAAAACGACAATGAATCTAAAATATTGCATGATAAATTAGAGGAGCGTTTAAAATCAAAACGAAATCAGGATGGTTTACCCAAACTGACTCGTATCCATGCGGGAATTGATTATGATGAATCTATTTCTGAAGCAAACTATATTAAAAATGAAGCTGGAAAACCAGGCCAAGTCACTATTACCACTGAGATGGAAGGAAGAGGTGTTGATATTGAACTCAAAGATAAAGCTCATAAGGCGGGACTTAAAGTCTTACTGACCTATCTTCCTCATGGAGAAAGAAGTTATGGCCAAATTATCGGTCGATCTGGACGATATGGTGCTATTGGTGAGACACAAATGGTTTTGAATCTCAATGAACTTAAAAAGGATTTTGGTATCAACCAAGTGAATACTGATTTCTATCTTAACCCCGAAGACTTTATAAGAAAATTGCAAATTTTTGCAACCCATACGAAAGAGCTTCGCCGTCTGTTCCATCGAGCTTATGATAATTATTTGTCTTATTTTTCAGATCGTTATGCAGCACTTCAAACTGAAGATAATGATTTAACAATGGCTTGGAGTGAGTTTTTAGAAAAATACAATCACAGCAAAGACCTCACTCTTCAAGTGATTGAAGCTCAATTAGAGCAAAAAAACCCAAATATTGACGTCATTCATGAGCAACTAAAACAACATAATCTAAAAGCGCAAGAACTTTGGCGTGAATTTACAGAGCAATTACCCCCAGAACAGAAAGATATAGAACAAAACACGCCTATACAAAACATCAAAACACCAAAACTTTTGAAACGATGGTTAAGCGAATTAAAGCAAATCAAACAAGATTCGGTAATCGTTGAAGATGTTCAAAAAGTGCGACTGCAAGAACGTTATGATCCTACTGCAGCTGGTAGCGTACAGATTGTAAAAAATCCTAGCTTACTCGTCGGACTTATTGCAGAGATTCGTGCTGCCTGGCGAGGCGAGGGAATTTTATTTCCCAATCTTCGTGCTTGGTGGGCTGGGCAACTTTCCTTTGCTAACTTTCTCAGCCAGCTTCCTTTTTTTCGGTGGGTTATTACTCCTAAAGAGGAAACCCATATTGTTAAAAAAGAGGTTCCCGCTTCTCATGCAATATTGTACGAAAAATTAGTCGATGAAAATGACAAAAAGCCAACGAAGAAAGGTACCAATGAAGTAGAGACTCAGGAACCGTTGCATTCATTACCTTTGTTTCAACAACCAACAACAAAACCAGTGCAGCAAAACGAAATACAGCAGGAACAAACGCGCAACAATACACGATAACTTTTCAAAATTAGCAACATAATTATCATGTTCTGTGAAAACCTCTTTTGAAGCATATAGCTATCCCCGCGTAGCGGGGGTACAATTCTGCTTTTTATTAGATAATAATTTTAAATGTTTTTGATCGATCGAAGGTAAAAATATTTTTAATTCTCCACTTGATAAATTAGGGTATCAACATATTAAATGCAGTTGGACAACAAAATTGTTTAATGAATAAAAGGTGTACCATATGAGTAATTTAAAAAGAGGCATTAGTCAGTTTATTTTTATGGGAAGATGGTTGCAACTTCCATTATATTTAGGCCTTATATTAATCTTGGCTGTATATGTTTATCGTTTTGTGTATGAATTATTTCATTTAATAGTACATCTTAACAGTTTTGATGACACTCTCATCATGCTCGGTGTGCTGGATCTTATTGATGTCGTTATGATCGCGAACCTCCTGATTATGGTTGTGATGGGAGGATATGAAACTTTTGTTTCCCACCTTGCACTGGACTCACATCCCGATCAACCTGAATGGCTTGATCACCTCGATGCTGGTGCTATGAAAATTAAATTGGCACTTTCATTAATTGGTATTTCATCTATTCATTTATTAAGAACCTTTATTGATCCCAATAAACTCAGCAATTACTCCGTAATGTGGCAAGTCATTATTCATTTGACCTTACTTATTTCAGCTCTAGCAATTGCTTTAACGAATAAAATGCTCGTTCAAAGTAAAACACATTAACCTATTTACCTCTCTAGTTACAGTGGCTTGTAGCTAGAGAGCTCGATTTTCATTCTATTACGGCGAAGAATGGAACACCAACATAATGTTCGATTAATAATCACTTAATGTGTTTTTGTTATTATATGCTCTCTTAAAAATTAGATGGGATTATTTATGTGGTATTTAGAGATAATGAACCAATTATTGGAAAAGCTTCCCCAGGAAAAAAGAGAGGATGGAGAGAATTTTTTAAAAGAACTTTTTTTGTGCATTGGCAAAATAGAAGCACACCCGGAAATGGAGTTTTTTTTAGGCCTTATTGACAAAGCATTTTCAAAATTTGGGGATAAGGAGCCTAATTCAGTCACATTAACCGAGTTTTCACGATATCTTTTCGGACTCACCCTACTGTATCTTAAATCAAGTAATGATCAGCCCATCTGGAATTCTGATTTTATTCCAAGTTCAGATAGAGTTGTAAAGTTTTTAGCTATAGACCGAAATGAAAAATCAATGATTAAATTTCTTAATCAATTAGAAATGGATACTTTTGCAAGTTTAAATTACAAAGTAAATGTTAACTTTAATCAATTGAGGGTAATTCTAAAAAATTACAGCACATTAAAAACTGCTCAAGGATTTATTGATGCATGTAACAAGTTAAATCATCTTGATGTTTCTCATGGATTTGGAATGTTAGTGCGAGATGCAAAAAAAATAGTAGCTAGTGCTGAAATTAAGGATATAAATTCGGTTGATTCTTTGCTCCAGTTTTCTCTGCTAAATAGTAAAAGTCAGTCTCATCGATTAAGTATATTTAAATCTATTACAAATTCCAATATTTCACCTCCTGGTGAAAATACTTCTCACGGATTTCAATAATTTGCTTTTAGCCTTTATTCATTAAATAAATAAAGGCTGCATTTTTTATATTATCAGTCTATGTTAGAGATTAGGCCTGTTTGAATGCGTAGGATTTTGTTCCGTGGAATTGCCTTTATTTCATTTTGTAGCTTTTGGATCAGGAACACCATGGAGCGTTTTTTCTATAACAACTGATTCATAGGTCATTTTTACAACATTACTTGTGCCAGAAACAATCGAAGTAACAGCTGGCAAAGATGAAGCTAACACCGATAAATTTGTCTTGAAAATTCTGAATGTAATTCTGATAATCTTGATCTAAGTTTGATAAATCAATAACACCTCTTTTACCCATTTATGCCTCCAGTACAGTGATCATTAAAGAGGTGGTTGGTTGAGTTTAAAGTAAATTGAATTGGCTTTGCCTGAATTTGCAAGATAATGAGCAATTAGGGCTTAATATAAACGTAGGGGAATACTGAATGATTCTTGATCATGTTGGAATTACGGTTGCTAATTATGAACGATCCAAAAATTTTTATTGCTCTATTTTAAAGCCGCTAGGCATTACTTTGGTGAAAGAACAAAATCAGTGGGCAGGGTTTGGTAAACAAGATAAACCTGAATTTTGGTTTGGCGAAGGGAAAAGAAGCGATTATTTTAGCCATATTACTTTTGTTGCAGAAAATAAAAAAGCCGTGGAACAATTTTACACTATAGCATTGCAACAAGGAGCTACATGCAATGGTGAACCTAAATATCGAACTCATTACTACCCCAACTATTATGGCGCTTTTATCATTGATCCAGACGGTCATTACATAGGAGCAATCATGCATACCGAAATGGTTTCATAATCTGCAACAAGCCTAGAAATGCTGCTATTCAGGGACAACTTCTGAATGAGATCTCGAAAGTTCTAAGAACTATTGAAATAACTATTTTGATCTTATATTGTTGCTTCTGAATCTCACATGAATTAGGACGTTTTCATGAAAAACCATTCCGGCGTATTTAGATTAAGTGACTATCAGGTTCTTGATTATTTAGTAAAACATGTTGATTTAGAGATTGATCTTTCTAAAAATCCAGTGCAAACAACAGCTTGTTTGACTATTGAACCCAATGAAAAATCACAATCCCACTCCGTTCATTTGGAATTAGACGGTGAAAATATGACTTTGGAATCGATTGCACTTAATGGGAAAATACTCTCTCTCGAAGAATATGAGATCACAAAAAACTCGCTGATAATCAAAAATATTCCTACAGGAAAACCATTTAAACTTGAAACCAAAGCTCGTTTAGGTAAAAACACTGATTTATTTGGTTTGTATGAAACAGAAGGAACTATTCTTGTTAAAGCTGAAACTGAAGGTTTGCGACGTGTTTTATATTGTCACGATCGTCCAGATAATCTAGCCACGTACAAAACAACTATTATCGCTAAAAAGAAAGATTATCCAGTTCTGCTTTCTAACGGAACACTGATAGAGCAAAAAGACTTAAATGATGAGCTCCATTCAGTGACCTGGTTGGATACAGTTCCAAAACCCAGTTATCTTTTTGCTTTAGTTGCAGGAAAACTACAAAAATCAGTAACTTATTTTAAGACTCGTTCTGATCGTATGTTACCTATTGAATTTTATGTACCTCCTACAGCCACGACTAAGTGTGATTTTGCTAAAGAGACATTAAAAGAGGCGATGCATTGGGAAGAAAAGATTTTTAATCTAGAATGTGATTTACCTCAACATATGGTTGCTGGTGTTGATAAATATGCATCCGGAGCTTCTGAGCCAACTGGATTAAATCTATTTAATACTGCAAATTTATTTGCAACTCCCGAAACGCGAATTGATAATGATATTTTACGCGTATTAGAAGTGGTGGCCCATGAGTATTTTCATTATTGGTCAGGAGATCGTGTTACTATTCGAGACTGGTTTAACTTACCCTTTAAAGAGGGATTAACGACATTTCGGGCGGCTATGTTTCGGGAACATTTGTTTGGTACCGATTTAATCCGTATTCTTGACGGTAAAAATCTCGATGAACGTGCCCCACGCCAAGACACATATACTAATGTGAGAAGCCTCTATACTCCTGCAGCTTACGAAAAAAGTGCTGATATTTTTCGCATGATAATGCTTTCTTTAGGCGAAAAAGATTTTTATGCTGGCATGACTCAATTTTTAAAAACGCATGACGGTGACGCGGTTACCTTAGAAAATGCACTGGATTCATTAAGCACATACACCGAAAAAGATATGCATCCTTTTTTAAAGTGGTTTACTGAATCAGGCATTCCGCAAGTAACTGTTACTGACGGATATGATTCGGAAACAAAACGATATACTTTAAAATTTATAACCAAGGACAGTAAAGAACGACCAATACCTATTGTAATAGGATTACTCAATAATGATGGCGTAGAAATTCTAAATGATACTCTCATCACGGTGGATAAACCTGAGATGGAGTTTCATTTTGATAATATCAATTCTCGCCCTACCCCATCTTTATTACGCAGTTTTTCAGCACCTATTTCTCTTGACTTTACTTACAGCACAGAGCAATTATTTTTATTAATCCAACATGATACAAATGCTTATAATCGATGTGAAGCGGCAAAAAAATTGATCATAGGCATGGTGAACGATTATTGTTTAGGTAAATCAATGATACTTGAGTCTCAGTTTTTTCAGGTGTATCGTAACTTGCTGAATGAAAGTACTCACTCCTTAAATTATTGGTTACTTGCAGAACTCTTAACCATACCTTCAGAAGAGGCTTTATTTGCTGAATTACAAAATCAGGATTTTGAAAAAATCTTACAGGCTCGTCAATTAATACAAAGTCAACTTGCAACAGAATTAAAGGAAGACTTCTTACGTATGCAAAAAAATCTGGGTGAGTTACCTATACCTGGAAACTCACCATTTGAGTCATTTGATATTTTTGCTGCAGGTCTACGGCGTTTAAAGCATGTGTATCATGATTATCTGTTCTCTGTACAACCAGAAAAAACAGAGCAAGAATTAATTGAACAATTTAATAATTCACTAGGTAAAAATATGACAGACTGTATGTCTGCATTAAATTTATTACTCCAGCACAACAGCAATAAATCAGACGTTCTTCTTGAGAGCTATTATCATTATTGGCAAAATGATGTAAGTGCGGTTAATTATTGGTTTAATGTTCAAGCAGCAGCGCATACAAAAAGCGTAGGGAAGCATGTAACTCAATTGATGTCACATCCAGCTTTTGATTTATCTAATCCTAATAAAGTCAGTGCATTATTGGGTACATTTATTAAAAACCCTTATGGTTTTCATGCTACCTCAGGTCAAGGCTATCAATTAATTGTTGATGTTATTTTGCAGTTAGAAAAAATAAATCCCACATTAGCAGCTAATTTGACAGAAAAATTTAATAGTTGGGATAAATATGATGAGACGCGACAAAAATTAATGTTCCACCAATTAGAGTTTCTCAGTGCTCATGCCGTTACTACTGATGTGAGAAACATGGCAAAAAAGGGGTTAGACAAGAAAGGTAAGCTTGATCCTCCGCCCCTAAAGCAATTTTTTTTTAGCTCCTCTTTTGTAGTTGACTTGCACAACGATGAAGAAGAAAAAACTTATTCATATCATTAACTTGCACTGTGAGTATTTTGAGCATAGAGGAACCGAATTTTAGATGAAAACAAAATTCATAAAACTTGGTTCCATAAATACTCTTTCTAGAAAAAGAACCTTTTCTCATACTAAATAATAAATTTGCTGAAACCCACAAAATATCTTACTCTCAAAATAGGAGAAGCAACTAGGATGATATGAATGACTCGCAGCCAATTTATCACGGCAGCTATGGCAGGATTGATCATAGGCATTGATAATATTATTTCTATAATTGCTTTTTCCTCAATTATTTATCAAGGTATTTTAAACAATTATGTTCCAGTGATAATCAATTTATTTATCCTATCATTGATTATCATTGGAGCAAATAGTTTATTACGTTCGAAAATTAATTATGCAATCGCCCAGTTCCAAGATGAAGCAGCCATTCTATATGCCACTTTAGCAATTATTATCTATCAAAACTTACCAGGAGGAACGAGCACAGAGGTTATTTTTACGACTACGCTAATCATAATAGGTCTGACTACTTTTATTTCTGGATTTACTTTTTATATGATTGGCTTATAGCGACATGGAAAGTAGTAAGTGTCTCTGAATATTCTATTATTTTACTTATCGTTGCTACATCTATATTTTTTAACATCATTGTTGCAGTAGGATTAGGCATTATTATTTCCACTATACTTTTTGCCTTTCGTTACCGCATGGTGAACCCTATTAAACACCAATTTTCAGGGGCTATCTTTCATTCATCTTTTATAAGAAAACCCACTCTAAATAAAATATTAGCACAGCATAGAGACAAGATTCAGTATTTTAAATTACAAGGATTTTTATTTTTTGGGTCGGTATATAACATTACTAAAACAATAGAGAAATTATCTCATATTGATTACATTATTCTAGATTTTGAATTAACCACTAATATCGATTCCTCAATAGTTATTTTATTTAAAAACTTAAAACAATTGGCCTTAAAAAATGAAATAAAATTTGTCATTTTGCTCAATTAATGACAATATGCATGAAAGTATCACTAATCTATTAAATTTAGAAAAAGATACAAATTGGTTGATGTTTTTTAAGATCGTGAGCAAGCTTTTCAATGGTGTGAAAATCAATTGATTGATAAATATCCACGTCTTCATTTGCAAGATCTAACCCTTTAAAACCAATTATCAGATATTGGCTTTTCCGCAGAACTCATAAAAGTTATTCAAGAAAATATCCAGCCCAGTTAGTATGAGGAGGCTGCTCTTATTTGTAAGGAAGGGGAAAAAGCTTCAAATGTACTACTTGTTCATCGCGGACAAGTATTAGTTTATGTTGGACATAAACTAATACTTACTGTTGATTCAGGAAACATTTTAGGTGAAATCGCTATGTATACCAATAAAAAACAAAGCGCTACCTTAATCGCATCGCAAGTAACTATCATTTATGAAATTGACATTGAACTCATCCAAAAACATTCAGTAATCACCCCCGAAATAATAGGACAATTTCATGAATGTATGGCAAAAATTATGGCAAGCAGAATTATCGCTCAAAACAAGCGCATGAAAGTATTCGACAAATTTTAGTTTATTTATCAATAATACCACTATTGACTTTTATCACTTCTTTTCGTAACTGGATCACAGCAACATGCTCCAGGTGAGCACAATCCATGTATACTTGTACTTCATTTATCGTTCAACTATTATTAAGAGGCTGTTTCCTTGGCTGTTTCCTTGGCTGTTTCCTTGGCTGTTTCCTTGGCTGTTTCATTATATGGAGATTGAAATGAAAAAAAGAAGCTTAATTATTGCCGCTACAGCTGCTGCGTTGTTTACCTCAGGCGTTTATGCCTCTTCTTCCCTGGACAATAATGGGACTAACACTAACTCGCCTACCAACTTAGCAAAGAACAGTTGTAGTAGTAAGAACAATTGCAACGGTAAAAACAGCTGTAAAGGTTCTAATAAGTGCAACGCGAAAAATAGCTCTAACTCATAATAGGTCACGTGAATTGATGTCTTATTTAAGACATCAATTCACCTATAACAATAAATCTCCCATCCAGGAAAAAACAGATGGAAAAAAGCACACAAGCTCATCTTAACAAAAATTCATCTTTAGGAATGGGATTAGGTTTAAGAGCAGAGCATTATAGTTATATTTTAGAGCACACCCCGAAAGTAGAATGGTTTGAAATCCTCACCGAAAATTACTTGGTTGATGGGGGGAACCCTCTTTATTACTTAGATAAAGTGCGAGAAAACTATCCTATTGTGATGCATGGTGTGTCACTATCAATTGGTAGTACAGATCCTCTGAACCTTGAATATCTTAGGAAAGTAAAACAGCTAGCAGATAGAATTCAACCAATATGGATTTCTGATCACTTATGCTGGACTGGTGTACATCAACGTAATATGCATGATTTACTACCACTTTCTTATACAGAAAAAAACATTACGCATATTGTTGAACGAGTTAAATTCGTACAGGATTTTTACCAGCAACCAATATTGCTCGAAAATGTATCCAGTTATATCAATTACAAAGAGTCTGAAATGACGGAATGGGAATTTCTCTCTGAAATAGCCACGCATGCGGATTGTTTCATTTTATTAGATTTAAATAATATTTATGTAAGCTCCTATAATCATGGCTTTAATCCCGAAACCTATTTACAGAATATTCCAATTGATCGCGTACGCCAGTTTCATTTAGCGGGACATTTGAATTGCGGCGATTACATTATTGATACACATGATCATCCAGTCATAACAGAAGTCTGGGAGCTATACGCCCAAGCAATTAAGCGTTTTGGCGACGTATCAACGATGATTGAGCGTGATGATCATATTCCACCATTTGAAGAGTTATGGCAAGAATTAGAACATGCAAAAGCAATTAAAATAAGTAATTTATTGATTGAAAAAACGGATTTAGTCTATGAAACCAACTGAATTACATACCTTATTACAAGACTCTATTCTAACTTCTCAACCACTTATTAGTCCTTACCTTGATTCTCCACCCAAAGGATCTATTTCAGACAGAGTAGCTATCTATACCGATGGCTTTTATGCGCGATTAGAAGAAGCATTAATGAGTGACTATAGTACATTAGCGTTGGTAATGAGTGAAAGAACGTTCAGTCAGATGAGCAGAAATTATACTCATGCATATCCATCATACAACTATTCACTCAATAATTTTGGGGAAAATCTCAGCCAATTTCTAAGAGAAACTTTACCCTATAAGAAAAAACCGCATTTAGCTGAAATTGCGGAATTTGAATGGGCTGAATATCAAGCTATTGTGGCTCGTGATGCACATTTATTATCTGTAGCTGATTTGCAATCTTTACCATTAAATCAATGGCCAGAAATGAAATTTTATCTGCATCCTTCATGTAAAGTACTTATCATGCATTGGAATAGTCTTTCTTTTATTAAAGCGTCACGTAGTAATAAGTCAACTCCCATTCCCAAGAAACTTAAAAATCCTCAATTTATCTTGATATGGCGTCGTCAACTTGAAGTGCTATACCGTGAGCTGGATTTTACTGAACTAACCATGCTCAATGCAATAATACAAGAAGCGCCGTTTATGGATATTTGTGAAAGGTTAAGTCATGAGATGTCTGAAGATGAAGTTGCAAATTATCTTGTAAGAAAATTGCATGAGTGGATTCAAGAAAATTGTTTTATAAAGAATAGTGAACAAAACTATTAATGCATTGCATTCGCTCTGATGAAGCATCCTAAGCAGCAATTTGAACATTGCTGCTTAACCTAATGCCTAATCGCATTAACAGATTATTCGTGATCTGGATGCACTACAAAAATACCGGGTGCATTGCGAAGGTACTCGTTGTAATCCATACCATAACCGAATATATAATGATCTTCTACCTCTAAACCAACAAAATCAGCCTTTGATAATCCATTGGTTACGCGCTTGCGATATTTGTCTACTAAAACAGCACTGTATACTTTTGCAGCACCTAAAGCTTTTATTTCAGAAATAATTGATGCCAAAGTTACGCCTCCATCAAGAATATCATCAACAACAAGAACTGTCCGTCCTTTCAAATTCTCTGAGGGCTTTACTTTCCAAACTATTTCATTACCGACTAAGCCACCTCGATAACGAGTTGCGTGGACATAATCCACTTCTAAAGGAAAATCTAAACGTGGTAATAAGTTACCTAAAAGAACCAAACCACCTACCATAACACAAACAAGTACTGGATTTTCAGCTTGTAATTCTTTATGAATATTAATCGCCATTCGATCAAGCGCAGCTTCAACCTCATTTGTCGTATACAAGCAAGTTGATTTCTCATAAACATCTTTGATTTTATCTGGAATAGTCATTGTAAATCCTCTAGGCAAAATTGGTTCTCGCTAAATATTTATTACTCTTTTATTTTCCCTGTTCCAGGAAAAGGGCTAACTTTGCTGCCATAGCCTGGATTATCTTTGACTTTGGCTGTTCCTTGTTTGGTTACTTCATCGATGCGATAAATTGAGTGCATAGGAATAAAAGTTCGTTTTACACCATTAAATTCAATTTTTAACCGCTCTTCAGAAGGATCCACAACCAATGAGGTTTGCTCACCGAACACGAGTTCTTCAACTTCAAGAAACCCAAACAGATCACTTTCCTTTACCGAGCGAGCATAAATTTCATAAATTGCTTCTTGATTAGCAAAAGTGATTTTGAATATTGTTTTCTTATTCATAAAACTAACCTTATCTTATGAGAATGCGAAGTATACAAAAACACAGGTACTCTGTTCAAATTAAATTAACTCAGTTATATGATATATAATATCTTATCCTTTGTAATCATGGTCTGTAACTCGCATTTCATTACATACATGCTAATCTTTAAATGATCAAGAATTATTTTAATTTCTTAGATGAAGATAAGATGTTACTCATTGAGGCAATGTATATGACACCACAACTGCAAGCAGAAGTAGTTCCTTTAAATAAAATGATTTTTTTTCAAAATCTAGCACTAGGTCCACAACAATCAGATTTCATCGATCATTTTAAATCAGAATGTATTGCTTTTGAAAATAATGAAGGAATAAAAAAACAACGTGAACAACTCCTTCTTCAGCATCCCCCTATCCTCTCTTTTCAGAATGAACATCAGGAAAAAAGATTTTATGAGCATGAGGTTCAAAAGCATCAGCCATTTTGTTGTGGTAGAATAACGCCAATAAGTATTGTATTTATGAGTGATATTGTTTTTTCGCCAAAAGATAATTATGTCTTTTCTCCTGGAAACGGTAAATTTTATACAGGAAGCCAAAAAGCGATTGATGAAAATTTAAAACTAGATATTAGACAAGCATCTTTTGGTAGCGCGGAACAAAGTGCATTAATGAATGATTTAAAAACATTTGATGTTACCATTTCGCAACGAAGTCAATCTAATGCATCAGTGGAAATAGATGCTCCGACATTATCCGAATTAAAAAGCCCTAGCCCGTTTAATATGAACCTAAAACCAAAAGATTAGTTAAAACACAGAAGCAATTCAATCAATTGCAAATGAAATTTTCCAATTAAATTGGCTGTAATGGTGCTTCATAATCTTTTATTGGTTTATTTATTAATTTTATCTGTAGTGATGGCTCGATGAGTTGATATTTTTGTGCAATGTAACAATAAAATCCAGAGGGAAACGGCCACAGCATTTTTCCTATTTCATCTAAAAAAGTGAATTTTTTAATGAGAGTAGGATTACTCACTGGAGGAATATAGCAAAAACTACTTAGAGAGTATTGTCGATAACCTCTTTGTAAAAATATCCTATTAAGATTAAAAGGAGTACGCATTTTAACTTTGAGATCGCTATAACAATGGAGCAATCCCATCCTCATGGCGCCACCCCACAAGCTCCAAGGATTAATACCTAATAAAATAACAAAACCCATAGGACTAAGTACACGATCAATTTCATCAATAAGACTAAGACTGCTCCCGAAAGTCTCTAGTGTAAGTGGGACAATAATACAATCTATACTATTACGATCTAAAGGAAGTTGATTTAAAGCACATTCTATTTGGGATTTTTTGTTGCCCAAATAAAAGGGAGAAGCAATCCATTTATGCAGGTAGTTAAATTTCTTTAACCAGGGATTATCGCCGCAATTTCCTAATTGCAATAATATCTCACCATATGAATATTCCATTGTAGAGTCGAGATTAACCAAAAACTCATGGGCAACAAAATGCCCCAAAGGCGAATGAAACCATGTATTCAGGGCGCGATATTGTTTTATTTGATGTTCAATCAACAAAATAATGCCTTTTAAAATAGTTAATCCTGAATTAAACTACAATACAACGAGTTTTAGGTACAGACAATCAATTTTATTTGCGTCCAGCTTTGAAGGAACCTATTATTGGTTCAAATAGATTCACTTCGTTGGTAAGCTGCCTTTGATCACGAGCTCCATAGTCATACTTGAACAAACATAATCCCTGATTAATAATTGCGTTAAATATGACTTTTCAGTAAGTGATTATGAAAGCTTCAGTACATAAAGAGCGAGTTATAGGGAGTTAGAATTGCCAATATGCCTCCATTTGCCCGCACTTTTTGATAGAGTTTAGAATGAATTTTTTTCATGTCTCTTTTCTTGCCAAATAAAATGAATCATCTCGTCTTGATTAAAACCCGTGCTTTTGTTGAATGCATTAACTATAGTTAATATTATTATAACGCTAAATGGAATTTATGTTAGGAAGCAATGATTTTAAATTATATGGTATAGGCCAGCTTTTTGTCTTGGAAAAACTTCTAGAAAAATCTAAGGCGATAGAGTTCTATAAGCTTGCCGATGCTGAAAAAATTTCTTTAGTCCAATATCTTGTTAAAAACAATATATTATCTGCAACACAAATTGCCAGCACAGCCTCACAAAATTTTGGCGTGCCTATGCTGGATCTCGATTGTATTGATATAGAAACACTTCCCACAACTTTGGTAAATGAGACCTTAATCCGTCGTCATTCAATGCTTCCGTTATTTTGTCGAGGAAATCTTTTATATTTAGCCACTGAAGATCCAAGCAATCAAACCTCATTGAAAGAAATCCAATTTCAAACTGGACTAAATACTTATGCCATCGTCGTAGAAGCAGATAAGCTCAATGTTCTAATTGATCAGTTGCTCACCACTAAAGAAAACCAATGCTTATCCGAGTTTGTTGGTGATACTAATGAGATGGATGGACTCATTATTAATGAAGATGAAGAGCATGAGCTCAATGCGCCAATTTCCATAACAGAGGACGCTCCAATCGTTAAATTTGTCAATAAGATTCTTCTTGATGCCATTAAACAAGGAGCGTCTGATATTCATTTTGAGCCTTATGATAAAGAATATCGTATACGATACCGCCAAGATGGAATTTTACATGAAATAGCAACGCCACCTGCAAGATTAGCAGCCAGAATTACTGCCCGCATCAAAATTATGTCTTGTTTGGATATTTCTGAAAGACGTATTCCACAAGATGGCGCTTTTAAAATGAAATTATCTAAATCAAGAACTATCGATTTTAGGGTTAGCACCTGCCCTACTATTGCTGGTGAAAAAGTGGTCACTCGTATTCTTGACCCAGGTTCTGTTAAATTAGGTATTGAAGCCTTAGGCTTTAGCCCTCTGCAAAGAGAGCATTTTGTCCATGCAATTCAATGCCCACAAGGTATGATTTTGGTTACTGGTCCTACAGGAAGTGGTAAAACCGTTACGTTGTATACGGCATTAAATATACTTAATACCAAGGAAGTGAATATTTCGACTGCTGAAGATCCTGTAGAAATCAAAATGCCTGGCATTAATCAAGTGAACATTAATCCTAAGGCGGGATTAACCTTTTCGAATGCCCTACGATCTTTTTTACGCCAAGACCCGGACATCATTATGGTGGGAGAAATACGTGACTTGGAAACTGCAGAAATAGCAGTTAAAGCATCACAAACGGGACATTTAGTACTTTCGACCTTACATACGAATAGTGCTTCTGAAACGTTAAATCGTCTGGTGAATATGGGAATTCCAACTTTTAATATTACCAGCTCCGTCACCCTCATTATTGCGCAGCGTCTGGCTCGTAAATTATGCGAGCATTGTAAAATTTTAAGAGATGACTTCACTAAATCTGGATTACTCGAATTAGGATTTACAGAAGCAGACGTACAAGAAATTAAGTTATACAAAGCGGTTGGTTGTAATAAATGTTCCGGTGGATACCGAGGAAGAATTGGATTATTTGAAGTATTGCCTATGACTAAAACCATCGGCCAGTTAATCATGTCAGGGGGTAATGCTCTTGATATTCTAAAAGCGGCTCAAGACGAAGGCATGCTGACTATTTACCAATCTGGGCTTGAAAAGATAAAACACGGTATTACAACTATAGAGGAGGTCAATCGGGTAACCGTTGATTAACTACATAAAAAAATGAAAAAAAATGCAAATACCACGTTAACTTTTCATTACACAGGAATTAATAAAGCTTCTCAAAAAATCAATGGGGATATAGAAGCGAGAAGCATTGCTTTAGCTAAAGTTGAACTACGTAAACAAGGGATTACTATTAGTAAGATTGTCAAAAAGCGAGCCCCATTTTTAAAACGAAAAAGCAGAAAAGTTAAATCTTCAGATATTACTGTGTTTAGCCGTCAATTGGCGACAATGATTGAATCAGGTATCCCTTTAGTACAATCTTTTGATATTGTAGCAAAAGGACAAACGAACAAACGTCTCAAAGAGTTAATTGAGCAGATTAAGCATGATGTGGAAACAGGCTTAACACTTTCTGAGTCCTTAAAAAAGCATCCCTCTCATTTTAATGATTTATTTTGCAATTTAGTCGATGCTGGCGAAAAATCAGGTTCTCTCGATACTATGCTAAATAAAATTGCTACTTATAAAGAAAAAATAGAAACCATAAAAAAGAAAATCAAAAAAGCATTAACCTACCCTATAGCCGTGATCGTGGTAGCTATTATTGTTACTGCCGGATTACTGATTTTTGTGGTGCCTCAGTTTGAGGCATTATTTAAAGGTTTTGGGGCAGATTTACCCATGATGACAAAAGCAGTAGTAAACCTTTCTAATTTTTTCCAATCCTATTGGTATCTTATTTTTGGCTCATTAATTGGAGCTGTTTACGCTTTTATTTATGCAGTAAAGCACTCTTCGCAGTTTGCTCAAAATGTCGATAAAACCCTCTTAAAAATACCTGTAATTGGCCCCATTATTGAGAAAGCTGCGATTGCGCGTTTTGCACGAACACTATCAATTACCTTCGCTGCAGGACTGCCTTTGGTTGAAGCACTCAAATCAGTAGCAGGTGCCACAGGAAACATTATTTTTTCTAACGCAACAAATAAAATCAGAGATGAAGTTTCTACTGGACAACAAATGAATAAAGCTATGGAAAATACTCACCTATTTCCCAATATGGTAATTCAAATGGTTGCCATAGGCGAAGAATCAGGTGCATTAGAAAGAATGTTAAGCAAAGTTGCTGATTTTTATGAAGAAGATGTTGATAATGCTGTAGACTCGCTCAGTAGTTTACTAGAACCTATAATTATGACTATTTTAGGAGTTCTAGTGGGAGGCCTTGTGGTTTCAATGTACTTGCCAATATTTAAATTAGGAGCGGCAATATAAGAGTTTCTTATTAATAGCCTAGGCATCGCGAAGCGAGTCCTAGATTTTGTATTACTTTCTGGGGATTTTTCACTGAAAACCCAGACTTAACTGTAGGTAGGTCTGTTTGATGGTATATGATTTAATCACTCATAATACATGGTTGATGTATCTTTTTATCGCACTATTTTCACTTACTGTAGGAAGCTTACTTAACGTGATTATATACCGCTTGCCTATAATGCTCGAAATCGAGTGGCGGCAACAATATAATGAATTAATGGGAATTAAAGAAGATAAAGAACCTAAAATTAATTTATTTTTCCCCCGATCATTTTGTCCTTCATGCAAAGCGATGGTAAAAGCATGGCAAAACATCCCTATTTTAAGCTACATTTTTTTGCGTAGGCGTTGTTATCAATGCAAAAGCCCTATTCCAATCCGTTATCCTTTAATTGAATTAAGTACCATGCTTCTTTCCCTGTATGCAAGTTGGCATTTTGGATTTACGATACAATTGCTTTTTGCATTAATGGCTATATGGATTTTAATTTGTTTAATTTTTATTGATTTGGATCATCAAATATTACCCGATTGCCTTACCTTAAGCTTATTGTGGTTGGGGTTAATCGCCAATACTGCCAACTTATTTACACCTATATCTCAAGCAGTGCTGAGTGCGGCAATCGCCTATCTGGGAATGTGGTTGTTTATAAAATTATTCTACTTATTTACTGGTAAAATAGGTATGGGGAATGGTGATTTTAAATTACTTGCTGCGTTTGCCGCTTGGTTAGGCTGGATATACTTACCTTTAATTCTACTTCTTTCCTCAATTAGTGGTACAATTATTGGCCTATTATATTTGTATTCAAAAGGTAAAACAAAAGAGACAGCCATTCCCTTTGGTCCCTTTTTATGTATAAGCGGATTAATATGTTTGTTTTGGGGAAAATATATAGTGAGCTGGTACTTACATTTTTGGATGTAAAATGACTAGGAGGAGTCATTAATGTCTTATCAAGTTATTCTATTTGATTTAGATGATACTTTAATCGATTTTTCTTATTCTGAGCGAATGGGATTAATCAGTATTTACAATCAATTTTATACGTCAGTGGAATACGCTGTTTTTGAACAGTTATATAAAGAAATCAATACCCAGTTATGGCATCAAGTTGGCAACTCGCTTAGCTCTAGTGAGGTAAGGCTATTACGTTTTGCACATCTCAATCAAAAGATTTCGTGCCCCACCCCTATCGAGGAAATAGCGAGCGAATATGAAAAAAATCTTTGTGCACATGCATATTGGTTGCCTTATGTAAAGGCTGCTATTGAGTTCTTACATCAAAAAGGTCATTTTTTAGGTATTATTACAAATGGTTTTAAGGAAACACAAGCGCAAAAGCACCAACAACTTGAGTTATCAAATTGGTTTGATTGTTATATTATTTCTAGCGAGATCGGGGTTGCTAAGCCTGATATAAAAATTTTTGAAATTGCCATAGCAGAAATTGTTAGCAAACGACAACATTGTATTGAAAAACACTCCATGTTAATGGTTGGCGATTCAATAGTAAGTGATGGTCATGGAGCAAAGAACTTTGGGATTGATTTCTGTTTTATCAATAATCATTCATTAGATATTTTACCTTCGGAACCCCCTATTAAATACAATATTAACTCTGTTGCGCATTTACCCATTTGTATGGGTTATAAAGCCGAATATAGGCTTTTTTAGAGGCGTATAAATCGATGACGACAATCCATGAGGCTTAATGAGCAAACAATTAAAGGATTAAGATGGATATTAACTTAACCGTTTTTGCTGCACCTATTTTCTTAATTTTAATAGGCATTGAAATACTCGTCGCTTATTACAAAAAGAGCAATGCATTTCAATTCAATGATTCTATAAATAATTTAAGCAGCGGTATTTTGGAAGAAATTGCATCATTACCTGTTAGAGGATTAATTATTTTCAGTTACTATTATTTATACGAACACCATGCATATTTTCATATTAGTCCCCATTCTTTTGTCGCCTGGTTTATGCTTTGGCTCAGCGTTGATTTCTGTTATTACTGGTTTCATCGCGCAAGCCACCGATGTAATTTTTTTTGGATAGGTCATTCCGTCCATCACCAAAGCGAATATTACAATTTAACTGTTGCGTTACGTCAGGGCTATTTTCAGACTTTAACATCTTGGGTTTTTATCTCCCTTTGGCCTTAATTGGTTTTCCTACTTTTATGTTTGTTACTGTGTCGTCCTTAAATACAATTTATCAATTTTGGATTCATACACAATCTATAAAAAAGATGGGATGGTTTGAAAAAATATTTAATACCCCCTCTCATCACCGAGTACACCATGGCAAAAACCCACAGTACATAGATAAAAATTATGCTGGTAGCTTGATTATCTGGGATAAGTTGTTTGGAACCTTCGAACCAGAAAATATTCCTTCTGAATATGGGGTTACAGAACCATTAGATTCATGGAATCCTTTTTATGCAAATATCAAAGTCATCAAGGATGTTTTATATTATGGCAAAGGCTTACAAAGCAAACTGGATGTTGCTCGCGCCTTTTTTATGCCGCCAGAGTGGATTCTTGATCGTTTAAAACAACAACATTCCTCCGTTGCAAGGCAAATTGCTTGCCACAAAAGCAATCAATCGCCTCGATTATACATGCTTATGAATATTTCATTTGCGATTATTTTATATGGATATTTATCTTTCATTTTTAATCCCCATGTAATAATCTCATGGTTAATGGGGATACTAATCTTATCTACCCTTTATGGACTTGGGGCGGTGGCGAATGGTAAAAAAATCATTACTATAGAGTTTTCACGAGCAGTACTCATCTTTTTTATTTTAAATTTAATCAAAAAAAATCTGTTTTTTTCATTGGGATTAGGCACATTATTTTTCTTGAGTAATCAACTATTAATTCATTTTAAATTTTGCAAAAAAGAACCTAATGTTAATTCAATATCTACTTAGGTTATATTGACAAGCAACCCTCCGATTTTTATAGACAACATAGTACTTTGTCTAAGACGTGCAACTAAATCATCTATGTCTCAAGTTTACACAAGGGGATTTTTAGTTACAGCTGGAGGTGGTGGTGCTGCTGGATAAAAGAAGTAGGTAATAAGTAATATGAAAAAAATAATTGAAGAAATATAAAAAACCATTTTTGCATTGCGTATCACTGTTGGATCAGTTCCTTTATATCCTAGATATCCCGAAACAATAGCAATCAATAAAAATATAAAAACTCCTGTTAACATTTTTGTCATTCCTTTTTATTTAAAGTTTAAGAACGTTTTCTACTTTATTTAAACAAGTATTATTTATTATTAATATAGTTGATTTTTAGGAAATTTCTATTAATTAATCATGCAAACAATGAGACTTGAGGGGATTATTCTGTCCACCTTGGTTTTATATACTATACTTAGTACAGTAATGAAGCTATTTCTTTACCATCCCCCGCAATGAATTGCGGTTTAAAATTAGAAACACTCGCAGCTCAATAATGCGTGTATTAATCAAAACTAAAACAATGATTATTTTGGGGAGATCTTATGATAGTTGGAGAATACTGTAACAGGGATGTAGTAGTCATCAATTGCAATGAATCAGTAAAGAATGCTGCAGAACTCATGCGCCAGTATCACATTGGTGATTTAGTTTTGCTTGAAGAGCAAAAAAATAAAAAAGCCCCTATAGGTATCGTCACTGATTGTGATTTAGTCATTGAAGTCATGGCAGCAGGAATAGCCCCCGAATCTCTACTTATTAAAGATATTATCACAGAGCCTTTTAGCAGTGTCTTTGAAAATGATAACTTATTGGATGCTTTAGAATTAATGCATTCAAAAAAAATACGTCGTCTCCCGGTTATTAATAACGATAAAACACTTGTTGGAATTATTACTCTAGATGATTTTATTGAAATTCTGGCAGAAAACATGGCTAAAGTAATTGATGTCATTAAACCTCAACAACAAAAGGAAGCCAAACAAAGAACCTAGTGTTAACAACTTCATACAATATAATTGTATGTGAGATAAGGAGTTATATAAATGAATAATTCAGTACATTTTCCTATACAAATAGTATTTAATAATTTGAAGCACTCCTTGGCTATTGAGAGTAGTGCGTATAAACATGCCCAAAAATTAGGAAAATACTTTGACCGTATTTTGAGTTGCAAAGTAAGTATTGAAACCCATCATCATCATAACAAAGGAAAAATATTTCATGTTCGTGTCGATCTGATTGTGCCAGGTGCAGAGTTAGTAGCCAACCGCGATCTACCTGAAAACCATGCCCATGAAGATGTCTATGTTGCTGTAAGAGATGCATTTCTTGCTCTGACCCGCCAACTAAAGAAATATGTTCATAAACAACGAGGAGAAGTAAAACATCATGAATCACCACCCGAAGGTCGCATTCGCGAAATTGCTCCTATAGCGGACTATGGATTTATTGAAACCGTTGATGGCAGAAGACTTCGTTTTACAAGCAAAAGTGTAATCGATTATGATTTCGATAAGTTAGAAGTAGGTTTTCGAGTATCATTTATTGAAGCAAGAAGCAATGATGGTCCTGCTGCAAGCACCGTTTATATTAAGTAATTTATATAGTGATGAAAAGGACTTCACATCTTTTTCATCACTAAATAGTTCGAAATCAGTGACGTTCTAACTCTATAAGCTTATTTATTTTTAATGAGCTCATTACAACATATTAATATCTTCTTTTAATAAAATGTCACAATGTTATGATAGCTTAATTTTTTAATCCAATTAGGTTTTTTCATGGATAAAAATTTTGATGCAGTTTATGTAACTAAACCTGAGTTTCTTTCTCTACTTTGCGAAGAATTAAATAATGTTTTATTTCGTTGTGACGATTTGGTTTTTTCAGCGCAGAAAAAAACTGATGTTTGCTTTGCTCAAGATATTTGGTTAGACCCCGAACTCGCAACATTTGAGTCTATTTCAGAGGCAGCAAAAATCCTTCGCCAAAAGGGAAAATTTTGGTACTTGCATCCTATTTCTCATGTACGACGATCACGACTAATTGAAGAACAATTACGTCAACCCCCCGCTCTTGTTCGCCATTTTCCAGTTCAAGAAAAAATTCCATCTATAGGCGCTTTTAGCTTATTAGATAAAAATACATTGATATACACTACAAAAAGATTTAAAAAATGGCCTCAAGGAAAATGCTATTTTATTGAGGATAAAATTAACCCACCTAATCGTGCTTACTTAAAATTATGGGAAGCGCTCACTTTGTTGGGACAATATCCAAGACCAGGAGATACAGCTTTAGATTTAGGTGCATCACCAGGGGGATGGACATATGTCATGCAGTCATTAGGGACCCATGTGACTGCTGTTGATAAAGCCCCTCTCGATCCTAAGATCGCACAATTACCAAATATCAACTATTTACAACAAAGTGCTTTTGCCCTAGATCCAATGCAATTAGATCGAAAATATGATTGGGTCTTGTCAGACGTGGCCTGTTATCCTGATCGTGCTTATGCACTCATTATGAAATGGATAGAGTCAGAAAAGGCCAAACAAATGATTTTTACTATAAAATTACAAGGAAAAATAAATCTCTCCATCATTCGACAGTTTCAATTGATACCTAACTCCTATATTACTAATATGTTTTATAATAAGCATGAAGTTACTTTTTTTATCCTTTTAACTAATAATAAGAACTACTTGCAGTTCAATTGAAATAAAGTACCTATTCGACGATCTTTAGATTTAAAATTTTCATTTGATGCTGCTTACATGTTGAAAAAACTTATTGTTACTGATAGCGCCAAGTTAAATTTTGGCCCCATATCCAACCCAAACTGGGAGTGAGTATTTACAGGCGATTATATCGCTTTCACTCATTCCCATTGCATGCTTTCTTATTTTCTTACCCTGATTGAGAATCTTCTTTGCATTTGATTGCAAAAACCATTTATATCACAGAAGATTTTAACCATATATGCCTGTAACCAATCGACGTTTATTTATTCACTCACAGGAGTATATGAATTTGTCTTTACTACATAATTGAACAACCTCTCTGCTCGTCCTCTTCCTCTTTATTGATCACATCGTACCTAGTGAGTAACTCATTGATTTGCTCCAAATGTTCAGGGTTAATTTTCAATACAACTTGATTATTTGATTTCTCACGTTCAAAGTGACAAATCTCATTCAAATGGTTCGTGCCAATATATTGGTTAATATCTTTACATATTGAAATATAATTTTGTTTCAAAACCTCAGGATCATACTGTTGGAGTAATTGTACTTTCAGAGTTTGCTCCAATAAGGAAGAGGACATGAATCGTTTATCAATTAAGCTCAAGTTATGAACCAGCATGAAACCTGATTTTAACGTATCATAGCCACTCAAGTATCTCATATCGAAATTGAATGAATCATTCCAAACTTCTCTATTTCGTATCATGTCAACAAAGATTATCATACCAACCGGTGTCACTTTGTTTTCCTTGTCAATAAAACCGTGATTGAGTAATCCCGCTTCCTGCGGTTTGGTAATTAAACGACAAAACTCTTGGGTGCTCCTATTTATTCCTGAATTGAAACACTCAACACTTTGAGGTTTTGATTTGACTTCTGCATCTACTAATTGCCAAATTTCTGAAGTCATCATGGTGGGTAGTTTCTGTTTGCGACTTGCATTTTCATGCTGGTGCATCTCTTTGAGCTGCTCTCTTATAATATCTATCATATATATAAAGGATTTCCTATATTGAACGGGTAACTTGGACATGGTGGTGCTGTGATATTTATCATGTTGTGTTGTTGCTACTCGGGATGGTAGCTCAAAGTCATGAATGTTTTTAAAAGGAGCTTGCTCTTTTAACGTAATAGCCGTAGGCCGAATGTCATGTCTTACTCCTTCTTCTATTTCTCGCGGTGTTAATCTATTCAAGCGATGGATAGGACGAACATATTGGTCTAAGCCATATTTTGACAAGGACAATGCTTCTTCTACCCCTACTGAGGTAGCGATAATAGAGCCTCTCTCGGCTTTATTCGCCCAGATACTTCCCAAACTAGTAATTTGCAAAAACAAGCTATTTCCCTGTGTCTCAGGATGATCCGCAACATGGATTGGAAAACAAATTTGTTCCGATTTTGGTAATGTGGCGATTAATAATCGAAATTTTTCCAGTTCTTCAGCATTTAATGGGCGCCCTTCAGCGGCCTCCAAAGAAGGAAGAAATACTTTTTGAGTATATTCGGTAAACTGGTTGTTATGATCAAGTAATTGAAATGTTTCAAACTCACCGAAATCCTGTTGATATTGTTGTCTTTCAAGTACAGTTGTAAATTGTTGAAATGTGATACTGCCCTTTACCATACAAGCTAATAAGACCTTCTCTAATTCATTCGATTTGAAAATTGGATTTGACCAATCCCCATCTGTAAGAGCGAGCTCCAATTGTTTTATTTTTAGACTTTCTAAAGATTTAGATAGATTGCGCTCTCCATGCAAAAAGTATTTGACATAAGGATTGTGACTGCCATTTGGGTTAATTAATAGAGTCTGCTTTTGACGATAATATTTTTGGATAAGCCTGACTTGCTTTTCATCCTCCGAAGAGTATTGCTTCGGTTGAAGCTGGGGTGCTGGAGCGTCTAATGGAGGCTGTTTTGATGGATTTATACTGTTTAGTTGGTTCTGGTATTTTAGATCGAGTTGCTTCCACACAGATCGCGCCCAAGCCATAGAGGGTTTATCTTCACTAAGCTCTTCAACAACCGGCTGGGGATGAGATAAGAGGTAACCGTACGCCTGCTCCAGTATTTGTTTGATCATCTCATCTAGCACTAAAAAGTCAGAGTCTGGAGAGGAAAGATCATTCATCAAGGCATGAAAATGAGCCTCAATTTCGGCTTCATTGCTTGTCGGTAATACGCCTAAAATAAGCCTTGCATGGATTTCAATCGGGTTATCCTTAAGATAGGAATCAATACCTTTTTCCTCTACTTGTTGTCTAATTTGACTAATAATGCTTTTAGGATCGATATATTGTTCACTCGTATACATGAAAACTCCTAAATTAAAAGACTTCATGTATTAAATTTAACCATATGGCGGTTATGTGGATGTTAATAAGACCCTGCAAAATATGTTTGGGCTATTCGATTTATATTGCTACCAAATATCTGGGCAAACAATTTTAGAGTGATTGGCTGAGTGTATTTTTAGAACCTGGGATAATATTAATGCTTCTGACTATCAGGACCATCTAAGCATCTGGATAACTTTTTTAAAAGATAATCATCATACTAAGCAGAAATATCAACCTATAAATATGACCGAATTGAAGTAATTACAAAAATCATGAGATATTTGCTAATCTACTGTAACTGTAACTGTAACTGTAACTTTTCACAGACAAATCTTAATTCGAACTCGATTCTAAGGACGGTAAACATGGACTTAAAACTTAAAGATAAAACTGTATTGGTAACTGGATCTACTGCTGGAATCGGTTTGGCTATTGCTCAAACATTAGCCCATGAAGGTGCTACTGTGGTTATTAATGGACGTTCAAAAGAGAGGGTAACTCAAGCGATTCAGAAAATTCGTACAACTTTTCCTGATGCAAAATTAATTGCATCACCTGCTGATCTGAGTCAGAAAAATGAAGTGGAGGTATTAATTCAGCAAATACCTACAGTAGATGTACTGATTAATAACGTTGGTATTTATAATGCAAAACCTTTTGTTGATATTACTGATGAAGAATGGTTGCAAATATTTGATATTAATGTAATGAGTGGGGTACGTTTAAGCCGCCATTATCTTGTCCCCATGCTTCAACAAAATTGGGGAAGAATTATTTTTATTTCAAGTGAATCTGGCCTGCAAATTCCTGCGGAAATGGTGCATTATGGCATGAGCAAAACCGCACAGATTGCTATTGCACGTGGAATGGCGGAAATAACAGCAGGCACCAATGTTACTGTAAATTCTGTACTTCCTGGTCCGACGAGTAGTGAAGGTGTTAGCCAATTTGTAACTAGTTTGGGAAAAGAGCAAAACAAATCCCCTAAAGAAGTTGAGGACGAGTTTTTCAAAACAGTTAGACCCTCTTCATTACTCAAGCGATTTACAGCCCCCGAAGAAATCGCTAATATGGTTGCTTTCTTATGTAGTCCTTTATCTTCTGCAACTAATGGCGCTTCTGTCCGCGTTGATGGCGGTGTTATTCGTTCAATTGCATAAATATATCCATAGATATTGATATGCAACAAGGGATGTTTTAATACAGGTTGGTTCATTTTGAGAGCAACCTGTAATTCATTACTTATTCTTTACTAATTTCTTCGATGACGTGCATCGAATCAGGAGAAAGCTCAAATGAATTTAAATCCAAATCCTCTTGCATGTGATACTGGGAGCTTGTACCAGTGAGTGGCAACATTCCTAGCTGTAGAGCAAAACGAAAAATAATTTGTGCTATTTTTTTATGGTGCTGTTGAGTAAGTTTTTGCAATTTATTAGTGGACAAATAGGATTGATTTGCAGTAAGCAAGGAAAATGCCTGATAAATGATCCCATGCTTTTTACAAAACAAGCGAATAGCTAAATCCCATTGCGTATTGGCAAAGCACCTGTTTTGCACAAATGATGGTTTAACGGCAGCATACTCATAAAGAGTTTCAAGTTGAGTCAAATTAACATTCGAAATACCCAATAACCTTACTTTACCTTCATAGAAGACATCTTCCATAGCACTCCAAATTTCTAGATCATCTTGAACTAGTTCTGAATAATAAGATGGGCCATGGAGAATGTAAGAATCAATATAATCAGTCTTCAAGTGTTTTAGTGAGCTTGTAATCGATTGATTTACTTGAGTTTTATATGTGTCCTTTTCATCATATGGCTTACGGTGATCTTGACTGGATGCAGGGGTAAATTTTGTTTGTAAAAAGAGATCCGTACGCTTTTTCTCACTAACTTCTAAAAATTGTTGGATTCCAAGTCCAACACCTTCCTCAAAATAATGCTTGCGTTGATTTGCAGTATCAATTCCGGTAAATCCATTTTGTAATGCTTGATATGTGAGCTCTTGGGTCCTCTCCTCTTTCCAGGCAGTACCATATAAAAATGGTGGAATGATAATATCATGTATTGTACGTTTCCAAGATTCCAGCATTAATTTTACCTTTGCAATTGATAATGAGTATTATCCTTTATAGTATTCTTAAAAGAGAATAAATCAATGGAATTATTTCTTTTGGTAAATGAATCAATAAGGAGCGGTTTATGAAAATTACTTTAATAGGACTTGGAAAAATGGGTTCAGTTTTAGCTGAACGTTTATTAGCAGCCAATTTTGATTTAACTGTATTTAATCGTACAAAAGAAAAAATGCGGCCCTTAATTCAAGCTGGTGCAAGAGGAGCTGAAACTTTAGAAGATGCTGTTAAAGAAGCTAGAATAATTATCACATGTCTTCTTGATGATCAGGCTGTTTTAGAGGCCACTCGAAGCTTTATTTGTTATCAATCGCCCCATACCATACATATTGGAACATCAACTATATTGCCAGAAACTTCAAAACAGTTATTTAATTTTCACCAAAAAAACGGCAGTACTTATATTGCAGCTAATGTTCTGGGTGTTCCCAAAGCAGCTGCACGAGGTGAACTCACTACACTTGTTGCAGGACCAGAGGATGTAATTGAGCAATGTAAGCCCATATTTGCATCATACTCAATAAAGGTCATCCCGGTAGGTACCCAACCTTTTCAAGCCAATGTTGTTAAAATATGCATGAATTATTTCTTGGTCACTGCAATAGAAACTATGGGGGAACTCTATACTTTTGCGGAGAAAAGCAACGTTAACCCCTCTATTCTGAACACACTATTTCATACTGTATTCGCTCATCCCGCATTTCAGCTTTATGTAGATAAAATTAGTCAACGTGATTTTGATGATGTAAATTTTGATATTAAGGGAGGATTTAAAGATTTAAATTTATTCCAACAAGCTTTTGCTCAGGCCGGAGTTGTTCCTGAAATTGCAAATATAATTAAAGATAAGTTTATTATTGCTTTGGCACATCATATGGAACATAAGGACTGGAGTGCAATTACAGAAATTACACGATTACAAGCGAATCTATGAAAAATTTAAATTGCATGAAATAAAATGGTGGTTTCTCTTAACATTGAAATTTTGTCTCACGCATCTAATGGCTTCAATCATGAACTTAATCAAGACTTGCATATGCTCGTGAGGTAAACTGCTTGATGAAGCGAGTTGATACTTAACTATTATCTACGCATCCAGTTTTGAAAATACAATAACTATTTAAAGATAATACCTATTAAGAGTTAATCGTTTTTTATATGGTTCCGTGAGCAGAGAATCCATCTCAAAATCAGCTCACAGTACCATCAATTATTCGTGCTAACTTTTTAAAGCGTACACGAAGTGGTTATTTGTACTCTTTCTTGATTATTTATCTCTCTTTTTTCTTCGCTTGCAAGAGTAAACAGGGAAAAGTATCGTGCTAATTTTTGTCGATTTAAAGTATTATCGGAGCGAATTGCTGCATAGCGATAATATTCTTCTATTTCTAAATCAGTCAGTTGACCCTGTGAAACTGACTTATCAAATTTTCGATGCATATCATTACATACCGCGAGCAACTCATAAATTGTCTTGTCTGATGCTAAGTCATCATCCTCTTTCTGAGCTAGATATGTTTGTCCATATTGAGCCAAATGCCGCATTCCTCCATTTTCTTCGATTTTTTTAAAACCACCATGAATTAAGGTTGCAAGCCCTCGAGTAATAGGTTTTATAAACCAGGTCAATGGTGTTGTAGCTAGCTCGACGACACCTCGCACCATGTTAAATAATCCATCTATTAAAGACCACTGATTCAGTGTAAAAATACCAATTCCGGTTTTAATCAAGCCCGTAAAAAAATCACCAATTCCAACTAAAGGTTGTTTGAAATCTTGACCTATTTGATGGGTACTTTTATAGGGGTTAAAATAGTCAACAAAAATTTTACCAATTTTTTTTGCAGTATGTTTTAAAGGTATGTAATTCAATTGACCAAACTTAACAAGGGGATATTCACGATGTGGAAAGGGATTCCATTTAGGATTCACTGCTTTTGCTAACGGATCACGAGTAAAATGCTTAAAGTAATCTTTAATTGCGGGCTCTAAGTCATCATCATGATCAGCTACCGATGCTAATTTTATAAATCGTACTGCACGCATCGCATTCATGAAGCTTCTTACTCGCCAGAAGCTGTAATTACCTACTTCTTTAACTTTTTTAGGCGTGAAATCTTTTAAAAACCACGTTTGGTATTTATGAAGTAACTCATCCATTGTATCAGTATTGCGAAATGAATTTTTGATCGATGAAGACATTGTTGCTAAAAATCGGGCACTTGCCTGCAAACCTGCATTTAAACCTTTAAAATAGGATAAACCAAGAGCTGAATCACCTTCCAAAACAACACGAGCGTTACCCTGAGTATTAACTACCTGTTTCGCATGGGTAGCAGGAGCTTCATTTACACTAATACGTATTGATTCGTTATCAATTCTTTGTCCTATATTGGATGTGTCTTGAACTTTATATTGAAGATAAGATGTAATAAATGACTGAATATGAGATGGTAACTTCGGAGTGTCAGGTTGAGTAGGCGCTGATGTTGAAAAAGGCTTTATAGGATTTTTTGAGGTGGCCTTTTGCAATGCAATAAAATCTTCCTTTGAAATCATCATTTGCATGGTTACAGGCGTTTTTCCATTTTCAAAATGCCCTACATACTCATTAGCAATCAATCCTTTTCGAGCCATTTGCTGATAAAAGTGTTGGGTCTGAATTCCAGGGGCTTTTTCTTCACCATTGATGTCAAATCGAAGCTGTAAAACATAATCATACTCATGTTTTACCTGATTATTATCTGAAAATAACGAGCGACTCACTACACTGTGTGTACCATCCGCACCAATAATGAGACGCACATGAGGATATTCCTTTGCTAATTTTTCTTTGATAGTTTCTGCTTTAACTTCTTGTTCTGTCAGAATCTCAACACCACTGCTTTTTGCTAGTTGAGTCAAAATTTGCTGTAAGGTATTAGTGCGTATGTGAGGATCCCTTTTTAATTGCTTTAATAATTGAACTAATACAGGATGGTTTTCGCTATGGGTTGCTTTCATTATAGCTTCAAGCTGTTTTGCATCCATAACCAAAGTATGGCTTCTTTGATATTCCGCATATTTCTCAAGTACTACAATATTGAGCTTAGGATTCAGATACTTTATTCCCCATGCATTGATAAGCCCTATGGGACCTGCACCCACCACCAGTACATCAGTATTTAAAGCCATAAAAAGACACATCCTTAGTATGTTTCAAAAAGAGACAATTATATCACTTAAATTTCAATTTATGCACCCAGCGTTCAATTTATTTGTAAATAAGAAACCAATTAAATTAAAAATTTAACGACAAATAGAGCCCATTTAAAATTTAAAACAATAAAGCTTTTGCCGGTGATGAATAATCAATTCAATTTATTAAATAGTGCACCCAATTGAAATCTCTCATTTACTCATTTAGAAATTCCTTAATATAATAAAGGCATTAAAGAAAATAACATTGCTGTTATAAAAAATTGTTACAAAGGATAATTGATGAGAATCAATGCTCATACTTCATCTGTTAAGAGACTCTCTTTTATTCTTTTGAGCTCTTTTTTTATTTTCTTTTTTTAATATCTTCTACAATCGCAGCAAATCGAGTAATCAATTTGGAGGTAGGTTATAAAACAGTATATTTTGCCAAAAAATTCAAACAAGCAATTGCTGTAAATCAGCAAGTTCCTGCACCTACACTCCATTTTAAGGAAGGAGATCATGTCACCATCAATGTTTCTAACCATTTAGATAAAGGTACAGCAATACATTGGCATGGGTTGTTAGTTCCATGGCAAATGGATGGTGTTGAAGGTGTATCGCAAACTGAAATTCTTCCTGGTGGAACTTTCCGGTATCAATTTAAACTAAAACAATCTGGAACTTATTGGTACCATGCGCATGCTGGTTTGCAAGAGCAACAAGGATTATATGGTGCTTTTATTGTAGATCCCATAAAACCATCTGATTATACATACACTAAAGATTATGTCATTGTGTTATCCGATTGGATTAATAGCCAACCTGATAAGGTACAAGCTAACCTGAAAAAAGCTGGTGATTATTATGCTTCTCGCTTTCCACTTCAGCCTTCTCTGGCAAAATTTATTCACGATTATAAAAAAGCCACTAAAGAAGAGCGCTTCCAGCTTCTGGAAGATTATAAAACGATGCAACAAATGCGCATGAGCATTTATGATATCAGCGATGTAGCTTATGATGCATTTTTACTGAATGGTCATACTAATGCCAATCCCTGGACAGCATCAGTTAAAGTAGGTGATATTGTTCGTCTTCGCTTCATTGATGCGGGGAGCAGCACTATCTTCCGCATCAAAATACCTGATACTTCTATGAAAGTGGTACACATACAAGGAAATGATGTCAAACCCTATTTTGTTGACAATTTGACCATTTCACCTGCTGAAACTTATGACGTTTTAGTAAAAATAGAAAAAGATAAGCCTTATATTATTTATGCGGAATCAAAAGATACAGTGGGGGCTGTGTTCGGTGCATTAAAAACAAATACAAGGCAACGCATTAACACTGAAGTAAACCCCTTCCCCGAGCCTATACCTGTTACTCAAGAAATGATGAACATCATGATGGGAGGCATGTATCATGGATACTTACCCAGTAATAAACAAAAAAAACATCTTTTAATGTCTTCAAAAAATCCACATCACTCTATGAAGATGGATCACTCCATGAAAATGCCTACTGAACCAACACGATTTAATGACACAATAGTGCCAGCTAACATTCCATTCATGACTTCATTAGATATTAAATATCGCGATTTATTCGCCGCTGTCCCAACTAATGACCCCAATAAACCTGTTGAAGGAATCATTAATTTAGAGTTATTTGGCTATATGGGGCAATATATTTGGTTTATTAATGGCACACCAGGATATAAGGCAAAACCCATTCCACTCAAACCAGGAAAACGTTATCGTTTTGTGTTTACCAATACATCAATGATGCATCATCCTATGCATCTCCATGGTCATTGGTTTATTTTACGTACGGGAAAAAACTACTTTGACCCTCTGATGCATACGCTTGATATTCCGCCAGGAGCGACAATCACTGCTGATGTAGATACGGATGCTAGTGGCCAATGGTTCTTCCATTGCCATATGTTGTATCACATGATGTCAGGCATGTCCCGGATCTTTCAATATTCATCCCTAATAGCGATTACTAATAGTAAATTAAAACCAGAAAACATTGATAAAGATACCAGATATCAGAACAGGCCTATCGTGCAGGTTGATGAAGCAATCAAGCCTATAAATTTATCTTTGGTCAAACATCCTATGGCGCATAATGCTGGATTTTGGATGTCAACTTATCTGGATGTTGGTGCTGATCCTATACATAATGCCCAACGCCTCACTTACAAAGGTATGTACGGACCTGATTATAATAAACTGGAATTATTCACAAATGATGCAGAAATTTACAAAGGGGCTATCGAAAATGCAGACATTGATATCTTTTATTGGCATTTAATCAGTCAGTTTTGGGCTCTTAAGGGTGGAGTGAATTATTTCAATCAACCCGCATCAAAACCTTATTGGCAAGCTGGCATTGGCATCGAAGGCTTAATGCCCTTTTTTATTGAGACAGACATACGAACCTATTTTTATGGAGGTAGCGTTAAATTTGATATTGAGCTCGCACGCGATACCCAAATTACAAATAATTTTTTAATAAAAACTGGGGTTCGGAGTATTATAGCCACTAAAACCGTGACTCAGGCTGAAATTGGCAGCGGCCTGAATCAAATGAGATATACCGTAAGACCCTACTATCGTCTTATGCCTGGTTTAAGCATATTTATAGAGTATGAAAATGAGCATGATTATGGGATATTTAAACTCATCGAAGATACAAGTACCGTCCCTGATATCTCAAATACAGTTTCTCTCGGAGCAACCCTTCTTTTCTAAAACAAGATAAAAATGTTATTACAGCATCGCATGAGTTACGCTACACTACGCTGAAAAAATTGGAGCTTTATATGCTTGGATCGCGTACTTCCCAAAATCAAGTGCTCGAAAATTTAAATCAAATACTTACTCTTCTCAGTAAACTTATCTTGCTTCTTGTTACGATGAGTACCGTTGTCCCTTTCTCTCCCAAGCTACCCGCATCGGGCATTGATTCCTCATGGGCATTAGGATTAAATCAAGCAATCGCGCAAGGACTGGCCTTTGGAAAAGAAATCATATTTACTCTAGGTCCATATTCGTCGATCTATACTAAAGCTTACCACCCTGCCACCAATATAATGATGAATGTTGGAAGCCTATATTTAGCAATTTCCTATTGGATAGCTTTGTTATTTTTAATGCAGAACAGCAGATGGTACTGGACGCTCATTTTTTGTATCCCTCTCTTTGGAATGCTTTATGCGCGAGATTCATTATTTTTTTCTTATGCACTACTTGTTGGGCTAATCAGTTATAAAATGATGTATTGCCCCAAAGCGATACCCAATTCAAAAAACACCCGCATGCTTTTAACAGCGTTTCTTTTCGCTCCCTTTGGGTTATTGGCATTAATAAAAGGCTCAATGCTTATTGTTTGCCTCGCCGTAGCTGGCTTGTGCTTGATATTTTTTCTTGTCAATACACAGCTCCATTACGCCTTATCGTGTTTGGCTTCATTGCTTGCCTCACTTGTTTTATTTTGGCTTGCAGCAGGCCAATCTATAATTTATTTACCGAACTATTTAGTCAGCAGCATTTCTATAGCATCCGGTTTTAGTGAAGCGATGTCTACGTTTGGGAATGCGAATGAAATTGTACTGTATTTAATAACCTCAAGCTCAATTTTCCTGCTTATTTTATGCCATAAGGAAGTACAACCAGGAGGAGCCAAATTATTTTTGATCTGTATTTTTTCTGCTTTTTTATTTGTTTCGTTTAAAACAGGATTTACTCGCCATGTGGGTCATGCATTCATCCCAGGAACATCCGTTTTATTAGCAGGACTTTTTTTACCTTTTCTATTTCACTCGGGTGGCACTTATCTTATTCTATTTATATCATTAGGTAGCTGGAATTATATTAATGGACATTACACAAAAATTTCTATTTTTGATAATTTTAAATCGTCCTATTCAGCAACATCTCATGGTTTAAAAAGCAGAATCCAAGACTCTCAATGGCTAGAAAAAAATTTTGCATTTACTATGAATTTCTTACGTGAGCAAGCAAACTTTCCATTGCTTCAAGGAACCACAGATATTTATTCATACAATCAATCTTACCTCATCTCCTCCCAAAATCGCTGGTCCCCTCGACCAATTTTTCAAAGCTATTCGGTCTTTACCCAAAGCTTGGCTGAAGATAATAAAAAACATTTACAAGAAGGACAAAGCCCAGACAATATTATTTTTAAAATTGAACCAATTGATGGAAGAGTACCCTCGTTAGAGGACGGAGCAAGCTGGCCTCTATTGCTCAATCATTATAAACCCACAAGGGTACATAATGGTTATTTGTTTTTAGACAAAAGAAAAACTATTTTTCATCCAAAAGAATCATTACTGAGTAGTGAACGCCATGCCTTTGGGGAGCTTGTTATTTTACCAGAACAAAAAAAGCCTGTCTTTGCAACAATAGAAATACAGCCAACTATTTGGGGAAAACTAGCAACAATCCTCTTCAAACCAAATCAACTAGAGATAATCTTACATTTAAAAAATGGAACTATAAGACAGTATCGTTTGATTGCAAGCATGGCAAAATCGAATTTTCTTCTTTCTCCTCTCATTGAGAATACAGTAGAGTTTTCTTCACTGTATCAAAAAAATGGTGTCTTAAATGAAAAAACAGTAACTTCTTTTATGATTACAACCACGCACGATGGTGGTTGGTTTTGGCAGCACGTTTATACAGTGACGCTTTATTTTAAAACTTAAAGAAATATCAATACTATTTTATATTGGAGGATGCCAATGCGGACTATTTTTGCAGTGAATAACCTGCATCAAGCCAACCTTGTAATCCAGTATCCAGAGAATAAACTTGTGTATATCCGATCTTTTGTAAACTGTCAGCAACCAAAGCACAGCGAAAACCACCACTGCAATACACTACGATTTCCGTATTTAAATCAGGAATTTTCTTTTCAATATCACGTTCAATAATCCCTTTACTCAAATGAATTGCAGTGGGAATATAACCTGTTTCCCATTCATCAGATTCACGCACATCAATAATGAGCATAGGTTCTTGGCGATCGATTTTTTCTTTTAATGCTTGAGGGGTTATTTCCTTAATGCGTCTTTTAGAATCATTGACTAAGGCCAAAAATCCTGGGGAATGCTGTTTCATTCTTTGACTCCTCTTTTATTATTGTATTACCTAACTATTCACAACTATTAATGTTTGAGCTACTAAGTCTTTTTGTCAAGTGTTCTTATAACCTAATTTTTTAAGCTACATTTAATGAATACAAGAAAAAAAGGATGTGATTATGTATGCAATGATTATGGAGCGTATAGGCCAACAACTGGTTCTAAAAAAAATTACAAAACCAGAGCCTCAACCTAATGAGCTTTTAATTAAAATCCACGCTTGTGGTATTTGTCGCACTGATTTGCATGTTATTGATGGAGAATTAACGGATCCCAAGCTTCCTCTAGTTCCAGGTCATCAAATTGTGGGCACAGTTGAACAATTAGGGTCGTCTGTCAGATCGTTTCATATTGGACAACGAATTGGTGTTCCATGGTTGGGTGGCAGTTGCGAAACGTGCTCATTTTGCTTGTCAGGACGTGAAAATTTGTGTGATCATGCCCGCTTTACCGGGTATCAAATTGATGGCGGATTTGCTCAATATTGTGTGGCGAACCATCGCTTTTGTTTTCCAATACCGGAGGGATATTCCGATTATCAAGCTGCACCACTTTTTTGTGCCGGATTAATTGGCTATCGTGCTTTATTAAAAACTTTGGATGCGAAGCATTTAGGACTGTATGGTTTTGGTGCAGCAGCACATATTATTATTCAAGTAGCTAATAAACAAGGTCGTAAAGTCTATGCTTTTACGGCTATTGGAGATAATAAAGCACAAAATTTTGCCTATCAATTAGGAGCTACCTGGGCTGGGGATTCAAAACAAAATCCACCACACCTACTCGATGCAGCGATTATTTTTGCTCCCATAGGTGAACTCGTACCCCAAGCGCTACGTAATACACAAAAAGGTGGTACGGTTGTTTGTGCTGGAATACATATGAGTGATATCCCTAGTTTTCCTTACCAACTTCTTTGGGGGGAACGTACACTCTGTTCGGTCGCCAATCTTACGCGAAATGATGGCAAAGAGTTTTTACAATTAGCACCACAAGTACCTGTTAAAACAGAAATTCATACCTACCCGTTAATTAAAGTGAATGAAGCACTTGATGATCTTAGGCATGGGCGATTTACAGGAGCAGCAGTAATTACTCTTTGATATAAATCATGATTGAACATTTTATTTCTACAGTACTGGCATTTTTCTGTTTCATTTTATCACTAATTGAATTAACTTATTGATTTATTATTTAGCTTTCAAGAATATATACTTTACTAAAAAACTAAAAAAGGTTATAATTTGTACAGACATTAATATGGAGTTTTTCCTGTGCCTACATACTCATCACCAGTATCTGTAACGCTGAATTTCACCCCAAACAACTTTGAACACTTGTTTGCAACTATAGAAAAAAGCCACAAATACAGTAAGAAAACAGATGAATATTTTTCAACTCAATTTTTGAACCGTTTTGGATTTCAAAATCCACTGCAAGTGGTTGAGTTTTTAAGATCCCCTGAAGGAAAAACAACACTTGCATTGATAAGCCAAGAATTAATTAAAATTGAAGAGTTAAACCAACACAAAGCAGAACAATATCGAGAAGAACTCCTTGCTAAACAACGACATTTAGTTTTTCTGCTTATGGGATTAATGGCTAAAGATAAAGCTCTTGCAAAGCAAGCTTCTGAAATTACCCAACAACAAATTGAACAAAAATTAAAAGAAACAAAACAGAGCGAACAAACTAAATCTGGGAAAACAAGTTCAGTTGATGTACTTGATGCAAATATTAAAGCATATTCAGAAGCTATTACTGCTTTAGATAAAAAGCTTGGTGATCTTGAACAAAAATTAGCTGAAGTAGATAATCAATTGCTCCTACTTGAAAATGAAGCAGTGCTTATGAATGAGAAGCATGCCCATCTTACGGATCATATAGAACAACTAAATACGTACCTTCAATTACCCATACTCAACGATCAACCCATGGATCATTATGTTGCTCATACTCATCAGCAAATAGAATCATTAACTACACAACTAAATGAGTTAAAACAACAAAATAATGAGAGCAGTCCCGACCCCCAAACCAGACACCCTGCGCTACATCGAAAAATAAAAATGCTGGAACATCAGCTTGCATTCCATCACACACAATTAAAAAAGCCACCACAATGTGCTGAGCATGTATTCGAGCACCTACTTGAACACGTACGTGAACGATTAAATGAGTGCCAAAATCTACATGACAATCAACCTTCAGATTATTTGTTACATGAACTAGAAGGTTTGAAATTACAAGAACAAGGCCTTCTCCATGTTTTGCAAGTATTAAGAAAGGAAAAAATACTTCTTAATGCTGAATTGGAAGAAGTTAATGACTTCAGTCAAGCTCACTTTGTTGTTGATCCAAGTCATAAATCACGTTTTCAAAAACGAGGGGATTGCTATGCTATCTGTACTGAAGAAATGGATCCAGATAATTTAAGTGAAGAAGATTGGTTACAAGCTCAACTTAACTACGATAAATTAAAACATGAAGTTCGAGTAGTTCCTGTTCATCGGCGTGAGTGCATGCAACACGATGTTGAAAATCATCAAGAACGCAAACACCATTATAAAAATCTTAGAAAAGGCTTTATTGAGCAAATTCAAGACGTAAAAGCCAGCAAAGTACAGGTCCTTCATGCCTTATCAAGTAATAAAGCTCAAAGAGCATTGTTAACTCAAACTCGGGGACACACGCCTCTAGGCATGTCACCCAAACCTGGTTCAGTACAAATTAACATGGAATCAGACAACCTCTCTCCAAAATTTTGTCCTAAACCAAAGCATACCCCTGCTTCATGCAGTTATTCTTTTATGATGAATAACTTGAAACGCCTAGTGCCTACTAAAGCTCCAGCACCTAGGGAGGAAGATATCAATAAGGTAACTCGTGTACTTGAAAGTGTTATTCCATTAGACCGCCAAAACGAACTACATAAACTGATTGACGAAGTATGTCCTGGTAAAATTATGTCGCCAAAGCTTAGACGTGGTTGGTTAGATAGAGCCCAAAATTTAATACCGGATGTTATAGAACCAGAATTAGAGCCAACTTTATCTTTTAAACCCAAGTAACCATTACTATCAAGATGATTAGCCCTCCATTTTCAAGGAGGGTTAAAATCCACCCCTATTATAGATTAATAACTTTTCATGAGTATCTATTTGGAGAGATGCTTGCCTCTTAGCGATAGCTGGATTTTCACTCAAGATCTGCCAAATTCTTCCTTTCAATGCAAGAAACGTGAATGCTTATCTTCCCTACTGAGCAGAATCAATTATTAACATAAAGGTTCATTCTTTATAAAACTTCGCAGTATATTTAAAACTCGCTCAGGCTGATCAATAGGCGCTAAATGGCCTGCTCCGCGAATTTTCACTTGAGTTAATCCATGTGCTGTTTTTGCATATCCATTAATTTGATTATTATTTTTCCATACACATGTAATAGCATGCGCAAAATCATCTTTGTAAGGCCAATCTAATGCTGAAAGCAATAATTCTGTACTAAGAAAATTCGAATCTTTTCCATCTTCAAGCCCATTGTATATTAAGATGCGAATACCCGATGATAACAATTGGGGATATAACGAAGCTACCGAGTCTTGCTCCCCTACTTCGAGCTTTTTGGCTGCAGAATCACTAAATGTTTTAAATGCAGGGGCATGTGATGGAACATGCAATGCCTTACGGACTAACTTATTATTTAAATAGTTCACCATATTTGTATCATCAGGCTCTCTACCCGTATAAATGTTGGCAAGATTTAATCCACCGCTTTTCTTTTTAATAAAGGACTGCATTTGCTCGCAAATCTGATTTGCTTTTGGGGTTGTTGGGCTATGTTTGTCAATTTCATTGATGCATTGTTTGTACATTGATTTCAATTTAATTTGAGCCTGTTTATCAATTAATCCATGATAATAAGCATATTCAATATTTGCCTTTTGCTGCAGTCTCGGATTAATCCATGGATCGCCTAACATGAGTCCCTGTAATTTTATCTCTTGGTGCTTTAACAGGCGCGTCGCTAATTGGGGTAAATATTTTCCCGCATAGGACTCTCCAGTCAGATAAAGAGGTTTGTTAACTAAGTCAGGATGTTTCTTAAAAAAATAAATGACTGCATCGTGTAATTGATCCATAGCTTGAGATTCATCCATATAGTTTGAAGAGGAACCATATGAATAACCAACGTCTACGGGCTGATCAATGACCAAATAATTAACAATATGTGTCCATGAACACATTCTTTCCTGTAACTGATATGCTGAATTTATTTCATAAGGGCCATTTTCCATAAAAAAACCATATAAACTCGATGCTCCAGGCCCTCCATTTAACCATAATACTATGGGTGAGTCAGATGAAGGCTTTTTCTTTTCTACAAACCAGTAAAATAAAGCTGATGATTGGTTAACAGCAAAATATCCGGCATATTGTTTCTCCTTAACTGGTCCAAAACCTGGAAGCTCAGTTACCTGATCACTAGCCGCAGCTATTAATGATGATGTATAAAAAAAGACTGCAAAAAAAAAGAAGCAAAAATTCATAGCTACCATTCTATTTTTAGATGATGCCCAATTTTATACCCAAATGACTAACTAATCGATAAATCTTGGCTTTGAAATAAATTTAGACAATGTTAGGAAATAATTCTTCATGATGCCGTTTATTGTGATTAATATATTTAATAATTATTTGACAAGATCAAATGCAAATTGTTAATATATTAAAACTAATAATTTATTATTCACTCTGTTTTAACATGAACCACCGACTGCAACATAAATTACGTTCAAATAGTGCGACTAAGTTGTTGCATGCAGTCTATTCTATTATTTCTACTGTAGTGGTGGTGGTCGTGGTCTTTCTCTCCTCGCCCTAGAGTCGCGTGTTTTGATTATTAAGCCTCTCTAGGGGAAGGCTAAATAATCATGTGCAACAAACGCTAACTACCCTGAGGAGAGTCACTATGGGAACCCCCCATGATATAGATAAAACACACAACAAAATTACCTGTCGTGCTGTTCTAATTGTAAGTTTATGTTCCGCATTTTTATTTTATAAATACATTCTTCAGAATTTTCCAAGCGTCATGCCCCAACAACTTATGGAAATCTTTCATTTACAAGGATTAGGGCTTGGAGTTTTATCAGGAGTATATTTTTGGACGTATCTTATCGTACCCTTATTTGTAGGGATCATTCTTGATCAATACGGTACCCGATGGATTACAACAGGAGCAATTTTTTGCTGCGCTTTGGGCATTTTTATCTTTTCCCAAGCACAGGAATTAAATACTGCTATATGGGGACGAGCGTTAACTGGGGTTGGCGTGTCTTTTGCATCTATTACATATTTTAAATTAGCTGCTGTATGGTTTTCTAAAAAATATTATGCCTTGCTTACTTCTTTGCTCGTTGCATCGGGAATGATTGGCGCTGTTTGCGGACAAATGCCGCTCGCTTGGCTTGTGAGTCAAGTTGGATGGAGGGCAAGTTTAGTTGATGTTGCTTGGTTAGGAGTTATTCTAGCGTTCCTTTTTTTATTTATTGTTAAAGATCAGCCTCCTGGTGTAATTAAACCCATAGAATCTGAAATAAAACAAACACCCAAAAACCAACACTTATGGCGGGATATATTATTAATTCTAAAAAACAAACAAAATTGGCTATTAACTGGTTACAGTGGTTTAGCGTTCTCTCCGGTAGTAATCTTCTGTGGATTATGGGGAAATCCTTTTTTGCAAAAAGCATATCAGTTGGATGAATTAGTTGCCCCTTCTCTTATTTCTTTAGTGTTTGTAGGATTAGCAATCGCATGTCCTTTATTTGCTCTATTTGTCCATCGAATTAAAAATCGCTGTGCATTTATGTTTTATAGCACTCTAGTTTCTGCCCTATCTATTAGCCTCGTTATTTTCGCACATCCTATGCCTCTTTGGTTACTCAGCACATTGCTTTTTCTCTTCGGCTTTAGTTTGGGTGCCTTTCCAATAGTATTTGTCATTGGAAAAGAGTCAAACCCTCTCTATCTTGCCGGTACAGTTACCTCATTGATTAATGCAAGTGATGCCTTTTTAGATGCTATTTCTGAGCCTGCCATAGGGAAGTTACTCGATGTCTTTAGCAGCAATTCGGGTATGACACATGACTTTTCATTATCTAGCTACCATATTGCTTTAGCTGTTCTGCCTCTGTATCAAATTATTGGTGCTTTTTTGATGAGATGGGTTAAAGATGAGCATCGAGCGGCTCATTAAAACATCACTTATTAAGTCTCATTGAGACTTAATAAGTTGAAATAAAATCATAACCGTTCGCTAATGCTATCAATAGCTCCAAGTGATTTTAAATGTTCTTTGAAGCGTGCTCATTAGCCAAATACCACCAACTACATCAACGCGGTTCTAATGGGTGGAGTTGCGACAGGGCTTATCAAATAGAGCATAAATACCTCCAGAATCAACTGCTGATTTATAGCGACAAGCTCAGAACTTTACATCCTCTAAATGAATTGAGCCATTATTACTGAGCTTCTGATAAGCTAACTTCATGTTTAATCGCTTAATTTATGAGGTGAGATAGAGCGCTCAGTCTCGCCAATATTATCCTTAACCTTACGTGTAAAACATATCTTTAACTTTGTCTATGGATTATCATGAGTCATTTAGTGTAAAAAAACTAATGCGTTTTTTGCAGAATAAGGCTCTCTCTTTATTTCGTCAGTTGGATCAGCATTTCCAAGACATTGAAAATGAAATATTGACGGTATAAAAAGTATCTGATACTTTTTTTCGTCCTGAATTTAAGCTGAAGTAGTTTCCCTAGAGTTAATGGAGTTTTTTATAAGGATTAAATTATTTATGGTAAAATATATTGGAATATTAGCCTTAATTGGGATTTCAGCATCTCCTGTAGCACTTGCCTTAGAAAAGGAAAAACCATGTGCTCTTCTTTGCACAAATAGTATTCAGAATGGTTTTTATGTAGGTGTAACAGGCATTTATGCTAAACCTGGTGAAAGAGGTATTGGTTTAGTGACACAACCATGGACAGATAACTTCTAAAAACGATCCGTTTACCCCCTCCAATAGTGATGGCATCGGTGCAAAAGTTGGGTATGACTTCGGGAACTCTGCCAATAGCCTTGAATTCGATTATCTTCATTTTAATAATACTTCTTTCAACGTCGGTGGATCTAATGGTGATCCTTATTCCTTTGCAGCAATTTTTTTTCCTGATGTAATATTGCCAGATCTTGCCAGCATCGATCTTGTAATTCATTCACAACTTAAATATAACCTGAATCAATACGATATATGGTTGGCGCATACTTTCGGCTCATACGTAACTAACTTTAATTTCAAACCTTCTATTGGTTTACGCTACGCAAGTCTGGAGCATAATTTAACTTTTGATACCCCTGGCGCTGTAAAAAGCCATTTTGAAGGGGTTGGCCCGGAAATTTGTTTTGATGCACTATACGCATTAGGTCATGGATTAGGTATTATTGGCCATTTTGATGTTGCATCTCTGGCAAGCAGTGTGAATGCGTCTTCTTATTTAACTGTTAATGCATTTGGTATCAATGCTGCATTTAAATCGCCAAATATTTATCGCATCAGTAATGCAATTACCGGAAGAATAGGGGCAAACTTCAAATATGCCTTTAATAATGCCAGCAGTCTGACATTAGAAGGAGGTTATCAGGTTATAAGCTACTCTGATGCATTTGATATGATTCAGGGGGAAGTATTGCCGATAGAACAACATATTGTAGGAATTAACAGTGATAACTTCTCACTGAGAGGAGACTATTTATCGCTCACATATCATGTTTAACCTCCAATACAGTGAATAGGAGATTACTCAAGCTGCTATTTTAAATTTTACATCAGAGTGCGCGTTCCAGAGCTAAGCCTAATTTGTTAAATTAATAGCATTAGCGAACAATTCTAACTGCATTAACTCTCTTGTGATTTTTTCTCTTGTTTTTGTTTCAAGTTCACACTTCTATCAAAAACTCCCACTTTTTCAAGTAATTTTGGCAGATTAAGCCTGTACCAATTCAAATGAGGAGTTTAATTAAGATATATTAGGGCCTTTATATCCTCTACTTGCTTTCAACATGGACATACACCCATGCCAAAATACCTGAAGCCAATTTTACTTGAATTCGTTTATAATCTTCTACTTCATACGCATCTGCTCTTTCTAGCTCCTCTTTGCTTACATCAAAAACCAGTCCCCCTACACTGTCTGTAGACCTTCCTGTAAAAGAAATTACAGGATGTTCATCTTCACCGCTTGTAGCAATAACGCTAGCTTCTTTTATCTTTATTTTAGATAGACCAAACCCTGGAAGGCAATCCTCTACTCCATATAATTTTCGTCCAAAATTGTTTAACTGCACTGCTTCATAGCATAAGGTTCCGTATGAAAATAGTTTTTCAGTATGCATCATTATTTCCATCTTGTTATATTATTTTATTGATTATCCAAATTTTATTATTTATTACAAGCCAAGATTACTCGGAATTTTTCAAAAAATATGCTTTATTTGTATTATAATTACCACAACGCACTATTTAAGGACAAAATAATGCGATTTCTAAATACATTTAGTTCGATAATTTTTCTAATATTTTTATCTTCTGTTGAGGCAAAAGAACCAACAAATTATAGCCAATACATAGGGATTACACACAATTTTTCAAAATCCGATCTTTTTGTATATATTGATCAAAATAAGATATTAAAAAATATTTCCAAACTACAGCAAAAAGGGATAATAGACAGAAATCTCACAAATACGGAAATAAGCTTCTATGAAACACAACTAGTAGCTATGGCTTCAATACCTTATGTAACTCAAGTGATTAAAAATCTTTATCATTCAAACAATAAAAAAGATCAAATTCATATCATCGCGTATGTGCTTACTACAGATTTATATGGAAATAAAATTAAATCATTTTGTTATTCATTCAATTTTAATCGCCCACTGTATCAAAAAATAAATTGGCAGAATTTTCAGTCCAGCAATATCGTAAAAATAGCTCCTGATTTTACAGTTTCTGAGCAGTGCAAAGTTCTAGAGCAAACAACCCCATCAAGTATTTAACGAGCAAGATAAAGGTGGTATTTAATCATTAGAGTCTTCTAAACTGAACTCATCTACAGCTAACAGTATTTTTTCCTCAAGCGCCTTAGCTTTTTCCAAAGGTTTGTTTACTCCATTGATAATAATAGAGAAAATATATGTTTTCTCATTTGGATTTACCATAAAACCAGATAAAGACGAAATATCATGCATTGAGCCCGTTTTTGCATATACTTTTTTATCCAATATCGTTTTTTTCATTCTCTCTTTTAACGTTCCGGAAACACCGGCTTGTGGTAATGCATGTAAAAGAATAGATTGCATACCTTTGTCATCATATAGATCAGAAAGTAATTGAACCATTTGCTCTGCAGTGACTAAATTATAGCGAGTGCCTTCACCATCAACGAGTTCAATCTGAGACATATCAAGATGAGTATGTGCAGAGAGTACCTTTTTATTGCATAAGCACCTTCTTTATGAGTTCCTTTCCCGGTTAATGAATACCCCAGTTTTTTAGTAAGGCTATTTGCATAAAGATTATCTGATTGTTGCAACATATGAGTAATTAACTTATCTAAAGTCTTTGAATAAAAACTTATAACTACTTGGGCATCAGTAGGAGAAATACCAGTGATTATTTCTCCCTTCAGGACAATACCGGTTTTATCCAGCACTTTTTTAATGTTTTGCTTGACTAACAATACAGGATCGGGAATTGCCAGTTCAATAAGCTTTGGATTTTTTTCTTGAACCATGCAACCAAATAATCGAATGGTGTTGTCAGGTATAATTTCAAGATTTAAACTACAATGCCCTTTCTCTTCTGATTTACTCACTGTCGTTACTTGATTGATGAGTTTTAGAGCTTTTGACATTGTTTTTTCTTTAATTTGAGCGGGTTTTCCAAGCTCCTGTGCACTGATTAACTCAAATGATGCTTTATTTTCATTTAATATTACTGCTGTATCTGGAGCAGCATAATACCATCCGAGATCATCATATGAAGTGCCACTTGGATAATTTGGAGCCTGGTATTGGGAACTATCAATAATGATATTGCCATTAATGGTACTTACATGATTTTTTTTAAAACTTAACAATAGTTCAGTTAAATTATTTTGAGTAAAAGAAGGTGAGCCAGTGAATGTAATGTAATAATTTTGATTTTTTTGAAAAAGTGTTGTTGCAAAACGAAAATCAGGCTTTAACTGGTACAATGCAGCAGCAGCCGTAAATAGCTTCATGCTACTGGCAGGAGATAATAATTTATCTGCGTTTCTGCTATATATTACTTTACCCGTCTGTGCATCTTTTACAAGCACACCAATAGTAGCATGAGGTAATTGTTGTTTAATAATCTCATCTATTTTTTCTGCAAGAGTGTGTGAGTTTGCAACTTGGTTAAAGAAAAAAGCTCCTAAAAACCATAAATAGTTAGAATAGCGCACTCAGTTCATCCTAATGAAATACATAAAGCATAGCTTTACCGATTCAAGACTTAAGTGCAAGCCCCCTTTGTAAAGTTTTTACTGGAACCCAGTAGTAGTGAACAATCCATTCTCGGATTTCCACATTAGCATGCAATGAATTGTTATGCATCAATTTATCCTTTTTTGTCTTACTTTTCATACAATCGATTGTTTGTAGTGTAGTTGAAAATTCAATCCTTGATAAATAATGAAAATAAAAACTAACTTATTGTTAATAATAATATATTTATCAATTTCATATAATATATAAGAACATTCTATTGGATTTATATTGCACTTATTGGATAGTATTTAATTAATGATAATGAAAAAAATTTGTTGGTTGGAAAATTAGTATGTTCAAACTAATCCAGATAAATAAGAAACAAGGTATAAATGAGAAACTTGAGAAAGCACCAGGGTGTGATTATTTACAGTTGATTCCTGAATTTCATGCAGCCCATTTATGGCGTTTTGCAATTGATGGAAATCGACAAGAAACAGGTCCATTTACTTTTGATGTAGGCAATAAAGGTGAACCAGGATATTTAGTAGCGATGATGAACGGATTAGATTATATCGCTGCAACGCTGAACCAGCCATTAACAAGTGATTTTATAGAAGAGCTTCATGATGAATGCATTAAAAATGTAAAAATAAATATCGAAGCCCATAACAAAAAATTTGTTCAATTAAGCACAACAGCAAATCAAGATGAAGTAATTGATCTAGATCCTCCCAAACCCGTGCCTATGCTGAACATCCGAAACAACATCGCTGTAAATTTTGGTCTATTGTGTGTTTATTCTTGCGATAGTCCACTAAAGAAAGTACTGGAAAGCAAAGCAAACATAACTAAAAAGGGTCTATCAGAAATCATTGATTATATAAATAGTACAAATGAGAAATATGGAACTATTTTATCACTTAAAAGAGTAGCTCAATCACTATATGAACAAGATGAAACAATTGATCTTAAAAATTTTGATTTCGAACAGTTGCAGCATCTTATCTCAAATGAAAATAAAATTGTTCTCCGATCTGAAGGCGTAAATAATTATCAATTAAAAAAAATCATGTCAGATCTTATTACAGACTATCAGTCTAAAATAGAAAAAGCTAAAGATAGCACAGATAAAATAAAAATAATTGCCGAACTTGTTCAAAAGCTTGAAATATTACATCCTTTTACTGATGCAAACTGTCGAACATTTTGTATCTTGCTTCTCAATAAATTGCTTTTAGAAAATAAACTAACACCAGTTATTTTGGATAATCCAAATCGCTTTGATGGCTTTGCAAATCAAGAGTTAGCACAGGAAATTATCAAGGGACAAGAAAAATTTCTATCATTTAACAACTATCACCGATGCAATGAATTATTAAAAGAAGTAAACCAGTTGCTTCAGCAATTAAATCCATTTAAGAAAACAGCATTAAATACACTTTTTTCTCAATATACAAATCACTTAACACCACTAGACCGTTTAAATTTCATAGAACATTTGTATATTGGATTGGAAAATCACAATTTTAATCACTATTTGCCATTGTTGCAAAATATGTATCGAGGTGAATTAGAAAAACTTAGCAGCGAAGAAAAGCATGTGTGCATTCTTCATCAACTCCATTTATGTAAGCATCTTGTCTTCTAAAACAGCTGCCGGTTCCTCAGTCATAGAAAATACATGCTCATGGCGATCAGGACTTAATAGTCTTTGTGAAGAATAAAGGATAAAAATACTTATGGGTAACAGAGTAAATAAATCAAAAGGAAATTTTAAAATCCCTATGCCTCCAAAAGCACCAAAATAGGATACAACAAAGACAGTTACCATATAAGATAAAAACCAATATAAAGCAGAACTATTATCCAAAGAATTTTGGCGATGATAAACACAATAAATCAGAATGCCAATAAACAAGGCAATATCAAGCTTCCATATAATCGAAAATCCACACCAATACAGCATCAAATTACAAAAATAAAAAGCAAGATGTGAACAAATTAACGCACCAGATAATCTAAACGGTCTAGGGGTTTGCGGTTGTAATTTACGCATTGCTAAAAGACATATGGGTCCTATGCTGTAAGATAAAATACTCGCAGAAGACAGAAAGGCAACTAGTTTTTGCCAACCAGGAAAAGGCAAGAAAGAAAACATGCCTACTAATAAATTTGCATATAGAGTCACATAAGGAATCTTGTGACGGTTTACTTTTAAAAATATTTTGGGCAAATGAGCGTTTATTGCCATTCCATATAAAATCCGAGAGGTTGCTGCAGTATAAACCAGCGTTGTTCCAAAAGGAGAAAAAGCAGCATCGATCATCAATAAAGTTGCAACAACACCAAGCCCTAATAGCAATGTTAAACCGACTAATGGTCCGCTATCTCCAGGATAGCTAAGGGCATGCCACCCATGGGTTAAATATTTCTGGGGAACGGCAGCAATAAAACTAAGCTCCAACATAAAATACAAAACAAAACCAATTAATACCGCTCCTAAAATAGCTATGGGTATATTACGCTGCGGATTTTTAACCTCTCCTGCGAGGATTAATCCATTTTGAAATCCAGTAAAGGCAAATGCAATTCCACCCGCAGACAATGCAGTAAAGATATTCACCCAACTTTCTTTTTCCGATAAATTGATTGCTACATTACTAAATGAAGGAGAGACTTGAAGTAATGAAACAATAGCAATGGTCGGTAAAATAAATTTAATAATGCTTGCGTATTTATTACATTCAGCAAGAAATTTAATACCATACGAATTTAACATGACTACAAAAAGCATAATTGCTATAGCAGCTATATAACCATATCCTGACAGCTTAAAAGTCGATGGGTCATTAACAATTAATATGGGAAAAAAATGACTTGAATACTGTAAAATCGCCTGTATTTCTATTGGAGTCATAACAACATAAGACAGCCATGATGTCCATGCGAATAAAAAACCAACCTCTTTCCCATGCGTAAAAGTTGGATAGTTAGACATACCTCCAGAAATTGGAAACATAGTTCCCAGCTCACATAGTGGCAATGCGATAAAAAGCATAAAAATAGTGGCAATAATCCAAGAAATCAATGCATTACTGCCCGCCATTTGTGCACTAATAAACGGACTAAACAACCATCCGGATCCTATCATTCCTCCGGCAGAAGCAATAAGAATATTAGTTGCTGAAATATCACGTTTGAGCATAATGGCATCCTTTTATTGCAAAAACATTAAAGTGCGATGACAATTCCCTTTACTTAATGGTAATGCGATAACGCTAAAGCTAGAAATTAGCAGAAAATCCCAGACCTACTACTTCATCTAGGCTATAAATTAAGCTCTTTCTTTTTTAGTACCAACTTAAGTAAGTTTTATTTATCAAAAAAGTAGCCTGCTTACTGGCAACCAGTAGGACTATGCATCATATAAGCTGACGACTCTGGCTGATGCCTAATTTTAAGTTGATGAAGTTACAGTGTAACACAGAAATTTATTGTGTATATATAGATGCAAAAGACTAAGTCAAACAGTTAAATTTGATTTGGGATAATGTACTCTTATTTGCTCTTTTCAACGATACTTACGCTCTATTAACTCAATTTCTTCAATGATATCGCAATTACTTTCATTTAACGGAGTATTAAACCAAGCATCCAAGATCTCATTCGCTAAGTCCAGAGTTAACAACCGATTCGATAAGGCCAAGACATTTGCTCTATTCCAAATTCTTGCTCCTCGTGTTGTTTGAGCATCTGTACATAAAGCAGCTCTTATTCCTGGGACCTTATTAGCAACTATAGAAATCCCTGTACCCGTCCAACAAAAGAAAACTCCTTCATCACATATTCCGTTTTTAATCGCTTCAGCAGCAACTCGAGCAGTTTCAACCCATGATTCTGTGTGCCGAGATTTAAGAGCCCCAAATGGAATAACCCGATGGCCTAAATGCTCTAGTTGTTGAACGACAAAATCATTTACAGGATAAAGCTCATCGCTGCATACTGCAATTTTCATTGAAAATATCCTCTTTCATTTGGCACATTGACAATTTATCCTCTCATGCCAAAAACCCTTAGAACTTATGACTTTTTCCGTTGCATAATTTGCGAAAAAAACTCTGGCTTATTGAGTCCTATAGCTGCAAAAATTTGTGGAACTCTGTCCCAAGCACCCTCTTGTTCAATGCTTGCAACAACTAGCTCAAATCCTGTCTTTTTATCAACTTCTAATCCCCAGCCATTAATATAACAGAGTCCTCGTAAACGCTTGGCAACAACATGGCCAAGTGTAATTGCAGCGGTCAAATAAGCATGTGCTTCTTCGAAAAGTTGATTACATCTTTTCAGATTCGGTTCACTTTTAAAAATCCCTTCATTTTCCAAATTTTGTCTGAATTTTGCCTCTTCAAGAATTATTTGACCCAATTGATAATTAGCTTCTGGATCATCAAGAGAGGCAGCCGCTCTGTAGCACTCCATATACATTACCTGAGCAAAAGGAAATTTCTTTTTGCCAATCAACTTATGATAAATAGAAGCTAGTTCATAATAATATGAAATTTCTTTTTTGAGTACTTCATCACCAGGTTGGTTATTTACCCGATTAGCCTGCATTGCTTTTATTTTCTTAACAATTCGTCTGATTTGCCAACGTTTTAAATAAGCCATAATGAGTCCTACCATCTTGTGTTAAGATTGAATAAGATATTGAAATAAGAAAATAAGAAAAATAAAAAGAATCATTAAGCTTAGAATTTTTAATGAAAAAGCTACTGATTCTCGTCTCATTATTCTTTTTTCTTGCTTATAAATATTTCCTTGATTCTCCTCGTTTTTTTGCTCTGCTTTGTATATCTGATTATCAATGTAATTTGAGACTACGTATGAAATTAGACCAGTAACAATACTGGGGATAAAAAAGATCAACCAAACAATTACTTTACTCTCCTCAACACTGTAGTTATATTCCTCTTGAAATAAATTCATCAGCGCTAAAATGAAATATGGAACGTTATAGTTGAGATCCCAAATAAAAAACGGGATAATGTATAAACTAAAAACAAATAAGCCCAGGCTAAGCAATAAGCAGACCATCCCTACGATATAAAGCTTTTGATTATGACTAAATCGATCCTGTTCCATATTTACCTTAAAACATTTACTCCCCATTAAGTGTAAGATAGCAGATAGATGCAAATAAGTACACTTACTAGTTATATTAACTAATTCATTTTAAAATGGATTATACTCATTTACTTTTAATAAAAGGCATCACATGAAACGTTATGTTTTTATGATTTCAGATGGTACGGGAATCACCGCTGAAACCTTAGGTCATAGTCTAATCACTCAATTCGAAAATATAAAATTCGAACGACTTACTATTCCTTATGTTGATTCCTTAAAAAAAGCAGAACAAGTTGTTTTGCAGATTGATAAAGCGTGTAATGAGCAGGGAGTTAAACCATTAGTATTTATGACTTTGATTGATCCTGAAATAAGAGCTTATTTAAAGAAAGCGAATGCTTGTGTATTCGATTTGTTTAGTACTTTTATTGGACCTATGGAAGAAGAACTTCACGAAAAATCTTCTTATACCGTTGGAAGGACTCATGGCGTAGTAAATAGCAAACTTTATTTACACAGACTTGAAGCAATCGATTTTGCATTGTCTCATGATGATGGCATTAAACCTCGTGGATATGATAAAGCGGATATTATTCTTATTGGAGTTTCACGTTGCGGAAAAACACCAAGCTGTCTCTATATGGCCCTACAGTACGGAGTTTTAGCTGCGAATTATCCATTCACCGAAGAAGAAATGATTGGTTTTAAGTTGCCTGAAATATTAAGGCCCTATAAAAATAAACTTTTTGGATTAACCATTGAGCCCCAACGTTTACAACAAATCAGAGCGGAACGCAGACCCAATAGTAAATATGCTTCTCCTGAACAATGTAGACTGGAGGTAAGTGAAGTTGAAGCAATGTATCAAAAAGAAAAAATCCCATATATTAATTCGACCAAATATTCTATTGAGGAAATATCAACTAAAATCCTTGCTGCTTCAGGGATACAGCGTAAAATCTAATTTTCTTGTGTTACATTTCATCAAATAGATCGATTTGGCTACTTACTGGGGAAATCTGCATTGCAATCGTATCGGCTGTCATTACCTAAAAAAGTTTTACAGCTTTGATTGATAGTATATTTTACGGTAGTTGCATCGGGTACTGCCGTATTTTGCTTAGAATACATCTGCCAAATAATTACTCCATCACTATCTTTTTGTTGTTGAAGTATTTGATCGACTAATTGATTTGTAAGCTGTAATTGACCATTAATATTTTTAGGGTAAGCCGGTTGATTCACTTCAAAACCAAATTGAATTTTGGATTTAATATTATATTTTGCGGGTAAAAAAGTGACTTTGCCAATATTATCGATTGTTAAAATGGGCTTACTTATATCTTTTGATTTAAGCCAGTTCATATAGTCTTTCATATAGGCACTAACCTGCCCTGGTAAATCTAAAGGTCCGTTTGCATATGGAGCGCATAAAGTTTGATTATCGCCACAAAGATCATAAGTCATTAATCCTAAACTATCAAAACGAGAAACAATTGCTTCATCATAGCTAGCCAAGCTATACCATAATCCTTTTAAATTCCCTTTCCACCAAAGACCACCTTTTGTGTAAATATCGGGTAATTTATCGTTAAATACAAAACCAGTAATAGGACGAGCGCCAACAGGGGGGGCTGCTGTAGCAAATTTAAGATATTTTGCGCCAGGAGCATCGGTAATTGCATGTAAAATAGCATCTACCTTTTCCACAGTTTTGGGCATAACGAAAGAAGAGCCTGAACCAGTAGCGTATTTCATTAAATTATTATAGCTCGGTCCTCCTTCTTTCATAACAGTGTTCGCAATATCTACTGACCATTCACCGCTGGCGCTTGGACTCCAATTAATTGCAAACTTGTCAGCATGCCAAAATTCCTCATAGTCAAAATCAATCCCGTCTACACCCAGATCATTAGCTAGTTTAACTAAATTAGCATAAGAAGTTTTTGCTACAGAGGCCTGAGAGGGATCAGTGGGATCAGGAAACCAATCATAAAAACTATTTTTATCAGGTGAAGGAGGAGGACCACATACCTCTTTGTCTACATCAAAATTACAACTGTAATTCCAACCACCTACTGATAAAAAGGTTTGGATATGTTTCTCTTTAGATAATTTAATTGCAGCTTTTAATGCTTGAAAAGCTTGTGCTCCTTTTCCATCATGATCCGTGTAATAGCCTAATATACCAGTAGTCGCAAGGTTCTCAGATTGATAATCAAGCAATGTTGGTCTAACAAATGAGAAAAGAACACGATTAAAATTAGGTTTTTGAATTTTAGTTAAATCATTCACATAGTTCTGCAATTGTTCCGGTGTATCAATAAGTAGATAAACAGAAACAATTTTTTCATCTTGCATAGAATCAGTATTCATAAACTCTGTAGTGACAGGCATAGAGAACAACATGGGAGAATAACTAAAGATCATCGCAGCATATAATACAGAACCAGAGGAAACTCTTTTTAAGCTCATTGTTAATTTGATCCATAAATAACTCTATATGGTTAAATTATAACCATATATTAAGGATAAGCAAATCAGATAAAGTTTCCTAGGACAGACAAGGTAGGTGAAACGAGTTTTTAAATTTGAGATCCTGCTTCATAAATAATGTACGTGCCGCAACACTCTAACTGGTATGTGCATGTATCTAGTCACATACGTACCCAATATGAGTGTTTTGGCCATCTCACAAATTTCGGGCACGCAGAAGTTATGAACAATACCTATTTACACCATTTGATGCCAACACCCCGTGCTACGACAGAAGGCAGATTATGCAATACTCCATAATTGCATAAAATCATCAACTTTCATCGCAGCAAGCGTATTTGTATCATTCATGATCTGAGCAATTTTTTCTACACGATCCGCAGTAAATTGGGTACTTAAATTCCTTTTAAATTTGGTTAATAAAACGGGAATACCCTCATCACGTCGACGCTTATGACCAATCGGATACTCAACGGTGATTAGATCACTTTCACTACCATCTTTAAAAATTAATTTAATACTATTCGCGATTGAGCGTTTCTCTGGATCATGATACTCACGAGAAAAAAGTTCGTTTTCGGTTACATGCATTTTAGCACGCAAAACATCGATTCGAGGATCAGCTGCCACGTTGTCTTCATAATGTTCTGCTTTTAAATCCCCAAATAATAAGCCTATAGCCACCATATATTGCAAGCAATGATCTCTATCCGCAGGATTATGTAAAGCACCTTGTTTGCTAATAATGCGAATTGCAGATTCATGCGTCACTAGATCAATTCTAGCTATATCATCAAATCGATGTGTTACAATTGGATGCAGCTTCACCGCACATTCCACAGCAGTTTGTGCATGAAACTCAGCTGGATAGGAGAGCTTAAATAAAACATTTTCCATCACATAGCTGTCATAAGGACGTTGAAACTTAAATGGTTTTTTACCAAATAATACATCATAAAATCCCCATGTCGGTACAGTTAAGGCGCTGGGATAACCCATTTCTCCGGCTTTAGCAATTAAAGCTAGCCTTACAGCTCTTGAGGTTGCATCTCCTGCTGCCCAGGATTTTCGTGACCCCGCATTGGGTGCATGTCTATAAGTTCGTAGACTTTGACCATCAACAAAAACTTGAGACAATGTTCTCAACATCATATCTCTGTCGGCGCCTAGAAGTTGCGCTGCAACAGCAGCACTTGCAATTTTCACTAGAAATACATGATCCAAACCAACACGATTAAAACTATTTTCAAGAGCCAAACAACCTTGGATTTCATGTGCTTTAATCATAGCAGTCAGTACATCTTGCATTAATATGGGCGCATTACCTTTAGCGCAATTTTCTCTGCACATATAGTCAGCAACTGCGAGTATGGCACCTAGATTATCAGAAGGATGTCCCCATTCAGCAGCAAGCCAAGTGTCATTAAAATCAAGCCAACGAATCATGCTTCCAATGTTAAAAGCAGCTTGGACAGGATCTAATTCATAAGTTGTGCCAGGAACACGAGCCCCACCAGGGAGTGTTGCACCGGGAACAACTGGTCCTAGCAGCTTTGTGCATTCAGAAAAATTTAAAGCAAGGATACCGCAGCCAAGAGTATCCATTAAACATAATCGTGCTGTTTCATAAGCTAAAATACTGTCAATTTTTTTGTTTAATACATAATCTGCAATATCAATCATCACCTGATCATAATCAGGCTTAATATTATCCTCGACATAACCGCGCATATTATCCTCTTAATATATGACTATTCTGTTGAATATTTAATTCCATAGTTTGTGCGCAGCGCAACACTCTTTGAACGAAAATCCAAGGTTACACTTTCGCCTGCGCCCTGCTACATCAGCATTCCATATAAGCTGATCAAACTATGACCCTCTTTTCTCTATTGGAGTAAACTGTTGAGGTTCTGGTCCGGTATACTCAGAAGTAGGCCTTATAAGTTTATTATTTGCTCTTTGTTCAAATACATGCGCAGCCCATCCTGTAATACGAGACATTACAAAAATTGGAGTGAATAAGAAAGTAGGAATGCCACAATAATGATACGCTGATGCACTATAGAAATCCAAGTTGGGAAATAATTTTTTCTCATTCCACATCACTTCTTCGATTTTTTCTGAAATATAATACAACTGGAGATTATTTTTCTCCTCACCTAAACGAAATGACCATTTTTTAATAATATCAGAGCGAGGATCACTCGTTGTATATACCCTGTGACCAAATCCCATAATGAGTGCTTTGTTGAGTAGCATTTTTTTCAATTCAGTTTCTGCTTCATCAGGACTCTTAAATCGTTCTATAAGGGCCATTGCTGCTTCGTTAGCGCCACCATGCAGAGGACCACGTAATGTGCCTATAGCACTAGTGATTGCCGAATAAAAATCAGCAAGAGTTGCCGCAGTTACACGTGCCGCGAAGGTGGACGCATTAAATTCATGCTCCGCATATAAAATCAAAGAAACATTCATCATCTGAGCTTCTATTTTGCTTGGTTTTTTACCATGCAGTAATGTAAGAAAATGCGCTCCTGTTGTTTGTTCCTCACTTAAACCAGATATTTCTTTGTCTTGAAAGTGCCACGCATACCAATAGCACATCATTCCTGGAAACACAGCTAACAAGCGATCTGCAATTTGGTGTTCTTGTGAGAATTGTTCTTCTGGTTCAATATTTCCTAAAAAAGAACATCCCGTTCTTAATACATCCATTGGATGCGTATTTTTGGGAATCAGCTTAAGTACCTTTTTTAAATTTTCAGGCAAAGCCCTAAGACTAACCAATCTTGCGGTATATTCAGTTAACTCATTTTGAGTAGGTAATTTTCCATAAAGTAATAAATACGCGACTTCTTCAAAAGTAGCATATTCCGCTAAATCATCAATTGAGTAACCTCTATAATTAAGGCCTTTCCCTGCTAGCCCAACTGTACAAATTGCTGATTGACCAGCAACAACACCGGCTAAGCCGCCGCTTTTAACACTCATTCTCTTCCTCCATCAATTGGTCCAGTTTTTGTTCATATTGATAATATCCGAGTACCTCATATAACTCTTCTCGGGTTTGCATCTTATCAAGCATGGATTTTTGCGTTCCATCACTTAGGATCACACGATAGGTATTCAAGGCAGCTTGAGACATGGCTCTAAATGCACTCAAAGGATATAAAATTAAAGAGACACCAACACCTTTAAGCTCTTCTCGACTAAATAAAGGAGTTTTACCAAACTCCGTAATATTTGCCAGGACAGGCACTTGAACCTTTTGAGTGAACATTTGATATTCATCCAAGCGAGTCATAGCTTCAGGAAATATCATATCCGCACCCAATTCGATAAAAAATAATGCGCGCTCAATTGCCGCATTCATTCCATCAACAGCATAGGCATCTGTTCTTGCCATAATCACAAAATCAGGATCTTGACGAGCATCCACGGCTGATTTAATTCTATCACCCATTTCTTTCATGGATACGATCGCTTTATTAGGTCTATGTCCACATCGTTTTGCGAGTACTTGATCTTCGATATGGATGGCAGCAACTCCAGTTTTTTCCATCAATTTTACTGTTTGTGCAATATTAAAAGCATGTCCCCATCCTGTATCTACATCTACGAGTAAAGGCAAAGAACAAGCTTCGGTAATTCTACGGGCATCTTCAAGAACTTGTGATAAATTAGTCATCCCCAGATCAGGCAAACCGTAAGATGCATTCGCAACTCCAGCCCCAGAAAGGTAGATTGCTTGAGCGCCTGCAAATTGAGCAAGCATCGCAGAATAAGCATTTACTGTACCTAATACAGGCAAGGGTTTGTTCTCTTTGATTATTTGTTTGAAATATTTGCCTTTAGAATTGGCCATTAACTGTCACTCCTTGATCTTGAAAGCATAGTATTATGCGCTAATGAGACCTGCATCTCAATCGATTTTAACCTTGGTTCGAATTATATTTTTACGTAAAAATCGTACTGGGGATAAAGCGTAATGTAAGCTTCTTGGTAAAAAGCTTAGTTCATTATTAATTTGAGAAGCTAACCATTCTGCACATAAAGGAATAGAGGTAAGCCCTCGCGAACCAAATCCAGCACAAGCATATAGCCCAGGATAATAAGGCCCTGCTTGTGGAATCCAGCATTTCGCATTTTTTTCTAATCGTACATACTGCTTAAGAAATTTATCAGCATCAGCAATTTTTCCAACTATAGGAAGATAATCAGGTGTTGATGCTCTAATTCCAGACCAGTGACCTATTACAGTATCAGACCATAAATTATTAGGGGAAAGTTGCTTAAGCTTTGTCAAATTAGTTTGATCGTCCTCATATTTGATTTTAGCTATGGAAGAATTTAACTCATAAGTAGCACCAATTTGATGCACATCATTTAGTGCAGGCAGTACATGTCCATCAGCGCATAGAGGTACTTTTAACTGGGCACTTTCTTGAGTCGAAGAAATGGCTGTCATTTGACCCCGAATAGATTTTATGGGTAGATATGCAGTTTGTTTAAAAGAATTTATTTGATGTCCATTCGCTAAAATCAGCACCTCTGTTTCCAAATTATTAACGATCCAGCACTTATCAAATTTTAAATCGGTTACCGCGGTATTTGTTATGAGGGAAACCCCTTTTGTATTCACTAAAAACTGGCATAAAGCAGGTGAATTTATCCAACCTGATAAAGGGATAAATAGTCCAGAGTTTGGCAATGACAATCCTGCTAACTCCGATGCTTGTTCTTTTTCGATTAACATGCCTAATTCAGGATAATGGAAAAGCCACGTGCGTAAACTATTTTGTGCCGCTTTTTCCTTTTCATTATATGCAAGCAATAGAGCTCCATTTAATTCACCAATTTTGGTTTGATGTAAAATACGCTGATATGTGCGTACGGCATATAAAAATGCTGTTAACATAAATTGAGTAAGGGGAGCACTATAAGCAGATAACTTGGGAAATAAAACAGCTTGTTGATTTGCTGATCCCCCATTTCCTACTTCGTTTAATTCATCAATAACGGTTACTTTCCACCCTTTTTTTGCTAGAGAGAAAGCAGTAAAACAGCCAGCCAAACCTGCACCTATAATAACTGCCGATTTATTAAAAAATTTTTCGGGTTTCCCTGTATGCCAAGGTGTATGTCGTTTTGTAGTTATTGGTTCTGGGGGCCGAATAAAACAACCACATAACATATGTCGCTTTGATCCAAATCCTTTTCTTTTTTCAATCATAAACCCATAATCACTCAAACTTTTTTTTACGGAGCCTGCGGCAGTATAAGTTGCGAAAGTAGTATTCTCTTTCGATAACATAGCTATGGCTCTTATTAAAGAATCAGACCACATACTTCTATTTTTTGCTGGCGCAAAACCATCAAGATACCATGCATCGATATAAGAAGCTCTTAACTCATGTTCGAGTCTCGATTCACCACAAATCAATAATTGTTCATAGCATTCAAACGCATCACCAAGCATTAATGTCAAGGTAACTCGACCTTCACAAAATGAAAGATGATGATATCCCGGAGTTAAAATGGGGTAATTTGCGATAAGCTGCTCTGCTTGTTTTATCAATTGAGGCCAAAAAGCTAGACTTTTTATCAAATCATCAAGAGAAAGTGGATGTTTTTCACAAGAGATGAAATGAAGTCGACATGAGGATGGAGCATATTGCTCCCATAAATACCAACTTAAAAGAAAATTTAGACCAATTCCAAAACCAGTCTCGCCGATGGTAAAAACTCGCTGAGTATTCTTAGGAAATGATTGCCAACGCTGAATCAGATTGTTTCCATGAACAAACACATAAAGGCTTTGCTCTATTCCTCCATCAGAAGAATGGTATATGTCATTATATTGAGCTGAAATAGGCAGAGCCCCAGACCAATCAAGCTCTGCTTTTTTAATAGGTACAAATAAATTACTCACATACAACTACTCGATTTGTAGTTATTCCTTTAGATTCTTGTAACTCAACGAGCTTTTTTTCTTGAAGTAATTCCCGTAATTTTGGAATTAAAATGAAAAGCACGAAAGAAGAACCTATAGCAAATAAACCTAACATTAAAAACACATGGCTATAACCACTATTTGTAAGTACCGGCGAAACACTATTTTGTCCAGCAATCATCAAGTTCGAACTATAGCTGGATAAAGTCGCACCAACACCAGAATTTAACATCCACATTCCCATCATTACCCCTTGCAATGATGTGGGGGCTAAATAGCCTATCATAGCATATCCAATCGGTGAAATTAAAAGTTCACCAATACTTTGTAAAACATAACTAAAAATAATCCAACTTGGGCTAACTAAGCCCTCATAATTAGCATAAGCGATCCCAATAGGTAATATAGCAAAGGCAATCCCGATGAAGAGTAATGCTAACGCAAACTGGGTGGGAATATTAATTTGCACCCCATTATTACGCATTTTATGCAACAATAAACCCAATAATGGACCACCAATAACGATAGCGACTGTATTAATATTTTGAAACCATTGCGGTGGAATAATCCAACCCGCGTACTCGCGCTGTACATTATGATCAATAAAAACAGTAAGTCCCATAGGCGCTATTTGATAGAGCATCCAAAAAATTGTTCCCACGATCATCAATACAGCAAAAGCAACCATTTTATCTCTAGCTTCTTTAGTGGGTTGTTGTTTTGCAAGATAGAGTATGACTCCTAACATCACAACACCTGTAATTAATACTAATTTTTTAGCCCAGTCTGCATACTGCAACATTTGTCCCAGGAAGAATGGAAGTAACAAAATCAGAAAAATACCCCACAGAATAGATTTTTTCTGGTTATATTTATCTTTTTTTGAAAAGAGTGTTTCTTTATCCGCTAATTGCTGCCAACAGTACAAACAAATAATTAATGCAACTAAATTACCCAAACTACTGAGCAAGAAAAGTCGTTCATAATTTTGAGTCAGCTGGAATAGGCCACTTAAACTAAAGCCAACAAAAAAACCAATATTCATCCCTGCATAATTCATAAGAAATGCCGTTTCACGGCGAGTATCCTCAGGAGAAAAACGCTGGGTAAGCATACAATTCAAACAAGTGACGTTCAAACCAGAACCTGTTAAAAATGCAGCCAAACCATAATATAGGAAGGTTAAATCGCTAAATGATAACAAAACACAACCGATGATTTGCGCCACCATACCTGCGCAAAATAAAGCTCGATTAGATAACAAACGACCACCCCAAAAACCACCGAGCAGATGTAAACCGTAGTTAAAAGCAATAAAAACACCCATGATGCTATTGGCAGCGCTTGCTTGCAATCCAAGCTTCCCCATCATGAATAAAACCAAAGTTGAATAAAGTACACTAAAACTTAAAGTAGATACTATCTGAATAAAAAACAAAGGGATAATCCCTTGTGGCATTGCTTTTAGGAATTCCTTTTTATTTGTCATTGTTGACGTCATGACTTTCCTTGTTAGCTCAAGAACATCTATGAATATGACATGTGGGAAAATTACTGTCTAGTATTTTAAAAATAAATTTTACAATCTTATTACCTCTCTGCTCACTGCCATTAAGCTACGTCGCCATCCGAAACAACGCCCAGGATGGCGGTTTGATTTAAGGGGAATGTTCTCTCTTGTCAAGTAACATAAAACAAAACCGTAATTAGAGAACCATGCTCATTTCGCATCTAAAAAATATACCATTATCTTTTTAGTTGGCTTAGCACCTCTTCAGCCGCCGCTTGTGTTTTACGAATTTCCTTTTCTCCATGGGCACTCGAAACAAATCCAGCTTCATACATTGAAGGAGCGAAGTAAACTCCTTTTTCCAACATGCCATGGTAAAACTTTTTAAATAGAGCCTCATTTGATGCAGCTACGTCCGCATAATTGGCAATATACGTTTTTTCTGTAAAACAAAAACCAAACATGCCACCTAGCGATTCAGTAAAAAATGGAATAGTTAATGCCTCTGCAACGGAGGCTAAAGCACTGGTTAATGCTTGGGTTGTACGACTTAATTCAGCAAAAAAATCTGGCTTTTCAACTTCTGATAACGTAGCAAGACCAGCTGCCATAGCAAGTGGATTCCCAGAAAGAGTACCTGCTTGATAGACAGGACCCTCTGGAGCTAAAAATGACATAATGTCAGCTCTACCGCCTAAAGCGCCTACAGGCATCCCACCACCGATTACTTTCCCTAAAGTAGTTAAATCAGGGGTTATATTAAATATGCCTTGTGCACCAGTTAGCCCCACTCTAAATCCAGTCATAACTTCATCAAATATTAGTAGCGTTTTATACTGATCACATAATTGACGCAAACCCTGTAAAAATTTTGGCTCCGGCAAAACAAATCCCATATTTCCTGCTACTGGTTCAAGAATGACGGCAGCAATATCTTCTGGGAAACTTTCGAATAATTGGGCAACTTGTTCTAAATTATTAAAATCTGCAGTCAAAGTATGCTCAGTAACACTTTGTGGAATTCCTGGTGTTGAAGGAATACCTAATGTCAGCAGACCAGAACCCGCCTTTACCAGCAAGCCATCACTGTGCCCATGATAACAGCCATTAAATTTAATAAATTTATTTTTCTCAGTGAATCCTCTTGCTAACCGAATAGCTGTCATTGTGGCTTCAGTCCCTGAGTTCACCATACGTATTTTTTCAATTGAAGGAATTAAAGAAATAATTTTTTCAGCCAATTCTACTTCAAGTTCAGTGGGTGCTCCAAAACTCATTCCACTGTAAAGCACCTTGTTTACTGCCTCAATGACTTTAGGATGGCAATGCCCGAGTATTAATGGTCCCCAAGATCCTACATAGTCGATATAATTTCGATCATCAACATCAACAAGATACGCCCCTTTTCCCTGTTTAAAGAAAATAGGCTCTCCTCCGACCCCCTTAAAGGCACGAACAGGTGAGTTCACACCACCAGGAATAAGCGTCTGAGCTTGGTGAAATAAGTCTATTGAACGCGACATAAATACCTCCATAAATTTTGGAGTGTATGGTACAACTATTCTGAATAATTGCAAAATACACAGATTGACTTTACATCTAAGCTTACAGTAGATAAATTACACCCTTTTAACCGAGTGTCATTATGCAAGAATATAAAAAATACATTTGTGTGATTTGTGGCTTTATTTATGATGAAGCTGAAGGATGGCCAGAAGATGGGATTGCACCTGGCACGCTATGGGATGATGTTCCTGAGAATTGGTTCTGCCCAGATTGCGGTGCGGGTAAAGAAGATTTTGAAATGGTAGAAATTGAATAGAAAGAAATGTCGTAAACGTGCCATTTTTAGCTTTATGCCAAAAATGAGCATGTTTACGGATTTATTCATTAAAAATAAATTATGAAGTTTATGGTTTTACCACGACTAAAATAACAATACCTATCAATAATAAAGTGGGCAATTCATTATAAATACGAAAAAAGCGCGTGCTTTTTTTATTTTTATCTTCAGCAAATGCTTTGTAATAATGGCCGCATAACAAATGATAGGTCCACAAAACAACTACTAAACCCAACTTAGCGTGCATCCAAGCTGCTTTAAGGTAATATCCTGGATTATAACTGAGAAGCCATAAACCGAATATGGTGGTTAAAAGAGCAGCAGGCCAAGTGATACCATAATAAAGTCTCCTTTCCATTATTTTAAATCGATTAAGGCTAATCGCATCATGCGTGTCTGCATGATAGACAAATAATCGTGGTAAATAGAATAGGCCTGCAAACCAGGCAACCATGGCAATAATATGAAACGCTTTAACATACAGCATACTTATTTTCCCGATGTTTTTTTATTTTTTTGACTTGAGTGCTTTAATAAATTCAAAGACTCAACTGCTAAGGAGAATCCCATCGCGAAATATACATATCCTCGAGGCACATGGAAAGAAAAACCATCTGCTACGAGTATCATTCCTATTAAAATCAAATAGCTTAGTGCGAGCATTTTAAGTGTTGGGTACTTTTGAATAAAAGCACTCACAATTTCACTGGCAAAAATCATGATGAGGATCGCGCATGTAATTGCAACAGCCATTACCCAAAATCGTGACGTTAAACCCACTGCAGTGAGTACACTGTCTAAAGAAAATATAATATCCATTATTGCAATTTGTAAGATAACCATGCCAAATGTTGCTTTAAAGGAATGCATATTCTTTTTAGGCTCTAAGGGTTCTTCTGTAAAATCATTATGAATCTCGTCCGTTGCTTTCCAAATTAAAAATGCTCCGCCAAGCATAAGAAATAAGTCACGCAACGAAAAAGAAAATTGATCGATTGTGAATAATGGTTTAGTTAATTTGATCATATTCACAGCTAGAGCGAGCAACATCAGACGAGTAACCCAAGAAAATGTCAGACCCCAACGCCTTGCTTTTTTTCTCTGATGCACAGGAAGTTTTTCTGATAAAATAGATAAAACGACTAAATTATCAATCCCTAAAACAATTTCTAATATAATTAATACAATTAAACTCGTAATAACACCTAGAAAATCCATTAAATCCTCTGATATCAAAATTTGGTCTATGATATAATCTTAGCCTAAGATTTATAAAGGTAAATGATTCACTTTATTTATTTGCTTGGTTATAATAGGCATGTTTCGTCAATCTTTGTGAGATACTGAGATCATCAAGTTTATTAAAAAGCTGTTAAAGAGAAATAGGGCTCATATTGCACCTGTTGATTCTGCTTATATAATACCAAGAAATAAACATAACATATCCAAAACAGATATTAGCAGTAATGCGCTTAAAGTGCTTAATCGTTTAATAGGTGCAGGATTTCAAGCATATATTGTGGGTGGTAGTGTTAGGGATTTATTACTTCATAAAGCACCAAAAGATTTTGATGTCGCAACCAATGCAACACCGAATCAAGTCAAAAGCTTGTTTCGAAATGGTCGAATTATTGGTCGTCGCTTCAAGTTGGTTCATATACTCTTTCACCGCGAAATCATCGAAGTGGCGACCTTTAGAGGCCATGTAGCTCTTGATGAAAATCAAGTAACAAATGAACGTGGAATGTTAGTTCGCGATAATGCTTACGGTTCTCTTGATGAAGATGCATGGAGACGAGATTTCACCATTAATTCACTTTACTATAACATTAACGATTCATCTATTATTGACTTTACGGGTGGAGTTAAAGACGTAGAAGAAAGATTGATTCGAATGATTGGTGATCCAATCAAACGTTATCAAGAAGATCCTGTACGAATGTTACGTGCTATTCGATTCAGTGCCAAATTAAATTTTAAACTGGCCTCAGAAACTGCAGCCCCCTTTCCAGAAATTAATCATCTCATCACCCATGTATCCAGTTCTCGTTTATTTGATGAAATGACTAAATTGTACCAATGTGGCAATGCAGAAACAGTACAAAAATTACTCATGCAGTATGGTTTATTTGAACATCTATTTCCGCAAACGCATAAATTATTAGGTAGTGCTTACCCAATAAATGCATTATTAGCAATTGCGCTTGAAAATACTGACACCCGTATTCGTGAAGAAAAACCAGTTACTCCTGCATTTTTGTTTGCCGTTTTATTATGGTTTCCAATGGTTGAGCAATCAAAACAATTACAGAGTACAGGCATTGACCCGCTGCCCTCTATAGAACAAGCTATGTCTTTTGTCATTTCAGAACAAAACCGAATTATTTCTATTCCCAAACGTTACAGTCAAATTATTCGAGAAATCTGGTTATTACAATACCGTTTTGCAAAACGGCTAGGAGGAAGGGCATTTAATCTTCTACAACATCCGCGTTTTAGAGCATCTTATGACTTTATGGCCCTACGCTCGTTAGCTGGAGATGAATCCATGGAGTTAGCGCAATGGTGGACATCTTTTCAGGATGCCAATGAAGAAGAACAAGCAAAAATGGTTGCACAAATTACACCCGACTTTCCTAAACGTAAAAAGCGACGTCGAAAACCCAGAACAAGTGATGGTCAATGAACACATGTTATTTAGGTCTAGGCTCAAATCAGAAGAGCCCCGAACGCCAACTTCGCAAAGCAATCCAATCCATTAGAGCATTACGGCTAACAGCAGTAACTAAAATTTCATCATTTTACTGGAGCAAGGCCTGGGGATTAAAGAGCCAACAAATCTTCTGTAACGCAGTTATTGAAATAAGCACTCGCTTATCACCTTTACAATTACTTAGCGCCTGCAAGCAAATTGAGAAAAAGCAAGGTCGCGTTCGCAAAAAACGTTGGGGACCAAGAATAATTGATATTGATATTCTGTATTATGAAAAACGAATTATCCAATCAAAAAAGCTCATTATTCCTCATCCATACATCCAGTTGAGGGATTTTGTGTTAATTCCCTTAAACGAAATAAACCCCAAACCTATATAAAATTGCAGCTTAGGCACCTGTTTGCTGAACAAAATTAATGAGGTTTCTATACCTTGGAGCTAAGTTGGCATTAAGCTCTTTCTCGCCAATTTTTTTCAATTTATGAAATAAAATAGGTAATTATAGTGTAGAATCAACTACAATTTACAATAACAGTTCATTTGTGAGGTTGTCATGTATAAAAATATTTTATTTGCTACGGATTTGCTTAAAGAACATAATCATCTCACAGCAAAAGCAATTACTATCGCACAACAATTTAATGCCAAACTCTTTTTATTGCATGTCATTGAATTACCTGCAAGCTTCCAACTTGCCCAAGGACTAGGATTTACAGAGCTGGCAAATCCTGCCAAAGATGACGCACAAACTGTTTTAGCTTTGATAGGTGAGAATTTTAATATTCCCATTGAGCAACAGTTTGTTGAAGTAGGCTCCGTCAAAGAACATATTTTCAATAAAGTAAAAGAATTAAATTGTCAGCTCATTATTTTAGGCAGTCACTCTTCTACACTCCACACTTTTTTAGGAAGCACAGCGCATGCTACTGTAAATCACGCTCCATGTGATGTACTCACTTTACGACTGTAACTTAATATAAATCGGCGAGAAACATCGATTTATTATTTCTAATATTAAGACTCATTACTTATTACAGGTGATCTTTTTCAACTTAGAACCATAAAAGGTAGACTCATTTTAAAATATGGTTTGTTTGTATTAGTTCGCTTGGTGAACTAAACTTAACTTGAATATGGTCAGACTTTAACCATAAAATGGTTGTTAATTACTAAAGAAGAGTATAGGGCATGTCTCTTCTACTCCTAGAAACCAAAAAGGTTACTCTGTTAAGGCCATGATATTGCTCAGAAGTAGACTAAAGTAAAGAGGCATCTTGAAAGTTTGTTCTTGATGCAACAGATTAGAGGTATTAAAAGATGAAACGCGAACACATTATTGAATCGTTGGTAAATCAATTTGCTGAAAACATAAAAAATTTATCCGATGAAACGTTACAGGATGTTGAGTCTGGTAAATTAGTAATCAGTTTAACCCCCGCTGTTGGTAAAGAAGCAGGAGGCAAGGGACCTATTGCTAAAGAGCCAGCGCTAGCTGCTGCAAAGGGTATTGCTGAACCAAGAAGAGCAGCGTCACCAGCTATTGCGGAAAGAGTAAAAACACTGAGGTAAGTAATTAGAGCCATTATGTTCGTTAGAAGTGGACTAAAGTTTGTAGCATCTTGACTTATTTTTGATGTAAGTGAGTATGAGGTATCATAAAATGAAACGTGAACACATTATTGAATCATTGGTAAAGCAATTTGCTGAAAATATAAAAAACTTATCCGATGAAACGTTACAGGATGTTGAGTCTGGAAAACTGGTAATCAGTTTAAGCCCCGCTGTTGGTAAAGAGGCAGGAGGCAAAGGGTATATTCTTACTAAAGAGTCAGCACTAGATGCTGCAAAGGCAAAAAGAGCAGCGTCACCAGCTATTGCGGAAAGAGCAAAAGCGCTGAGGTAAGTAATTAGAGCCATTATGTTCGTCAGAAGTGGACTAAAGTTTGTAGCATCTTGACTTATTTTTGATGTAAGTGAGCATGAGGTATCATAAAATGAAACGCGAACACATCATTGAATCATTGGTAAATCAATTTGCTGAAAATATAAAAAACTTATCTGATGAAACGTTACAGGATGTTGAATCTGGCAAATTGGTAATCAGTTTAACGCCCTCTGTTGGCAAAGAAGCAGGAGGCAGAGCCTCATTAGTAAAAGCTGTAGAACCAGCTAGAAAACTCCCTGAAGCAGCACGCCCTGCTCTTGCCGTTAAACAAAAAAGAGAAATCAAATAGATTTTCTTGACGGAGAGCTTCCATTTTTGAACCAGATGTGGATAATCCATATCTGGTTCTTCTTGCAATTAACATACCCTACATCATGGATATGTTGAGTGTCTTGTCCTATAACTGATTCACAAATTCACGGTATAAAAATTAATTATCTAGAGCTGAATGCGTTTGTATTAATTCACTGGGTGAACTAAACTTAATTTGAAGATTGATTCATAATAAACCATAATGGATTTATTTTGCATTGCCATTGGGTTTTTAATTGAGAGAAAATTTTAAGGATATGACTTTTCTTTTTCTATTGTGAGAAGCCAGACGGATCTACCTTAAATGGTCATTGGACTATTTAAAAATTGACTAAAGTTGTTAGCATCTTGAAGTTTTATTCCAGATGCAAGAAATTAGAGGTATTAAAAGATGAAACGCGAACACATTATTGAGTCGTTGGTAAATCAATTTGCTGAAAATATAAAAAACTTATCCGATGAAACGTTACAGGATGTTGAGTCTGGTAAATTAGTAATCAGTTTAACCCCCGCTGTTGGCAAAGAAGCAGGAGGAGCTGGAGTAGCCCGAGCCACTGCACTGAAGAGCGCTGAACTTACTAAAACTGCTCAAGCTAAACAAGTTCAGGTTTCGGATAGATTGATGAAGATCTAGTTTTGTCCCTACTTAAGACCGTGATGTGTGACGATACATATCTCGGTCTATTTATTTGCAATAAGCATGAATCAATACAACATTGAAGTTATTGTGTAATTTGGCATAAAATTAAAAACCTATTAGATCCGTAATTTATCCCGGGTTTCTAATTCTCAAAAAAATCACGTAGTTTATAAAATATAAGAGCCATTGCCCCCCTGCTAGCCTGGGTTTCTGCGAGTGCATCCAGCATAAGAAAAGCATGGACAGTAGCTTCAAACCGTACCGACAAAACGGGAACTTCTGCTTCAATAAGTTTGTGAGCATAAGCCTCACATTCATCACGCGTTACATCGCACTCAGCACTAATAATAAGTGTAGGAGGTAGCCCGGATAATTGGTCAAGAGTAGCCATGAGTGGTGATGCGGTCGGTTGATTCCGTATAGTGATATCAGGACAATAGAAATCCCAAAGACATTGAATTGCCTCTACAGAAAGAAAATAACCATTTGCAAATTCCTGATAGGATGCCTGAGTGAACGTTGCACTTGTCACAGGGTAGAGAAGAAGCTGAAAACCAATTTTTGGTCCCTTACGCTCTTTTGCTAAAAGAGTTACTGCAGCAGCAATATTTCCTCCTGCACTTTCTCCAGCAATAGCTAACCGTGAAACATCCAAATTGAGTTGACTCCCATTTTCTGCAATCCATTGGACCACAGCATAAACTTCTTCGATCGGGATTGGATATTGTCCTTCTGGTGCCCTTTGAAACTCCACAAAAATTAGAGCTGCACCCGAGCCATTCGTCAAAGCGCTTAACATACGTTCGTACATTTTATAATCACCTCGCACCCAACCCCCTCCATGTACATAAACCAATACTGGCAAAACTCCGAGGGTACCAGGTGGACGAAGGATGCGTATACTTACTTTACCATTTGGCCCCACAGGAAGCTCATGTTTTTCAGTATCTACCGGTTCTTTATTAACAGAAACTAATGTCTGTAGATGCTTAAATGCATCCCGTGCTTGTTGGGGTGTAAGCTCATGAAATTTGGGGCCGGGCTGGCTATTCACTTGGTCTAAAAAAGTCTGAGCTACAGGATCTAGTACGGTTTTGGATTTCATCTAATGATCTATCCCAAGTGTTGTCCCCCAGATAACCCGGGGGAAAGCATTATGATCTTATTAGTTCTGTTCATTAACAAACTTCATCAGCTCGTCATTGCATTTTTCCCACTCATCATAAAATAACCCATGCCCACTATTTTCAAAACGGATAAGTTTGGAACCTTTAATGCCCTTATGCATTGCTTCACCCAAGCCAAAAGGACAAACTCTATCGGCAGGAGCATGAAAAATAGCGGTTGGTACTTTAACTTGTTCTAAATTTTTACGTTGATCGGTATCTCTCAGAGCAATGATGCATTCCGCAGTTGCGTAGGGAGATGCTTCCATACCCATATTCTGCATCCAATCCGCAAATTTGGGACTGACAGAATCTTCTTTATGAAAAAAGAGCTTTCCAAAATTTTCCAATAACTGAGGTCGATCGGAATAACACAATTTGAGCAATTCATTACATTGATCAATAGTTAAACCATGAGGGTAATCTGAGCGCTGCGTCCAAATAGGCGCTGCGGCACCTAGCAATACCATCCCAGAAACTCGCTCATTATGATGGCGTACACAGTAGTTAATACATATTGCACCACCCATTGAATGACCTACCAGTGTGACATTATATAAATTAAGATGACGTAAAACTTTTAAAATATCATCCGCAAAAACATCATAATTGTACTCGCCCCAAGGTTTATCCGATTTTCCATAGCCTCTCATATCGATGCCAATACAACGAAAGCCATGTTTCGGTATCTGAGTAAATTGATATTCATAGCAACGATGGTCAAAAGGCCAACCAGATATAAATACAATTGGTTTACCAGAGCCCCAATCCTGTACAAAAACGCGAGTGCAATCATCAACTTGTACATATTCCATATACATCTCCTTGTTTAACAGATATTTAATTTTCAATCCTAAATAAACTAGCTATTGTTAACTATAGATGTATTTTTTTGAAAATGTGAAAATATATGATTCGATCCCATACTTTTTTTGTAAAGAAAGCCGCCCCTATTTTTCAGTGACTTTAAATGATACTTTTAAATAATCAATTAAAGATTTGCTATATTTAGATAATTTGTCATACACATTTTACGCTAACATCAAGTCTTTTGAGTTTTATTCTCAAAATCAGGAAATTGGAATTTGGCAAGCTCTGCAAAATATCCCTCGGTTTGAATTAATTGCTCAAAATTGCCTTCCTGTATAATCCGTCCTTCATCGATCACCAAAATTCGTGATGCACTTTTTAATGTGGAGAGACGATGAGCGATAACAATCTGTGTGATGTTTAGTTTTGCCAAATACTCTTGAATTTTTGTTTGATTTTGATTATCAAGAGCACTTGTTGCTTCATCAAGAAATAAAATTTTTGGTTTTTTTATCAAAGCACGTGCAAGAACAATTCGTTGTTGTTCTCCGCCTGACAAAGATTGCATGCCCTCATTAATGAAAGTATCCATCTCCATAGGTAAAGCTGAGATCATTTGTTCCAGACCCAGGTGATAAACAATATTCCATGCATCATTTCTCGTGAGATGTTTGTCATTACCAATAATGTTTTCGAGTATTGTTCCCGGTGTAAGTACTGATTTTTGGGTAACAACCCCGATTTGTTGTCGCAAATTGGCTAAATTAATCATGTCCATATTAATGTCATCATAAAAAATTTGACCATCTAATGGTTTTTCTAATCCCAATAAAATTCGGAATAAAGTTGATTTACCACATCCAGAATTTCCAGTGATCCCAATGACTTCGCCAGGATTAATTAATAAATTAATGTTTTTATAAATTAATGGCTGATTGTCTTCATAGCGAAAAGATAAATTCTTGATTTGAATTTTTCCTTCTATCTTTATATGGCTACCTCCAAGCTGCAACGGTTCGACTTTTGCTTCAAAAATAATTAGTGATTGTTCAAAAAGAGGCACGATAATCAAAATTGACGAAATAAACGTAGTCAGCGTAAGCAAAGCTGAAAAAAATTGCGAAAATGCTGCATTAAAAGCAATAAAAGTACCAATTTGCATCTGCTTGTTGAAGTAAAAATAAATACAGAAGAGAATAAGAGTCATGAGCAAGAGTAAGGAGCCATGAATAATATGTATACTAATCCTTATCTTATCTGCTTTGTATCTTGCAATTAAAAGATTGGAAAAATAATCAGACCAAATATTAAACGCTCGATATTCACTTGCTGATGCCTTAAATTTCATAATGCCACTGATTACTTGAAAAACAAAACCAGATAGCTTGGTCAGATATTCGTAGACTTTGCGCTGATGAATAAGCAAACGATGGCTAATGAAAAGAATTGCAGAACTAATTACAAAAACACTTACTAACGCCAAAACTGCAAGCATCAGGTTGTAATAACACATTAAAATAAAAGATAAAAAAGCAACGATCACACTAAAGAGAGATAAAATTGTTGATTGGGTAAGCATTTCTTGAATGGTTGAAACAACCCCTGCACGATAAGCAATGTCTCCGGCATTCAATTGGCGAAAAAAAGTGGGTGTTAATTTAAGAAGCCTATCCCAAATCGCTGGTTCAAGCCGTCTTTGTATTTTAAAACGAAGATTTAACATGAGAACCGTTTGATTGATTGATAGTAAGAAGAAAATTAATGTATTGATAATTAAGAGAATTGCTAAAAGTGTAATCTGTCCAGATTCTATAAATTGACTAAAATTATTAAAAAAGTAACTCATTAATATAGGTAAACTCATCAATATAAGACTTAATCCTAATTGCAAATATAGAATTGATTGCAATTCGTTTTTTAGAGTACTGAATGAAAATTTAAGAATATCTAAGAGTTTGGTTGCTGTTTTAGGAAGCGGTTTAATAAATGAAAAACCATAAGTGTCTATTTTATTTAATTGATTTGGAGATAAAGTAATAACTTCAGTTGGAGTAGAACATTGATAACCACCATTTTTTTTAGGTACTAAAACACATGGAGAATTATCCATAAACCCAAGAAAAATACCGAGATCATGATTCCACCATTTTTCTTCAAGTGTCATTTTGTGTATTCGAATACCTGAGTGAGTTGAAATTTTCTCCATTAAATCATCGAGATCGTCGCCAAGATCGCCACTAGGTATTTTAAGACTAACCTCCATCAATTCAGCTAAATGCAATAAAGCGTCAATTAATAATTTTTTATTATCTGAAATGGAATGGGTTTTGGTATCTTTATGACCCAATACTTGCTGAATTTTTAATAATCCGGGGGCAATATCCTCAAGTTCTGAATCATTCATAATAAGTAATCCCTTTCGATAAATCCCTTATAGCGTCCGTTGAGCTTCATTAATTGTTCATGATCTCCTCTTTCAATAACGCCTCCATCTTCAATGACAATAATTTCATCACAATATTTTATGGCGCTCAAACGATGAGTGACAATGAGAAAGCTGCAATTCATTTTACGCAAATTCTCATAGATTTTGGCCTCGCTGAGAGAATCGAGAGCTGAGGTTGCCTCATCCAGAAGAATCAATTCAGGTTTCTTTAGCAAAGCCCGTGCTAATTCAATTCTTTGTGCTTGTCCAAGACTTATATTACTTCCCCCTTCCTGAATAGGGTAGTCAAGGCCTCCTTTTAATTTAACTAAATCATAAATACAGGCAGCCTCTAGAGCCTCAATGATGGTTTTTTCATCAATACTTCTATCCCACATGGTAAGGTTATCGCGAATAGTTCCTTCAAATAGAAAAACATGTTGGTCAACATAGGAAACCATCTTAAACAGTTCTTTGGGCGTATAATTTTTTATGCTTTTTCCTTTGAGATAAATTTGACCTGACCAAGGCTCAAAAAGTCCGCAAATCAAATTGAGCAGTGAAGATTTTCCACCACCTGAAAGACCTGTAATCGCAACTGTACCGCCCTTTTTCAAATGAATATTAATTTCCGACAAGATAGGAGCCTCTAGTTTTGAATAACCGAAGTAGAGATCTTTTATATCGACCAAGTTATTTGATTTTATATCATTTTCCTCTATTGCCTTATCATTTTGTTGCGCCAGTAAAACATCATTAACTCGAATTAAATCTGCTTTAAGCTCATTGATTTTCAAAAAATTATCCACAATTTCTATCACTGGACCAGAAAAAAGAAGCAATAAAGTATAAATCGCAATTAAACCACCAACAGTCATCGTTCCTTGTATAATAAAATGAAGACCCAAGATAACCAGAAAAACTAGATTGAAGAAATACAAAACGCTAGGTAATAAAGAAATAAGCGCGGTATAAAAATCAATTTTTTGTTCTGATTCAATGAGCTTAGATTTATAACTTAACCATCGAGAAAAAAAACGATTTTCTCCATTCATAAATTTTAGGGTCTCAATCATTTGGACACCACTATATTCAATGCCGTATATTTTTGCATGATCTTGTGAGTAACGACGACCAAGATCTATTATTTTTCTCTTGGTAAGTACAATTGCTAAAAAATTTAATATAGTAATAAAAATTGTAATCAATCCAATGGTTTGATTAATTAAGAGAATCAGCGCAGAATAAATTAATATACTTAAAATCCCAATGATTGATTCGGATAAAAAATCAGTTGTTTTTGCCGCTATTTCATCAAAAATATGCACCCTATTTGCAATATCACCAGTAGCCCTTTGCAGATAATAGTTCATAGGTAAGTGCAGAAGTTTATTGAAAAACTCTGGAATTCGTTTGATTGAAAATTTTAATTTGTAGCGGACTACATAATATTGCTGAATCCACAAAAGGATTATCGTAATAATTAAAGTGATCGTCATGCCAATAATAAAACCTGGCATCCATTGCTTTTGATGTTTAACAATAATATTGTCAACAAAAAACTCAATAAACAAAGCCAAAGATGCTTGCGGAATTGACAAAAGAGCCGAAACAAGAACAATATAAATAATTTCTGTTGAGTCTCCCTTTAAATGATCACGCAGTAAATCAAGAACTGTTTTTTCTTTTTTACCTCCAGCTTTAAACTCTTTACTGGGTGTAATGCGCAAAACCACACCAGTAAAACCTTTATCAAACTCTTCAATAGTAATAACTCTAGGACCTGTAGCCGGATCATTGATATATACTTTATTTTTTATAATCCCTTCAATTACCATAAAATGCTCAAATTTCCAGAAAATAATAAATGGTGTTTGCATATAACGAAGGGTATCTATTTCCTGAATTCGTTTACCTTCAGCATTCATGCCTAGAGATCTAGCGGCTTTGATGATATTGATTGCTTTTGAACCATCACGAGTAACACCACAGGCTTCACGCATTTCCTCGGCAGAAATATATAGACCATAGTGAGAAAGAATGATTGCAAGACAAACGGCACCACACTCCATAGCATCCATTTGTAGAATAGTGGTAGTTTTAACTCGCTTATGCGGAGTATTTAATAAACCAGGATCAAGATCAAATTTAATCATTTTTATTCATTACCCAGTTTTTTGTCGATTTTAAAATTGGTAAAATTATAGAAAGAGGATGTTCTTTTTTAACGACAATCTCCACCTTCGTAACAGTACCAATTGATAGCTTTTCTTTGGGGCCTGACGAGGTAGTCCAAAGATACCCTGTTGGGGTATCAGACGAATGTTCTAGTTCTATTTTTACTTTAAAAACAGGCCCATTTTGTTCAAATACCTCAGCCATTTTTTGATTTTCTAAAATACTTTCAAGACCTTCAGGACTTATAGGTAGCTCACTCACAAAAGTAACTTTGCCAACTATTCCACCATATTCAAGTACATTGACATGTTTAGGGAAAACTTTAGATTGCATACCCACAACAATTTTTTTACCAACATCAGCATTAAAAAAGGCAATAACCTCTAAATCTTTATTATGAGTGATGATATTAATGAGTGTTTGCTTTTCGGTTAAGAAATCACCTGGCTTCACATACTCATTTGAAACAATTCCATCTTCTGGACTCACAACGGTTTCAGTTAACTTAATGTTTTCTATCAGTTTTTTTAAATTAAATTGTGATTGCGCCAATTTTTCCTGTAGATCACGGATTTTTGTATTCCATGATTCAATATAGTCATTTTTGTCTTGATTCAATTCGATAAGTGTATTTTCATTTTTAGTAATTTGTTCTTTCGAATCATAGTATGCAACTTGTATATCCGTTAACTCCAAACGTGATAAAATTCCCTTTTTAAAAGCAGCTTCCTGAATTTTTAATAAGGACTCAAGACGATTCTTTTTTCTTGTAAACTGTCATTAATTGTTTGTGTGTGATTAATAGAATCTTGAATTTGTTTTAAGCGAATATCTATTTCGGATTTTGCAGTTGTTGTCAGCTCGGCCAATTTAATTTTCTGTTGTTCTATATAATTGCTTAGTTCTTTAGCTTCACCATTCATATTTGGATTTACTAAAGTAGCAAGCAATTGTCCCTTTTTTACTTTAACTCCAGGGCTAACCCAAAGTTGCTTTACATACCCTCCAGAAATAGGTGACATCACATTAATAATTTCCGCATTTTTAGCAAAAATTATCCCCTGTCCTTCAACTAAAGTGGAGATTTGGCCAAATATCAACCAAAGAGCACCGGATACGATCAGCAAGAAAAAGATGATTAAATAAATCCATGACTTTGGTGTAATAATTCTAATATTTTGCTGAAAATCTTCACGCTCATAAAATGACTCTACTGCCTGCTTACGATAGAGATCTGACTCTTTCATTTTATTTTCTCGTACATAATGCGAATTCTATGAGTCAGAACAGGGAGAAGCTGGAGACCAATAGCCGGATAAGCATGTATTTGAGTGGTAAAGTCCCATTCTGAAATAAAGATACACTCCACTGGTTCTAAGGCCCTCACTGAAGCAGTAGTTTTTAATTTATCAATTACAGAAATTTCTCCAATAATTTGTCCCGGTTCTAATTGAGTAATTATCAACTCATTCCCATCGTGTAAGTTTTTAAAAACTTGAACCGTACCTTTATAAACGACAAAGATGCCAGTCGGATCACTGTTTTCAGCGATAATTAATTCATTCGGTTCGTAATGACGAAGTGTTACCAAACTAACTAGCGGCCACAAGGCGTTTTTATTTAGCATTTTAAATAAATCGAGTTCTTTCATGAAATTATATAATTCCAAGTTTTCAGAGATCGGGTTATCCATAAGCTTCTCCTGCTGAAGGCATGAAAACTAAGTTCAATTGAGGCTATCTAAAAATATATGCCCTAATCTATTTAAGCTCTATAGATTTAATAAATGATAAATTTGTTATCTAATTCAAAGATTAGACTGATTTAGGTTATTGAGCAAGGTGACTTAACTATCTCATGTAACTAAATCAATATTGGAGGGAAATAGATTGTTTTTACAAACAATCTATTTCTTTTTTTTGGCGTTTTTTTTCGCATGACTCATTAATCTTCTTTTTTTATTAACTTGTCGCTGTGATAACTTATTTTTCTTATCGGCAAAGGGGTTCGTTCCCCCTTTAAATTCGAGTTTCAAAGGAGTCCCAACTAATCCAAGATGCCTAATGAATTCATTATTGAGATAACGTTTATAGCTATCAGGCAAGTCAGCCAATTGGTTTCCATGAATCACAATGACAGGAGGATTATGCCCCCCAAGATGAGCATAACGCAACTTAATCCTGCGTCCATTCACACATGGAGGAGTATGTTTCATGCTGAGATCTTGCAGTAACCGGGTTAATTTTGGTGTAGAAAAAGATTGGATTGCGGAAGTATAAGCTTCATTAATATCTTTAAACAGATTTCCTACGCCACTTCCATGGAGTGCAGAAATAAATCTAATTTTAGCGAAATTTGCAAAGTGTAATCTTCTTGATAAATCGCTTTTAATTTTTTCTTTATGCTCTTCATCCAATCCATCCCATTTGTTCACGGCAATCACTAAAGCTTTACCTGATTCAATAATAAAACCAAGCAAATTCATGTCTTGATCGGTAATTCCTTCATTAGCATCCAGGAGTTGCAAACATACATTTGACTCTTCAATTGCTTTTAGCGTTTTAATCACTGAAAATTTTTCTATTTTTTCATCTATTCGCGATTTTCTGCGCACTCCCGCAGTATCAATTAAAATATACTTTTGATTATCTCTGGCAAAAGGAATGGCAATGCTATCCCTGGTAGTTCCTGGCATATCATAAACAACAACTCTTTCTTCGCCTAAAATTCGATTAATTAATGTTGATTTTCCAACATTGGGACGACCAGCGAAGGCAATTTTAATCGCATGTTCCTCTTCAATATCATCACATTGAGGAGCAAAAGGTGATAAAATATCATCCAATAAAGTTCGTATACCACTACCATGAGATGAAGAAATCGAATGAACGCTCGTAATACCTAAAGATTGAAAATCAGCACAAGCAATATCATCGTCTAAACCTTCAGTTTTATTTACAACAAGATGCACCTGTTTATTTAATTTTCGTAAATTGCTTGCGATTTTTTCATCAATACCTGTTAAACCAGCGCGTCCATCAACTAAAAACAAAACAATATCAGCTTCATGCAATGCTACTTCAGATTGTTTCGACATTAAACCATCAACAGCAATATCGTCAACACCGATACCACCAGTGTCCACAACGATATAATGCTTGTCATCATGATGTGCTTGGCCATATTGTCTGTCACGAGTTAAGCCAGGATAATCCGCAACAAGAGCATCTTGTGTTTTTGTCAGTTTATTAAATAAAGTAGACTTACCAACATTAGGACGTCCAACAAGTGCAATCACAGGGATCATGTTTAACTCACAGATAATTGATTAAGCATTCCATTGTCCGTTAATACGTATAACTTGCTTCCTATCACAGTCGGAGAAATACTTATTCCTCCCGAAATTTTGGCACGGGCCAATACTTCACCAGTTTGTGTGTCTAGAAAATGGAGATATCCTGTTTTGTCACCTACAACAATATCATTATTAATTAAAGTAGGTTCAGTCAATATCCTTGCTTTCAAACCTGTTTGCTTCCAATTTACTCGACCACTATGTTTATCAAGCGACCATATTACATCATGACTATCAGTAACATATAAAGTATTTCCACTTAAAACCATGTTCTTGTATACAGATCCTGGTTTTTTCCAAAGGAATTGTCCATCAGAAAGTGATAATGCACCAATAAAACCTTGATAAGTTGCTAAATAAACCACATTGTTTTCAACAATTGGATCTGCATCTATATCGACTAAACGTTCTACATCGCTTGATCCAGCAGCATAAACGATACTTCGTTGCCAGATCACACGACCCGAATCTATATCAAGTGCATCTAATTTCCCATCAGAAAAACCAATGAGCAGCAAATTTCCCATCACTATTGGAGATGAGCTTGCCTTTAAAATCAAACTAGGTGAACCATGCTCCGCTGTCCATAATTGTTTACCACTTGCAGCATCAAATGAATAGACCTTACCATCAATTGTTTTGACGATTACTTTGCGGTGCGCAATGGTAGGTGGAGATAAAATTTCACCGGAAACCTTGGCCTGCCATAACTTTTTACCATTGTTCTGATTTAATACAACGACTGAAGAGTTACTCGAACCCACAGCAATGTATCCATTTGCAATTGTAGGGCCACTTACTAAACCATGTTTCAGGGAGGTAGTCCATTTTATTTCACCGTTATTTTTATTCACTGCCTGAACCAGCCCACTGGCATCTGCAATGTATATAATGCTACCTTGAACTACTGGCTTAAGTCTTAAGTACTCTTTATTTTTAGACACCTTCCCCACAGAGACGGTCCATTTCTTGGCTACTTTAACTTTATCTTGAATTTCTTTGAGATCTTTAGGTTTAGGGGTGTTGTCTTTGCCTAACATATAATCATCAAGCTTGGAACATCCCTGTGCCAAAATAAGGAAAAGTAAAATAAAATATTTAATTTTCATGAAAATAAAACCTCAGTTTGAACTACCCGAATTTGTTAACTTCTATCGCTCAATTATGCCCTAAATATTCTTATATAGCTCACCAAAAAGTCATATTTATATCTTTAGATGACATAGTTAATCCAACCCGTTCTCAAATCTGATTCTCTACTAAGCGTTTAATCTTGTGATTAGAGAGAAAAGTTGGAACTAAAGAAACTTTAGGATTCCTCTTTCTATAAAGCTATGAACGCCAAAATAAAGTAATACAAAATTCTTATATAAATTTATCAACCTCATAATGATCCATTATGCAGACTGTACTTTCTTATCTCCTGAAATCATTGAATGCGATTTGCTTGCGATCTCATTCGTTTTCATTTCTAAAAATAAGTTACCCATCCCATTTGTTTTTACTTCGTCTAATGCTAACTTGTAAGAATTCATGGCCTCTTGATATTGACCTGTTGCCCCATAAATATCGCCTTTTAATTCATTAATAACTGGCAAATAGGTATTATCATCAATGCTGCTCAGCTCTTTTAAGGCGTTAGTATAAGATTTTTCTGCTGCGTAGATGCGTGCTATACGAATTTTTGCTATTTGCTTTAAAGCCAGCATTTGACTATTAGAAGCAACGCTTTGCAGCTCCTCTTTTGCCTTGTTTAATTTATTTTTAGAAACATAAATCTTGGCAAGAGTCATATGTGCAACATCAGCATAAACCGATCCACTATGTTCATGGGTTAATTCATTAGCATAAGATCTTACTGCCTTAATATTGTGGTTCGAAAGCGCAACCATCATATGCTCATATGCAATTGAAGCTTGTTGGGTTAATTTATCTTGATGCCAATGGAGATACCTGTATCCAGCAACACCAAAGAGTATTAGCGATAATACAATAGTAATTAGATTACCATATTGCTTCCACCATTTTTTTATTGATTCTAATTGTTCCTCTTCAGTCATATACACTGACATAGCACTCTCCCACACTCATTCTAAATAATCTTTTAAAACTTGATGAAGCATATTTTGATTTACTGTAATTTGCTCTGTTCCACTACGTAAATTTTTAATGCCAATTTGTTCCTGGATCATTTCATCGTCACCCAAAATTAAAGCTAAGAGTGCACCACTTTTATCCGCTTTTTTAAATTGGCTTTTAAAACTTCCTCCCGCAGTATTTACCAATACTTCTACTTTAGGATATACATTACGGATTGATTCAGCAATCTTAAGTCCACGAACCACTGCCTGATCATTAGTGGCAATGATATATAACGTATTTTTTTTCTCATCTAGCTTTAATAGACTTAAAGTTTCCATCAATAAATAAATTCTTTCAATGCCTAATGCAAAACCAGCTGCAGGTGTTGGATTACCACCTAGTTGTTCTACGAGTATATCGTAACGACCTCCAGCACAAACAGTTGCTTGGCTGCCTAATTTATCTGTAACCCATTCAAATACTGTATGCCCATAATAATCAAGTCCACGCACTAATACAGGATTAATTTCATAAGAAATGTTCAATGCATCTAAACCCTCGCAAAAAGACTGAAAATGTGCTCGACTGTTCTCTCCTAACACATCAATTAATTTTGGTGCATTAGCTAATAAGCTGTGCATTTCAGGATTTTTACTGTCCAAAATCCGTAATGGATTTCGATCTAATCTTCGGTTACTGTCTTCATCCAATCGGTCTTTATGATCCAATAAATATTCCACTAAAACTTTCTTATAATGATGTCGCTCAGATAATTCACCTAAAGTATTGATCTGCAATTGAACTAACTCATCAAAACCCAACTGCTCCCAGAACTTACGGCAAATAGAAATCAATTCTAATTCAATTAGTGCGCCTGGCATTCCAAATGCTTCGACACCAAGTTGATTAAATTGTCTATATCGTCCCTTCTGAGGTCGTTCATGACGAAACATAGGTCCCATATACCACAATTTTTGTTGCTGATTATGTAAAAGACCGTGCTCAAGACAAGCACGAACACAACCTGCAGTTCCTTCTGGTCTAAGGGTAATACTGTCGCCATTGAGATCGTTAAAAGTATACATTTCCTTTTCAACAATATCAGTGACCTCACCGATAGTACGTTTAAACAATTGTGTATTTTCGACAATGGGAAAACGTATTTCTTGATAGCCGTAGCGTGTGAGCACCTTAATAAACACTTCTTCTAAGGCACGCCATAGAGCAGTTGTTTCAGGGAGGACGTCATTCATTCCACGGATTGCTTGAATTCGCTCAGTCACTGCTCTTCTCCAATGGAGACATTTCAGGCTTTGGATTGAGCAAAGATTGCATTTTAGAGATATCTGTTAACTTAATTTCTAAATTTTTGTTTACTGGTGTTTGTTGATTCAACGATAAATCGACAGGAGCAGGGTTATTTGCCGAAAATAGTTGTTGATTATCTCTATTTTTTTGCCACCAAATACCAACAGCAACAATCACTCCCAAAGCAAATAAAAGAGTAAACCAACGAATAATATGTTCTGCTTTATGAGACTCGCGTTTACTTTGTTGCCACAAAGCACGTTCTGGTTTTCTCTCAATAAGGTATTGCTTATTAAATATAGCTAAATAAGGCTCGGGAGACGTGCCCAATAACTTGGCATAAGCGCGCAAATATCCTTTAACAAAAACAGGTTCAGGCAACAAATGAAACTCATTATTTTCAATTAATTCAATTATACGAGCTCTTAAATGAAGTTTATTCGCAACATATTCGATAGTATAACCCTTTTGTTCTCGTATAGAGGCAAGATGCGCTCCTGGATTCCTATCATTTTCTAGTATATTTTCATCCAGAGTGGTTATTGTGTTCATTATTTACTCCACTGTTATCAATATAGGAATTTAAATTGTTCATGCTTTGCTCATATTGTGCAGCAATATGATGCTGTCCTACTTTCTCAGAAATTTCTTTAGCTAAAGACAACAGTATTTTGTCATTTAAAACTAAATCGGGATGATTCTGTACTAAAGCAAAAGCAGTCTGCTCTTTTCCCGTTTTAATTTCTAATTTCAGCAATTCATATAAGGAGACCTTCCGTGAAGGATCTTGATTTAATGCCTTTGTGAAATAAAACATTGCCTTTTCATCATCAGGAACAGATAACGCACATAGTCCTGCATTTTCATAAGCACCAGCAGTATGAATATATTGTAAATCATTGACTGCTTTTAAAAAGTATTTTTCAGCTTTTTTATAATCACCTTGGCGACACAAGAATGCACCATAATTATTAAGCTGAGCTCCTCCGCTCCCGGTTAGAGATATTGCCTTTAAATAATACTTTTCTGCTTGTTCGAATTCTTTAGTTTGTTCAAAATAATAAGCCAATGCTGAATTTACATCGGGCGATGCAGGCTCTTGCTCAAATGCAGTAAGCAATTTCTTTTTCGCTCGCGGCCTGTCTCCTTGTTTTAAATAACCTAGCCCAAGCTGAACATTGTATGATGCAGCCTTGCCAAGATTGGGCTTTTTAAAATTTTGTTTTTCACTTTCTTCATTATGGGTACAGGCTTGCATCAACAAGCAAACCATAATCAACAAGGAATAAACCCTTTTTAGCACAATATCCCACATTAAGGTTATAAAATGATTGGGCATTATAACCGCTTACTGATAAATTAAAAATGATTTGTCATAAATAATAAGGTTTGTTGACAATTCATTCTTCCCTCAATGCACTGAATCTTCTACATATCTCTGAATTTTATTCATTTGTACGCTGTTCTTGGTCAGACTTGGATATAAAATGCATTTTTTGCCATTTTTCAGAGCGCCTTGTTCTGTCCTTTACATCCCCTGCTAATTGACCACATGCTGCGTCAATATCATCACCTCGTGTTCTACGAGTAATCGTGTTAATTCCATGAGCCATTAATTTTTCCCTAAATGCATCAATTGTCTCCTGGGGAGAACGCTCATATTGTGTCATAGGAAATGGATTAAAAGGGATTAAGTTTACTTTTGCAGGAATATTACGTAATAGCTTAATTAATTGAGTTGCATGCTCAGGTTGATCGTTTACTCCTTTTAGCATCACGTATTCAAAAGTCACCTTTCTTCTAGGTTCATTTTTAAAATAAATTTTACACAAAGCCATTAATTGAGCTAATGGATATTTCTTATTAATTGGGACAAGTTCATTTCTCAATTCGTCATTAGGTGCATGAAGAGAAACGGCTAACGCGACAGGACTTACCTCTCTTAAACGTTCTAGATCCGGTAAAACCCCTGAGGTACTTAAAGTCACCCTCCTCTTTGATAATCCATATGCAAAATCATCCATCATAATATCCATTGCCGAAACAACATTATCAAAATTAAGTAACGGTTCCCCCATCCCCATCATCACCACATTAGTGACTCTTTTGTCATGACTTCCATGGCTTTGTGACAGTTCACGAACAGCCAACCAAACCTGTCCAATAATTTCGGCTGTTGTTAGATTTCGATTAAAACCTTGTTTTGCTGTAGAACAAAAAGAGCAATTCAGCGCACATCCAACTTGAGAGGAGACGCATAAAGTGCCTCGATTAGCTTCAGGGATAAATACAGTTTCAATACAATTTCCACATTCAAGTTTTAATAACCACTTATGAGTTCCATCATTAGATTTTTGACAGGCGATTATTTCTGGTAATTTGATGTAAGACAATTGCGATAATTTTTCTCTGAGAGTTTTTCCTAAATTAGTCATTTGAGCGAAGTCAATTAGGCCTGCTTGATGAATCCACTGTATTATCTGCTGAGCTCGGTATGATTGCTCACCCCAGCTACTCAATAGTTCACGCATTTGTTGATAATTGTAATCCAGAAGATTTACTTTTTTTGCAGTCAATTTTTCACTCCAAATTTAATGGCACTAAGTAAGGATATGATTAAAGGATCAGGTAGCAAAGGTTGAAAGTGTACATCTCTGGACTTTAATCAAAATAATGAGCCTGGGCTACGCTTCATTCACCCCGGCTATTTAAAACAATCACTTAATGCCTTTAAAATTTTATCTTTCGCAAATTTCATGTGGCTCAAAGAAGAACGCTATTTCACGAGTTGCATTTTCTAAACTATCCGAACCATGTACTGCATTCGCATCAATACTGTCAGCAAAATCAGCTCGAATAGTTCCTGGGGCTGCCTCTTTAGGATTAGTTGCTCCCATAATTTCTCTATTTTTCAAGACAGCGTTTTCACCTTGTAATACTTGAACCATTACTGGACCAGAAATCATGAATTCAACTAAATCTTTAAAAAATGGGCGTGCACGATGAATATCGTAAAAATTCTCTGCTTGCTCACGTGAAAGTTGCATCATCTTTGCTGCAATGATGTTTAGACCAGCATTTTCAAAACGTGTATAAATTTGACCAATTACAGATTTAGCTACTGCATCAGGTTTAATAATTGACAATGTTAATTCTTTTGTCATTACGCACTCCATAGGGGTTATGTTAAAGTGCAACATTATACACGAAATCCTTGTTCTATGGCTAATATAAATTGATTTTTAAGTCAATGATTGGTTTATTTTTTAAACGGGATTTATTACTCTCTAATTGCCAGACCCTATACTCTTATCAAAATATAGAGGCTCTCTATTAATCGCATCTTGTGATGGATCAATTTTATAATCAGGCAAAAATTTGAGAAGCTCGACAACACGAAGAATTGTATCGTAAAATTGATTCCGAAAAGCATTAGCAGATTCGGTTATTTCTTCGGCTCTAATAATATATTCCTTTATTTGCACATCAAAATCAGATTCAATTTGAAATATTTTTTCCAAATTGAAAACCATTCTTGCTTTGAGATCCTGGTTTAATGATGCTTTAAGTGTTTCATTCATTTTTTCAATAAAATGAAGTTTGTTTTCCTCTGTTTGATTATCCATTATGTTACAATAAATCAAGGCGTGTCTAATTGCTTTACGAATTTCACTTTTAGTTCCCGAAAAATTCGCAGTTTTTAATGGGGACTTCAACGCATTAATCGCTTTTTCCATTTCACTATTAAACATCTGCGTTACTTTTATAAGGACTGATTGACTTTCAGCAATGAGATAATCATGCTGGCCATGTGTTTTATGAAACTCATCACCAAGGGATATTAATTGTTGTCGCTCCCTTTCTAAAGCTTCCCGAGTTGCAGCACCTTGAGCCTCTTCATCTTTAGCACTTTCTCCAGACAACAAATAATCGATGAAAAGTTTTTGAGCGTAGACGTGATAATCATTTGCCTGTTCCAAAATAATGCCATTTAATACATTTCTTAATGGAACTTGCACTAGATGATGATATAAGCTAGTCGGAGTTTTAACTGCTTCAACCAGTTCTGCATATTCTAAATTAACTTGGTATTTACCCAAGATGCGTTCAGCCGTGATGGCGCCATAAGTAGAAAACCAATGGCTTAATTCATTATTACCTTCTTCCCCGTTCATTTTTCATCCGATTTAATTTTTTTAAAGTATGTGATATAAGACAGCTTATTTTAATAAGTATAGTGTATTCATAGATGTTAAAACGATTAGATACTGATTTACAATCAGTAAATGATTTTCTGAGGATAAAAACACCTCAACAATGGTTGGAGTATGCAGCAAAACACATTCCTTTACTGTTAATTGATCATGCTCATTGTGAACGTAAAGCAGCCGCAAGTGCCATCAATTTCATCAGTAAATATCCAGAAAAAAAGGAATTAGTCGAAGTCATGTCGCCTTTGGCACGTGAGGAGCTGCTTCACTTTGAAAAAGTGATACAAATTATGCTTCGCAAAGGCATTCAATTTAGTCCTTTGCAGCCTTCTGGATATGCAACTCAAATGCATAAGCAGGTTACAAGCAGAGATATGATTCAGCGTTTATGTGATCAGCTTATAATTGGTGCCATCATTGAAGCACGTTCATGCGAGCGTTTCCATGCCATTATTCCTTACCTTGAAGACCATGATTTAGTAAAATTTTACAGTACTTTAATTAAATCAGAAGCCCGACATTTCGAAGATTACTTGCGGCTAGCGAAATTATACGGTGGGGATATTGAAAGCCGACTCAACATCTTTTTATCTTTGGAGAATAGCTTTATTTTGGCAACAGATACGGTATTTCGTTTTCATAGCGGAATACCGTATCAATAAAATCTCATCTCATTGAAGGAGACGGCGGTGCTTCTTCAATAGTCAGTTCAGCATTTGCTGGATTTTTTAGAAATTCAGCAAGGCTTGGTTTTAAGCTATTGAACGTATCTTCATCTAAATATTTACCAGTAGTGGGATTCATATACTTATTTGGCTCTCCGGGCACTGGTTGGAAATCATTTTCAATTAACCACGCATCAATAAGAGCTCTAAATGCTTCATTTGCGGGGTGAGGCTCTGAGCTAGGTATCTTTATCGGCTGGTTCTTATCATCAAGCTTTGGTTTTCCGGTTTTTTCATCCATTTCATATTTAAGATTCCCTTTTTCATCTCGTTCGTAAACTACCAGTGGAGCACCATCTTTACGAGTTAACGAAGCAACATCTAGCTTCCCATCTTTAAATGTAACATTGTGGTGAAGGGTAGGCAGGTCAATGTTAGGATCACCTTTAAGGGCATCACGCATATTACTCTTTAACTTAAGCCATGCTTTACCAATTGGATCTTCATTTTTCTCATATACATATTTGTTATAAAATTCGCCAAAAGTTTGATCAACTGATACATTGATTGCTTTGTTCATTTTGCCAAACATATTCAACAAAGACATCATTGACGCACGATAGTCTTGATAAGAGTTTTGTTCTGGTTTCATGGCTTCGTCAGCAAGGCGGTTGACTTCCTCCCAAAGAGTCGTTTCTTGCTGAGTCCCTTTATGGAGTATATGCCTATTTCTAAGCTCCTCCATTGCCTGAGCATACTCCATGCGCCGCTTAAGCATTTGCGCATTTTGGTAGTCTTGGGTTATTCTTTCATTTTCTTCTCTACGGAACTCCTCTGCGGCTTTTGCAGATTTTTCCTGTGCTTCGGCCATTTTTTTCGCATATTCATCATCTTTACTACTAGTCATACTCAGCCTCTCCACAAAAATTAAATATGAGCAAAACAGAGCCCTTTTGTATTATCATAACACAACAACTGAGGTTTGTCATCCCAATCACTTAATACATAACGTCTTAATTTTTCCAAATTATTTTCATAAATAGTTATACCCGGTTTATGAGTATGTCCATGAATTAATTGCGTGATTTTATAATACACCATATGTTGAATAATCACTTCTGAAACCACATCCATTTCTTCCACAGATTTATTTAGATTCATCTGACTTCGATAACGCACTTGACTCACCAAACGCTGGCGCAATTTTAGCGGGAGCTTTAGAAAAAAGTAGGGAAATAGCTTATTTCTGGTTAATCGCCTAAACCGTTGATGTGCGAAGTCTTTAGTACAATAACGATCTCCATGAACTAAAAGTATCTTTTCTTGTCCTAACTTAATAATAGTGGGTTCAGATAAAATCGTCCAGCCTGCAAGTTGGGCAAAATCCCTGCCCAATAAAAAATCACGATTACCATGCATGTAAAAAATATTTATTCCTTGATTTTTCAAAGCATGTAATTGAAGAGCGATACCTCTACTCCACTCATCAATTGAATCATCTCCTGCCCATGCATGGAAAAAATCTCCCAAAATATAAATATTTTTAACAGAGACTTTTGCCCATTCAATAAATTGATTAAAACGCTCTTGAATCTTATGATCCTCTGGGTGCAAATGTAGGTCTGAAATAAAAACAACATCTATCATAAAGGCTCAATGTGTATGTGTTCGTCTAATAAATAAATTTGACAAGGTTTATTACAAGGTTCTATTGCATCACTTAAGCGATAAAAACCTGCAATTGATACTAATTCTGCCTCAAGTGAGTGACAAAAAATCCGCGCTTCTTTATCTCCAGAAATACCAGCTAAAGCCCTTCCTCTTAAAGCACCATAAACATGGATGCTTCCATCAGCTAACAATTCAGCGCCATGACTCACTGAAGAAGTAACAATAAGATCAGTACCTTTGGCCACCACTTGTTGTCCTGATCGAACAGGAGTAGTAAGTAATTTAGCCGTTGTTTTCACTGTATCATGATGCGTGTTCTCAATAGTTTCGACGATAGGCTTATCCTGATTCGAAGAGGCATGCAACACAGCTAAACCGTGACATTGTGCTACAGAATGATGCAGTGCAGTTCCACCTTGAATAGCAACAGGAATCATGCCATGAGTTCGAGCAGCCTGGACTAATGCTTGTAAATCAAACTCCAGATGTTGAACGGCAGATAAATCAAAAACCACAGGAATATGTTCAAATAATTTTGGTGCTTTATTTATTGTATCATGGAGTTGGTGTGAAAAAAGATTAATGTTTGTATTTAATACATGTAATACAGTAAATGTATAAAGACGCCCTTTTAATTTAAACGCTTGTATCTGTGTTGTATTTTCACTCATGAGTATGATATCCATAATCAATATTTTTGTTTATACTAACATGTGAAAACCAATAACAGAAGGATATTAAGGTGGATAAACGGTGGTTTGAACAATATCAAAAAGGAGTTCCTCATGAAATTGACCCTAGTCAATATTCTTCCCTTGTAGCTTTGTTTAAAGAATCATGTACTCGTTATGCTCATAAACCATCATATACCAATATGGGGCACAGTATTACATTTGCAGAACTAAATACATTAAGCCGTGATTTTGCTGCCTACCTGCAACAACTTAACTTAAAAAAAGGAGCGCGAGTTGCCATTATGCTTCCTAACGTTCTCCAATATCCGGTAGCCTTATTTGCTATTTTGCGAGCGGGCTATGTTGTAGTTAACACAAATCCGCTCTATACGACTGATGAACTCGTTCATCAAATGAATGATTCCGGAGCTGAAGCAATCATAGTACTTGCAAATTTTGCAAAAACTGTTGAAAAAGGATTAAGCTCGATTCCTGCTTTAAAACATGTTCTTGTCACCGAAGTAGGCGATTTATTTCCTACGATAAAACGAATCATTGTCAATTCCATAGTGAAATACGTAAAAAAAGGAGTACCGGCTTATCACATTCCTCATGCAGTAGCCTTTAATTATGCGTTATTGGAAGGAAAACAAGCTCCATTACATCACGTGGACTTAACTCATGATGATATTGCATTTCTCCAATATACAGGAGGAACAACTGGTGTAGCTAAAGGTGCTATTTTAACACATGGCAATATGATAGCTAATATTTTGCAAGCTGATTCATGGATAAAGCCTTTAGGTTTAGATAATGATGAGATTATTGTAACTGCGATTCCTCTATATCATGTTTTTTCCCTTACTGCTAATTGTCTGACCTTCTTAAAAGAAGGCGCAAAAAATGTACTCATAACAAATCCTCGTGATATGGGAAATTTTATTAAAGAGATTAAAAATGTTCGTTTTACTGCTATTACTGGTGTAAATACTTTATTTAACGGTTTATTAAACCATCCACAATTTAAAGATGTTGATTTCAGTAGATTAAAAATTGCCCTTTCTGGTGGAATGGCATTACAAAAAAGTGTTGCACTTAAGTGGCTCGAAGTGACTAAGACCCCTGTCTTAGAGGCATATGGCTTAACAGAAACAAGTCCCGCAGCCATCATGAATCCCATGAATCTTACAGAATACACTGGCAGTATAGGAGTACCTATTTCATCTACTGAGGTAGCTATTGTCGACGACAACGAGAATGAAGTTCCTATAGGGACAAGTGGCGAAATATGTATTAAAGGACCACAGGTAACTCCTGGCTATTGGAAGCGACCCGATGAAACAGCCTTAGTTTTTACTAAGAATGGCTATTTGAAGACTGGAGACATAGGGAGAATGGATGAAGAGGGTTTTATTTATTTAGTTGATCGAAAAAAGGACATGCTGTTAGTCTCTGGATTTAATGTTTATCCTAATGAAATAGAGCAGGTAATAGGGATGCATCCTGGTGTGTTAGAGGTTGGTGTTGTTGGTATTTTTGATAAGGATTCTGGTGAGCGCGTCAAAGCATGTATTGTAAAAAAAGATCCTAATCTTACTGCTGAACAAGTTATTTCTTATTGCCGTGAGCATTTAACTGCATATAAAGTTCCTAAAGAGGTCGAGTTTTATAAGGAACTTCCAAAAACAAATGTGGGTAAAATCCTCCGCCGTGCACTTAAAAACTCGCAAGACACTCCCTCTCCGAGTCTATCAAGTAAAAAACCTGCTGTTGCAGTATAAAAATAGCCTAGAGACGCTTTATTGTAGGTGTGGTCGTTTTATTGACCCACCAATAACTCCTTGTAATCTGTACAATAGAGAAGTACATTGATGTTGATTCTATTCTCGGGGGGCTTGTCAGGGATTTATTTTACCAATTGCTGCATTATCCTAGCTGTTGCCCCCCAGACCCAATCTTCATTTGCTGTGAATTCACACGTCTTGTACCTAAGTCCATTACGTTCAATCATAAAAGTTCTATAATTCTTTGGATTTTGCACTAATGACATGGGAATAGAAATGACACTTACCACCTCCTGAACATTTAAATGATAAGGATGTATTGAGCTTATACCTGCAAACCAAGGATGAATAATGCTTCCTAAGAGTGTTTTTTGGATCTTTAATTCTTTTATTAGGGTTACACGATGAGGATTAATACCCAGCTCTTCATTCAACTCTCTAAGTGCAGTAGCATAGTAATTTTCATCACTCTCCTCCCACACTCCACCAGGAAAACAAATTTCACCCGGGTGCGTCCGAAGTTGATCGCTCCTTTTAGTGAGAATTAATGAGTCAGACTCTTGTTCATAAAGAACAATCACGGCTGAATTTGTAAAACCATTTGCTATTAATTCATTTGAGGCCATTCATGATTGCTGCCATTTTAATAAAACATTCACGATATTCATCTTCATAGTTTGAGTCAATAACGACTCCACCGCCAGCTGCCAGATGTAAAAAATTATCTTTAGCTGTTATTGTTCGAATTGCAATATTCGTATCAAAACGTCCATGTCGTGAAAAATAACCGATTGCACCACAATAAACGCCACGCGCATACAACTCTTGTTCATGAATAATTTTCATTGACTCAATTTTTGGAGCACCCGTGATTGAACCACCTGGAAAACAAGATAAAAATGCATCGAATGGTCGCACCGATGATAAACATTGAGCTTCTATTGTACTTACTAAATGATGAACTGAATTATAACTTTGAACCTCACATAAACCAGTTACTTGGACTGAACCTGGTTGAGCAATTTTACCCAAATCATTACGTAGAAGATCTACAATCATAACATTCTCAGCCCTATTTTTTTCGCAAGAACTCAATTCATGTTTTAATTGTTCATCTTCTAAAAGATCGTTAGAACGTCTAATGGTTCCTTTAATGGGTGATGTGATTAATTGACCATTTTCATAATACAAGAAACGCTCAGGAGAAAAACTTAAAATATCTCCAGCAAATGTTCTTAAAAAAGCAGAAAAAGGCACTGGATTTTGTTTGCTGACTTTTTTATATAAAGCCCAACTATCTCCTTCATAGGCAGCAAGGAAAGGCTGAGTGAGATTGACTTGATAACTTCTCCCTGCTTTTAGTGATTGATATATTTCCCCAAAAGCTTTTATATACTTTTCGTGGTCCATTAAAGGGATAAAATCACTCTGAAGGATGCAATCCTTGCATTGCTTTTCCGAGTCATGCCATAAGTCTAAAACTTCCTTGACTACCCCAGGCGTCGCCTGCTGAAGATTTGCAGCAAATAAAGTCACTGATTTTTGATCATGATCCGCTATGATAGCCCAATCATACAAACCAAGATTTAATAAGGGCATATTCTGCAATCCAGATTGAACCTTTGAATCAATTCCTAATTGTCTTGCTCCAAAATCATAAGAAATATAGCCTATAGCCCCACCTTGAAAAGGAAGATCAGTCACTGCCAACTGAGAAGATAAGATATGATTCAACTGATTGACCAGCGACTGGGTGTTATGCGTGTTTTGATCGATCTGGATAAAATCATAAGGATATGCACTGACAATATCGTAACGACCTCTTACATGATCACTACTTTCAAGCAACACAAAACCAGGAAGATGGCTAAGTTTTTGATACAATTCAGGTAGAGACGGAGAATAGTCTAAAGAATATAGTACAAATTGACTCAAAATATATCCTCACAAATAAATTCATTGAACCTATGTTGCTCAACATATTGTTGAGCAAAAAACTTAATTCTCTTTGGATTCTGCAAGCAAATTGAGTATTATAGACATAGAGATAAAAGAAAATCTCTTATATCCCACAGACCTCACGGTTATCTAAGCCTTTATTTCTCTCAACCGCAATGATTTTTAATGTAACATCATTGCTCTATATAAGGCTAGTTGCTTTCTACAATTCCAGTTCAGTTCATATATCGGATTACTGTCTTTTAAACTGAAAATCCCACATAAATACTCTATGTCCCTCACGTCACTAAGAACAAGCCGTATAAGATAAACTTCGCTTAGTAAGCAAAATGCATTTCTATACTCTTTTCAATCAAACTCACGTTACTTATCTCTGGTTTTTAAATTCATTTGTGAGTATGCTATGCACACGCTTTATTGACAAGGAGCCTCCATGGCAACAGTTGCTCAATTTGACATTACTTATACTCAATTTTTGGATGAACATGGAAAATTAGCAGGTCAGCTTCCTGATTTTGCCAAAGATTATACCGTATTGAAAGAACTTTATAAAATGATGGTTCTGACGCGTACCTTTGATAAAAAAGCAATTGCGCTACAAAGAACCGGAAAGATGGGAACTTATGCTCCTATTAATGGCCAAGAAGCAATTTCTACAGCCATAGGCCATGCGATGCGTCCTGAGGACGTATTCGTACCCTATTATCGTGATTATGCTGCGCAATTTCAACGCGGCGTAAAAATGTCTGAGATTCTTGCCTTTTGGGGAGGAGATGAGCGTGGCAGTCAGTTTTCTTGTAATTCTGAAGACTTACCTATTTGCGTTCCCATTGCGTCGCAATGTCTGCATGCGACAGGTATTGCTTTTGCTTTCCAATACAGAAATCAGCCTCGTGTTGCAGTAGTCTGTCTTGGTGAAGGCGGTACTTCTGAAGGTGATTTTTATGAAGCTATAAATATAGCGGGCACCTGGAAATTACCTGTGGTTTTTGTGGTAAATAATAACCAATGGGCTATTTCAGTTCCCAGAGAGAAACAAACGGGGACCCAAACTATTGCACAAAAGCAATTGCTGCAGGCTTTTCTGGCATACAAGTTGATGGCAATGACATCTTAGCAACAAGACAGATCATAGGGAATGCTATTGAAAAAGCGCGTCAAGGCGAAGGCCCAACTTTAATTGAGGCATTATCATATCGTTTATCCGATCATACCACTGCTGATGATGCAACCCGATATCAACCCTCTGCAGATGTAGAAAAAGCCAAACCGAAAGAGCCTATTGCACGATTTAAAGAGTTTCTCATGGAACAAAAGATATGGAATGCGCAAGATGAGGAGAACTTGGTTATCCAATGCTCAGAAGAAGTTGAAAAAGCAGTTAATGAATATCTGAACATGAAAATTCAACCAGTTACCAGCATTTTTGATTATCATTATGCAGAACTACCTGAATATTTAGTTGAACAACGTGCAATAGCTATGGAGGAAGCAACCAATGCCTGATATTACTTTAATTGAAGCAGTTACTCAGGCTTTAGCTTATGAGTTAGCTCACGATGAAAATGTGGTGGTTTTTGGAGAGGATGTAGGTAAAAACGGTGGTGTTTTTAGGGCAACAGTAGGGTTACAAGAACGCTTCGGAGAAAAAAGAGTATTTGATACTCCTCTAGCTGAGTCAATGATTGCGGGATTAGCAATCGGAATGTCCATACAAGGCCTGAGGCCCGTTGCCGAATTTCAATTTATGGGTTTTATTTACCCTGCTATGAATCAAATTATCTCTCATGCTGCTCGTATGCGAAATAGGACACGCGGACGCCTACACTGTCCTCTCGTTTTTCGAGCTCCTTTTGGGGGAGGAATCAGGGCACCAGAGCATCACTCTGAAAGCACCGAAGCATTATTTGCCCATATTCCAGGTTTACAAGTTGTTATACCCTCTTCGCCTAGACGTGCTTATGGTTTACTCTTGGCGGCAATGCGTAATCCCGATCCAGTAATTTTTCTAGAACCAAAGCGTATCTATCGCCTTGTTAAACAACCTGTGGAAGATAATGGAGAGGCACTGCCCATTGGTAAGTGTTTCACCTTACAACAAGGTGAAGATGTTACCTTAATAAGTTGGGGAGCAAGTTTGCATGAAACGCAGCTCGCAACGAAACAATTAAGAGAGGAAGGAATTTCTTGTGAAATAATTGACGTCGCTACAATTAAACCCTTAGATATTGAAACAATTTTAGCCTCAGTAGAAAAAACTGGTCGTTGCGTTATTGTACATGAAGGAGCAAAAACCTGTGGTGTAGGAGCTGAAATTTCAGCCCTCATTATGGAAAATTCCATGGCTGATTTAATGGCCCCTGTTCAAAGGGTGACTGGATACGATACAGTAATGCCCTATTTCCAACTGGAAAAGCAATACATCCCCAGTGTTACGCGTATTAAAAACAGTGTTATGAGCATAATGGAGTAATAATGAATATTTTCAATCTACCTGATTTAGGTGAAGGCTTACCTGATGCTGAGATTCATGAGTGGTTTGTCAAAGAAGGAGATACTGTTGTCGTAGATCAACCTCTAGTCTCTATGGAAACAGCTAAGGCTGTGGTGGATGTTCCATGCCCACAAACAGGAATTATAAGTAAATTATATGGCAAACCAGGCGACATTATTAAAACAGGGGAACCATTAGTTGCTTTTGTATCGTCAGTAGCAAAAGCAGCCGATAAGGGAACCGTAGTTGGCAACCTAGAAGAAAGTAGCGAAGTTTTCGAAGATACTTTTACTATTGGGGTACAACACACTACTCATGGTCGTATAAAGACAACCCCTGCTGTAAAAATGCTTGCAAAAAAACTAGGTGTTGATTTATCGACAATAAAAGGTACAGGTGAATTTGGAATCATCACTCGAGATGATGTTCAAGCCCAAGCAGATAAGAACTCACAAGTTCCTGTAGGTTTTGAACCTCTGCGTGGAGTAAGGCGCGCTATGCTCAATAGCATGGCTCAATCACACGCCGAAGTAGTTCCTGTGAGCATCTTTGATGAGGCAGATATAAGTGCCTGGAAATCTGGAACTGATATTACCGTTCGCTTAATTAGAGCTATAATTGATGCCACTAAATGCGAACCTGCATTAAATGCATGGTTTGATACAAAACATGGTGCGCGACAATGCTTTAATGAAGTACATCTTGGGTTAGCGATGGATAATGAGGAAGGGTTATTTGTTCCTGTTATTCATGATGCAGGAAAACGCTCTGATACTGAATTACGCACCATGATTAATGAATTCAAACAATCGGTAGGTAATCGTGAAATTACAGCGGACAAATTAAAGGGGGCTACGTTTACGCTCTCGAATTTTGGCAAATTTGCTGGTCGTTTTGCAAGCCCTATTATTGTCCCACCAATGGTTGCAATCTTAGCTGTCGGAAGGCTTTATCAAGGGGTTGTTCCTGTCGAGGAGAAAATAGAAGTGCATAATATGCTTCCTTTATCACTTAGTTTTGATCATAGGGCTGTTACAGGTGGCGAGGCAACTCGCTTCTTAGGTTCCGTAATACAATCCTTACAGATGGAATAGAAGCTAAATTATATACCGCACTCCCCAAACGGTGTATTCATCCCTCATACATCGAGAGGCTTCATTTGGCGCATATCGCGCCAAATGAACTTAAGCCAATTTCTTCAACAAGAAGATGAAAACATCCTCCGCCGTTCCTCTGCTTGTCCACGGAATCTAGGGTACTGTTGCTAAACACCGTACCCAACGAACACGTCACGGGACGCAAGAGAGGCTGGTATTTTATTGTTGTGGTGGCTGTTGAGTTTCTGGCTGTTGAGTTTGTGGTTGTTGAGTTTGTGCTTTTTGTTGCATTTTGTCCTTCATTTTTTCAGCTAATGACATCTTGCATTGTTGCAATTGTTCTGGACTAAAGTTTGTGTTTGGCAGGGTTTTAGTACCTGCTACTACAGGTATTACGCAATTCTTAATTAAATCTTTGCCTGAGCCTTCCCCTCCCTTAAAATAACCATTCTGCATACAAGAGATTGCAATAGCCTTACAAGCTCCTCCTGACCAACCCAAAAAACTCACACTCATTAATACTGCAAATACTCCCATTTTTACGCATAACTTGTTCATATTTTTATTCCTTTTATTTAGGATCTGCATCCAATTTATAGTGACCATTAAAATATAGCACAATATTTATTTTTTGTTATTAGAGTGCATTGATGAGTAATTTTAATTACTCAAAATATACCTCATTCAATAATAATTAGTACGGACAAGTTCCGACTTCTTTTCCGAAAGCTCCATAGCAGGCTCTGGTATTTTGGATGTTGTTATCAAATCGTCACACTCAGAAATATTTTCTCTCGTTTCGCTTGATAAGAGGAGCTCTCTTAAGCTTGTTGTGTAGCTGCATTTCCCTGCATGATGATAATTTTTTGTCATCTCATGCTCATAACAATCAAGTGCCTCTTCAAGTATCGTTTCTTCATGTTCTTTTGTACGTTCCTTTAGGAGTTTTTTATCTTCTTTATTTGCATATTGCTCTACGCTCCATTTAATCAATCCAAATGTTGCAAGGCCAATACCAAATCCAAATAAAATAGTACCAACCAAGGGTGGCACAGCAAATGCACTAATAAGCACCATTAATCCAATAACTGAGAAAATTACACCAGCACCACCAAGCGCAAAATTAGTATAGGATTTAGCAATAGTCTCATTGGCTAACAAGTTTTGCTGCTTTAATTGGTGTAATGGTTCAGTTATTTTTCCAATATCCTCATCGATTTGAGTGATTTCATGTTGGAGATTACTCACGAAGTCAATAAGTTGTGAGTTTTCGGTGCTTTTGCCTCTCGTGTACTCTTTTTCAAAAATTTGTACCATTTTCTCCAAGTGCACCAACATTTCATTACGCTCTTGATATAGCCTTAGCAGTTTACATGGTAGGCTATCATCTGAAAAAGTCTGTTGGTTCCAACCTCTTTGTACTCTAATCTTATTAATAAACTCCAGCTCTTCTTCTATTTGTTTACTAGATAGGGTGTTGGGCTTATTGAGTAAAAATTTCAGTTCCAAAGCACGAATCTCTAATCGATCTCTATAAATATCAGAGTCCAATACAGATAACTCTCGTTTGCCTATGAGGTCCATAAATATCTTTTTTTCTTTATATGCTTTTGCAGATTGAAATTTCTCTATTATCGAGCTTAGTAATGAAATACCCTCAATAAGGGTACCAAGCGAAGCAAAAGCTAATCCAATACCGGCAGATACTATTCCTCCTAGAATAAACGCTGCAATACCGAAACCTGTTGTAACTAAAAGAAGCGACATAGCTAAAACTTTACTTCCAACGGAACTATTTTTATCAGTCAAAGTAGTTATTGCATTGGGAATTGCTGAAATCATTCGTAATACAAATCCAATGATAGGTAATTCTTTGCTGGAGGCAATGATTGATGTCACAAAATCAAATATTTTTTGCACGCCATCCAGAAAAAATTTTGACAATTTTCCCCTTTTATTGATTGTTTCGATAAATGATAATTTCTGCTGTTGTTGTAATAAAGTTATTTTGCCTTTTAACTCATTCATTTTCTCGGATAGAATGACATGCTTTTTGTGAGGATATGTCATAATTGCTTTTTAACAATAGTATATAATTAAGTATAACAGTGCACTATATATACATATAGGTAATTAGAAGAAAGATTTATCGACCTATTAGGATAAGAAAGAGCTTCCTTGCCCCATCTACATCCTTTCTTTTTAAATTTTAACAACTTATTGAGTAGTCTCTTGTTGGTAATTCTTGCTCACTAATTTTTGTTGGGATCCTAGATGTTGGGTTTGTAAACAGGGCCTCACTATGGACAGGAGGTTTTTCTGTGCATTTTGGCGAATTATCTTGATGCCATTCAAGCATGAGTAAATTTCGGGGTCCTTCATTCATTAATTCATTATATTCATTGGGTCGTACACATTTCTGGAGTTTTTTTGACACATAATGACTAAAATCCAATACAAAAAGAGGTGTGTTGAGCAGTGCTAATGCTGCAGCTTTAGCTACGAAACTTAAACCCACTCCAGTAAGAACCAGACCGACGGTAATAACACTCATTAACTCCACCAGAATCGCTGCTCCAAGGATTAAAGGTGATGCTGCAATTTGTATGGGCCTCAAACTCAAGGAGAATAATTTATTCCCGTCAACTTGATCTAATGGTTTCGTTATCGCGTCATATAAAGCAAAAGTTATTAATTTCAGTCGAGTAAAATTATTAATAGAAGCTTGATTTTTAATGAATTGCTTATAATTATTATTTATTTCATTTCTTAATGATTCGGTGCATTGTTGTCTTATTTGCATCATCAAGGCTTCTGTATTAGGTGTGAAGGGATTTATATTTTGTTGAAATAATTCTCTTAACTTAATCTCCACTTCAGTATTAATAATGTATGTAAATAAATCATCATCACTCATTGTCTGAATTTGTTCTGCCTCTTGCTCTTTTTGTTGTGCAATGAGTAACTCAATTACCTCAGCTCTATAGTTTTTTAAGAATGATGCTTTATATTTCTCAAAATGAGGTTCCAAATAATCATTTAACTCTTTGGTATATTGATTATTTGTTAATGAATTTACTGTAAAATGAATAAGTCCATTAGTAATCTCTAAAACAATCGTCGCAAGAATAAAACCAATGATACCAATAAAAACAGCTGCACCAATGAATATAGAAAACATCCCATAAGCGGCCTTTGCTAAAAATCGAAATGGTTGATAATAACGATTCAAGGAATCTTCCAAAGGCTTCATTAACTCATCAAAATACTCCATATAACTACTAAAACCATCCTTTGGATTTTTGGTCGCATTCTTAAGGAGATACTTCTGATTGATCCGATTTAAAACTTTAAATGGTTCCCCAGTAAGAGCTAATTCGTCCTGTTCCAGATAGCTGTTTAGTCTTGGGTCAATTTCAGAAAACTGCTTATCGGGGTGCAAGAGTATACAGAACGCTTTATATAAGGATGTTATCTCTACATGAGTGGTGTTTTGATAAGCCTCTTCTATATGTTTATTAATGAGAGTGCTTACTTCTTGTTTTGTTAAAGGGTTTTGCCTTGGTGTATCCAATAAATCTTTAACGATTTTTGCTGCTACCGCTCGTGCTACTTCTTCCTTAGGGTTCTTACTCATTATAAATCTCACATATCATCGATTATGGTATAAAATGAACGAATAGTAGCATGTATAGCAAAATTTAGATATTAAAGGCTATTTGATTAAATAATTGGCTAAATTTTAGTGACTCATCTTTAGTCGAACTCCTATTAATGCACTAAAGATGATTAAGGGTATAAGAAAAGCAAAATAGCACTACTTACTCGAGAGGAAATATCACAGGATCAGAGCCACTGCATTATGCACAATCTAGAAAACGATTAATTCATGCTTTAGCCAATTTATTGAGTATCACAGCTAATCTACAACCTGCAAATACAATCTGCTTTCGTACCAGCATTTGTGCATTTTCTTGATATTTAGTACTTGGAGTTTCTTTGGGATTGAGCTGATACGCGTTTTTTAATGCAAGCTTGTGAGACATCTTGGCCCATTTTTTAGGTTCTATTTGTGTACTAATTCGTGAGCATGATAAATTTTTCTCTAAATCATGTGCTGTCTTTTTAACCTTTTTTGAATCATATTTACCTAGAAAAAAACCCGCGCCGTTGTCCCAGTACTTATGCAAATTATTACCTACAGGATTCACACCTAAAGGAAACAAATTCCCTCCTAAATCTCCCTTAGGATATTCTTGGCTAACTCGAGTTACTGCGTGCAATGGCTGATGGATATCTCCAATAATGTGGATTAACATACGTAACGCAAGCTGTTTCTCAGATGGTTTTGTCTTTTTAGATGAAAATACATGCATAGCCTGCTTAATTGCCCACACTGCATTAATACTCTCAACTGGAGGTAATTCCAGCTCTTCTGTGCTAAAGGGAATATCGATATAGTGCATTACATCATACCAATAAATCTCTCTAAACCTGATTTCATCCATCCAGGTTGACGCGCGGACAAAACTTGAGTTAGGCGTTTTATGTGAGTATGAACGAAGATATTTGTGAGACATCAATTTTGCTTCAGGTGATAAATTATCGTAAGCAATCTGAGCCACTACCTTGTGGCCTGCCGCATTCCACGCGTAACCTTGAAATACCCAAAAACAAAAAATGAATGAATAAATAACGCGAATCATTATTAACCTAAATAGGGGGACCAAGCGGGCTCTTGTACATCCCCTTCCCGCGCAGGAAGTCTCATTTTTATTCTACCGTCAAGAGAAACGATGCCCAATACTCCTTTATCTTGATTATGCGTCGCATAGAGAACAAGACGACCATTTGGAGCAACAGATGGAGACTCATCTCGACCAGAAGAAGTCAAACTAAGAATAGGCCCACCAGAAACGCTTTGTAGTCCTATATTAAATTGTCTATCATCACGATGCAGCATCACGATATTTTTCATATCAGGTGTATAAGAAGCGCGTGCATTATAATTTCCTTCAAAGGTTACGCGAGCTACCTCGCCTGTTGCTAAAGATAAACGATAAATTTGCGGTGAACCACCTCGACCTGAAGTGAATAATATGCTTTTCCCATCAGGGGCATACCGTGGTTCGGTATCAATAGCATCGCCAAAAGTTAATTGCTTCATAGTGCCGCTATGTATGTCAACACTGTAAATTTTAGGTGTACCGCTTTTAGATAGAACTACAGCCAATTGATTTCCATCTGGTGACCATGCGGGAGCGCCATTAATGCCAGGGAAGCTTGTGATTAAGCGTCTTTGTCCTGTTTCTACTGAAACCGTAAAAATTTGAGCTTTCTTTTTCTCAAACGACACATAAGAGATTGATTTGCCATCAGGAGACCACGCAGGAGACATAATTGGATCCCCTGAAACCAATAAACTTTGAGGATTATATCCATCTGCATCAGCAACTTCGAGAGAATAACGAGTAATTCTTGGCGTTCTTTGTACTGAGATATAAGCGATACGTGTAGAAAATACTCCTCTTTCTCCAGTTAACTTTTGATATACCTCATCACTAATATGATGTGCTAGTGGTCTAATTTGATTAGCACTAACTTGATAGGTTTTAGTCAGTAAAGTTGCTCCTTTGGCAACTGCATCAGTTAAAGTAAAGCTTACTTCATAGCGATTACCTACTTGATTGACTCGGCCAGTTACAACGCTATCAGCTCCCAATTGTCGTAAAGTATTTACGGATGATTGTCCATTCGGACCTTGAGGCCCTGAAACAATTCGAAATTGTCCTGATAAATTTAAATCATTTTCAATGATTTGACCAATTTCTTGGGCGGAACTATTCGTACCAAAAGAATTAATAGCAATAGGTAGCGCTGAATTAACCCCTTGGGTTAACTCTAAATCAAGAGCAAAAACTTGCTGCATAAAAAACAGAAAACATAATTTAATAATTCGATTAATCACGAGTTTTATCCCCTAACTTGTTCAGGACGAACGGTTAAACTTATATCACGAAACAGATTGAACGTATCAGGATCTGTAGGTACAGGTAGTGGTGATGCTTTATAAATAGCAGTTTGCGCTGAACGGTCAAGAAGCGGATCACCGCTACTGCGTGTTAAAGAGACCTCTAAAACCATGCCGTCAGGAGCAAGTCGAATTCTAAATTGACTTGACAAGGTACTGTCAACATTTTCGGGTAATATCCAATTTCTGCCGATCGCATTGACAATAAGTGCTTTATACTTATCCACTTCACCCGCTATACGAGCCTGTCTTTCAGCATTTTGTGCTGCTTGTGCTTGTTTGGCAGCAGCAGCATCCGCTTCAGCTTGCTTTTTTGCCTCCGCCTCAGCTTTCTTTTTCTCCATTTCTGCTTGGGCTTTCTCTGCTTTTTCTTTTTCAGCCAATTTCTTTTTATTTAATTCAGCAAGTTTCTGTGCTTCCAATTTTTGCTGTTTGACTAACTCTTCCTTTTGTTTCTTTAACTCCTCAATACGCTTTGCCTCTAGTGCTTTTTGCTCAGCCATTTGTTTTAAACGTTTCTTTTCTTCTTCGGCTTGTTTTTTTCTTGCAATAGCGATTTTATTTGCTTCTTCTTTAAGTCGTGCTAATTGTTGTTGTTCTTTAATTCTTTGCTGACGAGCGGCTTCAGCCTGACGCTTAAGCTCATTTTGTCTATTGATTTCAGCTCTTTTTTGTTGCTCACGTTCCTGTTTTAGACGATTAACTGTTTCCATGACTTGTTTGTTGTCAACGCTTACTGCTTTTACAACCTCATTTTGTGGTGTCACAGCAACAGGTTGCTCTATACCAGGCATATTTTTAGTTTCAGCTGTTAACACAGGACGTTGGCTTGAATTATCGGTTAAAAGCATCACGATTAAAAAAAGATGCAAACCAACCGCTGCAAAAAAGGCATTACGATAACTGGAGTTGCTTATCATGCTTGACCCTCTGATTTCTCTGACTCTGAATCAGTTAACAAGCCTACTTGCTCCGCTCCTGCTTGCTTGAGTAATGCCATTGCTTGAACAACTTTACCATATGCAACCCCTTGATCACCCTTAACTAAAACGTTAAGTTTCTGGCTTGATTGTTTTGCTAACTCTAATTCCGCAGCAACACGAACAACTAGAGCTTGTGCTTCTATAGGTTCTGCAGGTGTACTGCTAATATTAAGGAAATAGGACCCCTGTTGATTTACTGAAACAATAATAGGTTCTCTATCCGTAGGTGCTAGAGTTTGACTTGCTGCCTTAGGTAAGTCAACTGTAACACCTTGACTCAACATAGGTGCTGTAATCATAAAGATAACCAGTAAAACCAACATTACATCAATATAGGGTACAACGTTAATTTCAGATATGGGACGATCGCGTTTTGTTTTTGCTCTGATCATTTTTACCCTCTTACAGTGTCATTACTTTGTTGTTCTATAAGCGATATCAATTCTTCCTGAAATAAATCAAATCGATTTAATAAATCATTAGCACGAGTTGTATAACGGTTATAGGCAATAACAGCAGGTATTGCTGTAAATAGACCTAAAGCTGTAGCTACTAGTGCTTCAGAAATTCCTGGAGCCACCATGGCTATAGTAGCTTGCTGAGCATGGCCTAATGCCTGAAAAGAGGTCATTATACCCCAAACTGTACCAAATAGTCCCACATAAGGTGCAATAGAACCTACAGAAGCAAAAAAAGGCAAATGCTTTTCTAGTTTTTCTGCTTCTTTAGCATGAGTAATTTGCATTACTCTTTGTATCGGTTCAATAACTACATTCCCCTGCTTACGAGCTCGTATAAACTCTTTAAAACCAGAGTGAAAAATAGCCGCCATCCCCTGCCGCTCATCGGAGTTACTATCAACATCAGCATAAAGCCTGCTTAAATCACCGCTTTCCCAGAATCGCCGATTAAACGCATCTGTAAGTTGTTTCTTCTGGTTAAAAAACCATGCTCTTTGAAATATTAATGTCCATGAAGTAATTGATGCAGCGGCCAGCAATAACATGACGGTCTTAACAACTAAGCCTGCTTGCATAAAGTACATTAACACATTTGCTTGATTACCCATCTATCATCTCCAGTAGCAAGATTTTTTTACTTTTTGCTTCTATAAAATTCATCACCTGGGAAAGTACAGTAGAAATTAATTCCAAGAATATACTTTGAAGTTATATTGTACTTTACCCAGCCTAAAATATGATTTATGAAACCCATTTAATGCGGAATTCGTTTTGGTTTTAAATTACTATTCACGCATACCACTTGTATTTTAGCCTCACAAATTATTTGTTCCTGTTGGTTTTGCATTATCTGATCAAATAAAAAACTACAAACACCTAATTGCTGGACTTGAGTTTTAATCGTTAATAAATCATCCAGCCGGGCCGGCGCCTTATAACGAATATGTACATCATATATAGCAAACAACGTGTCTTGCTTTATTAAATCAGAAAGAACCATATTATTTTGTCTCAACATCTCTGTTCGAGCACGTTCAAAATAGCAAAGATAGTTCGCATGATAAACAATACCCATATAATCTACATCCTCAACGTAGATTCTGAAGGTATATTGATGCGTGGTTGTATCATCCATTTTACTAATCCGGCTCCTGATCTATCGGTATACCAAAATGCATATATGCCCTCCGGGTAGCTATTCTACCTCTTGGCGTGCGCATAAGGAATCCTTGTTGTATTAAAAATGGCTCTAATACATCTTCTATTGTGCCCTTTTCTTCGCCAATTGCAGCAGCGATGCTATCAACTCCTACTGGACCACCACTAAATTGCTCGATTACAGCCATAAGCAATTTTCTATCCATAAGATCAAAACCGTGTTTATCTACCTCGAGCATCTCTAAAGCTTTTTGGGCAATTTCAATATTGATAATGCCACCACCTTTCACTTCCGCATAATCTCGAACACGACGAAGTAAACGATTGGCGATTCGTGGCGTACCTCTTGAACGTAAGGCAATTTCTCGTGCCCCTTCAGGTTGTGTTTTTACATTCAGTAGTTGTGCAGAGCGCGCAACAATTTTCGTCAGTGAATCTACAGAATAATATTCAAGACGTTGGACTATACCAAATCGATCCCTAAGCGGAGAAGTTAATAAACCTGCTCGCGTCGTTGCTCCAATCAACGTAAATGGAGGTAATTCGAGCTTTATAGAGCGGGCAGCAGGCCCCTCTCCTATCATAATATCCAATTTATAGTCTTCCATCGCTGGATAGAGCACCTCTTCAATAACTGGACTAAGTCTATGAATTTCATCAATAAATAGAATGTCATTTTCTTGTAAATTGGTGAGTATTGCGGCAATATCCCCTGCTCTTTCGATTACAGGCCCAGAGGTTTGACGTAAATTAACCCCCATTTCATGTGCAATAATATTGGCCAAAGTTGTTTTTCCAAGACCCGGAGGACCAAAAATCAATACATGATCCAAAGCATCACTCCGCTTCTTAGCAGCATGAATAAAAATTTGCATCTGCGAGCTTACATTTTCTTGCCCAATATACTCACCAAGACTTAAGGGTCTGATAGCCCGATCAATAACTTCATCTGAGACATTACTTTGAGTGCTTATTATGCGATCACTTTCCAGCATAGGATTTTATTTAGGGATTTTGATGGATAAAAGCATTTTATCATATGTTTTTTGAATCGCAGCTGATTTTAAAAAAATTAAAAATAAGCTCTTTAATAACGGAATATTTGATTGACAAGTAGCCATTACACTTTGGCATAACCCATTACTAATATGAATGTTCGTATAATCTTCTGTTAAGTTCACTTTTGTAAAATGATCAATTAAGACAAAATAAATGAATTTCAACTCGCTTTCATACACATAGATATCATTATTTATACATATCAGAGGTCCAATGAGTAAGTTACTTGTTTTATTATCTACCTTAACAGCAATTATCCCCGCGTTAGCTTTTCCAATTACGGACATGGAACAAGAGACAAATACTTTACCCATGTACCAATTAGAGATACAAAAACTTAGCGACTCAGCACCAACATTGAATAAAGAAGTGATTGAGCTTGCATTAAGAGCATATACCAAAGCTTATGAGCAAGGGGACGTTAAAAGACCTGTCTTAACAATTATCGATTATTCTGTCCCATCCGATCAGCCTCGCATGTGGATTTTTAATATGAATACAGAATCTTTAGTATTTGAAACCTATGTTGCTCATGGTCGTAATTCGGGATCAGGAAAAGTACCTGATAGCTTTTCTAACGACATATCAAGCAAAAAATCGAGTCTTGGAACCTATATCACTGAAGATGCATACATAGGACGCAAAGGGCTTTCCCTAAACCTTGAAGGATTAGAAAAAGGTCTCAACTCTAATGCCTACAATAGACGAGTAGTGGTTCATGGAGCCTGGTACGTAGAACCGAGTTTTATCAAAAAGGAAGGACGAGCAGGATGTTCATGGGGCTGTCCTGCTATTGCAGAAAGTTTAGCGAAACCGGTGATCAATACTATTAAAAATGGTTCCGTGGTATTTGCATATTACCCTGATAGCTATTTTCTGAGTCATTCAAACTATATATCTACCCAGGACATAGCCTTGAATTCAGAGTCGTTTTCTTTGTAACCCGTTAAAAAAATATTTTTATATAAATATATTCACTGATTTAAAATTTTTTTAAATAGAGGCTTTTATTATATCGATGCGGGATCCTCGCCACACCCGAGAAAAGCAAGACAAGTTTCATTCGCCCCAAAACGTCAATTGAGTTTTTGCAATAAAATAATATCTGTACCTCGGATATGCGATATTTTTTTTACTGTTGTTGATGTTTCCTGTAGTATTTTTTGTATATCAGCAAATAAATCCAACCCATGATGCTTTAATGGTCGTAATAAAAAATAAGCTTTACCTTTGTTTGCAAGCGAATTTTCCAGTGCTCGAATATAATTATGAAAAGAGCTATCTAAATAAAATCTACACCGATTTTTAAATTGGGAGGGTGAAAGCATTCCATGACCTAGTTGAAAATAAGGTGGATTGCTGACAGTCAAATCAAATTGACCTTCCCATTTTTTTTCATGTAATTCATCATAATTTAAAAGATGCCACCGAAACTGCAATTCTGGTCGATTGATATGAGCCAGGTTTTGATAAAAATATTCAGTATAAATATCCTGGATCTCGATAAAATCAATCTGTCGAATTGCTTTAAGATGCCATGATAACTCCATCCCAATAACCCCACAGCCTGCACAAAGATCCAATACGCGTAATGAACCAAGATCTGAGTGGGATTTCAATTGTGTTGCGACAAATCTAGCAAGGTGAATTGAGTCAAGACTAAAATGGTATTCATCAGGTTGTTTGTAATTATAAGTAAATTCATTGTTGAGTTCGTTTTGTATCGCATCAATCATTTTGAAATAGACAAATAAAATATAATGATAAACATATAATTGGGATGCGACAAGTAACCTTACAAAAAGATATTTAAGTCAAATAAAAAAATGGCAAAATCGCTTTGCATAACTCCTTAATGCTCAAAGTTGTAAATTTTGCCGATTAAATAATATACAAACTTAAATCATTTTTCTCCAGCAATACTTGCCTGGTATAACCACAATAATTAAAATGTTCTTTCTTATATACCTCAATAAGAGCCCATTGATTGCATTAGTAATTTTCTAGCCCTAAATATTCTCGACCGTACGGTCCCAATAGGACAATCCATCTTTTTTGCAATATCTTCATAAGATCGGCCATCAATAATATGCATTCCATAACAAATACGTAATTCATCGGACAACGTAGAAATAGCTGACTCTAACTGCTCTCCAAACTCAATATTAATTAATAAATATTCAGGTGATAATTGAACTGATGGAGCATAATTGTCAGCATACTCTGCTTCCAAATCCATACGTAAGCTAGCTGATCTATAATGATTTTTAATCGTATTTTGTGTAATTCGATATAACCACGTAGAAAATTGACTTTTTTCATTAAAATGCTGGAGGTAACGATAGACTTTAATGAGCACTTCTTGAACTAAATCACTTACATTTGCTCTATCTTGAATATGCAAGTTAATTATTTGCTGAATCTTGTTATTGTATCGTGACAACAACAAATTATACGCACCCATATCCCCTTGTTGTGCCAAACTAACCAAGTCTTCATCGCTATAAGAAGTTTGTTTCTTCATTACATTCTCTTTATTTTTTTAGATCGATGTATAATAATTGATTATTATGTTTAATTATATACCAATATATTGATCTTGTGTTTTAAAATATAAGAAACGTAATTGCATCGCTGTAAGCTGATCATGAAATAAAATGATCGATCTTTTTTGTTGCATGCTTTTTAATTGAATTAATGAAAAAAGAAAGTTATTGATAAGAATCGTTACTTGAAGATAATTTTCTTTTTTACCATCATGAAATTCTAAAACCCATTGATTATCAATGAATTGAATCTTTTTAATTTCCACGCATGGTTTCCGATTGATCCAATCAAATCTGAATAAAACAGCAATATATCCAATTAAAGCAAATTTAAGAAATAAATATATTGATGAATATAAAATTAACAAAACAGTGAATAAATAAATTATCAAAACCAATCGCAAATAAGTTTTTGATTTTTTTGGCTCAATTACTAGATCGAATAATAGCGACAATTTTTTTTAACTCATTCTCTTGGGGTTCATCATGTCCCATTAACCATGCAAATAGCTCGGGATCGGTACAACTTAATAAATTGTTAAAAGCATCCAGCTCCTCTTTTGATATAAGATCCAGATGCTTTTCAAGAAATCGTTGTAAAATAAGATCCAATTCTAACATGCCACGGCGACAATGCCATGCAAGCCTTGCTTTCTCTTGATTGTCCAACATTGCAAATCTCTTCGTGATTTAAGTAACTTATAAATGATACACTAGTGTATTTATAAACGAAATGCGTTATACGATGATGAGTACTATTTTTGAATATTCGATTAATGATAGAATGCTATCTACATTCAAACCGATAAATGAAGAATTAAAGCTTCAACCTAAAAAAAACTATTTGTTTGATTTATCCTATCTTGCTGTTTTGGACGTTGAAGGGACTCAAGCATTGGATTTTCTTCAAGGGCAATTAACCTGCGATATCCACTCAATTTCCGACATTCAAATGGTTCAAGGTGCTCAGTGTAACCTTAAAGGACGAATTTTATGTTTAATGGATATCGTCTCTTGGCAGGGAGTTAAATTAGTACTCCCCAAAGATCTGATTGAGCCTACTCTAAACTCATTAAATAAAACCGCGATGCTTTCTCGCATCACCCTTAAAAAAAATGATCAGTTATGTATTTTTGGATTTTATTTGCAAAACGATGAAGATATTCTTCCTAATATAAAATTTTTTCCCGCCCCTTTTTATGCTCAAACCTACAACGATTATTCTTGCCTGTATCATTTAGGTAATGAGTTTTATATTTTGTTAGTTCACTCTGATTTGGCTCATGATATAAAAAAGTGTTTTGTAGATAAAGAACAAATACTTGGCTCATTATCTTGGCATACGTTGAGGTTAGCACAACAACAAATTGAGATTTATCCAACATCTAGAGGTTTATTCCTTCCGCATCGACTTGATTTACATCAAACCCATTATATTAGTTTCAATAAGGGGTGTTACAAAGGACAAGAGATAATCGCACGCATGCACTATAAAGCGACATTAAAACATCAATTAAAAATTTATGAAATTAAAACGAAGCAAAAAATATATTCTGGGCAAAAGTTGTTTAGTGGATATCAATCATCAGAGCTTGGTGAATTGATCGACTTTTCTATATTAGATCATGGACACTATTTAGTTGCAGTAAGTATATTGACAGGAGCCGAACACTCAGTGCTATTTGAAGGCCATGAGCAGTTAATCGATTTAACAGAATTATCTACTACCTTTATTTCAAGCTAAGAAAAAACAGGGTTATTCGAACCCTACTGTTTCGATAGTGAAAAAATAGTGCTTGCAATCTAAGCGCAGAAACTATCCTTTTGCTTTTTGTAAAGCATGCCTCCAGCCTTGATAATCCTCCTCTACTTGATTTAAAGGTCTTTGTGGTTGAAACTCTTGCTCCAAGTCCCATGTTATGTGCAGCTCATCTAATGAATCAAAAACACCATATCCTAATGCAGCCAAAATTGCTGCCCCTCTAGCAGTTGTTTCAATATCTCTAGGTTTTTGGATTTTTAGTTGGCATTGATCTGCTAAAAACTGTAAAAACCATTGATTAACGGCCATACCTCCATCAACGCGTAACAGTGATAAGTCCATTTGACTGTCCTCTTTCATACAAAAACAAACCTCTCGAGCCTGATAACATACTCCTTCGAGTGCTGCTCGAGCAAAATGAGCTCTATTACTATAAAGACTCAAACCTACAATAGATGCGCCAGGAACTGATAACCAATGAGGAGCACCTAAACCTGTAAATGATGAAATTAAATACACACCCTCATTTTTCTCTAATGATCGCGCTAATACCTCCGTTTCATCAACATGAGTAATTAATTTCATGGAATCGCGTAGCCATTTTACTGTAGTACCTGCATGATAAATACTTCCCTCTAACCCATAAACCATCTGCCCTCGAATTTTATAAGCCACTGTTGTTAATAACTTATGATTTGAAAACACTGGTTTAGTACCCGTATTGAGTAATAAAAAGGCACCTGTACCAAAGGTTGCTTTTACCATTCCCGTTTTAAAGCATCCTTGTCCAACTAATGCTGCTTGCTGATCTCCAGCTACCCCAGTAATAGGCAACTCGAAGCCAAGCCACTGTTTATTAATAATTCCAAAATGACTATCGCTTGCACAAACTTTAGGTAAAACAGATTCAGGTATTGCGAAGTATTTTAGTAAATCAGAATCCCATTGTTCTGTTTTGATATTAAATAACATTGTTCGTGATGCATTTGTGACATCAGTTAAATGCAAATGTTCTGTAGTGAGGCGCCAAATCAGGAAGCTATCTATAGTTCCAAAAGCTAACTCACCCTTTTTTGCGAGTTCATTCGCTTTAGCATTATTATCTAAAAACCATTTCAATTTACTGGCTGAAAAATAGGGATCTGGGAGCAAACCAGTTTTATCTTGAATCATTCTTTCATCAGCAAGTAAATTTTTACAATACTCCGCAGTTCTACGATCCTGCCAAACAATAGCTGGAGCAATGCATTCACCTGTTTTTTTATCCCAAATGACTGTAGTTTCTCGTTGATTCGTTACACCGCAAGATAAGATTTGCTCTCCAGGAACTCGAGACACTACATCTCTCATTGCGGTTAAAGTCTTTTTCCATATTTCCTCTGGATCATGTTCCACCCAACCTGCTTTAGGATAATATTGAGCAAGAGGATACTGACTTGTTGCAATTAATTCCCCCTGCGTAGTGTATAACATAGCCCGTGTACTGCTCGTTCCCTGATCTATAGCAAGTAAATAACCCATTATTTGCATTGTTCCTTGTCCCAACGATTATGTGTATAGTGTTAGTGTATATCTTTTTTATGGAGACCAAAATATGAGTGTGGTTTTTGATGTTGCAATTATTGGAGGCGGCATCAATGGCTCTGGTTGTGCTGCTGATGCAGCATTAAGAGGGTTGTCAGTAGTGCTTCTTGAACAAGATGATTTGGCCTCCAAAACCTCTTCAAGCAGTACTAAACTTATTCATGGTGGCTTAAGGTACTTGGAACATTATGAGTTTAACCTGGTTAAAAAAGCACTCATTGAGCGACAAAGATTATTAGATTTGGCACCTCATTTGGTACACCCTCAAGCGTTAGTTTTACCTTATGAACATCATATGCGCCCTTCTTGGTTTCTACGTTTGGGACTATTTTTTTATGATCATTTAAGTCGTAAAAATCGCTTACCCAAATGCAAAACAATTCACAGAGAAAGTAAAGGAGGTTATTTTGATCCTTTAATAAATGAGCTCAATAAAGGCTTTTTATTCTATGACGCCATAACAGATGATGCTCGATTAACGATCATCAATGCAATCCAAGCAAAAAATCACGGTGCAAGCATACGCACACATTCAGCAGTAATTCATACCGAGGTTGTAAACAATTTATGGCAATTAACCATTGAACCTAAAATAGGTTCAACTTATGTACTCCATGCACGCTCAATAGTAAATGCCGCTGGGCCATGGGTTAAATCTGTAGAACACCTCACGCAAACCCCTGATCAACAAAAAATTAGTTTAATTAAAGGCAGCCACATTATCGTGCCACAAATCTATGAAGGTCATCATGCTTATTTTTTACAACATGAAGACAAAAGAGTCATTTTCGTTATCCCTTATCATGGATTTAGTATGATTGGCACAACAGATATTCCACTTCCAGGCAATCCAGATCATGTCACTATCGGTCATGAGGAAATTCACTATTTGATTAATTTGGTCAATTTCTATTTCAAAAGCAAATTATCCGAAAAGGATATCATCTACACCTGGAGTGGTGTAAGAGCATTATTAGCTGATGAAAACAAAGAGGCAAAATCTCTGAGTCGTAATTATTCCTACAAAGTTTCTTTTAAACCAGCACCTATTATTACAATTTACGGTGGTAAAATTACCACTTATCGACAATTAGCAGAAGAAATCATTAATCAACTTATCCCTATATTTCCTGACATGCGCCAATCAGTAACAGCAACTACGCCTTTGCCAGGAGCATCTTTTGATCAAATGAATTTTGCACAGTATGTCATGTATGCTAAAGAAAAATACAAATGGATGGATCCAGATTTACTTAATCGCTACTTATACACTTATGGTAGTTGTATGGAAAAATTTCTTGCGCCCTGTTCCAATATGGAATGTCTTGGTAAAAAATATTGTACTTATCTTTACCAAGTAGAGGTCGATTATTTAATTTTAGAAGAATGGGCTCAAAGTTGTGATGATATATTAAAACGACGAACTAAGTTGGAGTTAGTCATCGATGCAAAAGGTAGAGAAAATCTTGCGGAATATCTATCAAAAATTACTCTTTTTCATCATCCTGCTGAAGCTCCTCTTGTATGGCACTAACATCAACCACTAAAGCTTGTTGAGCTAACTCTTTTAAAGTAGATGCAGGAATACTTCCTGCATTAGAATAAACAATGATCCCTTTTTTAAAAACCATAAGATGAGGAATAGAGCGTATTTCAAAAAAATCACATAATTGCTGCTCTGCTTCGATATTTACCTTTGCAAATTTGATATTAGGAAATTGCTCAGCCACTTGTTCATATGCATTCGAAAATTGTTTGCATGGGGCACACCAATCGGCCCAAAAATCAATAAATACAATTTCATTATCATTGATTAAAGATTCAAAGTCTGCACTGGATACACTTAAAGAAGTCATATTTCTTCCTTGGCTTCTATAGAGTTTATAATCTTTTGAAATACTTCATCAACGTCTCCGGTACCGCAAATACTATGGAATTCAGGAGCGCCGTGGCCATCATTTTCAGACCAAGCCTTATAATAATTGATTAGAGGGGCGGTTTGGTTATGATAAACTTCTAATCGCTTTCTAACTGTTTCTTCTTTATCATCTTCCCGTTGGATTAAAGGATCTCCAGTAACATCATCAATACCTTCCTGTTTAGGGGGATGATTTTGGATATGGTAAACACGACCTGATGGTTGATGAATACGTCGACCACTAATTCGTTTAATAATTTCCTCATCATCTACTGAAATTTCGATGACGTGATCTAAATAAATACCAGCTTGCTTTAAAGCATCTGCTTGTATAATAGTTCTAGGAAAACCATCAAAAAGAAAACCATTAGCACAATCACTTTTCTTTAAACGTTCTTTAACTAAACCGATGATAATATCATCTGACACTAAACCACCAGTTTCCATAATTTTTTTCGCACTTAGTCCTAATTGAGTCCCTTGTGCGATAGCTGCCCGTAGCATATCACCTGTTGAAATTTGTGGAATTTTATAACGTTCAATCAAACGCAAAGCCTGAGTTCCCTTTCCTGCACCAGGACCACCTAAAAGCATTAATCGCATTAAAACTCCTTAATGATATTTATACCCATTTCATTTTTAAGTAGTATTATACTATTAGTTTAAAATTTTATAAATTAAATGTAGCCTGTATGCAGCATTAATACCATTACATTCCATTTATAATGTCTTTAGTATCCTCTTTAATCCAAATATCTTCGTATTATTGCTCTATTAGTTCAAAATATAGTCATTTCTGAGCTTAGAACCATAAGCGAGACTCAAAAGATCTCCTGCATGAGTTAAGTTGCATTGCGTAAAGCTGGGATCGCGCTTGAACTTTCCTTGCGACAGGAATTAACCAAGATTTTTTTAAATAGGTTTTGCGTTGATAACCACCAATCCCTTCATGATACGCTAAATAAAGTGAATACGTATCTGTCCGTGCGATTCCAGCTCTGATATATGCTTGATTTGCGTACCATCCAATAAAATCAACACCATCACCAAAATCATCGCGTGAAGCAAACAATCCGCCATTACTTCGTTTATAATGTTTCCATGTATCATGTAATGCTTGTGTGTAGCCATAAGCTGAAGAAGGCCTTTTCCAAGGAATTATATATAATAGTTTTGTCCGTGGAGGACGTGCCCGGGCATTAAATTTTGACTCTTGATGAATAATAGCCATTTGGACTGGAACCGGTACCTTCCAACGTCGCTCAACATCCTTAGCGTCTGTATACCATTTAGGATATTGTCTAAATATATTGCAAAGATTATTCACATCTGCCGGAGGAGGACTAACACAGCCTGTTAGCAATACAGCAACGAATAGAACGGCTATTCTTAACTTCTTAAAAAATTGAAATAAAAAGCTCATGAGCAACCAAAGATGCAAAAAATTAATTTTAGCAAATTTAGCAACTACAATCTATGCCCATCATGGCGTACTATAAAAATTTGATAATTTTTGTAATGTATTTAATAAAATACTAAGCCAACACTGATAAAATATTAACTCAAGTGATTTTTTACAATCAAGGTATAGGAGACTCAATATGCTATTCCCAATTGGAGACCAATCCTGCTCTACATGGCTTTAAGCGTTGATGAATCTAGAGAAACAAGCACTTACCGAGAACTGTCTAAATTGGCCGATCATCTTTTGAATATCAATGAAGAGAGCAAGGTGATGATCTTCAAGCACAACGGCTTGAGGTAATGAAACAAATTGCTACTCTTTATGTGATGGTTTTATAAGGGAAAATGATGTTGTCTTAAGTTATTACTGAATAGAAGAGCAACTCATGGTATTACGACAGATCCATTTATTAATAGAGATTGGTTGCAAAACGACCTATAAACAAGGAAATTCGATGAGTCAAGATAATCGAGAACTTCAGATACTATTAAAAAATCTAGATTCAGTGGTAGAGTCAATTAGGAAAGTTCTACTTTCAGCCAAATCTGCCGCTGGTAAAAAGCAAAAAACTCCTTTCTTTTTAGCGAAAATAGATGATGCGGAATTGGATATCATTTTAGTGAAAATTAGTTCTTATAAAAAACTAAGACAAGATTCCGATAAAGCCAGTAATAGCGAGAAAGAAGTTGCCTCTGTAATGGATATTTTTGTAGGGACTGAGAGTTTGATTCAAAAAATATCCGAAGGGAATAATGTCGCTGAATATGTAGAAAACGGTTTTTTTAAGGAACTTACTCATATTTCTCTTGAAGTGAAACGACTTATCGCTTGACGATTCAACTTTAAAAAATAGGGATGAGGGTAGCTTAGTACTCGTCCCTAAAGACTAAAGTAGAACATGCTTTTCTCTTGTTCAGACTTAGCTTGAACAATTCGTATATATTATTGTATTAAGTTTAATTTGTGATATCATATTAATCAATTTGTTTCTTATGTAAACCGCAATAAGAGGATTAATTATGCCATATCCAATTGGAGATCAAGCCTGCTCTACATGGGCTTTAAGCGGGGATGAATCCAGCTTAACAAATATCCATCAAAAATTTATGGAGCTTGCAGATAATCTTTTAAATCAAGATCGATCGAAGCTTGGTAATAACCTTCAAGAGCAAAGACTTGAAGCCATGAGACAGATTGTTGCTCTTAGGGATCCGACAGAATACCCCGTAGAGGACATTTATTTTTGTGGTTGCTTTAACTCCGAAGAGGATCTTGTTGCTTCTCACTTTTGGATAGAAGACCATACTCATGGCATTACAACTGACACATTTATTAATAGAGACTCAGTGGTAGTCATTGATGAGGTAGGAATTGAAGGTAAACCATTTCGCTCTGGATGTGAAGGCAAAGCTTTTCCATCTGATCAAATTACTAGAGTAAAGATAGACGGTTATACCAAAGGCCAAGTGGATATTCTCATTAATTATACTCGTCCCCAGGCAGTGATTGAGTCAGTTATTCAAGCCCAAAAAGATGACATACTTTCCAGCATAAGGCTTCGTGATGAGAGTCAATATAAGTTGGACAATATTACCAAATTCCCTCATCGAAATACCGAAAATGGCCGTAAACAACTTAACAATGAAGTGATTAAGTTTACAAATCAAATTCTGATGAAAGAGCAAAAGCTCGAGGAGCTAATGCTCGATCTTCCTAAAAAACCACCTTTACCCCAATCTCGTAATGGTAACCGGATCGATATTTATGAAGGATCATCAAAATTAAGAACAGCTATGGCAGGAGCATTAAAAGCAAGGCAAGCAAAAATTAAAGAGCTAGCCCCTGAAACTATAGATCAACATCCCTCCTCATCCTTAGTTAGAAGTCTTAATTCAACGCTTGACAGTTTTGTTATGAGATTATCAACTATTGTTGATCGCTTTTCGTTAAACAAGAGCACGAGTCCAACACCCATTAGAAAGTAAATAGGGCTGGTTTTCATTAACCTAACTCTAAAGTACTGAGACATACCTGGATAATTCATCATTCAGGTATGAAAATCTATTACCTCATTTTGCTTCATGTTACTATATCAACTCATTTTAAATGACTACGTGTAGCCAATGACCATTCTTGTATTTGATATAGAAACGATTCCTGATATTGAATCCGCCCGTAATTTGTACAATTTACATGGATTGACTGATGAAGAGACAGCTCAAGCTATGTTTGCATTGCGTCGTACCAAAGTAGGTAACGATTTTTTACCACATTATTTACAAAGGATTTGTGCTATTTCCTTAGTAATGAGTCATGGCTCCCAGATTAAAGTTTGGTCTTTAGGAGATGAGCTCTCAGAAGAAAAAGAATTAATCACACGTTTTTTTGCTGGAATAGATAAACATACTCCAACTTTGGTTAGCTGGAATGGAAGTGGGTTTGACCTACCTGTTTTACATTATCGAGCTCTATTACACGGCATCCAAGCGCCTACTTACTGGGAAATTGGTGAAAATCAGCAGCACTTTCGTTGGAACAATTACTTAAGCCGATTTCATTATCGTCATCTCGATCTCATGGATGTAATTGCTGGATACCAAAATAAAGCATTTGCTCCATTAGATGAGATTTCCAGTATGTTGGGTTTTCCTGGGAAAATGGGAATGAGCGGCTCCAAAGTTTGGGAACACTATTTATCAGGCCAGATAAAAAATATCCGTGATTATTGTGAAACCGACGTCTTGAATACCTACTGTGTCTTTTTACGATTTGAATTGATGCGTGGGGTGATTAACCATGAAGAATACGAGCATTCAATAACATTACTTAAAACCTATCTAGGCTCCGAAAAGGAGAAAAACACTTACAAGAATTTTTAAACAATATGTCCAAAGAAAAGAGTTTATTTAATTAATAAGCTCTGTGATAACTTAAGTTCAAGCACTTTATGAAACAGCCCATACGTTTTACGCAGAGTACCAAACACTTGTTTACGAAGGGTCAGATTCGTTAAGTCACGTCATTGATCCAAACAAATAAATAGAACCCCAATTTTTAAACTCATCAGCAGCTTGAATACACAAAATTTCAGGACCTAATAAAAAACTTTGTAGATAAGATGGCCTTTTTCTAATTCTTTAAAAAGGCCTTTGCCCCGAAAATGAAGGCATTAATCTCTCTTTATCAATCACTGCTAACGCATTCATATACTCATCACTTTGCAAATGCATGAGCGTTTTTTGATAACGCTCTAAACCTAATTGAGCATAGGCTTCCGGATCCACAGATTTTGCTTTATTGGCTAATTGGGTCCACGACCAAAGAGTTATCCACCATTCAACAACAGGCTTATAAGCTGTATACCAGGCAAGTACTGTATCTGTAAGCCTTTCTTTACCAAAATATGCAGTTAAGTAAGTCAGCTCCTGTTCTTTATCAAGTTTGGCCTCTATGGCAAAATAAGCAAGATCCCAAAGAAAATCATTATTGCTTGAGTATTCCCAATCAATTTGATAGAACGATTCTTTTTTATCTTTTTCTTGGGTCATCATATAATTTAGAGGTGTTGAATCATTATGGCATGGACATGTTTCAATCCTATAAGCAGAAAACAATTGATGCAACGCTGACATTTTTTCTTCAATGCCCCCTACTTCACCAGGAAAATTAAAGCTTTTTGTTTTTAATGCCTCAAGTAATCCCTGATTGCGTTCAAAAACGGCTGTATCATTGGCAAAACGCTCTGAAGAATGTAACTGTTTTGCCATCGTAGCAAGCGTTTGCAAGATATCAGCCCGCTCTAATGTTTTTTTGTCCAGAATTTTAACTTTTTCAATAAATTTTGTTAACTGCAATCCATTCGAATCGAAATACTCTATAGGGACATTAAGTCCTAAAACTGAGGCTTGACGCGCATTTTTTGCTTCATGCTCTCGTGATACTGAAAATGATGACACTTCACCAGGAATACGCAGTACCCATCGATTGGCTTTGTGGCGCGCAACAATAGAAGGATCTACTTCAGGAGTTTTTGAGAGCCATCTAGCGATATCAGGGCCGACTTGCACTCTGTATGTGGTGTTTGTCATACCGCCTGCCATTAATTTTAATCTTAAAACATCAAGACCAAGTGTAGAAAGCATAGGTATTTTTTGAATCGTTGGCAGCAATGCCATGTATTTACGAGTTAAATCAACTAACTCTTTCCATTTATGATTCACCAACGAAGCGTTGAACTGTGAAGACGGATCAAGTAGACTTAGAATGTAGAGCATTAAATGCTCACTTATTTTGGGTTTACCACCATTTTCGCCAAAAAAATGCCATTTCATAAGATTGTTTCCCAAAAAAAATATCAGAAGAGTATATAAAATTTAACCATAGAATTACAAGGAAGAACAACTTGAAGAAAAAAAATACCAGAGTGATTGCTATGACTGAACCCCTTATTCTTATCACTAAAAAGCATGCATTAACCTTCGCTTGTTTTTTTGTAATGTATGAGTTTCTAACGTATATCGCCAACGATATGATTATGCCCGGGATGATTCATGTGGTGCACTCATTTAACGCGGCTGAAACAACGATAGCAACGTCTTTAACTGTCTACATACTTGGTGGCGCGAGTCTGCAAGTTATTTTAGGCCCCATATCAGACAGCTATGGTCGAAGGCCAATGATGCTTCTTGGTGCATTTTTATTTTTTATTTTTACTATATTTATTGCTTGCTCCAATTCAATGAGTCAATTTTTAACTGCACGCTTTTTTCAAGGAATGGGTCTGTGTTTCATAGGTGTTATTGGTTACGCCACAATCCAAGAAATTTTTGAGGAAATGGATGCTATCCGCATCATTTCAATTATGGCAAATGTGGCAATTCTAGCTCCTTTATTAGGGCCACTCATCGGTGCTGTAGTGATTCACTACACTTCTTGGCGCTATATTTTCGTAACCATTGCTCTAGGTGCACTTATTGCTTTATGGGGGTTGTGGCGATACATGCCTGAACCAATAGGTCAGATTAAAAGAAATGGAGAGTTAACACCCAAGGCTAAATTTTCTGCAAAAAAGGTTTTTGAAAACTATAAGACCTTATTTTCTAATAAAATTTTTTGTTTTGCGACCTTGGCAGCTGGCACAGTTGGTATTCCTTGTCTTGCTTGGATTGCATTATCACCTATTATTTTGATTGTTGAAGCAAAACTCACGATAATCCAATACGCACTTTGGCAAATTCCAGTCTTTGGGGCAACTATTTTAGGTAATTGGTTTTTACATCACTTAACTTATAGGTATCAAATCAAACAAATCATCCTACTAGGTTGTATCATTATGGTTGTTGGTGCAGTTTTAACATCCCTTCTTCCTTATCTGTTCGGCAATGCATATTATTATTTGTTGCCTGGAACAATCATTTATTTCTTTGCACTCAGCATTATTAATGCGCCATTAAACAGATATTGCCTTTTTGTCACTCCAGTAAGCAAAGGTACTGCCTCAGCTGTAATCAGCTTAGGCATTATGGTTATTGGGGCTATAGGAACAGAAACGGGAAATCTATTTTACGTGCACCATAATAATCTTCATTTCGGACTCTACTGTAACATCACAGAATTACTATTTTTTATATTTACAGGATTAATTTTTTTAATTGATAAAGACATGGCTGTTGGTGAGCATAAAACTGTCCACTAAGTTAAAGCGTTTATGTTTTTAACTTACTTTCCCCAATTCGCTCTTTATTAAAACTCTTCGTGCAACTATGGATTTATAGGTTCAATTTAAATTCTCAAGTGATGTTTATTTTATAAAATTCTGATTCCTATATCAGTCATTTTCATAAAGAGAGCAAATCATAATGACCTTAGATCTTATTCGCAAGAAACAAATCGATAGCAATGATTATGAGCTCTGGCTAAAAAAATATGGATATACCGAACTCGATGAAAATCTCAGGCAGGATATTTTGGCGATCTGTAAATTCTTCTATAACGAAGAGTTGGTTTTGCAAGGTTTAAAAAAACTTGCAGAGCAATACCTTGATTTCAATAAAACAGAAAAAAGTCTCTGCGGCAATTTTTTGATAATTGGGGAAATCAAAATCATTTTAATAATCCGAGCCCGCACAATAGTACCTAAGAATTTACAACGACTGCTAATTTCCAGCTCCCTAAATATACTCCCATTCTATTTGGTGAATTAACAGCTAATTTATTTAATAATGTTCTATTAAAAAATGGTTATTTATCTGTAGATATAGGAGCGGGCCCAAAACATGGGAAATGGGCTCATACGATCCAATTGTTTCTTAGAGAACAGTACTGCAACAGAGTTATTATCATGGGTCGATAAAAACTATTACATGAAATACTCCATCGCTTTATCTACGTTGTTGCGGATTTTATAAATCGGCAACAACACAGGTAAAGTCGCAGACGTCAATTGATTGAGGTGCCTCTAAAAGACTGGCTAGTTATGCATGCTTATTATGTGCTGGATGAGACTCTTTAAGCAAGAAAACTGCGATGAGCAAACTAACTAAAAAGCATATTGGCATAACCATCAAAGAAACCTGATAACTTGTAATACTATATACATGTACTCCATTAACCACATGCCATGAATGAGTATGTTGTAATATATAACCAACTAAAGGCTGAAATATTGCACCACCGATTAATACAGAAAGATTATTAAACCCCGAAGCAGTGCCAACAAGTTCTGGAGGATTATTTTCTTTAACCACAGCAAAACTCACTGTTTGTCCTCCTGCTCCCAAACCGAGTACAAATAAAACAAATGGAGCCCAACCATAAGTTAATCCTGGTACATACAATAATACTAATGTTGCCAATAAACCTAAAACAGCGCTAAGAATCAAAGCTATTCGACGGCTTTCAATTCGATCACTTAACCAGCCTAGCAGAGGACTTCCTACTCCTATCCCAATCCAAATTAAACTGCAGAGCCCTGAAGCAGCAACAACACTAATTTGAAATTTTTCTTGTAAATAGGGCACTCCCCAAAGTGCTGCAAAAACGGCAATTGGAGTCCAAATCGCAAAAGCATATCCTCCTATTATCCAGGTATAACTATGTTTACATACTGCAACAAGTCGTTTCCACTCCTCACGCAGATAATGTTCAGGTACGGATTGATTTTGCTGATGAGGATAATCACGGATAAAAAACCAAAAAAATATCGCTAATATAAAACCAATAACAGCTAAAATAAAGCTTGCATTACGCCAGCCAACACCCGCAATCAAATAGGCTAATGGCATTTCTCCAAATATAGCGCCTACTGAACTCATTAATTGAGCTACTCCGGCCAAAATCGCAAAATAATAAGGAGGAAACCAACGCGATAAAAGAACCAAAACACCTATGAAAGAAAAAGCAGAGCCAATTCCAATAAGAAATCTACCAATACAAGCAGTAAATATACTGTCCGTAGATGCAAAAAATGCCGAACCCAAAGCACATAAAATAATTGCGAAAGTCATCAACTTGCGCGGACCATAACGATCATACAACACCCCTGCCGGCAATTGGGTAGGTGCATAGGCATAGAAATAAAACGCGGAAATAAAGCCAAACCCCTGTCCTGTGACACCAAAAGTCTTCATCATTGATTCCGCCATTACACTGGGCGCTACTTGAAGAATGAATTCATATAAATAAAATGATGCTGCCAGAAAAAAAATAAAATAAGCGGTACCAAGGCGAGCATTTGCTCCTTGAGGTGTATTATCAATATTATATGAGCTCAATTTAAGGTCACTCCGTTTGAAATTCCACATTTAAGCTTATACATATTTACTTTGTCAATATAATCTTAGTATATAAACAATATAACTATTTAAATAAAATAAAGATAATATAAACTTTGACTAAATTTTTGTAGTTTCTGAACAATAGTTTCTATCTTATTTCCTTGAAGAACTTTTCTAGTAACAGATAGGCGCTTGTGTTTAAAGAAAAAAATAGTTGCTCAAAATAATTTATTTTTTTTCTTTTTTAGTTACCTTTACTTCTTGTGTTAATTTGGGGTGAATTGTATTAATTTAAACCATTGAAATCCAAATAGAATCAATTAAACAAGACAGTATAGAATCTGCTTATCGTTCGTTGCTCTCTTCAAAAACAGTATATGCCACACAAAAAATGATCGAGTATTTTAACTTTTGATTAACTAAAGACATTTATGATGTATTTATAGGCAATCATTGAGAGCGCTAAAATGTCTAATTCAAAAGATGAAATTGAAATACCTAATGACTCGCTGTTTGGCATTACAGTTCAAACTTGGGGAACAAAATCAAGAGCAAGCAATGGGATGCTTACATTTGCTGATCAACAGCTTTTTGGAGGTGATGTAGGTCATGCATCTATTAACATGAAATTACCCGTTACATCAACGACAAAAGAATGGATAGAAAACTATTGTTATAAACAAACTTACGAAGAATATAAAAAATCAAAAGGAGAAGATATAAGTTATGAGAAATACCTTGAAGAGGCAGATAAACTAATTCCCATAACGCTAACAAACCAAATAACTCGGGTAGCTAAATATGACTCATCTGGCATTATTTTCCCTACAAATGAAAAAGCATATGAACAAATTTATTTTGATATTGATTGGAGTTGGTGGCCTGGAAGAATACAAAATACCAACGACGATATGATTTGGGAGCGAGAAGGAAAACACTTTGCATACGATGAAAAATGGAAAGAAATTTTAGAACCAGAGCAAAGATTACATCGAGGGAAATTAGGAAGTAGGCTAATGGATTATGCACCTTCGGCGATTATCCACCAAAGAGATATTCCCTCTTGTGAGCTAGATAGAATAACAAGGAAACATCAAATTAATCAAATTGAAGAAAAGTTAAACCTTATTAATTTATTAAGCTCTAAGATTGACGTATTGTCTTCTGCAAAAATAAGTCCGTCTATGGAGTTAATGTTTAAAAACTTGGGTATGAATATCAACCATATTCTTCATCAAACCAAAGAAAAAGGAACAGATCTATCTAACTTAAGTGATTTCAAACAATATCTTTCAACGTGCTTGTATGAAAGAAGATCAGAATTAGAAATAGCACTTCATGATGCTGAAAAGGGTATAAAGACAGAGGATGCTTCAAAAAATATTGAAAATGCTTTTTACGAAATTCAAAATCAATTAGAAGATGTACAAAAGCAAATTGAACATATAGAACAGCAACAAGTGAGCATAGAAAAGTTATTGAAAGAGTTTGAAAAAGATGATTCTGATCAAACTCCCTATACAGTAGAAATAGATAAGTTGGTTCAATCCCTGCCCTTCTTAAAAGATGCAGTACAACTAGAAAACTCTTCTCTATCACCTAAATCCATTGAAAACCTAATAGAGTATATCGACATATTAAAATCAAAACTTTTAGATAAACAAAGTGGAAAAAATGATCAATACCTTAAGTTAATCGAAAAATATGAGCACATGTGTAAGCAATATGAAGATGATGACAGCGGTCTAGCAGATGCGCTGTGGGAAGAAGGAATTGAAGAAAATGATATTAAACAAGCTAGAAAGGAGTTATTACAGTCTGAAAATCCCGAAATTGCAAAATTAACTCATATTCAAGAGCAATTAAGAAGCGACAAACTCACTGGAGTATTGTTGTCACGTGAGTTGGAAGAGTCATTTAATGATTCAGTAAAAGAATGGAAATCGAAGCTCGACGCACCTTGTCAAAGAATCACAAAAGAATCTAAAAAATCAATAATAAGCCAGCTTGAGCAACGCCAAATTGAGCTAACAAAAGAAAAAGGATCACTTCCGGAAACAGAAAATAAGCTTAAAGATGAATTAGCAAAAATAGAAATCGAGTTATTCAAAATAAAAGAATTTTCAGAATTTTATAGTGAAAATGCCTCAGCATACATGGTCATTGGACTACCTCCTGATCATCAAGTATCTTTACCTTTAGCAATGAATGGCAATAGAGGATTACACCCTCTTGCCATGTTGCAAAAAATGAACGAACTTGCTTCACCTGGTGCAAAAAAATTCGATTTACAGACTCATAACTGTTCTCTTACTTCAATAGAGGTTTTGTCAGCAGGAGCAGTTCATGATCCGTTGTTGAAATCTATATTGGAAAAACGTGCTCTGGGTTTTTTTGGAACACCACAACAAGTATTGGAAAATGCTAAAGCAGCAAGAAATACTATCTCTGAAGGAAAACAATTTGGTTTCTTTTCACCACTTACTACTCATAGACCATTAGATCACGCTCTTGGCTATTACGTAGAAAGGTATATGACCTCTGCAACACCAATAAGAAAAAATGCCAATTTAGCTTTAGTTGCTCTTGTCGCTCTAGCTAAAACTCCAAATATTTTTTTTAGAGGCTTGGTAAATCCCAAAGAACAATTTGAAGATATATTATATAACTTAAATCTTATTTATGATCGTAATTCCACCAGTTTAAAAGTAGGAGCAACTTTATTAGCTGCACCTGCATTATTAGTATCAGCCACATTAACTGCTGCCCAAACAGGAGCGGGGATAGTTGGAAGCACTATAAATAAGCCTTTTCACTATATAAGAAATTTATTCAATCAAAATCCTATAAATACAGATGAAGTTACAGGCCCTATGAGTAATGAAAAAATACAAGCAGCGTTACTTCATAGGAAAATCAAATATTGATGAAAATACCCTTATTATTGACTATCACGAGTCTCCTAAAAAGTTAATAGATGAATTTGAATTAAAACTAGAAGAAAATCCTAATAAGGTTGTCATTTTAAGCCCAGAAGCACATGACTCTGTACTGAGCTTTATAATGGCCCATGAGGATGTCGAACTAAAACAAAAATTCTATTCTTGCTGTACCCAGTCATTAATGCGAATTCAGAAGTTTACCCCTAAAACAACAGAAGAAACTGATGAGTTAGTTCAAGAAGCCGCAGCTAAATTTGAAAACCAAACTCCTTCTATAGTCCAAAAACAAGTCGTTGAACCTCAGGATACTCAACAAGAAGAACCTATTGAGGAGAGCAGACTGACTTTTTGCTAATTGGATAAATGGCACCTAATATAGCGGGATGAGTTGAACCAGTTATTGTTCTTAAATCTAAGGGAATAGAATTTATTGTTTGTGCGGCAAGCCAGGCAAACATCATTGCTTCTAAATGGTCAGGACTTATGCCTACATCGGCAATACTTTTTACTTCTATTGCAGGCAATAATTGATTGAGCATGTCTAATAAAGCAAGATTATGTGTACCGCCTCCACATAAGTACAACTTCTCAACATATTTTTTTTCTGTTAAAAGACTATGAGCAATCGTTTTTACGGTAAATACCAGCAATGTTTTTTGCACATTTACAGGCTTATAATCATTACGTAAATGACCTTCCAACCATGCTAAAGAAAAGTACTCTTTACCTATACTCTTTGGTGCTGAAAGATGGACAAAAGGATCTCCCATTAATGATGTAAGCAGAGTCTCAATAACATCTCCCCGCTGAGCCCAACTGCCATGAGCATCGTAGGATTTTCCTTGATGCTTCATAATCCATGCATCCATTAAACAGTTTCCAGGTCCAACATCCCATCCTTTAATTGGTTCATTGGGGTTAATCAGGGTAATATTAGCAATTCCTCCCACATTAACTACAGCTATAGGATTATTTTCATGTTTAAATAGTTCTTGGTGATAAATTGGTGCAAAAGGAGCACCCTGCCCTCCAAGGGCTATATCTCGAGTTCTAAAATCAGCCACTACCGTAATACCGGTTAGTGTAGAAATAGTATGGGCGCATCCTAATTGCAATGTATAGGGAATAGCGCAATTGGTGTCGTGACAAACGGTTTGACCGTGACTTCCTATAGCACAAATATCACTGGGGGATAATTGTGCTTCGTGTAACAGCTCATTGACTGCACGAGCAAACTCTTTTCCGATTAATGTATTTAATTGACAAATAGAAGCAAGACTTAAATTTGAGCCATCCAACAGAATATTAATCCGATTTTTGACCTCATCACTATATCCTATAGTGAGGCCCAACAATAATTTATTTGTAGAGATATCAACAAGTGCAGTATCAATACCATCCATACTTGTTCCAGACATTAAGCCTATGTATAAACTCATTAGCTGTTCCTCAGTTTGAAACAATTATAAAAATTTTCTGTTGTTATCGCAGCAATTTCTTCAACGTCCATACCTCGTAGCTCAGCAAGGGCTTCTGCTACATATTTCACTAAAGCAGGATGGTTTTGTTTGCCTCGATAAGGAACTGGTGCCAAATAAGGTGAATCTGTTTCTATGAGTATTCGATTTAAAGGTATTTTTCGAGCTACCTCTTGAAGGGCAGTTGCATTTTTAAAAGTAAGAATCCCTGAAAATGAGATATAAAAATTTAAATCCATAGCTTTATAAGCTATATCTAAACTTTCTGCAAAACAATGCATAACCCCACCAATTTGAGCCGCATTTTCCTCTATCATCAGTGCGATTGTATCTTCTGCTGCCTCACGAGTATGAATAATCAATGGTTTTTCAGTCTTTAAAGCGGCTTTAATATGCTCTCTGAATCGATGGCGCTGTACTTCTTGCGCCTCATCTGTATGTGTTCGATAATAATCCAAGCCTGTTTCACCAATTGCAATACATGCAGGATTCACAGCTAAATTACACAACATTTCAGAAGTAACAGGAAAATCCATGTCGCTATTTGGGTGAACACCAACAGAAATACTAATATTGGAATAATGCATGGCAAGATTTTTTAATTGCGGATAATCGACCAACTCCACGCAAACACATAAAAAATGCCCCACATCATTGGCTTTTGCTTGTGATAGAACATTTGTAATATCATGATTAAAATCAGCTAAGTCAAGAAAGTTCAAATGACAATGCGAATCAACTAACATGGGATGGCCTCATTAAATAGCAAAAAATGGCGTAGAAAAATTAAGTTTCTTCAGCGCTTTATTATTTCAATAACCAACTAAATTGTATCGGTTATTTGGGGTGATTTTAACATGCCTGCTAAATAGGTCTCTATTTTATTGCACAAATTACTGCTATTTTCTCCCACAAACTGCACCCCTATTCCAGGAGTCTTATTACCTTGAGCACCTTGAGGCGTAATCCATACCACTTTCCCATCAACATCGAAAAGCTCATCCTCATCCATTAGTTTTATGGATAAGCTCACCAGGGCACCAAATTCAATTTTATGATTTGTACGAATAAATATTCCACCATTTTTTACAAAGGGCATATAGGCTGCATACAGCACTGATTCATTAGGAAATATACAGTTAATCTGTTGTTTATCCATACTTAATTTCCTTATTCATCAACCCCAAAAGCAATCTGCTTATCTTATATGATAGCTATTCACCGCGAATCGCCAACAATAGATCCTCTAATGCTAAAGTTTGATTTACATTAATATTATGGCTTAATTTTCTCTGCAATGCATTTATTCTATCAATTTGAGCAAAAATCATAACGGGACTTAATAAACTTGCTAAGCTTTGCAGCTGTTGGGTTGCACACCCAGCATTAATCATTCCATTAATTTGTATTATTTGTATTTGTGAATAAACCAAATACAAAAACCACAACAGAATATTAATCTCAAATTGGCTCCATTGCGCAGCCACAATACATGGATGTGTTTGCTCTTTAATCACAGAAATCAAACCATCTAAGACAAACTCAGCTTGGTTTATAATTTCCATTTGTTCTGATTCTTGAGGATAACGCGCTCCCAACTGCAGAAAATTTAAAGTAGATAAATCAACATATGATGCAAAATGCATTATCTGACATCGACTTAAGATTGTTGGTAATACTGTGCTCAACTGCTGTGCCACCAGTAAAAACAAAATATGTTGAGCGGGTTCTTCCAAAATTTTTAATAATGAATTTGCAGCAGAGATATTCATCCGTTCGGCTGATTCAATCACAATCAAACGATGATTTGCTCGTTGGGGAGTTAAATAAGCATAATCGTGTAGTTCTCTTATTGAATCAACTTTTATTGATCCTCCTTTTTTTTCTGGCTTAATCCACTTCAGATCGGGATGCTCAGAACAGAGGGCCATTCGGCAATCAATACATTCACCACACGGTTTTTCTTCCTTCTTACAAAAAATGAATTGAGCAAATTTACGAATAAACTCACTTAAAGCACAATCTAATGAACCAACAAATAACATTCCTTGAGGCGCACGCCCCTTTTGCCATGCTAATTGAATTTGATTCCATTGAGCCAAATATTTTTCTTCTTTTTGAATATAAGCGATCATGTTTGATGCTCTATAAACTCATCTATTGCTTTTTGAAGCGCTAATTGCACTTTTTTTAATGGAAGTGCGGCATTAATACTTACTACATAGGGATTCATTTTGATGTATTGAAGATAACTATCACGCACTCGATGAAAAAATTCGATTGATTGTTGCTCGATTCTATCAAGTTCCCCCCTTGACTTAACACGTTGCATTCCCTCTTCAGGACTAATATCTAGATACAAAGTCAAATCAGGTTTCAATCCCTGTAATGCAAAGGAAGACAGATGGCTAATCATCTCTTGATCCAACCCTCTACCTCCACCTTGATAAGCAATAGTTGACAATTCAAATCGATCAGCAATAACCCACACACCCTTTTGCAGTGCAGGTTCAATAACTTGTTTCAATAATTGGATTCTAGCTGTATAAAGAAGTAATAATTCACTTCGATCATCCAAAATATCACGATACTCAGGATTTTTTATTAGATTACGTAAAATCTCACCAATAGCCGTCCCACCCGGCTCACGTGTGGTGATTGTGTTGATCTGCCTTTCGGCTAAAAAGTCGATTACTGTATTTACCGCAGTGGATTTTCCTGCACCCTCTAATCCTTCGATAACAATTAACTTCCCCGTTGAAGAGATCATTTAGAAATCCTTTCGTTTATATTGGTTAATTGCTTGTTTTTGCTGTTGATAAGTTTCTGAAAACTGATGTGTTCCATCTCCTTTAGCAACAAAATATAAATAATTAGACAGTTGGGGATGCGCTGCTGCATCCAAAGACTCTTTACCGACCATAGCAATAGGCGTTGGTGGCAAGCCTCTATAACGATATGAATTATAGGGTGAATCAATTTGCATATCATCATGAGATAGTTTTCCCGTGTATGCAGCACCTAAACCGTAGATTACAGTAGGATCCATCTGTAACGGCATGTTTTTATTTAAGCGGTTAATCAGTACTCCTGAAATCAACTTTCGTTCTTGTGGAATAGCAGTTTCCTTTTCGATTATCGAAGCCGCAGTAAGCAATTCATAAGGATTTTTATAGGGTAAATGAGGCGCTCTATTAGCCCAACTCTTATTCAAGTAATTAATTAAATTACGATGCGCGTGCTCTAATAAACTCTTACTGCTACTTCCACCTTGGTACTGGTAAGTATCCGCGAGCAGCAATCCCTCGGCATTAGGATAATTTCCTTTTATATCATTCCAATCACTAGCTTGATAGTTTAGATAAGCGGCTTTTGTTAAATCTTGCGTCACTTTTTGTTGGGTAGTTCCTGCAATAATCGTGAAATTTTGCGTTAAAACATCACCATCTACAACTCGATGAAGCAGTTGTAGTGCCGTTTCGCCAGGCTTTATTTCATATACTCCAGCTTTGAGTTGGGAGGAAAGGCCAGTGTAGCGAATCACCATAAGAAGGGGTGTCCTGGCAGAAATTAAATTTTGTTCCTTTAATGTGTGCACAAACTGTGAGGCCGTAGTAGTTCGATCAAGAGTGATTACTACCGGAACCCCTTGAATAGAAACAAGGGGTTTTGCTATCTGCATATAGATAGGCACAAGAAAAAATATGCAAGACATAAAAAACAGTATTGCAATAGAGAATAGCCACTTTTTATGTCTTAAAAATGCCATTTAGATCCGTTTAAATAAGAGACTACCATTAGTTCCGCCAAAACCTAATGAATTGCTAAGAACATAATTAACATCTCTCTTTTGAGGAGTATAAGGCACATAGTTCAAGTCACACCCTTCATCTGGGTTATCCAGATTAATGGTTGGTGGAACAATTTGATCTCTTATTGCCAAAATACTAAATATCGCTTCTACTGCACCAGCAGCACCTAGCAAATGGCCAGTCATAGATTTAGTAGAGCTGACCGCTAACTCATAAGCATGTTGTTTGAATATTCGCTTAATAGCTTTCGTTTCATTTAAATCGTTTAAATAAGTTGATGTACCATGCGCATTAATGTAATCCACTTGTTCTACATCAATATGCGCATCATGTAGCGCTGCTTCCATTGCACGAGCAGCACCATCGGCATCTTCATCAGGTGCAGTTATATGATAAGCATCCCCAGACATACCAAAACCTACGAGTTCCGCATAAATCTTTGCGCCACGGGCTTTTGCATGCTCATATTCTTCTAATACAAGAACACCAGCACCCTCGCCCATAACAAAACCATCTCTATCTTTATCGAAAGGTCGTGATGCTTTTTCAGGCTCTTCATTACGTTTGGATAATGAACGTACCGCAGAGAATCCAGCTAAACACAGTGGAGTTAAGGTCATTTCTGCTCCACCGCATACCATAACATCAGCATCACCATATGTAATCATACGCCCAGCAAGACCGATATTATGAGTTCCGGTCGTACAGGCGGTGACTACAGAAATATTAGGGCCTTTAAGCTGATGTCTAATCGAAATCTGTCCGGCAACCATATTAATAATGCCCGCCGGAATAAAAAATGGAGAAACTTTTCGAGCTCCACCTGCCATAAGCTTATCTTGGTTATTCGTGATGGTTTGAATACCGCCAATACCTGCACCAACAGCTACACCAACACGCGTTGATAAACTCGCATCAATTTTTAAACCCGAATCAAGAATTGCTTCGTCAGCAGCAGCAAGACCATATTGGGTAAACACATCCATCTTACGAGCATCTTTAAGCGGAACATAGTCCTCAATATTAAAATTCTTAACCTTAGCCCAAATTCGTGTGCTGTATTCATTGGGATCAAATTCTTCAGCCAAAACAACACCACTCACGCCGGCTAATATATTTTGCCAAGTTTCTTTTACATTAAGTCCAACAGGAGTAATCATACCCATGCCAGTAATTACTACACGCCGCTTATTCAATGAAAGCTCCTTAAAACAAACTCTATCCCTCACATGTCTAGCAGGAGAGACGAGATAAAAGCAAAAAATCAGTAAGTGGTCAGCCCCTATGGACGAACAGTATTATTTGGCACATTTTGCGAGAAAATTTTCCTAAGCAATGCTTTATATCACAACTTATATGCTGCACTTACTTAGAAAAATTTTCTCACAAGCTGTACTCAAATCCTACCGCTCACGCAAACATTGATATAGGGGATCTGAGTGATTACAAATATTATGCTTCTTCTTTATTTAAATTAGATTCAATATAATCAATCGCTTCTTGAATTGTGGTGATTTTTTCAGCTTTTTCATCAGGAATTTCTGTTTCAAATTCTTCTTCGAGAGCCATAACCAATTCAACGGTATCTAAAGAATCAGCACCTAAATCATCAACGAATGATGCATCATTCTTTAATTCCTCTTCCTTAACACCCAATTGTTCAACAACAATTTTGCGAACACGCTCTTCAACTGTACTCATAACTTGATTTTCCTCTTTCGGTTGATAGAAATATAAAAACTATAAAGGTATTTTATCATACTACTTCCACTTAACTTTAACTGCTTAGCAAGAACTCCTTTGAGCTAACTTACAGATCAATTCATCAGTCAAATTTAGCATCTAATCCAAAAAAATAGTCAAAGTTAAATGGAAGTGGTATAGTTTATTCATTTATACAGATAACGCAAGTGCATTAATTCATATACATGCCACCATTGACATGAATTGTTTCACCTGTGATATATTTAGCACTTTCTGATGCTAGAAAAGCAACGGCTTCAGCGATATCAGATGGTTCACCAAGCTTACGCATAGGGATTCTTTTTAACATTTCCTCTTTAACCATATCTGGTAATGAGGCCGTCATATCCGTATCGATAAAACCAGGTGCAACAACATTCACAGTAATTCCTCTGCTACCTAATTCTTGTGCTAATGATTTACTAAAGCCGACGATACCTGCTTTGGCAGCAGTATAATTGACTTGGCCTGAGTTGCCACTTGAACCAACAACTGAGCCAATAGAAATAATTCGTCCCCATCGTGCTCTAAACATCGACTTTATACAAACTTTAGTCATCTTATATATAGAGTTCAAATTGGTTTCAATGACTTTATACCATTCATCATCATCCATACGTAACAATAAATTATCAGAAGTGATTCCCGCATTATTTACCAATATTGAAGGAGATTGGTTTTCATCGCTTAGCTTCCCCATCACCTCTTCTATTTGTTCTGAATTAGTTACATCGAGTACAAGGCCTTTTCCAGATAGTTTTTCCTTCTCAAGATAAGCATTGATTGATTGAGCACCCTGTTCTGTAGTTGCTGTGCCAAAAACAAAAGCTCCCTGTTGTGCTAACTTTGAAGCTATTGCTTGACCTATTCCTCGGCTCGCTCCCGTAACTAAGGCAATTTTGCCCTCTAAATTAATCATTTAGTTTCCTTTAAATATTTATTTTAACACCCAGTTTGCCTATGTTCATGCCTGTTTGAGGAACACAACGTATTGAGTAATTGGTTAGATATTGTTGGCAAAGCTCAATTTTGCCATTTATGCAAATTGTTCCTCAACCTGTTCAAGGCTAATAGTATCGTAAACACTGATAGTATTTAAACTCCTATCTATTCGTTTAATTAACCCACCAAGTACTTTTCCAGGCCCACACTCAAGAACAACTTCGATGCCATTTTGTTTAAAAAGTTGTATTGTCTCAACCCATCGTACAGGACTATATAATTGCTCTTGCAATTTTTTACGTATATCTTCTGCTGAATGATAAATACTCAAATCCACGTTACTAACAACATCAATCTTGGGTTTTTTGAATTCGATTTTAGCTAAATACTCACCAAAAACTTCCGCTGCATCAAATAATAAAGGACAGTGGCATGGTACACTTACAGGAATTATTTTAGCCAATCTAGCCCCAGCATCTTCAGCTAATCCCAAAACTCGTGTCACCGCGGGAGTATGACCAGCAACAACAACTTGTCCAATTGCATTATAGTTTGCTGGCGTAACTACTTCATTGGATCGACTTGCTTGATCACATAAATTTTTTACTTGTTCATCAGTTAAGCCAACCAGTGCAGCCATCGCTCCTAATCCTAGGGGCACTGCATTTTGCATTACTTGTCCTCTACGGCTGACCAAACTAGCAGCATCAAACAAGGATAAAGCATCAGCACAAACTAAAGCAGCATATTCACCTAAACTATGGCCAGCTATGATACATGGTTGAACAATACCTTGTTGCATCAGTAACCTGTATATAGCAACATCTGCAGTAAGCATTGCAACTTGAGTATGTTCTGTTTGATTCAGTTTTTCTTCAGGTCCATGTTGTATGAGTTTCCATAAGTCATAGCCTACAGCCTCTGATGCTTCAGCAAAAGTCTTAACCACAATAGAGTATTGCAACTCAAAATCAGCCAACATCCCTATTGATTGAGATCCTTGCCCAGGAAATACAAACGCCGTTTTTACCATGTTAAAAATAGCTCCGAACTAGATTTTAATTTAAATTTACAATTAATTAATAACGAATAACCATAGCTCCCCAAGTCATTCCACCACCAAAGGACTCAATCAATAATAGCTCATCTCGCTTTATTTGATTGGTTTTAATAGAATGATCTAGAGCCAAAGGAATGGAAGCTGCCGAGGTATTGCCTTGGCTACCTATTGTAACAATCACTCGAGACATAGGCAGATCTAACTTCTTAGCTATAGCTTGAATAATACGCATATTTGCCTGGTGGGGAATTAACCATTGAATATCTGCTTTGGTCAATTGACTCGCCTCTAAAACCTCATCAACAACATCTCCCATATATTTGACCGCGATTTTAAAAACTTCATTGCCGCGCATACTTATCATGGCTCGTTGCGTATCAAATGTTCCATTACTTAGGTTTAATAATTTTTCAGCATCGTAAGATGCATGCAATACGCTTCCTACAATACCTTGACGCTCACTTGCACTTAAGACTACTGCACCGGCACCATCACCAAAAAGTACGCAGGTTGCTCGGTCACTCCAATCCACTGCCCGGGACATGCTTTCACTACCAATGACCAGAATATGTCTTGCCATGCCATTCATAATGTATTGTTTGGCAATATCCATAACATACACAAAACCACTGCATGCAGCACCGACATCAAATGCTGGTATAGGTTTTTTAATCTTTAATGCATGTTGGACATAGCATGCTACTCCAGGAAAAAAATGATCTGGAGTACAGGTAGCAACCACTATTAAATCAATTTCATTAGCGTCTAAACCTGATGCATTTAATGCTTGCTCAGCAGCTTGAGCTGCCATATATGATGTAGTTTCATGAGGTTGCGCAATACTACGACTGCTTATGCCTGTTCTGGTGACAATCCATTCATCAGTGGTCTCTAACATTGACTCCAGTTCAAGATTAGTCAGTTGTTTCTCGGGAATATAACTTCCAGTGCCACTAATTACAGCATTTTTCATAACAGCAACCCTTGATTTATAAAATCATTTATTTGAGCACGCACTAAATCAATTACATTATTTTTTACTTCCAAAACTGCTTGCTCTATGGCATGTTGGAACCCAAGTTCATTTGCTCCACCATGACTTTTAACTACAATACCATTTAGACCAAGCATACTCGCCCCGTTATAGCTAGAAGGATCGAAGCGCCTCTTAAGATGCCTCAATGCCGGACGTGCAATTAATGCAGAAAGCTTGGTATACCAGTTCTTACTAAATGATTCCATGAGTAAACTCACAAAAAGCTTTGCAAGGCCTTCACTAGCTTTTAAAGCAACATTACCCACAAAACCATCACAAACGACTAAATCTACTTCTCCGCTATAAAAATGATCTCCCTCAACATAGCCCACATAGTTCATTACTGAGCATTCAGCAAGCATATGTGCAGTACGCTTGACTTGATCATTTCCTTTCATTTCTTCTACGCCAATATTTAATAAGGCGATTTTAGGTTTAGGCTTATTGGCAACTGCTTGTACTAATGCAGATCCCATAACCGCAAACTGAAACAAATGCTCTGCGCAGGAATCTACATTAGCGCCTAGATCAATAACCCAGGTTCTACCTTTTTTCGTTGGTAATTCAGAAACAATTGCAGGCCTATCAATACCAGGGAGTGTCTTAAGAACAAAACGTGCTGTGGCCATTAATGCACCAGTATTTCCAGCACTAACACAGGCTTGAGCCATGCCTTCTTTAACTAAATTAATTGCCACTCTCATAGAAGAGTCTTTTTTGTTACGCAAAGCGTGAGAAGGCAATTCATCCATTGTTACCACTTCTGAGGCATGAACTATAGAAAATTGATCTGAGGACGATACACCATATTTTTTTAAAAAAGCTTGTACCTTATCGTGAACTCCGACAAGTATCAGCTTTAATTCAGGATTATTTTTCGCAGCGCGAACACAGGCAGGAATCACTACGCTTAATCCATGATCCCCACCCATCGCATCAATTGCAATGGTGATATTTTTCAAGAAAATTACTCTTGTTCGTATACGGTATCAGTATCAATAATTTTTTTACCACGATAGTAACCATCTGGTGTCATATGATGACGCAGATGTGTTTCACCAGTAGTTGCATCAACAGAAAGCGTTGGCTTAGTTAAACCGTCATGTGAACGACGCATATCACGACGTGAACGTGATTTTTTATTTTGTTGTACAGCCATTGTATTACTCCTAAACAATTTGCATTCATAAAGCGTGAATATTAGTGTTAATTCAATAAAATTTCAATAAAATTCACTTTGTTCCCATCAAAATTTGATTTATTTCACTGCTGCAATCACTCATTTGCGCATGAAATTGTGGTGCATAAAGATGTAATTCGTCAATAAGCACGTCCTCTAGACTTATTTGTAAATTAGCAGAAACAATACACTCATAATGTTCAAGTATCTGTTCTGCACGTTCATCATTACGACATACCGCAATCACTGTCTTATTATCATATGGAAAATTAAATTCGTCTAGACAGCGCTGACATTCAATAGGTAATTCACCTGTAACATGAAGATAAACGAGGTAAAAATCCTCCTTAGCCTCAACCTGATAAGTCACATGTAAATGACATGGAGCAGTTATAAAATTCGGTAAACGTTCCTTGAGCTCTATTGTTCTATTTTGCGAGCCATGTTTGACCATTTCTTGTAAGTGAAGCATTATTATCTTATCCTAGAATGTTATATTTTTTGCTTTAACGGTGAAAAAACAGTTAAACTCTATTATATAAATCTAAATTTATTAAAATTAAATTTTTTCACTTTTTAATATTAAGCGGTATCTCAATTTTATGAAAGCTAAAGTTATTATCGGAATGTCAGGAGGAGTTGACTCCTCAGTTGCAGCATGGTTATTACAAGAAGCAGGCTATCAGGTTGAAGGCTTGTTTATGAAAAACTGGGAGCAAGATGACAAAGACGGATTTTGTCCTGCAGCACAAGATCTTGCTGATGCTCAAGCAGTATGTAATCAATTGCGAATTCCTCTACATACTGTCAATTTTTCTAAAGAATATTGGCAAAATGTGTTTACTTATTTTTTGAGTGAATATGAAAAGGGAAGAACCCCAAATCCTGACGTACTCTGTAATAAAGAAATAAAATTCAAATCTTTTTTAGACCATGCATTAACCCTTGGTGCCGATTATATTGCAACGGGACATTATGCTAAAAACGTCATCGATGGAGATACTGGATTTTTATTTAAAGCAAAGGATAGAGATAAAGATCAAACTTACTTTCTTCATGCAGTAAATCCCAAAGCTCTGGCAAAAACACTATTTCCCATTGGAGATTATACAAAACCTGAAATCAGAGAGTTTGCCAAAAAGCTAGGATTAGTCACGCAAGCTAAGAAAGACTCAACAGGAATTTGTTTTATTGGTGAAAAACGATTTAAGACTTTCTTACAAGAGTTCATTTTGGCTCGCCCAGGAGAAATCAAAAGTACCGAGGGAGAAATATTAGGAAAACATGATGGATTAATGTTTTATACTATAGGGCAAAGACAAGGTTTAGGTATTGGTGGTCTACAAAACACAACAGATGATCCTTGGTATGTTGTTGATAAAGATATAAGCACTAATACCTTATATGTAGCGCAAGGAAGTCAACATCCCATGCTTTATGCGCATGGTCTTATATGTGGTCCAATTCATTGGTTAGCTGATTGCAGTAATAAATTACCACTTACTTGTTATGCAAAAACAAGATACAGGCAAGCAGAACAAGGATGCATGATTTCTCCTGAAGATGGAAATCAACATTATGTGATGTTTTCAAATCCACAACGTGCTGTTACACCAGGACAATATATTGTTTTTTATGATAAAAACCAATGTTTGGGTGGCGCTACTATTGAACACATTATTAGATAATCCTAAATAAGTAATTGATTTAGGATAGTTAGATTATAATTATATGAATACAACGGGAGTTAAAATGGCTGCTATAGATATATCCCCTACTACCAGTGACATCCGATTTTCTGTTAGTGCAGCAGATAAAGTAGCTGAACTGATTAGAGAAGAAAATAATTTCAATTTGAATCTTCGTATTTCTATTACAGGCGGGGGCTGCTCTGGATTTCAATATGGATTTAGTTTCGATGAAGAGATTAATGAAGATGATACTGTAATAGTACAACAATGCTCCGATGGAACATCGTCAGTAAAACTGCTTATTGATTCAATGAGCTATCAATATTTACATGATGCTGAAATTGATTATACTCAAGGGATTCAAGGGGAACAATTTGTGATCCGAAATCCAAATGCTAAAACCACTTGCGGGTGTGGTTCCTCATTTAGCATGGATGATGAAGAGTAAAAATCATCTTGCCTAGTAAACAGAAAATTAAATTCTGCTTTACTAGAACAAGATCCTGCTCAATAAGGATAAACGATTACCTTAGTCCCTATTTTAATAAAATTATAACTTAGCCATTTAGCATCACTCGGGATCAAACGTATGCATCCGTGACTGGCGTTGTAATGAGGGACTTCATAGGAACCATGTATCGCATAATTTTTAGTAAAATACATGCAATAAGGCATAGGAGCTCCTCCCTTCCCTACGGGGTATCGACTGGAAACACATCCTGGACCGCCCTTGCTCCAAACTGAGAAAACGCCTGAAGGCGTTTTACACCCTCTGTGTATATCCGGACAGTATTTTCTGCCCCCCGAAGCTCTTCCTGTGCGCACTACCTTGCCTTGTGAGTTAATAGCCTTCCATGAAAGTGTATTTGGATTGAAAACAAAAGTATTCGCATCAGCAGGAGACAAACAAAGAAAATACAAGAGTGGAAAGAATAAGGCATAAGCTAGCGACGATAAAATAGGATTTTGTTTTTCCATAATTATTCCCTAATTATTATTCATCTTCACTTTATATTTTAGATTAATTTTTAATCAAAACAAGATTTTTTTGTACAATCAAACAATAATTGTTCTACTATATTAATTGAGCACCTTTAAAAGGATTCAATCATGCGTAGACTTATATCTGCAGTAACAGCAGTTTTTATTAGTTGCACCGTTATACCGTATACAGTACAAGCTGATAGCCCTAGTACTGCTAGCACCACAAGTACTGACACTACAGGTGCGAGTGCATCCAGCACTTCTACTAGTATTACAAAAGATGAATGGTTCAAATCAATTACTCCTTTACTACCTGATCTTATTTGTAAAGGATTCGAAAATGATGCTCAGTTGAAAAAACGACTTGATGATATCAAAATGACTCATGATCAATGTCTGGCCGCAATTCCTGAAAGTGTCAGTAAATGCCAGCAAGATCTCTATGCAAAAATCCCCGATAAACTCACAGATGAGACAGCAGCTACCTGGGGAAAATCCCTTGGAGAATGTATCGGTAAAGATTTTGCGATTAAATATCTGATTCCAAAAAGCTAATAAAATGATAAATAAAAAATATAAATGAAAATTACTTAAGAACAGCCCTCTAGTAAATTAAAGTGAGCTCGAGATTGGATTGTTATTATTTTTTGAGCTCACCGTGCTTAGCGCATAGCACGATAAGGAATAATAACAACAAGTAATTTATTTGATTATTTTTTTGTCACCAAGAGCGTCTGTAACATAATATTGTTCTAGGATTTAAGCAGATTAACTCAAATCCTCTTAAATCACCGCAACTTATATTCACATCAAGGATAACGTGAAGGACTGGTACTTTACCTGGTTTTCATGAGTAAACGGGTTTGTTGCTGAGATAATAAATATAGACAAATCATCATTCGTTGTTGTTTAATATTTTTAAAGCATTGAGCACAAAACAGGAAAGCGCAGAAATTCCTCGAAAATTCTGCGCCAATTATATTTTTGAACCAGAAAAGAAGCATTAATCTTCCCAGTAATTCACTCCAGATTTTTTTTGCAAAAAATCAACAAATAATTGATGTGATTCAAGTTCATCAGAGCTTACTGGCAAAACTACAGAGTTTTCTAAATGAAGCGCAACTGTTTCTTGGCTTTTTGCATTAACATGGATGGAGGCTTCTTCAACTTCTGCAAATAAACTAGTTTGTCCACCAGTCATTGCTAGATAAACAAAAGCTAAAATCTCAGCATCTAATAAAGCTCCATGTAACTCACGATTAAAATGGTCGATTCCATAGCGTTTACATAACGCGTCCAAACTGTTACGTTGTCCTGGATATTTTTCTCTGGCTAAAACCAGTGTATCGGTAATCTTACAATAAACTTCAAGTTTCTTATTCCAGTTAATAAGTTGTAACTCTGAGTTTAAAAAGCCGACATCAAAAGGAGCATTGTGAATAATTAATTCTGCACCACTAATAAACTGCCAAAATTGCTCAGCTACCTCTGCAAATAAAGGTTTGTCCTGTAGAAATTCATTACTTATTCCATGGACACGGAATGCTCCTTCATCTACCAGACGTTGTGGATTGAGATAAACATGATAATGATTTCCGGTTAATTTTCTATCAATTAATTCCACACAACCAATTTCTATAACACGATGGCCGTGCTCATGCCCAATACCTGTAGTTTCTGTATCTAAAACAACTTGTCTCATGCCTTACTCTCTTAACTCTTGAATAGCTTGGTTAGCCAAAGCATCAACGAGGTCATTTTCCAAGTGACCTGAATGACCTTTAACCCAATGCCAATTTATTTGGTGACGAGAAGCTAATTCATCAAGCAACATCCAAAGATCAGCGTTCTTTACAGGCTCTTTTTTGGAGTTTCGCCACCCTTTCATTTTCCAATTAGGCAACCAGTCCATCATTCCTTGTCTTAGATATTGAGAATCAGTGTATAGATCTACAATACAAGAACGTTTTAGAGCCTCTAAACCTTTAATTGCAGCCATAAGTTCCATACGATTATTTGTAGTATGTGCTTCTCCGCCGTGTAAAGTCTTTTCTTGCCCTTTGAAACGAAGTAACACTCCCCAGCCTCCAGGCCCGGGGTTTCCTTTGCATGCCCCATCAGTATAAATTTCGACAATCACGTTGATCCTACTCAATATCCCACAAGTGAAAAAAAGGAGTGGTGAATTCTCCAGCTGAAATTTTCTCTTTTACGAGATCAATATCAGGCGCAAAGAAACGATCACTATCATAAGGTGCTACATAAGACCGCAGACGTTGATGCACCTCTTCCAATAACTGCGATGATTTTAACGGTTTATGAAACTCTACTCCCTGACTTGCTGCTAATAATTCGATTGCCAAAATAGTTGCAGTATTATCATTCATAGCATGTAATCGTCTTGCTGCACTTGTTGCCATTGAAACATGGTCTTCTTGATTAGCGGAGGTAGGTAAACTATCCACTGAATGCGGATGAGCAAGGGCTTTGTTTTCGCTCGCACATGCAGCAGCAGTCACATGGGCAATCATGAAGCCTGAGTTTAAACCACTTTCTTTAATTAAAAACGCAGGTAAATTACTAAAGTTTTTATCAATAAGTAATGCAATCCTTCGCTCCGCATTAGAGCCAATTTCAGCTATAGCTAAAGCAAGATTATCAGCTGCCATAGCAACAATTTCACCATGAAAATTACCTCCTGAAATAATTTGTTCTTGCTCACTAAAAACTAGAGGATTATCAGAGATAGCATTCACTTCTACCTGCAAAGTCTCCTTTACAAATTGGATTTGATGAAGCACCGCGCCCATAATCTGTGGTTGGCATCGTAATGAATAGGGATCTTGTACACGAGCACAATCAAGATGTGACTCTCTGATCTGACTTCCTGCTAATAACTCTCGATAACATGCGGCCACACTTCGCTGAGCTTCATGGCCTCGGACTTTTTGGATTCGATCATCGAAAGGAACATCACTGCCATTTGCTGCATCAACAGATAATGCCCCCGCAATCAATGCTGTTTCGAACAGATTTTCCGTAGCAAACAACGCGGTTAAAGCAATTGCTGTTGAAACTTGTAATCCGTTTAAAAGAGCTAGTCCCTCTTTAGCCTCTAATTCAATTGGTTTTAGACCGGCGATTTTTAAACCTTCTACCGCACTTATTTTTTTTCCTTGATAACGTACCTCTCCTACCCCAAGTAAAGGTAAAGACATATGCGCTAAAGGGGCTAAATCACCTGAAGCACCAACAGAACCTTTAGAAGGAATACAAGGGTAAATCTTATGATTGTATAGAGAAATTAGAGTTTCAATGAGTTCCAAACGTACCCCAGAATAACCTTGCGCTAAATTATTTATTTTAAGCAATAATATTAAAGAAACGATTTCATCCGAAAGTAATTCACCAGTACCACAAGCATGGGAAAGCACAATGTTTCTTTGTAATTGTTTTAAATTCTCTGAAGAGATAGTTTGATTAGCTAATGAGCCAAACCCTGTATTAATGCCATACACTGTTTTTTTATCAAGAATTACTTTTTTAACAGTCTGGCGTGATGCATCAATTTTCGCCAATGCATCTTCAGCTAAGCTACACTTTAACTGTTGATTTAAAACGTGCTTAATTGACTGTAAAGTCAATGCACCAGGTTGAAGAATAAAATGTTCGGCCATTCAATTAACTCCTTGCTATTTTAAAACATATAGCCTGGGTGCAGCAAAGCGAAACCCGGGAAATCGTACTATAAAAACTGGGGTCCGTTTCGCTGCCCCCTGAGTCACCTACCGGCTGACTGAAATCCGTGCACTCCAATCTGACATTTTTACTTGGGAATGGAACACGAGACTCAGATAACATTTTAAACTTCCATAGGCAGCCAAAGTGAGTTTTCTTTAGCGCAATTTTTTGCAATCTCATAACCTGCGTCAGCATGACGCATCACACCAGTAGCAGGATCATTATGCAGGACTCGCGATATTCGCAGTGCGGCTTTTTCTGTTCCATCAGCCACAATAACAACGCCTGCATGTTGTGAAAAACCCATTCCAACACCACCACCATGGTGAATGCTAACCCAAGTTGCACCACTGGCACAATTGAGTAACGCATTGAGTAAGGGCCAATCAGAAACTGCATCGCTACCATCCATCATGCTTTCTGTTTCGCGATTAGGGCTTGCCACAGAGCCTGAGTCCAAATGATCACGCCCAATTACAATAGGTGCTTTAAGTTCTCCACTACGAACCATTGAATTAAATATTAATGCTAAGCGTGCACGATCTTTCAAACCAACCCAACAAATTCTGGCTGGTAACCCTTGAAATGAAATTTTCTCTTTTGCCATATCTAACCAATGATGCAGATGAGGATTATTCGGAATAAGTTTTTTTACCATTGCATCAGTAGCATAAATATCCTCAGGATCTCCTGATAAAGCCACCCATCTAAAAGGTCCTATCCCCTCACAAAATAGGGGTCGAATATAAGCAGGAACAAAACCTTCAAATGCAAAGGCATTTTTTTCCCCTGCTTCAAAAGCCATTTGCCTTATATTATTGCCATAATCGAAAACAGGGATACCTCTTTTTTGAAATTGCAACATTGCATGAACTTGAACTGCCATCGATTTTTTAGCTGCCGCTACAACTTCTTCAGGAGCAGTTTTGCGCAATTCAGCTGCATGTTCTAAAGTCCAACCTGCTGGAAGATAGCCGTTTAATGGATCATGGGCACTTGTTTGATCGGTAACTAAAGCAGGAGAAACTCCACGTTCAACGAGCTTAGGAAATATTTCTGCCGCATTACCTAATACAGCAACAGATAATGGAGTTTTTTTCTCACAAGATTCGTTTATCCAATTTAAAGCTTCGTCTAAATTTGTAGTATAACGATCTAAATATTTAGTTTTAAGGCGCTTCTCAATTCTTGATAAATCACATTCAACAGCTAAAACACTTGCTCCTGCCATTGTGCCAGCCAAAGTTTGCGCTCCCCCCATACCTCCTAAGCCACCTGTTAAAATCCAGCGTCCCGCTAAACTTCCTTCATAATGTTTTCGCGCCGCTGCAACAAAAGTTTCATAAGTTCCTTGTACAATACCTTGAGAACCAATGTAAATCCAACTGCCCGCGGTCATCTGTCCATACATCATCAACCCTTTTTTATCTAACTCATTAAAGTGTTCCCAAGTAGCCCAATGAGGAACTAAATTAGAGTTAGCAATAAGTACTCGCGGTGCATCTTCATGAGTAGTAAATACGCCGACTGGTTTCCCTGATTGAATTAATAAAGTTTGGTGTTCTTCTAATGATTTAAGAACGTCTACAATCTTGTCAAAGCACTCCCAATTACGTGCTGCTTTCCCCAGACCACCATAAACAATTAAAGAATTAGGATCTTCTGCTACATCTGGATCAAGATTATTGCAGAGCATACGAAGTGCTGCCTCTGTCAACCACGTTTTAGCTTGCTTTTCAGTCCCACGATTAGCCCTAATTACCCGATTTTGGGTGTGTCCATTCATACAAACTCCCCTATAGAGAATCAAATAGAAGCATCATACACCAGAGAAATTTCAGCGCATAGACATCTATATCGCTTACGAGGTAATAAATTTTTATTTTACAAACATACAGAAGATTTTTATCGAGCGGGGAAGTCTATATCATAGTGTAAACACTGTTTGTTATTTTTAATATGCTTCATAATTGTATTATCTAACCTACAAGATGCAATATAAAATAACACTTTGTATATAGCATAAGAAATGATATGTTATATAATTAAAATATCGAACCAAGTGTATTATTAAAGTGCAAAACGAAAAACATCCAAAATCATTACGCATCTTTTTCGCAACCGAAATGTGGGAGCGTTACGGCTTTTATGTAGTTCAATCCCTTCTCGCACTTTATTTAGCGTTGTATTTTAAATGGCCTGATAAGGAAGTTTATGCTTTAGTTGGCTCGTTTACCGCTCTAACCTATCTTTCTCCAGTCGTTGGCGGTTGGATAGCCGACAAATTAATTGGCCAAAAAAGAGCAGTGTTACTCGGGGCTGTTGTTTTATTTATAAGTTATTGCTTACTCTCATTGGTAGATAATCCCTTCGTGCTTACTGCATCACTTGCTGGTATTGCCGTGGGCACTGGTTTACTAAAGCCCAATATTTCCTCCCTTTTAGGTAATGAATACCTTTCGGGTTGCGCTCGTCGTGAAAGCGGCTTTACTATCTTTTATATGGGAATAACCACCGGTATTATTTTAGGGACTACTTTACCAAGTATTTTACATGACCGCTTTGGCTGGGTAGCTTCTTTTACAAGCGCAGCAATTGGAATGATCATTGCTTTTATTGTCTTTTCATATGGAATCAAAAAATATAAAATAAAAGATTACAACCCTTTTGTTTTTCAATATAAAAAAATCATTGCAGCAATTGCTCTAATGATATTTCTTTGGTCTTTATCATTTTATATTTTGAATTCACCCAAATTAGCGAACCTTATCTTTGGACTTGTTGTTTTATTTTCTGCAGCTTACATCATGTATTCAGTGAGTAAGGAAAATGCGAATCAATCAAGAAAAACATTAGTTATTGGTTTACTATGCATTATTTCAGTGGTATTTTGGGCTTTCTATTTTCAAATGTTCATGTCGCTGACGCTGTTTATTTCACGAGTTGTTGAACCCACATTTTGTGGCATTTTATTTCCCCCCCCCTATTACGTTACCATCCAAAGTCTAGGCATGCTCATTATTGGTTTTGTCCTCTCACGCAGAAATTTCAAACTTAATTTAATTGAGCGTGGTTTAAGCATTGGAAAAAAATTCTTGCTTGCAATATTTATTACCACTTTAGCTTACGCGGTCATCGCATTGGTCAGTAATTTTACTGACAAGAACTCTTTACTCTCTCCACTTTTAATTATTCCTGCATATCTAATGTTTTCATTAGCCGAGCTACTTTTATCACCAGTGGGATTATCTGCAATTACACTTTTAGCCGATAAAAATAAAGTGAGCACTATGATGGGAATCTTTTTTGTTTCTCTAGGAATTGGAGGATTTCTATCTGGCAAGCTCGCAGCATTAACCGCAATTCCTTCTGGAGAAACGAACATTGCTGTATTAAAAACACTTTATGCTACCGCATTTACACAACAATTAGGTATTCTTTTTCTTGCCTCTTTATGCTGTCTGGTTTTATTTGCGGTCATTAAATTTTTATTGACGCATGTCCATTTGACTGAATAAATCAGATGAAGCATTTTAATATTGTTATCCTAAAGCGAGTTTCTGCTGATAACTCTTTTTATATAGAGAAAATACTGCTATCATTCAGCGCTTTTTTATAAATAACCACCTAAAAATATGTCAGAACAAAACCCAATGTTAGACAAAGTGTTACATCTACTTGATGACAACCAAGCAATTGACGTTAAAGTAATCGACGTTCGCAAACAAACAACTATTACTGACTATATGATTATTGCTTCAGGTCGTTCATCGCGCCATGTCAAAGCAATCTCACAAAAGATAATGGAGGAAATGAAGTCCTCAGGAATGCCTGCAATGCATTGCACTGGCCTAGAAACAGGAGATTGGGCACTGATCGACTTTAGTGACCTTGTTGTCCATGTTATGCAACCTGAATACAGACAATACTATAATCTTGAGAGTCTTTGGGAAGATCTGCCTTAAACAATATTATGCTAAAAGTTACCGTTATCACGTTAGGCAATAAAATGCCCGCTTGGGTCGTCCAAGGCTCTCAAGAATATGCAAAGCGACTTAATGACGGTATTCAGCTTAAAATCATCGAAATTCCTTTAATTCGTCGGAGTAAGTCTTCTGATTTAAGCAAGATTCTAGAAAAGGAATCAGTTCTAATTAAAGAAGCATTACCACATAATTCACGAATTATTGCTTTAGACATGGGGGGAAAATCATTTAGCAGTGAAGAGCTAGCAATTAAAATTTCCCAATTACAACACACAGACAGCCACCTTTGCTTTTTAATAGGTGGGCCAGAGGGACTCTCGCAAGAAACGCTCAATCGTTGTGATGAACGATGGTCTTTATCAAAACTTACTCTCCCCCATCCATTAGTGCGAATCATTTTATTAGAAACATTGTATAGGGCCTGGTCTATTATTCACAATCATCCGTACCATAAGTAAGTAAATCTATAGTAAACGGCCCCATTTTAAGTTACCATGCGATTTTTTGTATCCATCTTAATTGACTGTAGGTTATGAGTCGAAATCAATCATTTAAAAATTATCGAATCGAATCTCGGCATCAACTTTTCAGAATTAACTTGCTGGTCGCTTTTCTTATTATTTTATCTTTAATCCTAGTTTTAAGGCTCGCATTTCTACAAATTTCTGAATTCAAAAAATACCAAACACTTTCACTAAAAAATCAAATGAGTATCATTCCGATTGCGCCACCAAGAGGGGTTATTCTTGACAGAAATGGAGTATTGTTGGCAGAAAATGTACCCGTGTATGTTTTGGAAATTATTCCTGAACATGTAAAGAATATGGAGCATACGTTAGCTGAATTGCAAAAACTAATTCCTTCAATTTCTGACGAAGATATTGAAAATTTTAAGCGCACTCGCAAACAAAATCGCTCATTTGTCCCCGTCCCCATCAAATTAAAATTGACTCAGGAAGAAGTTGCCATTTTTGCGATTAATCAATACCATTTTCCAGGTGTGAGCATTAAAGCTCGTCTGATGCGTCACTACCCTTTAGGAGCAATAACGGCACATGTTCTTGGTTATGTAGGTAGAATCAATCTCCAAGAATTAAAAGCAGTAGATCCTACCAATTACCGAGCTACAAACTTTATTGGTAAAGCCGGCATTGAAAAATACTACGAGGATATTCTCCACGGCAAAGTTGGATATCAAATGGTAGAAACTGATGTTAGTGGTCGTACTCTAAGAACAATTGATAAAATTAATCCTCATTCCGGATCAAAACTCTATTTAAGCCTTGATGTCAGACTGCAACAAGCAGCTTATGAAGCATTAAAAGATAAGCGTGGAGCTGCCGTAGCTATTAATACTAAAAATGGTGAAGTTCTGGCTATGGTAAGCTCTCCTAGTTTTGATCCCAATATTTTTGTGGCTGGAGTAAGCTCTAAGGAATACAAAAAACTTTCTAATACCTTACAAAGACCGCTATTTAATCGTGCTGTTCGCGGTGTCTATCCTCCTGCATCAACAATTAAACCTTTTGTTGGTTTAGCAGGTTTAGAAAAAGGATTTATAACTACAGCAACAACAATCTATGATCCAGGTAAATATAAACTACCTAACTCCAGCCATATCTATAGAGACTGGAAAAAAACAGGACATGGAATGATCAATTTTAAAAGAGCAATCACTGTTTCGTGCGATACTTATTTTTATCAGCTTGGAAATAAAATGGGTATTTCCAATATTGAGGATATGCTTGTCAAATTTGGTCTAGGCCATTTAAGCCAAATTGATCTCCATGAAGAAGCTTCTGGTATCGTCCCAAGCTTGCGTTGGAAAAAACAAACTAAAGGTGTGCCCTGGTATCCTGGTGATACCTTAATTACTTCCATAGGACAAGGATTTATGTTAGCTACACCATTACAGATGGCTAACGCAACAGCATCCTTAAGTCAACATGGCCGCCGATTCAGACCTCATTTATTAACAAAAACCGTAAATAGTGACAGTGGGGAGGTAAAACGATATAAACCCATAGAAGAATACCCAATTTATCTGAAAGATGAAGCAAACTGGGACATAGTTGCTGACGCCATGCATAATGTTTTAATCAGTAATGAAGGTACAGGTTATCGTTTTGGTCGCAATCCACCCTACCCTGTTGCGGGAAAGACGGGAACTGCCCAGGTTTTTAGCGGCAGACAATATGAAAAAACAAAATATGAAGACATCCCTGAAGCATTACGAGACAATTCATTGTTTATTGCTTTTACTCCGGTTGAAGAACCAGAAATTGCAATAGCAGTGGTTGTAGAAAATGATGTTGCCGCCTCAATGGTTGCTCGCAAAGTACTTGATACATATTATAAACTTTATCCGATGAAAAAGAAAAATGAACAGACTCAATAGTAAACCCGTTTATCGTTTTACTGCGAAATCATTACACTTAGACTTCCCCTTATTGGGCTTATTGCTTGTATTGATTAGTTTTGGTCTTTTGATTTTGTATAGTGCCTCTAACGCGAACACGGGAATGATCTTACGTCAATCAATGAGACTCATTTTTGCCTCGTTCATTATGCTTGTGCTTGGTTTTATTCCCCCCCATAAATACAAAATTTGGACACCATGGATATATAGCGTAGGATTAACTTTATTGATTGCAGTAATGCTGATGGGGAAAATCGGTAAAGGAGCTCAACGCTGGCTCGAATTAGGTTTATTCCGATTTCAACCGTCGGAAATCATGAAATTAGCTGTACCCATGATGGCTGCTTGGTATTTTGATCGTCAAGCTCGCCCGAGTAGTTTTAAAGCGATTGCTGTCGCAGGACTGATTATCTGTGTCCCCGCATTATTAATTGCCAAACAGCCTGATTTGGGTACTGCGATAATGGTCTCAGCTGCTGGATTATGTGTTGTATTTTTAGCAGGAATTCGCTTTAAAGTGATTCTATTACTTATACTTATGGTAGGATCAGCTATTCCAGTCATCTGGCATGTGATGCATGATTATCAAAAGCAACGAGTTTATACCCTGCTTGATCCAGAACAAGATCCTCTGGGTGCAGGATACCATATCATTCAATCAAAAATTGCTATTGGCTCAGGCGGGCTTGCAGGAAAAGGTTGGTTAGAGGGAAGTCAATCCCATCTTAATTTTTTACCAGAACATGCCACTGATTTTATTTTTGCTGTAAGTAGCGAAGAGTTTGGCTTTGCTGGTGGATTCGCGATCATTGCTCTTATTGTCATGATCGCTTTGCGTAGTCTCCATATTGCATCTAATGCCCAAACTACATTTACCCGCTTATTAGCAGCAAGTCTCGCTATGTCCTTCTTCATGTCTGGATTTGTTAATATCGGCATGGTCATGGGAATAATACCTGTTGTCGGTATTCCATTACCGCTGGTAAGCTATGGAGGAACAGCAATGGTTACCTTTTTAGCAAGTTTTGGTATCTTGATGTCTATTAGCTCGCACAAGATTTTATTTAACAGTTTAAATTAAGTTAAACTGCCGATTAGCGCAAAACTTTTTCGGTGAATCTGGCTTGGCCCAAGTCGTTTTAATGCTTCTCGATGTGCGACCGTCGGATATCCCTTATGCCCAGCAAAACCATATCCTGGATAAATCGCATCAAGTGCTTCCATTTCTGCATCACGGGAGACTTTAGCAAGAATAGAGGCAGCACTAATTTCGGGAATTAAATCATCACCCTGAACGATTGCCTTACACGGAATATTTAACTTAGGAATATGTAAACCATCCACTAATACCTGATCAGGCTTAACCGATAAAGCCTCTATGGCTCGTTGCATCGCCAACAAAGTAGCATGATGAATATTAAGCGCATCAATTTCATCGACTTCCGCCCGACCATAAGCATAAGCAATAGCTTGTTCTTTAATAAGTAATGAGAGTAATTCACGTTTTTTTGCGCTTAATTTTTTTGAGTCCGTAAGCCCCTCTATGGGTTCTTTTAAAATAACAGCAGCAGTTACAACAGCTCCAGCCAAAGGCCCTCGTCCGACTTCATCTACACCAGCTACAAGCATTATATTATCCATGATTCATTTTATTAAAGGCTAATAATATCCTTTTAAAATTGATTTATCATCAAAGAAATGCGATCATGCGCACAAATAATTAACAGATAGACAGAATGAGTAAAATTCGTTGTGCAGTAATTGGTGTCGGTTATTTAGGTAGATTTCACGCACAAAAATATAAACTTCTTTCTAATGTAGAATTAGTTGCCGTTTGCGATCTAGATCAAAAAACAGTAGAAACAGTATCGCATGAGTTACAAGTTCCCGGTTATACTAATTATCATGATTTATTTGATAAGGTTGATGCGGTAAGTATTTCGGCAACGACTAACAAACATTATGAAATTGCGAAATCTTTTTTAGAGCGGGGAATACACACCTTAATAGAAAAACCAATTACCGAAACATTATCACAAGCAGCTGAATTAATACAACTGGCCAAAATGAACAATGCTAAATTGCAAGTTGGGCATTTAGAGCGATTTAATTCCGCCCGACTCGCTTTAGATAAATACCTGGATAATCCATTGTTTATAGACTCACAACGTTTAGCTCCATACAATCCGCGTGGCGCTGATGTCAATGTGATACTTGATGTGATGATTCATGATATTGATTTAATTCTAAATATGGTTAATAGCCCTATTATTTCAATTTCTGCTCAAGGAGCCCCAGTACTGACAAACGCAATCGATATTGCTAATGCTCGCATTACTTTTGCCAACCATTGTGTTGCTAATCTTACAGCAAGCCGTATTAGTTTTAAAACTGAACGCACGACACGAATTTTTCAACAAAATACTTATCTTTCAATAGACTATCAAAATAAAAAATTTGCAGTCTTTAAAAAAGGTGATGGTGAGCTGTTCCCTGGAATTCCCGATATTACCCATGAACAAAAGGAATTTGCCAATGGAGATGCTTTGTATGAAGAAATAAAAGCTTTTATCAAATGCATTGAAGAAGATAGTATCCCGCTGGTTACTGGAGAAGACGGCCTACAGGCCCTGGAAACAGCAGAAAAAATTACTTCACTTATCAATGCTAACTTGATGGAACGCCATGCAAGAATCTAAACGGATAGTGATTATTGCGGGGGAAGAATCAGGGGATGTTCATGCATCAGTTTTGATTCGTCAATTAAAAGACGCCTACCCCAATATAAAAATTAGTGGAATAGGTGGCCAGCATATGCAAGAAGCAGGTGCAGAATTAATTTCTGATCTCGCGCGCTTTGGGGTAACAGGTCTTACAGCAGTCATTCGTCACCTTAAAGTAATTCGTGAGGCTTTTGTTGCAGTAAAGAAACATTTAAACCGGCAAAAACCAGATCTACTCATTCTGGTCGACTATCCTGGTTTTAACCTAAGATTAGCAAAATATGCAAAGCAAAGACTAGGCATTAAAATTCTTTACTATATAAGCCCCCAAATTTGGGCTTGGAAGGCCAAACGAATTCATCTTATAAAGCAATGCATTGACCAAATGGCGGTTATTTTGCCCTTTGAAAAAGCCATATATGAAAAAGCAAAAGTTCCAGTAAATTTTGTTGGCCATCCTTTAGTAGAAAAAATATCTTTCTCCGCCAACGATACTCAAATACAGCGCGACACACTTAAGCTTCCTGCCGACAGTCGAATTATTGCACTTCTTCCAGGAAGCCGTAATAATGAGATTGAGCATCATATGCCAATTTTACGTGATACAGCACTGCTTCTTCAAAAACGCCATCCTAACCTATATTTTGTCATTCCTATTGCGAATACAATTAATCCCGAAAAAATTAAACATTATTTTTCTGAAACCCACTTACCAATAAGTTTTATAGAGGGACAAGCATTAAATTGTATGGCCGCAGCAGATTTTGTCATTGTTTCCTCGGGAACCGCTTCTCTTGAATGTGCATTATTAGAAAAACCGATGTGTATTATTTATAAATCATCTTTACTCAATTATGTTTTAGCAATGAAGTTTATCAAAGTAAAATTTTTAGGCTTGTGTAATCTTCTAGCAAATAGAATGATCGTTCCTGAGTTCTTGCAATATGATTGCAATGCATATGAATTAACTCGTTATATTGATCATTTCTATAACGATCCTGAACAACCCCATAAAATGCTCACCCAATTAACTAAGGTGAAACAGTCGTTGTCTGCAGAAAAATCTGATCGCTCATTGTTTGATCTTGTGGCGAATGAATTGCACAAAAAAAATGCATAGTTTTATCTTAAAAATATAGAATATCAATTATCCTTCATGTACAATTAATTTTGCTTTCATTTTGAATGTAAGCAACTGGAATTATGATTTAATTATTAATAAGGAAGTTAAGATGACTGTCATTGAAACACCTGAAACAACCCAAAGTATCATTAAACAAGACCAAGGTCTACAAGATCTAGTCTATAATTTAGTCTCTCGTTTTCTTGCCGAAAATAAAAATAAAAACATTGATGATCTATATGACATGATATTATCTGAGGTTGAACCTCCATTGCTTCAAGCAGTAATGGAAAAACGACGTGGCAATCAACTACAAGCTGCTAAAATGCTTGGCATTAGTCGCGGCACAATTAGGAAGAAACTTCAAAGATATTTTGGAACAAAATATTTTCGATTAACTGATGAATAGTTTTAATTTGGAATGATTTCCGATTAGAATAAAAAGGCTCGATGAATCGAGCCTTTTTTTTACAGTATGTTTTAAGGATTTATTAGATGAAAAAATTTATGTATCTAGCCCCCCTAATTGGTCTTCTTGCAACTTCTTGTGTCACTGACAAACCTGATGTTATCGCTGATGATGCAGGTCAATTACATTACACCACCCCCTACCAAGATGATACACGAGGTCAAAATGTGTTCCCCGCGACATGGAATGTAAAAGGTAAAAAACTTTTTGTTTTTGATCCTAATGCTGATGCATGGGCGGCCTACGATGCTCAAGGTAATCGAGTAATGACAGGCAGCGCCTCTGGAGGCATGGATCACTGCCCTGACTCGGATCAATCATGTCGAACTGTTACTGGAACTTTCGCTGTATTTAATAAAAAAGGGGCTGATTGTAAATCCAATGAATATCCTCTTGCACGTGATGGTCACGTAGCCGGTGGCGCCAAAATGCCTTATTGCATGCATTTTCATGATGGCTACGCAATTCATGCGGCTTATGAGGTTCCTAAATACAATAGCAGCCATGGCTGTATTCGTGTCCTCCCAGGCGCTGCAAAGTGGCTCAATGAGAATTTTATTGATGTAGGTACAACCGTATTAGTTCTTCCTTATGCATAATTTTTCTTATTGATAATTCCTGAAAAAAGATTACTCTCTTTTTTCAGGATCTTTTTAAAATTTATTGGTTGACTCTTTAGTATCCTTCTATAAAATGGACAAAAAATTCGCATGGAGGAACTCAGTATGTCATTATCAACCCTTAATATTAATCACTTACTGGAACAAATAACAGATAGGTACATTGCTGTTTCAGATTATGCTACTCTACGTAATTCCTGTATTCAATTATCGCCAGTATCTGCTGTAACAACTGAAATTCAAAAGGAACTTAGCCAGCTTTTAGCCCAAGATAAACAAAATACTGCCACTCAATTAACGGTAGATGCATGTAAAAAACAAATTCAACACGATTTGAAAGAAAAAGAAGTAGACCATCAAGAAAGCCAAACCGATTTAGAATTAGTCGCTCAACTAGAACATGAATTGCTCTCAACTCAAGTACAAAAACGATTGATTGGTAACGAGCTTAATGAGATTGAAGAGGATATATTGCGTCATGAATCTTACATCAAAGAAATCTCAAGACAAATTGCACTAACGCCCCATTCAGAATCCACACAACATACACATACTCATCCTGAGTCAACACAACATACACATACTCATCCTGAGCCAACACAACATACACATACTCATCCAGAGCCAACACAACATACACATACTCATCCAGAGCCAACACAACATACACATACTCATCCAGAGTCAACACAACATACACATACTCATCCAGAGCCAACACAACATACACATACTCATCCTGAGCCAACACAACATACGCATCCGAACATGACGGATCAACGTCCTAACACAGCCCAAAGTCCATCAGACACAGGACATCACCATGCTCACGAGAGAGAATCATTAGAGTTTCAGAAAAATACTCTTTCTCAAAAACTAAAGCAACTGGAAGGAACATTAAGAAACAAACGTATGCTTGCTCAAGAACAACAAAGACGCATAGAAGGCATAACAACCAGATTAACTACAGAATTCCCTGAAAAACAAAAGCAACGAAATGATCGCGCCAAGGCACGCACAATGCGAGAGCAAGCTCGTATATACGACGAAGCTACCGAAAACCAATTATCCATAAAAAATTATCGTGCTTTACAACAATCAATTATTGATTCGCATGAAAAACTTCACAAAATGCAGCATCAATTAATGCAAAATGCAACAGAAATGAGCTATAAAACATTCTTGATCCGGCTTCCCTATCTATTACAATCACTAACCTTAAAGTATCAGGAAAAAGAAGCGTTAAGACAAATAATTAGCGCTATGGAGAATTATCTTTTAACCCAAGCTGAAAAGTATAAGCAAATTTCAATCCGCCACTCAGTTTATCGTGATAAAGAGACACATGTACAAGATTTAAATCAAAAAGAAAGTAGGGTCGCTCAATTAAAAAAAGCAAACCCGCAACTTCATGCTCAAAATCAAGCTCTTGAAATAGAAAATAAACAATTAAAACATACCATTGAAGAACGAGGCACTTATAGAGATTATCTACTAAAAATTGGATTATTTAGCCTCTTATGCTCAGGAATCGCTGTTGGCGGAGGATTTTTAGGAATGTATATGATGCCTATGGTTTTAATCTCTTTGTGCTTTGCTCCTGCAGCAGTAATAAGCTTTATTACCGTAGGTATTTTCCTGGCAACTTTAGCATATACGCTAAAAAACAATAGTGATAGCAATGCGTTAGAACACAACAAAATAACAATGCAGCAAAATATAACAGCCATATCGAAACAATCTGGAGAAATCATATCTCTTGAACAAGAAATAATTCCTTCAATAAAAGAAAAAATCAGTGAGGCAGAAAAGAGTTTTAATTTACTTGATAAGAAAATTAACAATTTGCAACAACAAGAAGATTCATTACTTCATCAGGCCAAACAAATTGTTGTGACAGAAGCAAGGAATATACCGTTCTTTGGTGGTGAAACCATAATTCAATCAACGGTTAAGCCAACAGCACCACAATTAGAACACACCCCAAGAAATACTCTTTCTTGCTAGGTTCTAGTTGAAAAGGTAAGCGCGGCAAATCCTCATAAACTGTGATTTGCCGCGCTTCTATCAGACTACAATTACACCGTTGATGATGCTAATAGCTTATTGACTCTACTTACAAAATCCGCAGGATTATCTAATTGACCGCCTTCTGCTAAAACGGCCTGCTCAAATAACATAGTAACCCATAACTCAAACAAATTATCATCCTGAATATCATGCAGACGTTTAATTAATACGTGTTCAGGATTAATTTCAAATACGGGTTTAGTCGTTGGAACTTGTTGGCCTGCTGCTTGTAAAATACGTTGCATTTCCAAGCCCATATCTTGTTCGTCAGCAACAATACATGCAGGAGAATCAGTTAAACGATTAGTAACAACTACATCCTTAACTTTACTTTCTAAAATTTTCTTAATATGAGTAAGAATTGGTTCTAGTGTTTTTTCTTGTTCTTTAATTTGATCTGTAGCATCATCATCAAACTCAACTTTTCCTTTAGAAATCGACTGCAATTTTTTACCAGCATATTCACTTAAATAGCCAACCAACCACTCATCGACTTTGTCACTTAATAATAATACCTCAATTCCTTTTTTCTTGAAGATTTCTAAATGAGGACTGTTCTTAGCCGCATTATAGCTAGATGCCGTAATATAATAGATCTTATCCTGCCCTTCTTTCATTCGACTTATATAATCATCCAAAGTCGCTTCTTGCTTCTCTGATTCACTGGCCGTAGTAGCGAATCGCAATAATTTAGCAATCGTTTCTTTATTTGCAAAATCCTCGATAGGACCTTCTTTTAATACTAAACCAAATTCATTCCAAAATTTTTGATAGGTTTCTTTATCTTGAGTACTCATCTTTTCTAACATGGACAAAACACGTTTTGTACATGCCGCGCGGATGCTTTCGACTTGTTTATTATCTTGTAAAATTTCTCGTGATACATTCAATGGCAAATCACTTGCATCAACAATACCTTTTATAAATCGTAAATAACGCGGTAAAAACTGAGTTGCATCATCCATAATAAATACGCGTTTTACATAGAGTTTTAAACCATGTTTGGTTTCCTGTTGCCATAAATCAAAAGGAGCATGAGCTGGAATATAAAGCAAAGAAATATAATCATGCTTTCCTTCAACATGATTATGCGACCATGTAAGCGGATCTTGATAATCATGAGAAATATGCTTATAAAGCAATTTATAATCTTCATCGGTAATATCTGATTTCTGCATCGTCCACAAGGCAGTCGCTTTATTTACTGTTTCATACTCATCGGACTCTTTCTCTTCAGTTGATGTTTTTTTCATCACTATGGGCCAACAAATATGATCGGAATATTTGCTTATGATACTGCGAAGACGCCAACCACTCAAAAACTCATCATTATCTTCTCTGATATGCAGGATAACCTCTGTACCACGGGATGCCTTTTTCTCATAATCAATAGTGAACTCACCTTCACCATTTGACTCCCAAACAATACCTTCTTCGGGTTTTAAACCTGCGCGACGACTTTTAACTGTGACTTTATCTGCAACAATAAAAGCTGAATAAAAACCAACCCCAAATTGTCCAATTAATTGGGAATCTTTGGCACTTTCACCTGTTAAATGACTCATAAACTCTTTGGTGCCAGATTTAGCAATGGTACCTAAATTATCAATGGCCTCATCCCAGCTTAAACCAATTCCATTGTCTCTGATGGTGATAGTTTTCAATTTTTCATTAAAATCAATACTGATTTTCAAATCCGAATCATTTTCATAAAGTGCACTGTTTGATAAAGCTAAAAATCTTAATTTATCTAAAGCATCTGAAGCGTTAGAAATTAATTCACGTAAGAATATTTCCTTATTCGAATAAAGCGAGTGCACTACTAAATGCAACATTTGCTTTACTTCTGTTTGAAAGCCCATAGTTTGTTGCTTGCTTGACATTTTTATCTAATCTCCTATTAACACATTATCTAATGATTTAATTGATATAGGGATCAGTTGCTAAATTTCAAGGGGTAATATGATGAAAATTAAAATTCTTACGCTCAGCACCTAAGAAATCTCAGAGGTACATAAAATTCGCGCATCGATCAATTTGCTAATAGATTATGGGTAAAAGCTGCGAAGACATACAATGTTATCTCCATTTATTAGACATAATTAAATGCAGAAACAGTCAAGGTTCCACCAGAATGGATAATCAATATATTACCTATTAATTGTTCTGAGCTAATACGCTTTCTTGACTCATGAAATAATTTAGCAGCATAAATAGGATCTGCCAAAATACCCTCTTCTTTTGCTAAACGTTTTACTTCATTTTTAATTGTTTGATTCACAGAGCCAAAAGCCTTAGCTGTTGTTGGGTAAAAACAGCAGAAATTAGTTGGAATGGATCCAATCCATTGATTTAACTTACTACGAAATAACCCTTCATTATCCGCTAATAGCAGTACATGAATTTTTGCTTGATGCTCTAATCTTGCTAGCCCATTAATGAGTGCTGCAGCAGAAAAACCAGTTCCGGCATCAATAAAAAGATGTTCAAATGTTACTCCTAAAGCACTTTCATTTAAGATAATATCTGCAGCAAGCGTCAAAGATCCTTCCATTGCTTCTGGAACACTCGCCCCTTCATGTAATACAAATCCTTGTTCACTGAGTGTGCTAAGATAGGAATAAGCAAGTTTATTCACCTGAGACCATTCGTGACGAGCCACCCATACAACTTCATGCTCTTCGAGAAAAAGACGACTTAGTTTATAATTTCCTTGCAATTCTAATTTCCAAGGTTGAATCAAAAAAGCAGTCACTTTAAATTGAAACTCTCTTGCTAGTTGCAAAACCGCAAGTAAGTTATTCGATTGAGGTCCAGCAATAATAATAAGATGGCGTATTTTTTGCTCCAGCAAAAAAGGTAAAAGGCTAGCATATTTACGTAATTTCGAACCGCTAATTCCACAACCTAACTCGTCATCTCTTTTGACATAACAAACGCTCCCATCCGCAGGAAAATGATTTAAACGGTGTGCTCTACTAGATAAATTCCACATGACAGTTGTTAGATTTTTATAGTTAGTTGTCTAGAAGCTAAACTTCACCAGGCTACGATAATTCACGCTGGAGAGCTTCTAACAAAATCCAGATGCCGTTCCGAGGATGTAGACTCATTAAACTTATAACCTAGCTCACTAAATTCTTTAAGACGAGACAAATCATCAAATTGATTTTGCATAACAAATCTTGCCATGGCTCCACGAGCTTTTTTAGCATGAATGCCAATCATTTTTAACTGTCCATTCTTGTTTTCATAAAAATTAATCGTAATTATTGGATAATTGAATTTTTTTTCATCAACTACCTTAAAATATTCAACAGAAGCTAGATTAATTAATACAGGATTTTCTTGATCGGCCAGCTGTTGATTCAGTGCATCTGTTATTGTATCTTGCCAAAAATCATATAAATTCTTTCCCTCAGAATTTTCTAAACGAACTCCCATTTCGAGTCTATAAGGTTGAATTGCATCTAGAGGATTCAGTAGACCATAAAGTCCCGACAGGATTCTTAAATGATCTTGAGAATATCGTACCGCATCTTGAGTCCAGTTTTTTGCTTGTAAGCCTTGATAGACATCACCTTGAAATAAAAATAATGCTGGGTATGAATGAAGTAACGCCTTATCATCCAAATGAAATATTTGGTATCGATGATAATTTAATTCAGCAAGATCTTTCGATAAATCCATAAGCGCTGCAATTTCATCTACAGATTTAGTTTGCATCAAATTTACAAGAATGCGCGTTTTATCCATAAATGCGGGTTTCGATATATTAGCATCGTATGGCTTAGATGGATCTAATAATTTTTTAGCTGGTGATAATAAAATAAGCATGTATCATTTCCATGTATTTTTAATGTGGTTTAGTACCAGGGACCATACCTACTCTCGGTCGGAAAACATAAATCGTTATGGGATCGCTACTCTCAATTACATTTCCATCCTCATCTATCACTTGAACTGCTAAAGTATGTGATCCTCGATACATACCATTTATTTCAAACACAGGATTTTTTTGCGGCTCCCCTAGAACTGCATTATCATAGAGCAATTGCAATTTGTCACCTGGATAAAGATCAGGTTCTGTTTGAGCTGTTACTGTGACAAAACCTTGATTATTACGAATTGTCGCTCCGCTCTCAGGCTGAACAATCCCAATTTGAGTATACGAATGTTTTAATTTTACAGGGCTTTGATCTTGTAATTCGTTTGGTTCAGGAGATGTTTTAGGAGGTATAGAAGATGGTGACGAAGAGTTATTTTCATCAGGGAGAGTAATGATTTGAGCTCCTGCATGAGGTGTATCACTAAAATGCACACCTCCCTGACTGTCTACCCATTTATAAATTTGCGCATTAGATGCGCAAATTATCGTCATTAATAATAGAAAGACAAAAACTTTCATCACTCTATTCCTAAAGGCTGTAATATAACTCAAACTCATAAGGATGAGTCATACTTCTAATTCTGCTTGTTTCTTCTTCTTTCATGTTGATGTAATTCATAATGAAGTCTTTAGTAAATACATCACCTTGTAATAAGAAATCATGATCCATCTTCAGATGTTCCATTGCTTGTTCCAAAGAAGAACATACTGTAGGTATATCAACAAGCTCTTCTGGTGGTAAATCATAAAGATCTTTATCCATTGCCTGCCCTGGATGAATTTTTCTTTGAATACCATCTAAGCCAGCCATCATCATTGCTGAAAACGCAAGATAAGGATTTGCTGTAGGATCTGGGAATCGTATTTCAATACGACGAGCTTTAGGATTATTCACATGAGGAATACGAATAGCTGCTGATCGATTTCTTGCAGAATAAGCTAAAAGAACGGGAGCTTCAAAGCCTGGAACCAAACGCTTATAACTATTCGTTGCTGGATTAGTGAATGCATTTAAGGCACGAGCATGTTTTATAATGCCTCCAATGTAATACAATGCAGTTTCTGAAAGTCCTGCATACTGGTCTCCAGAAAACAAATTAACACCATCTTTGGATAAGGATTGATGACAATGCATCCCATTTCCATTGTCTCCTACCAGCGGCTTGGGCATAAAAGTAGCTGTTTTGCCATAATTATGTGCGACATTATGGACCACATATTTTAAAATTTGTAATTCATCAGCTTTTTTGGTCAACGTATTATAGCGAGTTGCAATTTCACACTGATTTGCGGTGGCAACCTCATGATGATGCGCTTCGACGATCGTTCCTAATGATTCTAAAGTCAAACACATTGCCGATCGTATGTCATGAGAAGAATCTACTGGAGGCACAGGGAAGTACCCCCCCTTTATTCCAGGACGATGACCAATATTCCCTCCTTCCAACTCTTTTCCTGAGTACCATTGAGCCTCTTCCGAATCAATTTTATAAAAAGCGCCTCCAATAGTTGTTTCCCATTGTACGCTATCAAAAATGAAAAATTCGGGTTCGGGACCAAAATAAGCAGTATCAGCTATTCCTGTGGATTGTAAATAAGCTTCAGCTCGTAAAGCGAGAGAACGCGGACAACGCTCATATCCCATCATTGTTTTAGGATCAACAACGTTGCAACGGATAAATAAGGTATTGTCTTGAAAAAAAGGATCGAGCTTTATTGTTTCCAAATCAGGTACCAAAGCCAAGTCTGACTGGTGAATTTTTTGCCATCCCTTAAAAGAAGATCCATCGATCATTTTCCCGCTTTCAACAAAATCATTATCTACAGCAGAAACTGGAATAGTAATATGTTGTTCTTTCCCGCGTATATCAGTAAATCGTAAGTCAATTAATTTTGCCTCGTGCTCTTTAATTGCCTCAAGTATAGTATTTTTGCTCATTATAGGTCTCCAGGATAATCTGGTTGTATAGTGTACCTTAAGTGACTTCTTAAACCCAATAGATTAAACTGTATGTTTTCCTTCATAACAATAAAAAACTATGGGTGCGTATCAATATCAGGCACTACAAAAAAATGGCAATACGACTAAAGGAGTGCTCGAAGCGGACTCCGAACGCCATGCGCGCCAACTCTTACGTGATCGAGGACTTATCCCCACACAAATTCGGATTCTAACACAACAACGCTCAGGCAATCACGCCAAAAGTAAAATTTCTGCGGCCGATCTGGCCTTATTCACTCGTCAGTTAGCCACATTACTGGCAGCGGGTATCCCTGTAGAGGAATCACTACGTGGTGTCAGTGAACAAACAGAAAAAGATAAAGTGAGAGAATTAATTATTGGGGTTCGCTCAAAAGTACTTGAAGGTTATGGTTTAGCGCAAGCTATGGCTCAATATCCCCATGCATTTCCTGAGTTATATCGAGCAACAGTGGGCTCAGGGGAGCAAACCGGGCGTTTAGATGTCGTTTTAGAAAAATTGGCGGATTACACGGAAAATCAACAGCAAACAAAACAAAAAGTTCAACAAGCTTTAATCTATCCCATCATTATGATTCTCGTTTCAATTGGCATTATATCTTTTTTATTAAGCTTCGTAGTCCCTAAAATCATCGAAGTATTCACTAGTAGTGGACAAACACTGCCGGAAATGACTGTGCTCTTAATCAGCTTGAGCAATTTCATCAAAAATTATGGCTTTTACACGTTACTTGGGATTCTTCTTCTACTGATTGCTTTTAAAAAAAGCTTAGCTAATATTAAAATTAAAACATTCTGGCATCGCCTACTGCTTAAACTTCCCATAGTCTCTTATTTGGTAAAAACCATTAATGTCTCACGCTATATTCATACTTTTGGTATTCTTTTCGCTGCCGGTGTAAACGTTCTTGAAACAATGCGTGTTGCTGCGAGTTTAGTGACTAATGTTATCATGCGCCAGTCATTTGATACGGCGGCAATAAAAGTAAGAGAGGGATGTGGGATCAATGAAGCGTTAAAAGAAACAGGTTATATCAGTCCCATGGCAATCCATTTAATTGCCAGTGGCGAAAAGAGCGGCCAATTGGCAAATATGATGGAACGCGCAGCACTTCATCTAGATAACGAAGTAAAACGTTTAATTGATACATCACTTACATTATTAGAACCTATGGTCATTCTTTTGATGGGGGCAATCGTTTTATTCATTGTTTTAGCTACCTTGCTTCCTATTTTTTCAATGGAACAATTAATTACTTAATATGGTATAATACCGCAATAAATAAACCCCAAAATGGGGTATAATATGGATTTCCTGGGATTTGCTTTATGGCAGGTGCCTCCATTACCTAGGTTATATTTAGACGGAGTAAAGATGAATAGACAAAAAGGTTTCTCATTAATTGAAATCATGGTTGTGGTTGTTATATTGGGCATTCTTGCCTCTATAGTGGTTCCTAAAATTATGGGGCGCCCCGATGAAGCACGAAAAGTCAAAGCAAAACAAGATGTACTTGCCATTCAAAATGCTCTTGACTTATATAAACTTGATAACGGCACTTATCCAACTACGGATCAAGGTTTAGCAGCACTTGTTGACAAACCCAACTCCAACCCCATACCAAACAATTGGAAGCAATACTTAAAATCATTACCAACTGATCCATGGGGAAGAGATTATCTTTATTTAAATCCCGGACAACATGGTGATGTAGATGTGTTTACCTACGGAGCGGAAGGACAACCAGGAGGTACAGGAATTAATGCCGAGATCGGTAATTGGGATGAGAAAAAATAATCTAGGTTTTACTTTAATTGAAATTTTAATAGTTTTAGTGATTATAGGCATAACCTTTGGTTTTGCCTTACTTAGCTTTGGTGATTTTGGAGAAGGTCGACGTGTTCTGTTTGCAGCCGAACAGCTAGTAAATACACTTCAATTGGCACAACAACAAGCAATTTTAGAGACCAGTACACTGGGTCTACGCATTAATAACGAGAGCTATCAAATTCTTCAGCTGCAAAATAATTCGCAATGGAAACCCATTTCGAATAAAGGAGTATTTAAAGTCACCTATTTCCCTCAAGGCACACATATTAACTTAAAAATCAACCACCGGGCTCTGTCTGGTGGACCTTCTATCATTCTGACCTCATCTGGTGATATGACGCCATTTTCTTTGTATTTCGGTACTGAGAAAGAACACAATCTCGCCTTAATTGTTGGCAAGTCAAATGGAAGTTTAAAATTTAATGTGGTTAATAATAAATGATAAAGCATGATAAAAAAGCAGGATTTACACTCATCGAAGTATTATTAGCCCTTTCTGTAATTGCTATTGCACTCACAGCGTTGCTCAAGGCAATTTCTCAAAATGTTGAAACTGCGCGACGTATTAAAGAAAAGACCGTAAGCCACTGGATTGCCATGCAAGGGGTAGCCATGATTCAGCTCAACTTACTTCAGGTGAGTCCAAGTCAAGAAACAACCCAAGATACAACGATGCTCAATGAACATTGGTATTGGCGAGCAAAAATCAGCGCAACATCACAAAAAAACATTCAAAAAATAATTATTTTTGTAAGCACCGAAAAAGCAGGCCCTTTTAGGGAAGAGCTGCAGGCATTCAGGTATGTGCCATGAAAAAAACCTTAAAAAATCAAAAAAAAATTAGGGGATTTACTCTAATTGAAATTTTAATTGCGCTGGCCGTATTTGCCATTCTTGCTACAATCACCACATCCGTTTTATATAATGCATTTACCACTCGTTCACGAGTTAATGAGCAAAGCTATCGTTTAAACGAAGTTCAACTAGCAATAAGTCTAATTCAGCAAGATACAAGCCAAGTTGTGGAACGAGCCATAAGAGGCAACGAAATGCGCTTATTTTCAGCTTTTATAGGACAGACGAACTACCTGGAATTTACACGTGATGGAGTGGTAAACCCTGGTAGTATTGAAAAGCGGAGCACACTAAAACGAGTAGCTTATGTTTGTCAAGAAGGAACTTTGATTCGTAGATCATGGAATACACTTGATAGCTTAAATCGAAATGCTTATGAAGATAAGCCTTTATTATCTCATCTTACTGATTGTCATTTTGGTTACTTAAATCAAAACTTGCAAATACTCCCTGAATGGAGAGAACAAGCGGTGAGCTTAAATCAACGCAAAGAGCCATTTCCCAAAGCCTTACAAGTGAATTTGACTTTGCGGGATCTAGGTGAAATCAATTTATTATTCACCTTACCAGGGGCACTTTATGCCCAAAATTAATACGGTAAAGCCTACAGTAAAATTTGAGGAAAAACTCACTGTAGTATGTCATAAGAGGCTAAATAAAGGCAGTGCGTTGCTTACTGCTCTTTTTATCATGACCTTAGTTGCAATCGTAGCTACAGCAATGAGTACTAAAATCCAGTTAGATATTTACCGTACAAAACTAATACTCACTCATGATAAGCTTTATCTTGCTACCCAAGCAGAAACTTTTTGGGCAATGGGAGAATTAAATAATCCCAAAAATAAATTCATGAAAGCAAGCGCTCAGGGAATAGTAAGCCAATATCCTCTAAATATGGAGCATATTGACAAGACAGTTGTATTAAGTGGTGTACTTTATGATTTACAATCTCGATATAACCTAAATAATTTGACAAATAAAAAAGCAATGCTTGGGTTCGTCAATCTTATTGGAGCAACCATACCACAAATCTCCGAAGCAGAAAAAACGCAATTAACTCTTGCTGTGAGTGATTGGCTGACATCCTATGATCTTGCTCGAGGCAAAGATAACTACCTATCTTATTACACAAGCCAAAAACCCCCTTATTATCCAAGCCATCAACTCATGAGTAGCCAATCTGAACTACGATTGGTTAAAGATGTAAGCGCACCTATTTACTTGGCTTTAGAGCCATTCATATGTGCATTACCTGAGATTACGCCTATTAATATCAATACAGCACCAAAACAAGTGCTAAAATCATTAAGCGCTACAATAAAAGATACCCAACTTAATGAGCTACTGAAACAAAGAAAAGAAAATGGAATTAAAGACTTAAAAAAAATCACTGAATTACTCCAGAAACTCGATATTGCCAGCGATCAAATCACACTAGAAAGCAGTTACTTTCTCAATGTTGCCTCCGCTACCAGTGATAATATAAACTTAACCGTATATTCTTTGTTGAAAAGAAATCGTGATAAAAATGGAAAAATTACGGTTACGCTTCTGAGAGAAAGTCTCAATATTTTTTAATCATCCTGAGATTCTTGTTTCATATTCTGGGCTATTTCTTTAGCCAGCTCCTCAGCTTCTTTTATCTCATCTGCAGATAATTTCTTTTGAAGCACTTTTAACTCTTTTGCTGCTTCCTGATTTTTATTTTCTGCTGCAATTTTAAATAAAGCATACGCTTTAATCCAATCTTTATCGACTCCTAATCCTGCAAGATACATATAACCTAACTTAGCTTGTCCTAGTGTGTTTCCTTGTGCTGCAGCCTTAGTAAACCAATAGAAGGATTGTGCATAATCTTTATCTACTCCTGTTCCCGTGAGTAGCAATTGCCCTATTTCTACCTGGGCATCAGATTGCCCATTTTGAGCAGCAACCTGATACCAATAAGCTGCTTTTTGAGGATCAGCTTCAACTCCATAGCCTTTTAGGTAGTAATAAGCTAAGTAAGTTTGTGCTCTGGGATGACCTTGATTTGCTGCTTGTGAAAACCAATAAAAAGCCGATGGATCATCTTGTCCAACACCGGGTTGTTGCCCAGTATATAAAAGCCCTAAACTGTATTCTGCTTTTGCATCACCTTGTTCTGCTGCTTTTTGATACCAGTAGAGGGCCTTATTCACATCTTTTTTGGTTCCCTCTCCCATAATATAATCATAGGCAAGATTCACCTGTGCTTTACTGTACCCTTGTTTTGCTGATTTTTCGAACCAATCAAATGCCATTTTTTTATTTGCTGTGACACCATCCCCTGTGCTATACATCAAAGCAATATTTCTTTGTGCGATGGCATTACCTTGTTGTGCCGACTTCATATACCATTGAAACGCCGCTGGAAAATTTTGTTTTACCCCTTCCCCCAGATCATACATAAAACCTAGACTTAATTGTGCTAAAGGATAATTTTTTTCTGCAGATTTTTGATACCACTTGAGCGCTTCTTCGGGATTTTTTGATACACCTTGTCCATATTGGAACATACGACCCAGTAAATACATAGCCTCAATATTGCCATCTCTGGCTGCTTGCATCAAATAAGGATAAGCAGTTGTATAATCTCCATTTTCAAATGCTGCAAAACCGACAACCTCTCCATCAGCAAAAGCAGTATTGACAACCAGCAATGCTGCTAAAATAAAGCTGCGCATGCTGTCTCCAATTGAATCCTCTTATCTAAAGCGTAGAATATAGAATCAACAAAGCAAGTAATTGTCTCTATTTAAAGAAGAATTATATCTATTTCAGATGATCACCTGGGGATCTTAGGCCTTCCGCTTAGGTAACAGATGGAATGGATTTTATTTGTAAGTAAGTTTTTTCTCAATTTAATACGATGAATGGATTCATCACATTACCTTAATTCACGTGGTTTAGCCGATGTAAAGGCCGCATAAAAGTGCCTTTACATCGAACGTACCTTATTAAATTACTTTCCTGCCACCATCATCTTGTCAATGAGTATAGAACCACATCGTGTAGCAATATTAGGGTTGATATCACTTCCCACCGCAAGAATCCCTTTAAAAATATCTTTTAAATTTCCTGCAATGGTCACTTCATCAACAGGATACTGAATCATTCCATTTTCGACCCAATAACCACTCGCCCCCCGTGAGTAGTCTCCTGTAACCCCATTTATTCCTTGACCCATTAATTCAGTAACTAACAGTCCCTTACCCATTATTTTTAATAAATCAGCCAGATCCCCTGCTGTTGGGTCAATTGTTAAATTATGCACTCCATCACTATTTGCCGTCGTCTTTAAGCCAAGCTTACGAGCGGAATAACTTCCTAATACATATTGCATCACACGTCCTTTTTCTACTATGAGATTAGGCCGAGTGGGAACACCCTCACTATCAAATGGCGAACTCCCTAAAGCGCCCAACAAATGAGGTTGCTCATAAATACGAATAAATTCAGGAAACACTAGTTGTCCTATGGAATCCAATAAAAAGGTATTTTTTCTATAAAGATTCGAACCACTAATTGCATTAATAAAACTTGAAAATAGGCTACTAGAAATTCGCGATGAAAAAATAATAGGGATTGTTTGTGTAGCAATCTGTTGTGCTCCCAACCGACTGACAGCTCGCTCTACTGCATTTTTTGCGACTAAATGACTGTCCACCAAGTCGTTCGCATGACGAACGGTGGTATAATCATAATCACGTTGCATTTCCTCACCCTCTTTGGCGATAAACGAACAACTTAAACTATGGCGTGTACTATGGATGAAGCCACACCCACCATGCGTGTTTGCAAATCCATGATGGGATTCATGTGTAGACACATTAACTCCATCTGAATTTGTAATTCGCTTATCCAATGACAAGGCATAGTTTTCACATTTTATAGCTAAATCAATCGCTTGTTGAGGATTTATATCCCAAGGATGGAATAAATCAAGATCAGGATAATTAGTCGTCATTAACTCCTTATCTGCTAATCCAAAACAAGGATCTTCAGCACTCACTCTTGCTATATCGCAGGCGGCTTTAACCATTGCCTCCAAGGCAGCAGGCGATGTATCCGTACTGCTGGCTCCCCCTTTTCGTTTGCCAATATACACAGTCAAACCAATTCCTTTATCCTCACTAAAAGCAACAGTTTCCACCTCTCTCATACGTACATCGACTGAAAAACCCTTGTCATTAGTCACAGCGACCATAGCGTCTGTTGCCCCCTCTTTTCGGGCAATTTCGAGTACCTCATTCATCAAACGAGTTAAATCTGTAGTTGACTTATGTACTTCACTATTGTTATGTTGCGGTTTAATTTGCATAAGAGATTCCGTGGTGTTGAATGATGTACATAAGGATACAATAACATGTCTTCGCAAACCAATGTTTATCATGCAAACAAATTATATTTGTTCTTTTTCTTGTTTTTTATAAGTATTTTTTTAGCTCCATTTCAATCTCATGCTGAAGGAAATTGGCAGAAATTAAGCCCTGGCATAGAGTATCAGGATCTCGCAGGAGGAATACTCGCACCTTGGTCGCATGTCTATGTTTTTCGAATCGATCTCAATAAAAATAAGTTAGGTTTGGTCAATGCAAAAAATTTATCCTTAAAAAATGCCTCTGTTAATCAATTTGCAGAACACAGCAACGCACTTCTAAGCCTCAATGGCGGTTTTTTTGATCATGAATTTAACCCTCTTGGACTTAGGATCACTAATGGAAAATTAGAAAATCCACTAAAGCGAATTAGTTGGTGGGGTGTTTTTTTTATAAAAAATAATAAGGCGCATATTTCGAGTCTGCGCCAGTTTCATTATGACGGTGAGATTGATTTTGCCATTCAAAGTGGCCCCCGATTATTGATCAACCGGAAAATTCCATCGCTAAAACCTGGCATTGCCGAACGATCTGCTTTGGGGATCAACGCAGACGGGAAAATTATTCTCTTGGTCACCACCAATGCAGCAATGACTACTAATAAACTTGCTCATTTGATGCGCTCCCCCCCATTATCTTGCATCGATGCCATCAACCTGGACGGCGGTAGCTCCAGTCAATTGTATGCACATATAGGATCGTTCCTGCTAAATGTGCATGGATTCTCCAATGTTAGTGATGCAATTATCGTGAAAAAAGAGGCTTGTGATTGAGAAAAAATTATTCTGAAATTAATCACAAGTTATCCACAATATATTCCCACTTTATTCTCTTGACAAAAATACATTAACCACTAACAAACACATTATATTGTTGCGTCAACTAAAAAAATACACTATATATTGTTTTGTTGATTACTTTTTTTGTTGATTTTTAACTCCTATACTGTAATTATATCCACTTCAAATAATAAAAATTAAAACCCAGCGGAGGAAAAATGTCTGCAACTATTGATCCGGTAAATGATGTGCCGCAAATCAGTCAATTGGAATTGACCGCTAATGCCCCTGGTTTATTAAAAACCATTAAGCGCAATGGTAAAGTAGTAAATTACGATGATACAAAAATTAAAATAGCAATTACCAAAGCCTTTATTGCTGACGAAGGAGGCACAGCGTCTACATCGGATCGTATCCATCAGCAAATTGAAGAACTTACTCGTCAAATCACACAAGTCTTTAAACGCCGTTTACCCAGTGGTGGCGCGGTTCATATAGAAGACATCCAGGATCAAGTCGAGCTAGCACTTATGCGTAGCGGCCACTATAAAGTAGCCAGAGCCTATGTGTTATACCGCGAAGAGCATCGTAGAGCACGCGAAAATGAATTAAAAAAGCAAGCGAGTGACCAGAAGCTTCTGTTAATTACTATGCCTGATGGAGAATTAAAACCATTAGACACAGAACGAATGAATACGATTGTTCATGAAGCATGTCGCAATCTAGAACATGTTGAAGCGGAACCAGTCATTAAAGATGCACTGCGCAACCTTTATAATGAAGCAAAATTCGCCGATGTACATAAAGCATTAATTATGGCGGCACGTACTTTAGTTGAAAAAGAGCCAAACTACACTTATGTCAGCGCACGCTTACTATTAGACAGTTTACGAATAGAAGCATTGCATAAATTAGGTATTGAAGCAGACGCTACCTTTGATGAAATGAGTCAACTCTACCCTGCTTATTTTAAAATCTATGTTGCCCATGGCATCAAGCAAGGAATGCTTGATGAAAAAATGGTTGATTTTGATTTAGAAAAATTGGGTAAAGCACTATTACCTGAGCGTGACATGAAATTTACCTATCTAAGCTTGCAGACTTTATATGATCGTTATTTTATTCATGACCAAGGAACACGTTATGAATTACCCCAGGCTTTTTTCATGCGCGTTGCTATGGGTCTGGCAATACGGGAGAAAGATAAAAATGAAAAAGCAATTGAGTTTTACCAATTATTGTCTTCTTTTGATTACATGTCCTCTACACCAACCCTATTTAACTCTGGGACGATTAGACCCCAGCTCTCCAGCTGCTATTTGACTACAGTCCCTGATCATTTAGATGGTATTTACAGTGCCATTAAAGACAATGCCTTGCTTTCTAAATATGCAGGAGGTTTAGGTAATGACTGGACACCCGTACGTGCAATGGGATCTCACATCAAAGGAACTAACGGAAAATCACAAGGCGTAGTTCCTTTTCTAAATGTTGCTGATGCCACAGCAGTTGCCGTAAACCAAGGAGGAAAACGCAAAGGCGCCGTTTGTGCTTATTTGGAGTGTTGGCATAAAGACGTAGAAGAGTTTTTAGAATTAAGAAAAAATACTGGAGATGATCGACGTCGTACCCATGATATGAATACTGCATTGTGGATACCCGATTTATTTATGATGCGTGTACGCGAAGATGCTGATTGGACTTTATTTTCTCCTGATGAAGTTCCCGAGTTACATGATCAATTCGGTAAGGCCTTTGAAGCTTTATATGGTGAATATGAAGAAAAAGCCCGCCAAGGTCTTATGAAAAATGTAAAAACTGTATCTGCAGTCAAACTGTGGCGCAAAATGTTATCCATGCTTTTTGAAACTGGCCACCCATGGATGACATTTAAAGATCCATGTAACTTGCGCTCACCACAGCAACATTCTGGCGTGGTTCACAGCTCTAACTTATGTACTGAAATTACGCTTAATACTTCAGAAGAAGAAATTGCTGTATGTAATTTGGGCAGCATCAATCTTCCTGCGCACATCAAAAATGGCCAACTCGATATTGAGAAATTAAAACAAACTATTAAAACAGCCGTTCGTATGTTGGATAACGTAATTGATATTAATTATTATTCTGTACCTCAAGCACGTAACTCCAATTTAAAACACAGACCTGTTGGCCTTGGTTTAATGGGCTTCCAGGATGCATTGTATGAATTAAAAATCGATTATGCTTCTCAAGAAGCCGTCGAATTTGCTGATTCATCTATGGAATTAATTAGCTATTATGCAATCGAAGCATCTTGTGATTTAGCTAAAGAAAGAGGCAGCTACTCCAGTTACGAAGGTTCTTTATGGAGTAAAGGCATATTGCCAATTGACTCTATTAATTTATTACAACAAGCGCGTAATAAATACTTGGAGCAAGATCGTTCACAACGCTTAGATTGGGAAAGCTTGCGCATTAAAGTACGTACTCAAGGAATGCGTAACTCAAACGTAATGGCTATCGCGCCAACAGCCACCATCTCTAATATTTGCGGTGTAGCGCAATCCATTGAACCTACTTATCAAAACTTATATGTCAAATCCAATTTGTCAGGTGAATTTACAGTGATCAACCCCTATCTGGTTGCAGATTTGAAAGCTCTGGATCTTTGGGATGAAGTGATGGTTAATGACTTGAAATATTTTAATGGCAGCGTACAACCAATCAGTCGTATTCCAGCTGACTTGAAAAAACGTTATGCGACCTCCTTTGAAATGGATCCGATTTGGTTAGTTGATGCTGCTTCTCGTCGCCAAAAATGGATCGATCAAGCCCAATCACTCAACATCTATATGGCCCAGCCTTCTGGTAAAAAACTGGATCAGCTTTACATGCATGCATGGATTCGTGGGTTAAAAACAACTTATTATTTACGTAGCATGGGCGCATCTAATGCAGAAAAATCCACTGTGACTGATAGTGCACTCAATGCAGTCAAAATAATGACCGAAGCACCCAAAGCATGCTCCATACTCGATCCAGACTGCGAAGCGTGCCAATAATTAGGAAGAACTTAAATGTCAGAAAATATCATACAACAACAAGACATCACTCTTACAGGTGCGACAGGCTATGAGTCTCTTGAAATGGGAGCTGCGCGCATTCATGTGGATGATAAGCGTATTATCAATTGCCGAGCAGACTTAAACCAGCTCGTTCCCTTTAAATACAAGTGGGCTTGGGATAAATATTTAACCGCTTGTGCTAATCACTGGATGCCCAATGAAATCAGTATGAGTGCTGACGTAGCACTCTGGAAAGATCCTAATGGCCTTACAGAAGCAGAACGTTTAATTATCAAACGCAACTTAGGCTTTTTCTCAACAGCCGACTCTTTAGTTGCCAATAATCTGGTTCTGGCTGTTTATAGACATATAACCAATCCAGAATGCAGACAATATCTCTTGCGGCAAGCCTTTGAAGAGGCTCTGCATACCCATGCGTATCAATATGTTATTGAAAGTTTGGGACTTGACGAAGCAGAAGTCTTCAATATGTATCGGGAAATTCCTTCAGTAGCTACTAAAGCAGCTTGGGCATTACCCTATACCCAAAGTTTGGCCGATGAAACATTCCACACCGGTACTGTAGAGAATGACCAACGATTATTACGCGATTTAATTGCTTTTTATGTCGTATTTGAGGGAATATTCTTCTATGTTGGGTTTACACAAATTCTTTCCATGGGTCGTAGAAACAAAATGGTAGGCACCTCGGAGCAATTCCAATACATTTTACGCGATGAATCCATGCATATGAATTTTGGTATTGATGTGATTAATCAAATTAAAATTGAAAATCCACATTTATGGACTTCTGAATTTAAAGAAGAAATAATTCAGCTCATTCGTCAAGGAGTAGATTTGGAATATCAATATGCCAAAGATACTATGCCACAAGGAATTCTTGGAATGAATGCAGAAATGTTTGAAGAGTACTTACACTTCATTGCAAATCGTCGCCTGACTCAAATTGGTTTAGCAGAACAATATCCAGGTGCTGTCAATCCATTCCCATGGATGAGTGAAATGATGGATTTGAAAAAAGAGAAAAACTTCTTCGAAACTCGTGTGATTGAATATCAGGCAGGAGGCACGTTAAGCTGGGAAGATGAATAAGTTCTCAATTAAGCCCAGAGACACCTGAAATAGTGATAAACAAATAACATGCATCATTGCACTGTCTTATGTTGTAGTAAGAGAAGCAATAATGCATGTTACTTACATTAGCTGTAGCAGTTCACCCCCATTATCCCTCCCCGAAATCACTTAATGCCTCTCCATGATAAAGATTTTTTTTACTGCTAAATAATGTCATAATGCACCCGCAGTTTTATAAAAATAGAATTGATTTTATTAACTTTGTTTTTAAAAACAGCTTAATTTAAATAAACCTATATCAAACAGGATGTTTTACTATGAAAAAATTTTTTTGTTCTCTCGGTTTGAGTTTTTGTCTCGTATCCAGCGTATTTGCAAGTGATAGTCCAATAGACCTACTAAATTCTGAAATTACAAATATTCTTGCTCCCTTTCAAAATCAAAGCACTACAGCTAAACTCAAGTTTGATGCAGTAGAAATCGATGATGAACGCGCAACTAACGTCATTTTAAATGGGCTTTATAGCAAAGTTGGTTCAACCAATACCTTTAATGTGTCAATTGATAATCTAAGCTATGATTATGGAGATGGAAAATCGCCAACCACTGCTTTAAAAGGTTCAATTGGGCTCGATCTTACCAAATTTTTAACGCGCGATGAAAGTAATAAGATAATTCCAAGCGCTATTGAGTTTTTGCAAGAACTTACAAAAGAGTATACTGAAGAATACGGAGAAGCAATTTCAGTCAATGGTGTGGTCACGTCAACTACTAAAGATACCGATGGTAATTACACAGGGTTAACTGCATTAGTTTCAGCAAAAATCGATCTTGATAAACTTCCAGAAGACCAATCTCGTGACTCAGTTATGGTAACCGATGTAGTGGTCTCACTCACATTAAATCTAAAAACAGGAATAGCTATAGATTCCTATGTAATCAGTAACCCAGAATATTGGGGATTCAAAGAGGATCAATTAGGTCTAAAAGAAGTACTAGAACGTCTGCTGAATCGTGATGAAGAAGCACTAGCGATTATTAACGGACTATTTATGTATTTTGACTATATGGCTTCTGATATTGTTGAAATGGACAACTCATCATTTTGGAAACTTTTCCCTAAAAAACACCTATTAAAGTAACATGAAGCAGGCATCAAAGGCATCTTACTGTCTTTGATGTCTTAAGCTTACGATAAATATTCACTTAAATTCGATCATTATTTAGGACCTAAGTTTTTGAGTTTAATAATCCTTACTCAATCGCCAAAATAAAGGAATACCTTATGAAAACACAACATACAAAGCAAAACGACACTACCAATTACAGTTTTTTACTTAAATGCATGGCTGCTCTCACAGCAGCTGCAGTAGCCACCGCAGGAATACTTGCAGCAGTAAGCCTCAAGTCTACGGCAGCAACCACGACCACAATAGCTGCTAAAATGGCATTTGCATCAGCTTTTACACCGCTATTTCCAATTGCGTTTGTCTTAATTGGTCTTGTTTGTGTATTACCTTTTTTATTTAGCCGCAACACTACTTATACACCCAGCAGCACCGTTACTACTGGTTATAATACTTTTGGTTTTTATTCTCCCAGTAATTCTACTGCATCAGTTTTTACGGACTCTCACCGCCATGGACATCGGGATACAGGATCTGTTTATTCTAGCAGCCATGTACACGGGCATGATAGTCACGTATATGGACATGATAGTGGTAACAATGTGCATGGACACGATAGCCACACCCATGGCCACAGTACTAATGTGAATGTGCACAGTCACCGTTAAAACGTCTTCTTCTCCCTCAAAGGGAGAAGATTTAAAAATACTTATTATGATATAAAATAGATTACCCTTCCTGTTAGCCCCAAAGACCATAAAATTCATTTAACGATCAAATAGTGCTATATTTAACCATAGCATCCCTAATTAAGGATACTGATTATTTTAAATATATATGCAGGGAGGATGCAAATGAAAAACATATTACTTATCGCATTGCAATTAGCAGTTGCTACAGCTGTATTTGCTGATACCACCATCATCACAGAAACCAAAACATGGAAAAGCGTTCCTATAACCGTTGATCCACAAACCCAAACTTATACCACAGTTGAGGGGCCTGTTCCCGAAGGCGATTATTACTATACGTACTCAGGATATCGATGTCTAAAAGAAAAAGTAGAAGTTGTTGGAGGCAATGTCATTATATATCATTCTGGCACCGCTGGTGGAGGTGACATATATTGCTATCCCGAATAACAAATAGGGATAACTCAGCATTATGATTTTAGGGATAGAGTGAAGCAGAACTGCGCAAAAGTACCACTGTTTTGCTTCACATGACCTAATCTTCCCTTTACTCTTATAAAACCATTCCATTTACCTGACTATCCCAAAGCTTTTTAAAGTAACTATCTTGGTTATTAACCAAGTCATCAAAAGCCCCCTCTTCGATGATCATGCCATCTTCCATTACCACGATTCTATCCATATGACGAATAGTAGACAAGCGATGGGCAATAGCAATTACCGTTGCCTTGTTTTGTTCTAACATTTCATTAATTGACTGTTGAATTTCCTGCTCCGAAATACTATCAAGACTTGAAGTTGCCTCATCTAGAATAACAATTGTTGCATTTTTTAAAAATGCTCTGGCAATTGCAATTCGTTGGCGTTGCCCGCCAGAAAGTTTTACTCCTCTCTCACCAACAAGAGTATTATATTTTTCCGGCAATGACTCAATAAAATCATCTATATTTGCCATGACTGCCGCCATTTTTATATCCTGCAGTGTAGCATTATCTTTTGCATAGCCTATATTTTCACCGATCGTACGATGAAAAAGCATAATATCTTGGGGAATAAGCGCAATTTGTTGCCGTAATGAATCGGATGTAATGCTTGCAATAGGCCTATCATCAATAAAAATCTGACCTGAAGTAGGCTTGAAGTTCTTCAATAGCAACGAAATCAAAGTAGATTTCCCGGCCCCAGAATGCCCGACTAAACCAATCTTCTCACCCGGCTTAATGCGTAAATTAAGATTTGCAAATACAGACTTTCCTTCATTATAAACAAAAGATAATTGATCAAAATCAATTTTTCCTTCACTTAGTTGAAAGTCTTGTGCCTGAGGATCATCAACAGATTCATGAGGCATAGATAAAATAGTAAAAGAAGATTTGAAATCACCAATTTCTTTTAAAAAAGTACAAAGGCTACTCATAAGCGTCCATAAATCAAAAGAAATTGTAATCGCTGTCAGCATGACAAACAGAAAGTCGCCTGTTGAAATTTCTCCATGCGTACGTAAATATATCATGAACAAAAAACAGTAATTAGCATGAACCAATAAAGCACTGAGCCGATCAGATTAAATTTAAAATCATATCGATAAAGGGCAATTTGGCGCGGTACAAAATTATCAGACATTAGCTGCATCACGCGCTGATGTTCAAAACGACGTTTTGCAAAATAGAATAAAGAAAATATATTGGTAATATTATCCGAAAGCGCACCTATTACCTGGTGTTTACTTTCTGCAGTCTTATTAGATAGCTGATTTAGTTTAAGCGCCATGGGTAACATGATTGCCATCACTAACACACACCAGACAAACATAAAATAAAATACATTCGGATTAACCACTAAAAGTACAAAAACTGAAACAAAAACCACACAAAAATGCTTACCTACAATATGATGGATATTCGCAAAAACACTGTCGTAGCCATCCAAAAGCCCTTTCAGTTTACTGATTACAGTTCCGCTGGGCGTGTTTTGGAAATAACTATACGAATGATACTGCACATAATTATAGGCAGAAGCTAACAATCTTTGTCGAGCGTACGGCTCAGCCTTCCATTCCGCAAAATCACTAATTCTCCAGACTACATCCAAAGTAATTTGCGCAATAATAAACAACAAAATAGGAAATAGTAATTGATAATAAGAGGTAACTGTTTCATTGGAAAAAGCATCAACAATGAGTTTAAAAGAATAATTATTCGCAAAAATATAAAAAGCGGTGAGTAGCGGAGCCTGAAGCATCAGAACATACCACCACCGATAAGGTTTAATCACCTGCCATAAAAAATGCCAGGCTGAATGGAATGGGTATTTTAAATCGGAAGTATCCATTGAAGCGACTCGACATGAAAAATTGTCACAGTATACCATAGCAAGTCTATCATACGTCCATATATATCAATTTTTAATCAACTTTACCCTCTTCATTTTCATCAATTTTCTAAAATAGAAATTGAAGTTGTTATTTCTCAATGATAACGGTAGACTTAGAATTTTGTTAAGTCCCGGTGGCACAGCTGGATAGCGCAGCCCCCTCCTAAGGGGCAGGTCGGAGGTTCAAATCCTCTCCGGGACGCCAATGAAATCAAGGTCTATTCCGAAGACATCGGCCGCGTACTCTAGCTACAGGAAGTCATTTTTATACTGCTGCATAAACACTTCTTTAGGTCTTTTAAATGCCCAAACGTTTTCTAGAGCCAACTTTAACCATAAACCTATAATTTTCGGCCGGAATCCTTTTGGTTAATTATTGATGTTCGATCAGCAATCGAATTAAACCTGGCATGGTTCTTATTCCAAACTGGAATAAGAACACTCCACTGTTCGCATGAAAGTCATATTGGGTTAATTATGTCTCGTTAAACTGAATAATATACAGTTTAAGGAGCAAAGGATGACTACAGATAAAATTGAACTCCTCATAGACAAAACTATGCGGAAAAGTTTTTATTATCAATACAGTGATGAGCAACAAACATACTCAACCATACCATCAGGAGGCGAGCTTGATAGTGATAAACTTCGACAAAAAGATCCGAAATTTTGGGTATCTAGGAGTTTAAACGAAAAATCAATACCTAAGACCCTAATTATTAATGATTTTTTCTTAAGTTGCCGTTCCCAAAATGAGGTAGAGCAACTGAAAAAAATACTAATCGAACTTATAAACCAAAACTTTCCTATATTCTTATGGCAAAAAGGAAGCCTTGTACCACTGAATCAAGATAATCTATCGCAATTGGATAATAATGAAATTCTAGAATCTATCACTAAAGCCTATCCAGACAGTATTATCAAACTTGCAGTTCAAAATCATCGTCTTACTAAAAATTCGATATTACTATTGGATGATTATTGGGTCTCTCAACTTCTAGAAAATAATAAAAAACCTTTAGAACGAGCTATATATGCTAGTTTATGGAAAAAATTAGATGATTCATCGAAGATAGAAGCCTTAGAAATACTTGCGAAATCTTCCCCCCAATTAACACAGTTTATTGATGATATTTTCCCTGAGGATGATGAGGTTATACCACCAAGGCAGATGGATCTAAACCGTGTAAAGCGATATAAAATCATTACGATTCAAGCGGGGGAAAATAACTTAGAATCCATTAGCAATGACATGCTTGCAAAAAAAATAGAAGTAAATTTCGCGAGGCGATGTAATGAGTTTTTATCACCTATATTAAGTTTTTCAGATCAAATTAGATCTCTTAATTTCAGTGGCAGTCCTATAACCGGAACACAATTAAGTCAATTACTTTCCAAAACGCCCAATGTTGAAACTCTTGTTCTAAAGAACTGTAACAAGCTTGGAGAAGCTGATGATTTTTCATCACTTTTACCAAAATCATTAATCAATATCAGGTCTCTTGATTTAAGTGGAACTTCTATCACCGCAGCACAACTTAGCCAATTATTACTTGCAGCTCCAAATCTTGAGACCCTTAATTTATCCAAATGTCGAATTATTGGTGCCCAAACGCAACTTTATCTCCCCCCCAATGCTTGGCGAAACTTAAATATCTGGATTTAGAGGAGAGTTATGTCACTGCAAAACAAGAGTTACTACTCGCAGCGCCAAATCTTGAAACCCTTAATCTATCTTGGTCAGGTAAATTACAACTGACAGGTTCATTGTCATCCCAACCAGAGTGTTTGAGCAAGCTTAAGTCACTTATTTTAAGATACAGTTTCATAAGCAAAGAAGAACTTAACGAACTAGTGCGTGCAGCACCAAATCTTGAAAAACTTGATTTATTCAGGTTTGATAAATTAGATCTGACCAATCTATTATCAATTCAATCAGGATTGACTCATCTTAAATCTTTTTATGTAGATGATCGCTTTACAGAAGAGCACTTTGAACAACTAGTAAGAATTGCTCCAAATATCCAACTTGAAGATGTAAAAATTTTGTATCTAGAGGCCGATCCTAACGGCAGTGAAAAGTTCCTTTCAGACTGTACAGACAATTCAGATAGGGCAACCGCTCCAGAAGACCCTCATTTTAATGTCAAAGAATTCTTAACTTTCATACCTAAAAAATCAGAAGAATTCTCCTTCCCAACTTCTTTTTCAGGCAATCACCAAGGAATGATTGTTGCAAAATTCTCGCAGTATTTAATGAATAAAACTCCTAACCAACATAGGAATTTAGTCCAGGCTATTCAAGATGGAATGTGCGTTGCTTTATCTACGTATTTTATTCACAATCCCTCAGATTTTAATGCTTTCTTTGAGCGAGTTGTAACGTGGGATCCTATAAACACCCCCAATCCACCCAAAGAACTTGAGAATGATTTTAATCAGCTCATAGACTACGTCAATAGGGTTCAACTTAAGCAGCATCGAACATCCATAAGTCTAGGGAAGAAATGGGTAGAAGCACTGATTGAACAAGTGAAACAACCCATAGTACTTCATAATCCCTGGCATGCGATTGCATTGGAACCTCCTGCCCCTCCTTTAAAAACCACCTGGACGGTCTATGACCCTAACTATATTAATGGACCTAAAAATGTGTCTGATAAAGACCTGAAAAAGACAATTAAACTTGCTTTAGGATCCGCTAATCTAACGGTTGAATCACATGTTATAAAACCCAACACTCCACTGTCACTATCTAAGCATTTTCTCAGTACAGGAGGACTATTGACTCTATGTGAGGTACAGAACAGGGATAATATATTATCTCAGTGCAAAAATGTTCAATTTTCTGTCGAAGAATTATCCGATGGCCTCTTCTTACGTGATACAAATGGAATCCCTGCATGGTTTTGGGGAATCAATCATCATTCCCCAGAGTTACGGGTTTTTACGAAACAGCTTTTAAAAGAGTACAAACAATCTTATTGCAATGGAGATAACTTAAGCTTTGAACAATCCTTGAAGGAAAGCATTGACCATCTGAGCCAAGAACAAATGCATAAGATAAAGAAGAGTCCGAGTGCCACTAACTGGATTGCTCAGTTGGTTTCTGATTCAACACCCGGAAAAGCAGCACAAGATAATCTTTCAAAACACATTAAGACACAGACCCAAAGCCAAAAACAATTGGAACAATGGTGCGTCGATTATCTTCAATCTCAAAGTACCCCGACCCACGAGTACACAGACTTAACTCAGTATTGTAAGGAGGTATTATCTGCAAAAAACAATACTTTAATTTCTTGCAATACTGATAAAAAAACACAGATGTTGCAACTTGAGGTCTTTCAAAAAGCAAAAGTCAGCGGACATCCTGTCTATCTTATCGATTCACCGGAAGATCTTCTTTGCAGTGTGGATTACATCAATGAGAATGGAAAGCTACAAAAAGGACCTGGTGGCCCTTTGTATCACTTTCTTAAGGAAAATAAAGACAAAAATCCAACCTTACTTATCAACTATGATCGATTCAAAGATAGTGATTTTGTACGGTTTAATAGCTTATTAGACCCAGATCCCACCATAGATGGTGTCGTTTTCAGCCACCTCTTTAGGGATTCCGTCCCTAATACTTTGGAGCAAGGTAAAACTCAATTTCGAGTCATAGGCTTTAGAAACAGTGCCAATCCAGACTGTTATAATGAATCGGATTTTACTTCACGCATGCAGAATAAACTCTCTGCGTTCAAGGACCTTCCTCCTGTACCCCAATTAGAAAACCCCCTTGACCATGATGTGGGTAACAAGACCGTCATAAATCTATTTCATTCCCCTTATTGGAAAACAGAGCTTCTAGGACAGTGGGTCCCTGATAGGGATGGTTTTCGTTTTAAAGAGGGGCTTTTAGAAAAAGCTTTAAAATCTGACCCCATACCGCAAACGTTGGTAATAAACAATGGATTAGAATCTAATGCTGAATACCAAGCCTTTTGGCAAAAAGCTATAGTGTTAGGATCTATCCAACACCAAGGAAAAAACATTGTTTTGCCTGACAACCTGAAGTTGCTCCACCAAACAGGTTATAACTGGAATAAACTGAATGAAACTTCCTTGACATGCTATAGCGGTCAAGGATCCGGTGAAGTGATAAATCCATCCCGATTTAATAATCTTTTTAAACGCTATATTTGCGACAACGGACAATTAGTTGAACAAAAAGGATTGATTGAGGAGGCGGCTCAGCGCCAGGGAAAAGAATTAACGCTAACCATCAGCAGAGCACTTAGCGAGGACCAATGGGCAAAATTGCTAACACAAGCTAATGAAGCCAAACTGAAACTCACGGTGTATTTGGCGAAAGGTGTTAGTCTCCCCGAGAGACTCTTAAGCCCTATTCACAACATAAAAGAAACGCCTGTAGTTGATGCCCGAGATAGGTTTTATCCTGTATCTTACTCTAAAGAAGTAACACAAAATCAGATCAAACAGTTCAACAATCCGCTCGTGATTGACGCATCTGAAGCGCAGGCTTCTGATTTAATCAAACGCTTGACTTTAAAAGACACTAAAACAGGTTCTCTCGTGTTTCAAGAAAAAGAAGGGGCTTTAATCAAGGCATTGAAAGAAAATCAAGTCGTTATTCTAAAAGGTCAAATCCCAGCTCCATTAATGGATGAATTACACGCTTTACTCCATGAGCGACGAAACGATCCAAATGCAACAGGTAACCTGATTTTGATGCCAACTACTTTAAATCCAAAATCTGACTTAAGTGATTTTCACACCTTAAGCAACAATCCCCTCAAGCAAATTAGTGCACAAACATTCATGCAAGACCGAATTGATGCTTGTAATTCGGTCTTAAAAAACAACCCCTATGTTTTTTTAAGTGGACTGTCTGGAGTAGGTAAAACCTCGTTTATAGAATCAGAATTTTGTGGTAGAGACAAACATAAGCTTCATTTCACGCTAGAAGAATGGTTGAAAGCCAAAGACTCCGGTTCAGACGAGCACTACCAAATTCTCTTTATTGATGAGGCGAACATAGGTCAACGTGATTTTAGTGAGTTTCAGGACTTATTTAATACACCGCCCTCATTATTGTACAAGGGAAATGTGCATGTTCTAAGCCCGCGGCATAAAGTAGTATTTGCTGGAAATCCTTTAAGTTATGGGGAAGGACGCACGTTACCCTCTCTTTTTCAAGAGCATGGTAATGCCGTTGTATTTACCCCTTTACCTAACTCAGTGATTAAAGAGCGTATCTTAAATCCAATTTTTGAGGGCTCTTCTTTAGAAAAAGAAGTAATTGAGTCCATTCAACAGCACCTCCTTGAGGTGTACACCACCCTATGTCGTTATTCCGATACCAAAATTCTCATTTCACCTAGAGAATTACAGATGATGGCTTTGTTGACCCGAAGTTATTGTGAACATCAAGAAAAAACTGATCAAAATGCAAACCCTAAAGAAGCAGTAAAGCATTTTTCCTATAAATTGGCACTGCCTTTAGTACCTCAAGAGCATCAACAGGATTTTAAACAGAACTTTAAACCACTTACAACTCTAAAGCAGTTGATTAATCCGAGCGAACCTTCTTGCCACTCCTCCTTTTGCATCACCACGTCCAGGTTACCTATTGAACAATCAATAAACCAACTGTTTTTATTACGTCAACAACGTCGCAACGAAATCCTTTCAGCAAATCCTGCGCAGCTGTATGGCGGTTTAGGAGGGCTTGTACTTGAAGGCAATCCGGGCGTGGGGAAAAGCGAATTCCTCATACATCTTCTAAGATCATGGGGATTAAAGGAATGCTCTCTGAGTCATAAAGAATCCCCCGACACTCAGGATGGACCCAGCAACCATTTCTATCGTATTCCAGCCGAGTACTCCATCAAACAAAAGAAAGATCTCCTAAGAAAGGCCTTTCATGAAGGCGCCGTGGTAATTATGGATGAAATCAATAGCTCGCCGATGATGGAACAGTTTTTAAATCACCTTTTAATGGGTAAAGATGATGCAGGGGAATACCCCAGGCAGCCAGGATTTATACTTCTAGGCACTCAAAATCCAGCAACTCTATCCGGACGTCGCCAAGCGAGTGAAGCGCTTAATCGACGCTTACAAACCATTCAAATGCCAGAATATCCCGTTTCTGAATTAGCACAAATTCTTCAAACCAAAAATATCATAAAGGAAGAAGCTGAAATCCTAGGCCAACAATGGAACAAAAAATACCAAACTGCTTTAGCTACACATCAAAAACCACCCACCTTCCGTGATTTAATCAATATGGCGGGCTATTGGAGAGAAATATCCGATAGGAACAACAAACTAGTGGATAAACATAAAATCCGGGAAGATATTCCAGAAAAGGCTAAAGTAGTTGGAATCGAGGATAAAGCTTATAAATTGAGCCTCATGTCTATTAAACACCCCAGTAATTTAGAGAGCTTCAAAACTCAGGGAAACTCCATTACTTCCCCCCATTATGGGAAAATTTGGAATGATTATCTCATTAAAGAAGAGAATGCTGCTCTTATAAAATCGAGTCAGCGCTTTAAAAATTTCAAAGACCGGTATATCAGTACAAAGAATATCGAAAACAAGGAAGAAGTTGAAAAAGATACTTTGGTATTGAAGAAGTAAAATTCTAACAGTCAAGACCTAAACCAAGGATACCAAGAGAAACTTATGATGCATAAAAGAGCCCTAATTCAAAAAATGAGATAGCTGGATGCCCAACTTTGTCACTTGAGATCCAGCTAAATCAAGGAATAACAATTCCTATTCCAAAAATTACTGACTCAATCTCTTATTTCATATTTAGCTAATCTTCCCCTCATTATTTTTTGCTATTGTTCAAACAAATAACTTCTAAAAGCTAAATGAATTATGGTATATCAACTAAACAAACATTGCCGGCCCTCTTTCGATCAAACGAAAGAGAATAAATACAAACAAGCTGTTCTGGAAATTACAGGATCCCCAGAAAACAAGAATCGAATTTCATTTTTCTATAAAAGAATTTCCCCAAACAAAACACGTACTTCTCTTGAGGAGAAATTAAGGGCCTTTTATCTGAGTTGCAAACCAATAAATCACGCAGCGGTAAACACGCTTGCAGATTTGTTGAAAACAAATTTTATTGTTGGTGAATTTCATGAGGATCGCGCTCCTAAAAATTTTTTAATTCAACATATGAAAAGACTAAAGGAAGCTGGGTATACCACCATGTTTCTGGAGCATTTATATTATGATGATCAACAGGAAATGGACGAATATGATCCCAATGTTGCAACTGCCTCAAATCAAAAAATTGAAACTTGTCTGGAAACACTAGATCGAGGATTTCTGATTTCGCCAGAGCAGATTCTAACTCATGATAAACACTGTAAATGCCAACAATGTAATTATCGGTCAGGAAATAATTTTTTAGAATTAGTAAAAGCAGCCAAACAATATGGCATACGAGTGGTAGGAATCGACACGGAATATACCTATTCGGAACAATATGAAAAAGATCATATGATATATGCTTATGGATTGGTTACAGGAATAACAAAGGACTCTTTCCGTATTCAAAGTATGAATTACACAGCCACTAAAATCATAGAGAAAGAAATGAAAGAGCATCATGGAAAGTGGTTTGCCTTGATGGGGTGTTTTCATTGTTATTCATCGAATGACTTTTTAGGTGTTCCTGAGTTAACGGGGGCAAATACCGTGCTTGTTAAAACTGAGGAGAAACTGGATAAAATAGAAATTGAATTCAATGGAATCAGGCCGACTCGAGAAATGAAAGACTTTGAGCATGGAAAAACAGAAACAGTAAACATTTCTTATACGATAAGAATAGAAAATCCTAAAGATCAACCAATACCCGTAATTGAAGCAGCAGCGGAGACCCTGCATCAAAATATCCAGCTGAAGGAGGATACAACAAAGGAAAATGATAATACTTATCAAAATGTTCCAGTTTTGGAAAATAACTTCCAACCGCAAGAAAATCAATTATCCCAAGTAAATCAAAATGAGAAAACATCTACAACAAGCTTGAATTTTTTTGGATTAATGGCTCCCAAGCCTATTCTAATAATAACAACAACCCCGGAAACTTCTAAGATCGTAGAAGAGGAGTTACAAAATCCCCCACCAAAACTTGAGTCATTTTTTTCTTCAAAATAATAGCAAAAAGAAATTTTTGGAGATTCATGCCGGATCTATTAGAAAGTTAAGGTGTAACTGATTTGCCAGAAAACTGTCGTAATTATTAATTACATTGCACCAGATAATTTTATTAAAAATTTAGTCAATTTATGTGGCTGCGAACCAGGAGTTTTAAGGTTCGCATCCTCCGGGGAGCAATTTAAGTCTACTTTTTAATTTTCATACACAATACAATTGCCCTGTTTGGCCGCCTTCTACACTTTTGGAATATGCCATTGCTGCCCGAGCAGCAGATACCGGTATAAACCCATGAAAATAGTCAGCGTAATCATTCATCGACTCTTGTAAAACGGTTGGACTTACTACGTTAATACGCAGACCTCTCGACATTTCAATGGCAGCGCCTTTAACAAATCCATCCAAAGCACCATTGACCATCGCAGCTGATGAGCCATAGCGAATGGGATCACGGTTTAATATACCGCTAGTTAGCGTAAATGAGCCACCATCATTGACATAAGGCAGTCCAATCAATACCGTATTAACTTGTCCCATAAGCTTATTATTTAAACCGATGCAATATTGTGATTCTGTCATTTCATCCAATGCACCAAAATAGACGGTTCCCGTTGTTAAAATAACTGCATCGACTCGACCCAGCGTTTTATACATCTTTTCTATCGTATGATGGTCTGTTATATCAATAAATACATCACCATCGTGCCTTGAAGCGATTATAACTTCATGACGTGATGACAATTCTTTGACCACCTCCCGCCCTAAAGTGCCAGTTCCACCTATAACCACGATGCGCATAACAATCTCCAAAATTCGTGAACTAGGATAAGTATAATTATTTACAAAATAGCAAACAATAAACAAAAATTGATAACATTATTTACTATTTAGAGGTAATCGTGGGTGAATTTTGGTGAGATTGCGGCCTAAAAACCTAGAGCTATCATACCCATTAGTGCTCCAATTCAGCGAGCATGATTGGAGCAATGATTTACTCATGAAGCCTAACGCGCATAAACCCTTGCACACTAAGCGCCGATTTGATAATTTTCAATCAAAGCTGTTGAAGAGATGGACCTATGAAACCAGGGCATGAAGATGGTAGCGTTATTTTAGAAATGCAAGAAATCCCAAGCGGGACTCACTCAGACAATGGAAGAGAATTTAATATCAACCCTCTACCCAATTACCATACTTTTGAGCCCAGTGATCTTGCAAATACTGCCATATATAATGTATCCCCCGCCTCCCTCACTACTTGGTTGACCCGTTACCTCCCATCACCATCCTCACTGACACGCTATTTGCCATCATGGTCGACCGTAGCTTATGGTACCGCTGCTTTTGCGACAACACTCCCCTTTTTGCCCTATGTACTAACCAAGACTCCTGCTTCGTTAGGGGCCGATTGGTGGGCAGGATTGGATCTGAACACACAATTGTATCTGATTGGTTCATCCGCTATTTTTCTCGCTGTGGGAACGGGAACACGTTTTAGCTATTATCAACACATGGTAGCAAGTTTAAAAAAAATCGCGGGCAGCTTCTGTACTAACTCCGGTAATTTTTTATCGAACTCTACCATCATGCTGATCTCGACAATTTCTGCTATGCCCTCTGGAGCCATGGGATATTATGCAGCAAGCTGGGCTCCACAAGCCTTATCCGGTCTTTCTGCATTGTCCAGCTTTTGCATGACTTCCGCTGTACGTCTTGTCTTCCTACCCAATTTTTTTACCATGATTAAAGATAAATTTAATGAAGACAGACAATTCCAAAAACAAATCATAACGCAATTAAGTCTCATTAATAAGCAACATCCAAGTGCCTTAGCATGGATAGGACCTGCAGATCAAACCTTTGATGACGAATTAATTCAAGATAAATTAGGACAATTTTACCAACAACTACTAGATCAGCCTGATTTATTAGCGCCATTTTGCTCTACTCGTCTTAGTGAATTTGTAACTTTTCTAACTACAACAGGTACTGGAGCCTGGTTAAGCACAGCATTCTTTATTTTTTGCAGTCAAGCGGGCTATGATGGTTTTAAATTGATCTGTCAACTTTTGTTAGACAATTGCCCTATGGATGAGCTTCATTATGCGGCTAAATTAGCCATTGCCATTACTCCAGGAATCACTGCTGGTATAGTGGCCTTTATGTCAGGCTATGAATTTCCCGATCACATTATTGGAAATGTTTTTGTACACGTCAAACAAAAACCTGTGGATCTCCTCAAAACACTGTTGATCACAGGCTGTTGTGCCCTCACTGCTTTAGCACTTAAAAATGCAGCCACAAGTCTTGCTTCACACCCTAATTTATTCAACTTAACACCAAATGGTACTGATCCCTGGGAGTACCTTTATTATGCGCTCTATGTGTATGGGAATTATGGGACCGGTATGGTATTAGATTTAACGGCCTGCACCAAACTGTTAGGATTAACCGAAAATACCCATCCAACTTCAGCAGACACCATGATTACTTGGCTAGAAAAAAATTCACTGCCCCCTGAAACCCTAAGTGCCTTAAAAAAGCATAGTTTTTTCAACCATAGAAGCGACACGCCGAACTCTCCTAAAAACGAACTGATCATCGCTCCTACATTACCCTAGGCTTTAAACGAGCATCCGTACTGAAATATAACTTTATGAAATTCTAAAAACGCACCAATAGAAACATTTATCTTCACTATGAAAAAAATTTGTATTTTAAAATGTATTTGCAATTTATAATAAATAATCTAGCCTTCAGTTTGTGTGATGATTCAAATATGATAGACATTAATAATTATCATTTAACATGTGAGGATTGCACCTTATCTCCTTTTTGTATTATAGAGGAGCAAAATTCACATCGAATGAATCAAATTACTCCCGCAGTAAAGCAACACCATTATTTAAAAAAGCATGAAGTCTTATATTTTCCTCAGAATATATTTCGAAACATCTACGCTATCCAATATGGGAATTTAAAAACTTATCAAGTTGATGCGGATGGAAATGAATTAATTCGAGGATTTTATTTTAGCGGCGAAGTCCTTGGTTTTGAGGCAATTTACACCCGACATTACCTTTTATCAGCGGTGGCACTGTCTGATAGTGTTATTTGTGAAATTCCTTATGAGAATTTCTTAGAATTACTGCAATTAAATCCTGCCCTACAAAAACATATTTTATATTTAATGAGCCAACAATTAAATATGGGAAATTATTTGTTTTCAATCACAGCAGAACAGCGCCTTGCAGCTTTTCTTATTGATTTATCATTCCGATTACATGCATCAGAAATGCATACAAAGTTTCTTTTACCAATGTCTCGTCAAGATATAGGTAATTATTTAAAACTTACAGCAGAAACTGTCAGCCGTCTTTTATCTCAATTTAAAAAAAATGAAATTATCGCAATTGATCGTAAAAACATTCAATTTCTGCAACCCGAAAAATTAAAACTTATTGCTGACTGTGGCACATTGGCGTTAGGTGCCAATTATCAGCACCCTAATGACTAAAAAATAAAATTTACCCGGCAGTAAATATATCCTCAGCAAAAAATTTAGAACAAGACATTCTAATTGCCGTATTTGTCCTTAAGGACTATAGAATGGTTTCAGTTTTACGCTCGATTACGTTTCCATGATCTAGATCAATGTCTTCTAGAAAAAACTCATTAAAATAACCAAAAAATTAGATTATAGGTTGCATTATTACATCAACAATAATCGTATTCTCTAACTATTTTTTATTTATTGAATTATAAATTCCAATAACTTTCGCCAGCTGTATTAGAGGTAACATCTTATGAAATCCACCACTTCAGATAAATTATGGAAACAAATAAAGGAAATAAAATCATCTGTGGCTCGTTCAAACATTCCCAATGAGTGTTATAAACAGTCTCATAGTAAGACTTTATTTTGGTATTTTTTTGATCTCGTCTTGTTTTTGTCCGGAATCACTCTGGTTTTTTTAAATTTTAATGTGGAATTACAATTACTAGGTGGTTTAATTGCCGGTATAGCTTCAGCTATGATGTTTGTTTGGGCACATGATGCAGCACATGGAGCTCTTTTCAAAAACAACAAAATTTCCGAGGTGCTAGGAACAATAGCCATGCTCCCCTCATTGAATATTTATCGAATGTGGACCTTTGGCCATAATAAAGTTCACCATGGATTTGCCTCTTTTTCTCCCATAGATTGGATATGGCGACCCATGACGTGTTCCGAATACCAATCACTTTCTATGTTCCAGCGCTCACTCTATCGAATAGAACGATGTTTTTTCACTTGTGCTTTTCATTATTTTCGTAGAATTTGGTGGGAACAAATGGTATGTTTTAATCCTGGTAAAGATAAAAAAGAATACCAATATTATCGACATGGTAAACTTGTAGTTCTCTTTTATGCGCTCATGATGTCAATTTTGGGGTATGTTTTTGCAGGAGGCATTATCGGTATTCTTGCTGCAATCATTTTACCTTTTATCGTTTTTAATTATTTCATTGCAATAATTGTATATCTACATCACACACATCCCGACATCCCTTTTTTCGATTTGAAAAACGAATGGTCTCATTCTGTGGGTGCTTTGTATTGCAGCACGATTATCCACTCATCAACAATCTCAAGAATACTATTACACAATATAATGATACATATCCCCCACCATTTAGATCCAAGAATTCCTTTTTATAACTTACCGCAAGCACATAAAGCATTAAAAGCAAAATATGGAGAATACTTTCATGAGTATCATTTTAAGTTGCGATACGTATTAAGTATTTTTAAAAAATGCAAATTATATGATTTTGAGAATAAATTGTGGATGACCTTTAAGGAAGCGAGGTAATGCGTTTTAGAAGATTCCAGGATTTGGTGATGATGAGACCTTTGCACCTCAATGATATCTGTTGATTCTTATAGCTAACTTTTCCAAGAGCATTGGGATGGTTTGTATTTCTAAATTCACTTGGTCTTGATCTTCAGCTAGAAATAACGAATTCTCACGTAAAGATTAGGGTCTGTTGACAATTCACCTGCCGTCTACGTGCCGCTTCTTGTCCGCGGCATCCATTCGATCTAAATCATTGGCACATTTCTTCATACAGGTCACGCGATTGAGGGTTTAGTTTCTCTATTAAATTTATTTTCCATTGTCTTGGCCAATTTTTGAAACGTTTTTCACGTCGTGCTGCTTCAACGTATAATTCATATGCTTCATAATAGACCCGCATATGTACGTTATACTGAGCAGTGAAACCAGGACTGACTTTATTTTTGTGTTCCCAAGTCCGTTTAATGATGTCTGACGTAGACCCTACGTAAAGAGTACCATGATGCTGACTCGCAAGAATAGAAACATAAGCCAGACTCATCGTACTTCCTTGAATGTTGGACAAACACTAAGATAATACCGGAAGCTGCGCTACATAGGTAGCCATAAAAATGCGCATGCCATAGCAACAACAGAAGCATCGTTTCGCTTTAATTTATCAACTCTTGTGGCGATTGCACGAACGTGTTTTATTCTGACAAAAAAATTTTCAACTCGATGTCTGTATTTATAAATACCCCAATCCATATCTGCATTGCCAGTTTTAGAATTGCTCTTTCCTGGAATCACGGGAATGGATGATTTTTTTCGAATGGTATCTCGAACCTCTTCGCTATCATAACCCTTATCTGCAATAGTATGTTCTGCAGCAGGTAACTTTTCGATAAATTCTGGTGCCACTTTGCAATCATGCACTTCGCCACCTGTTATTTCAAAATCAATAGGTAATCCGTGAGCATCAACAGCCATATGAATCTTCGTTGTATTTCCAGCAGCCGACTTACCAATGCCTTGTTCTTCCTTATTAGGTGCGCCAGCACTATGTTGATGAGCTTTGACAATACTGCCATCAATAAACTCCCATTGGATGCCGCGGACAAGCCGTGGCACGTAGGCGACAGGTGAATTGTCAACAGACCCTAGACTAAGTTAATCATACAATATTTGTAAATTTAGACTCATATCTCTGATCATCGATTCGGAGATATGATAATTCCTTATCACGTAAATAACCGTATTATCTCAAATGATAAGAAAAAGATTTGCTTATCACTTCAACAATAAAAAGTACCGAATAACAAAATTTCCATAATTGATAAATAAGCTGTACCAGAATACTTAAAAAAAATGATTAACTTCATTGAATGAACGTAATCAAAAAAATATAACCTTTCCTTGAGTTAGCTCCTAAAAGTATTCTCTCCCCACATGTGGGGAGAGAATTAAAGAGAGATGATTTTCTTTGGGCAAGAATAGTCAGTTCTTAACCTGGCTCTTTCAAAAGCATTGAGTTTGAACCTTGCTTTCCATTGAGTGGTCTAATTTCTTCACGTGCTGTGTTGGCATAGCAGAGGAGAAGAAATGAATATTTTTTCCATCTGAGGCTTTGTAACCATTTTTATTTTCTACCGCGACGAGCAAAATTACATTAAAATGTTTGAAAATTTCACTAACTTCCGCTTTCATCTTTTGAGCGACATACCCATTAATGATGCGTTTTCCTTGGTAATTACGAATACTTCCATTGGCATGAACTTGAATAAAGCGATCATCACCATTGGAGTTTTTTCCCTGGACAATAAATCCTCCTTCAGGTTTTGTATTTACGGCGATTCCTATTACTTTATGACCATTACCTAAAAAATAATCTTTTATCAAGGGTACAGGAGGTTGATTCATTGGTACGCAAATTTGTGGATTCAATCCAGGTTGCGTTGCTAGTGCATTATTTACTTTTTTAGCAAACACTTCAGAAAGTAATCTTTTGGGCCACGGACGCTCCTGGCGTAAAGCTTTATAATCATCGACTCTATATCCTTCGATGTTAATATTACCAGAACAGTACGCAACACATTTATCAATTTGGCTTTGAGTGTCATCAAAAAGCACACAATTAACTTTATAATTTTTTAAATCATCGTTCTTCATTATTACTTTTGACAGAAATTCAGCTTTCTTCCCCTCAGAGTGAATAGTGTGTAATCGATCATGCGGAATATTTAATTCTTGCCCAATATCGATACCATTATAAAATTTTATTTTTCCTAGTAGATTATCAGAGTCTTGACCAAATAATTTTTTCATATCCTCTTTTTTATATTTCCAATTAGCCGTCACAATCCAGACTTCATGACCATTACTTATTGCCTCTGCCATTTTTGCCTTAATTTTAGTCATTTCCTTCTGCTTAAAGAGAGGTCCTTCTTTATCTTTAAATGAGTGTTGTTTAATTAACGTGTCATCTATATCAAAAGCAAATACATATTTAGTCTCAGTAGGTTGAGGAAGACTTATTGGATTATCTAAATTTATCACAGGATTTGATGTTGCTAATTGTAGATGAGATAGTTCGGTAATGGCTTGATCTATATTAGCCACTACCTCAACCAGCTTTTTGCCATCTAAGGAAGGCTTGTAAGTATAATTAACTCCAGCTTCTTGGTGAGCCACTTTATTTCCAGTCATTGCATTGGCTTTACATCCCATTTCTACTAAATTATTAACAACTTCTTTTAATTGAGAATTATCAAAATAGTATTGAAGAGAATTTTCTAAAGCACCCCGCTTTACAGAAAATATTCGGGTTAAATCTATTCGATGAGCTGACATCAATACATTCTCAGTAAAGTATCTCAAGGCTTTACCATTAATGCCTGCGACATCTTGGTAACTGTCTAAGGTGTGTTTCTTTTTGAGGGTATGCTCAAGCATACCCTCTTTAATAATTTGAATTAAATTATGGTTAAATCCTAATTCTTTGGCTATCTGTTCAAACATGTCTGCAGAGCGTTTTGAATAAATAGTTGCAGAGCCACGATTATCTTTTTCATGATCCAAGGTACGGCCAATACGTTTACAATAAGCGGCTAATTTTAAAGCACTTTTGATTTCAGGATTGCTATTAATTGCTTGGGCGATAGCGCGCCCTTTTGAATTACCATCCACAGCCATTTTATTGATTATTGCATCGGTATAAATCATCTGTCGTAATGCATGGCCGGTTCCATGATTTTGCTTATAGACAGCTACCCCAGAAATTTTTTCTGGGGGTTCAGTGTTATTTGCTTTACTAAATGGATACTTATCAATTTTTTTACCTTGAGCATTAAAAACTTTATGAGGATCATAGTGGTATGGGCGTTCAATAATATCTCGAGAAATACGCTTATATACTTCAGCTAAACTGTTATCTGAAAAATCTGTTAAAGGAGCAAAAGTCTCCCACTCAAAGACCGCCAAAGAGTCCATAGGTGGTTGTGAATGGTTTGGTTTTGTTTGATAGCCAGGCTTCTTTGATTCATAGCGTGATTTTTGTACGGGAAAAGGAGAGTTGGAGGGTAAGTTTGTAGCTGTTTTTCGAACATATTTAGACATTTATATATCCCACTAGAATTGGTTGTTCGCAATTGTACATTATGCGTATTAAGAGCTCATTAAGCAGGAGTGATTGATATTTTTGTCACATTGCCCCAAATTGTCGATTGCCGAAAGAGAGAGTTCGGCGGGGGACAGTTGAGGATGGATTTATATTTAAATAGCTCTGTGTTTGCGTTATCACCGTGGAAATCATGCTGCAAAAAACTGAATTATGCCAATCTTATTTAGACAAGAGAGAATTAATATTACTCAACCGTGGCTTATACTATGAAAATAAACTTGCACTACCCTACTATAAACGAACAGAGCAACTCAGCTATTTTTATGATGTTATCGACTTAATTGTTTCAGCACAGATTTATAAAGGGCGTATTACATTAATCGGTTTACCCTTCAGAAAATGAATAATATTTTCACATACTGTATTTAACAATCGTTTTCGTGCTGCAACCGAGGCCCAGGCAATATGAGGCGTGATGGTGCAATTGGTTAAACCAATTAAGCGATTATCAGTACACGGAGGTTCTTCGCTTAGAACGTCAAGATAGGCAGCGGTGATTTGCTTTGCCTTTAACGCGCTAGCCAAGTCTGATTCATTAATTAAACCGCCACGCCCTGTGTTAATAAGCACAGCAGTCGGCTTCATTTGTTTCAGCGTCCCGCTGTTAATCATATTTTTTGTACCCTCAGTCAATGGACAATGCAAACTTAATACATCACTTTGCTCAAGAAGATCAGAGAAACTTACCCACGTTGCTAGTTTATCGAGAAACATTGTTGGTTTGTGAGCAATAATTTTCATTCCCAAAGCATTGGTCATCTGAGCAACTTTTTGCGCTACTTTACCATACCCCATTAGCCCTAGAGTCATTCCAGCCAATTCAATTATGGGATTTGACCAATACGAAAAATAAGGTTGGGCTTGCCACTCTCCACGTTGGATAGATTGGTTATGATTTTCAACATGATTGGTATGAGTCAGTAATAAAGCAAGCACATGCTGTGCGACACTGTCAGTGCTATAATCAGGAACATTAGTAACAATAATATTATGTTTTGCTGCGGCCTTGATATCGATATTATCAACACCAGTAGCCGTTTCACCAATATAACGAAGACGTGGAAGTTTACTAAAATGTTGTTCCGTTAATTTTACTTTATTAGTAATAATAATTTCAGCCTCACTGCTACGCTCTATAACCAATTCGTCAGGTGTTTTATCATAGAGACTTACCTCCCCTAGTTCATAAAGACTATCAAGACACAGACCGTCATTAATTAATGGTTTAGAATCCAAAACAACAATATTATTTTTCATGATGAGTATTACCTGCTAGCCAAATAATAATGTAATTAGAATAACAAGATTAATTCAAGACAGTTAATACTCTTTAGCTATTTAAAGAGGAAGGACTATTACTTTTTAAATATTAATTATTGAAAACTTTATTCGTTCAATTTTAGTAGAATATTTATACTTAATAGTCATAAAAATTTTCCTAAAGCCGAGCCATACCTAAGTTTAGAAAGACTGAGTAATGTTTCACCTAGAAGGATTCATCGCCTTTTGAATCACTCCTTATTGGAAAGATATAACGTTTTTTCAACACCATGGACATGTGGCGGCTTACTATGCCGCCGAATTTCTGCTTCTACATGAAGTCATTTATTTAAACTCTGGGCTGATTTTGCAACGCCATTCTTTTTTCGAACTCTGCTTGGAAATTTATAAAATCGTTTGCTTTTGTATTAAATAACCTGGATAACTCTGTAAGATTGCGCGTTGTTGTATGCTCAAAAGGCGCTCCATATTTTACGACTACCTTTCCTTGAACTCCTCTATATAATGCAAAATCCTTACCTAGTTTCGAATCACTACTTAACCAAGTTTTCTTCGATATTTTTGACAGGGCGTTAGGAAAAAAAGAATTATTAGAGGTAGACCCACCAACAGACAATAGTTTTTTTACCGCATCCACACATTCTTGCCTAAACTTCATCATGGTATCCAATGTTGACAAGGAGTTGACGGAATTTTGAGGCTTAGGATAGTAAGAAAGATGGACATGCATAGGGATTAGCTTTTGAGCTCCACCTACACCTTCTCGCCAGTGTTGATCAACAACACTCACATCCCTAGACATTCTTATCCCCCTTGCCAGCCGTTCTCCTACTCGCAGTTCCTTGATAATAGTATTATTGAAATCAAAATGTTTTTCAGTAACTGGATTACCACTAAGCGTATATTTTATGCCCTCTGCGTTTACTTTGTTGTATTGTGCAAGCAATTTTACTAATACTTTGTGGCCTGTCTCATTATGAGGGATGCAATTAAGAATCATTGTGCACATATCCAGATCCAAAGCCCAAAGAGCATACTCAAATCCACTGATTCCCTCAAAAGTTCTTCCAGAACAATCCGTCACGCTACCTCTTTTTAAAATTAAATTAATTTCTTTTAGTAACATGTAGCGCACTGCACTTTTCTCACTATGAGCTACATAGTGCAATAATTTAGAAACATCAACTAGAGGTTGAAATAACGCCCGATGATTTGTGGATGTCATAGCCAGTGTTTCTAAATCTTTAGGTGATAAATGTTTTGCTATTTCTACTTTAAGTTCTGGGGGTAATTGATTGAATGATGTTGATTTCATATTTTCTTATTTAAGGTTGATTTTAGCCCCATATTCAATCAAATTTTTATTTTTATAACTAATTAGATTAATTTATATGTCATATCAAAAAAACTAATAATTCAATTTTTAGCACGTAAATTTCAAAATTGGAGATAACTGCTCTGTTTGCATTGGCCACAGGAGTTGCCTCATCAGATGGAGATTCAACTACAGTCTATTTTTGTATTAATAAATCAGGAGTTATAATATGCGAATGAAACTCATTCAGCGAATGAGCTTATGATTTTAGAAATTTTGAAAATTATAGAGTTCATATTAGGGTGATCTGCAGCTGCCCATTAATAGGGAAGGCTCAAATAAAATCAATCACCTGTGGCATATTTTAGATGATTGATTTACTGCTCATTGGAAATACAAACTCCTAAGTAATATTGTTTTTAGTTTGATTATATTCTTGTGCGTTTCAATACTTCATTATATTCACGCACGCTGATCAAACCAGCATCAAATTTTTTCTGAGCCTCACAAACACTCATATAACGTTTGTTAGGTTTTTCCTCAGCAACACCAACAATGTCATCAAGTACTACGGTCAACCATTGAATTATTTTTTTCATCGAACACCTTCCTTGTGATAAAAATTACATCCCGCTCCTCATTATAATCATATTTCAAATTTTATTGTCAATAATATATCCAGATAGAAAGTTTATTATGCCCATTCATTGCGGCGTTATCCTATTGACTGCCCACATTGACCACAAAATTTAGCTCCCACCTCAATTAATGAGCCACAAACACATGTTGCACTTTTTATTCCTTGCCCACATTGGCCGCAAAAACGTGCACCTGGGGCATTATAGGTTTGGCATTTTAAACAGCGAACGCCTTGAGTCTCATTACTAAACGAAGAATCATTATAATGACTCTTTTGCCCATGATGTGATTTAGAATATCCATCATGGTGAGAGCTACGATTTCCACTTTGATGATTATTGATATAAGTACCAAAAATACGCTTTATAAAGCTCATGTTAATTCTCCATTTTTTCTGTAAAATGTTTCAGCATGTCCTCCAAAATACAACGAACATGCGTATCGAAAATACTGTAATAAATATGTTTCCCTTCCCGTCTGGCAACAAGAAGGCGTGCGGAACGCAAAAGACTTAAATGATGACTGGTCAAAGGGACTGAAAGATGTAATTGTTCCGCTAATTCAGAAACTGATTTTGGACCTTGAAGGCAAGTTATAAGAAGTTTGAGACGATTTGCTTCCCCCATTAAATGCAATGTGTCACTTAAAGCAATAATTTGATCTTGAGTAAGCATAATTAGTTCAACGATTAAATAAGTGTTTAATTAAAACATAGACTATGCTCAAATTTTGTCAAATCTAAAAAATGGCTTTTAGATTCTCTGCGTATCCAACCATATAAATTGTTGCGTTTATTCATACGGCTATTTATTGCCAGAAACTGAACGTTTCACTATTAAATACATCAGTGTAATCATTTTCATAATGCAGCTTTTTATTTTTAGATCTACAATGACGCAAGGAGAACATAAATGCCAATACCTACTGATTTAAGATTATTTGCAAGAACTGAAGAGATTGATAGTCCTAAAGGATGCAAGCTCATGACCAAAAAGGAACGGGATAAGTTTATAAAATATCATTACTCTCCTGCCAGTGAATTAAAAAATGACAAACTTCATGCTCAGTATTTTTCAATGTTTGCACTCAGAATCTATGTATGGGGCATTACCAGGTATGCAGAAGGAACACACAATTTTGATATTATAGGTGTTAAAAAACAAACCACATCTCGAAAAAGTAAGGGAGAAACACCAACCTCCAGAATGATAAGAAGCCAATTTTTTAAAAATAAAAACTCTATCCAATCGAAATTACCTCCAAATACTGCCGAACAAATCATACGAAATGAGCTTAGCTGCGGCTCCAATTTAGCCAATAGTCTAGATTACTATGCGCGCGTCAATAACATTAATGATGAGTATTATTTGAATATGATCGATCCTTTAGCGAACGCCTATGGATCTAATGAAGAAAATCATTATACAACAGCAATCATGGATGCAACTGCAAGCTTATCTTGCTATCAGCCTTTAACCAGATTAGGTGCTGGCTACATGCAACTTAAAAGAGCTGGTGAAATAAATAAAGAGATCGAAGATGATTGGCAAGTAACTCAACTCATGGGCGCATTGCAACAAGCCGCTTTTGATATCGTAAGCTACAATATAGGAGCATCCCTATATTATGCCCAAGCCAAGTATTTATCTATAGAGAATATACCGACACAGATTTCTGAAATTTTTAGCCCTGAAATCGATTTGCGTTTTGAATTGTCAAAACAGGATGCTCTTGAAGCATTATCTAAAATAGAACAAAAGTTTGGGAAAGATTGCTTAGGAGAATTCTTAAAGAATTTAAAAAAAGAAATGAATCTAGCCTCAATTGATGACTTTAATCAAATAGTACATACTGCATTAATGAACTATCAAACTGAGGTGGCGTATAAACCCATAATAGAGATAGACGGTCATCACAAACAGTATGCTCAGATAACTTCTACTTATAAAACACCTACCGTAACAAGCTACCCAGCATAAAACGAGCATCAAAACTGCCAGTAGATTTTAGATACATTCCTTCATATAAAAAACTTAAACCTTTCAATGCAACAAGTTGTTTCCTGAAGTGCTTACCAGCTAAAACATATTCATTTCAATAAGACCTAAATGCCCAACGAGATGCTCTTTTTTTCGTAAAGTAGAACCATTTTATACTTGACTTATATGCACAAAATAATCAATATAAAGTCATCATGCACAAATTAAAGCTACTCGGGGATATAGGCAAGTGGTTATAAAATAAAACATGATTCGGCACTTTTGTTATATTAGCAATCAATTTTTCAACTTTCTGAATAGGTTCGTAATTATGCGCAATAAAATGGCAGAAAAAACCCCACATTTTTTTTATCATAATGCCAATCATGGTCCCTCTCAAGCGTTAAGCTCAGAACCATTAATCATTAAAGACAGCAAATTACCGGATCTATTAAATGCCCCGTTCGATAAAGAAACCCAATATAATCTTCTCATGTCGTTCATTCAAAGTTGCGATGCTGAATATTTAAATCAACAAATTCTAGTGAATAGCCATACTACTATTGAAAAAGAGGGGCACACAGCCCCCCATTGGAGTACTATCGGAACAAAGAGAATTTATGGCAGCTCTGAGTATCTAACTCAAGAAAACCAATTGAGAACGACTTTAGCCAATATTATTGCAACCAATGAATTAAATTTCTCTTCCACTCAAATGGCCTCTTTGTTTCACGAATTGATGGCAAAACGAGTTAATTTTGCGACTGTTGATCAATCCCCTTATCTGAATTTGATCCATCCCAAAAGTGGCAATAACCCACTCAAAAGCTTAATTGTGTCGTGCTTAGATGATCCTACTCTTATTGAGTTATTATATGATTTTATCGATTATATTGAGACAAGCATGACTCATGATGAGCGATTATCTATTATTGATAATGAAGATAATTTTACCTATGAAGCAATGCTGCCTGCAGAATTTTTGCTGCGTTTAGGCCATGAAGATTTAGCTTTGCGTCTTTATGATTTAGGAGCAAAACCTACTTCATTCGCATTCCGACTTGCCTGTGCAAGTTATGGTACAACTATTCACTATAATGAAGCAATGCAATGCATTCATTTCCTAATGGACTCTCTTGATTTGGATGAACCAGACTTACTGGAAGGAAAAACCTCCCTAAAAAAAGCAAGCCCCACACAATATAATGATATGCTCTCAAGAATAGTACGCACCCTACGTGAAGACTCTAAACTTCGGAGCGGACATTCCAGCCTTTTCGAAACAATACAAAATGAGTACTTAGAACATTATCAAGATAAAATGTCCCTTTCGTTTGTTGATTTTTGTCAAAACAAGGCGAGCCCCCATCATCCCCTGATTCAAAAACATGCTCTTTTACGTATCAAGCAAGAAAACATAGGTAATGGTTTATTCTCGATTTATTATCGCACTGAACCCCATTTAGCTGAGAAAAAATGGACATTGCTCAATCACAATCCAAAAGCAAATCAATTACTTCTGGAGCTATTTGATTTGCTCGACACACCCACAAAAAACAATTCGATTCTCTCCCGTACCTCATAGGTAAAGGATAAACTTATTCTTAGAGCTGATCGCATACTTTTTTGGGGCATCAAACTTATTGATTAAACATCTCGTTAAAATTCAAATTTGTTGATAAATAATCCCATTACAGTGTCGTACATCATTTCTGATTTTGAAAAACAAATTGTTTTTCTAGCCAATCGCCTGATACAAGTCCTAAAAATAAGAAACTTTCTTTCTATTTTCTGCGTATTAGGCTTACCTTCTTAATATTGCTTTGTTGGAAGTCACTCTGATAAGCCCCAAAGCCCATCACTAAAGTATTTCGTGGTTCACGATTACACGCTTTTTTTAAGTGTGGTGGGCACTGCTGTGTCAACAGCTACTGATCCAACACGTGCTATAATCTCGAACGCAAAAGCCATACCCACAAAGAGGAAATTGCCCACATTAAACGCAAATTCACGTCAACTTCAAATAATGATTTTAATCAGACCTTACTACTCATTGACATACCTCTTTCACATTCATATTCACTATTTTGAGCCTTTTCTTTATTTCCTAATCTAAAATCCTGTAATATGTTTCTCATATTCGATGTTTTATTCATCGTTTTTTCTTCGGTCATCATCATCGCCTTACAACTTTCGTCCTTAATAAAGTCTTTAGGTTTATTCATACTCGCTAGTTTACAGCCTTTTGAGTGAAGATCTTTAAACTGCCCCTCGTTAAGAATACCATCATCAATAATTTTCGAGATTGTATTGGATTTAGTCCCTACACAACCTGGTGTGTTAAATGCCGCAGCCTCCTGGATCTTCTGCGAAGCATTAAGCATCGCAGCAAGTTGACAAAATGCATTTCGACGATCGCCTTTCTCATCATAGCGCAAGAGAGCGTCAGATTCTGAATGGAGCATGGTAAATAAAGTAAGAGCATGTTGATAGACCTCACTCTGCCCAGTTCTATCTTTTCCACTTTTGCAATTATTACTGGCGGCCCCTCCCATTGCTTCAACTAACAGTTTTTTTAACGCAATAATATATTCTGCTTTGTTACGTGAGAATTTTGGATCTTCTCGAGTGTCATGATGAAACTCATCCAAAACTCGAATCATGATGATAATACTTGCCTTTTGTTCCGATGTTATATGCGGATTCGATTCTAACTTTCCTATGAATTTATCGAGACGTCGCTGTTGTTCATCTGGGTTCCGTTTATCTATCCAAAATAAAAAGTCTTTCTCATCTTTAAGGGAGGATTCAATATGCTCAGATTTTTCAATTTTATCATCAAGCTTTGTAAAAACCGCTGTAAGAAACTTGTCAGCAACATCCACTAATTGCTCAAATTCGGCATCACCACGCATACTGATTTTATTCCCACGTGAAAAAGCATTAGTTCCATCATTGTGATACATAAGGTGAAATCCTTCTGCCTCCAAATCTTTCATAGCCTTTACTTGGCCTTGAATTAATTGGTTATCAGCTTTTGCTACTTCAACCCCCATCTTTTCTACTTTTTCGCTCAATAACGATTGGATCAAAATTGGTATTTGAGGTTTATCCTCACCGAAGAAATTTCCCCATAAATTTTCATAATTGATGGAGGCCAAATGTTGCGTAATATTTACTAGTTGTTGGGCATTATCCTTCGAGTGTTTTTCCTGTTCCTCAGAGGGCATTTCATAACTCACAGGGGTAGCAGATTTCACACTCGCACTAACAATATTAAGCTCGTCATCTTGTTTTAACATTAAATAATTGATTCGAGCATTTGGAAATCCAGGAGCATGCGGCATAGCCGATGATTTAAAAAGAAGTTGGAAATTATTCCATTTATCTTCTTTTACCGCTTCAGGATCGTTAGGATTTGGTATTTTTTCCAAATACCAAGCTCGTTCGGCCGCACTCAACGCTTGAAACCATTTAGGTTGCTTGTCTCCCTCATTATGAATGTCCAAGTATTCTTGTTTTTGTTCCGGTGTAAGTTGGTGATTGAGTCCAATATCTATTTGGAAAATTGTTTCATTTTCTCTAGGAGTTTCTACAATCAAAATCTGATTTTTATTATGTTCGGCAACAAAATAGCGTTCTGCTTCACGAATATCACGTATTATATTATTAGGCACTGGATTTGTTAGTGCTTTAAGCGAAGAAGCTAAACTTCCCACAAAACGATCGAGCTCTTCTTTGGGATCAGGAGTCACTGGATTGTTTCTGGAAGCAATGATTTCATTACTCAGCCTGGCCAGTTCATTTCTTATCGCTTGTTTTTGTTCAGGGTTGGATGTTAAATAATGCGGGGAGTCAAGAAGAGTTAATACCCCTCCTATGATACTTAATTTTCTTGTAATAATAGAATACTTAGTTTTGGTATCTAATTCTTGAGCAGTGATTGAAGTGGTTGGATCATGTTTAATTTTTATAATTGCCTTCTCTCCAGGATGTTCCGGTTCAACTCTGGTATACACCCAAGTAGGATTAGGGTGTTTTAGGCGTTCACTAATTCTTAAATTTTGTTCTAGAGTACGTAGCATTTCTTGACTGCTTTGTGAAGAAATGGATACAAAATTACTCTCTTGATTTGGTGCATAATTTGTATTAATGACTTTAATAATTTGCTGATTAGCTGCCTCGGAAACAAAAGAAAAACCAGGGGAAGAGCCTTTTTTTGATGCCTCTTGTTTTTCGACAGCTTTTTCTTGATCTTCTAAATTGATGTTCAATATCGGCCTTATTACTGACTGTCGAAATATGGCTCGATCTGCGCGTTGCAACCGCGGTCTTCTTAACTCTGGAACAGGTTGTGAAGACGATGAGGCTATAGGCGAACTACTGGACTGAGTTTCGGGGGTATTACCTTTTCTAGAGTCTCCAATGTTGCCTTTTGGAGATGTCATTTCCCAAACTTCATAATCTTGTACTTTGGGGGACGATGATAATTCGTTTACCCCTGGGGATGGCGGTGAAAATGATAAAGAAGACGATTCATCAAGTTCAAAAGCGTCCTGTTTTTTACGCGTTTGAGAAATTTTTGCTTTGGGTTTTCGAATAGGTCTTTTCCAGTCATCATCATCGTAAATTTTAGCCGAAAATGATAATTTTTGTTCCTCTTGTAAGGTTTTTAAATCTGGAGACGGCTTTGAAGAGGGTAAAGATGAAGATATAGGTAATGCATTTTCAATAATTTCTTCCCTCTTATCCTCTTTAGGGCTTTCATATCTGTCCAGTGAAGAGGGCTCTATCCAACTTTCTTGTTCTGACTCTGGTGATGACACTGGATCGCGCAACAATTTATTCAGTTTAATAGCGCCAATACTATTCACAATATCAGTGTACACTTCGGAAGAATCAGCCATCAAACGTCGAACCAGTGGATTATCTCGATTACGTTTGGAAGCCACTGCTAGTTTTTCTATTTTTGCGATTACGCGATTCAGTTCCGCGATATTATCTTGTTCTTCTGCACTTAAATTTTTAAACTGATTAATCACATTAAGAATCTTAGGAGCAGAAGAAGCTGGTCCTTTGAGACTGGGATAGCTTTTTATTTCTTCTTTAATAAGAATTTCTATAGAAACAATTAAGTTTCGTAACATTTCTTTTTTTAGTTCTTCCATTTTCTACTCCTAAAATCAAAAGCACCTACCCTTTATTTAAATACAAAAAAATTAGGACAGGCTTAATGGAGCAATGCGAATTATGTTGGAGATATACACTTTTGAGATTTCATAGAAACATAAAAGAATGAGGAGTAATGATTTATTTAAGAATAACTGCGCGTCCTTAAGCATGAGTTAAGGAGTGGTATATTATACTTCCTGCCTAATGCACTATTGGAGCAAGTTATGGCGAAAAAACTTTATCAGATTTTAGGCATCGATGAGCAGGCAGATGAGGTAAAAATTCGTAAAGCTTATCGAAAATTAGCATTACAATATCATCCAGATAGAAACCCAAATAATCCTGTTGCAGTAGAAAAATTTAAAGAAATGGCAGCAGCTTATGAGATTTTAGGTGATGCAGAAAAGCGTAAAAAATATGATCAAGGTTTGATTAATGACCAAGGTAAGGAAATTCGATCTGAATTTAATACTCAGTCTCAATACCGCCACAAACCTCAACATGAATCGCATGCTGATGAGCAAAGTTTTCGTCCCCAGCCAAAATCGAAAACTAATGAACCCGATGAGTCAAATTCGTGCAGAACAATGCCACGACCAAAATCTCAATACAGTAAAAACGTCTTTTTTAAGCCACAACCCGCATTTTACTATTTCTTTAACACATATGAAGATGCCGTCCGATTCGAACAGCCTAAGTTTTATAGAAATCAACCCGTATTTTTTTACGTGACTCCCTCACCATTGGAAGCTTTATTAGCAAAAATTAATGCTGAAAATTTAAAAACTAAATCTTTCGGGGCACAACATCATGCCTCCTTTACTAGAGAAAAAAATCAGCAGCCTTCTCATGTATTTGTACACAGCAATTATGCGCTGCAAATGGAACGAATTATTGATAGTTTAATTGCTAATATGATGATGCTTGAGATGATTGAAAGAGCGGTCGATCGTAGAGCAGATTATCAGCGCGTTTTTTCTATCTAAGTGGAAAACATTTCATTTTTCTCGCGTTTAATGAGGGTGAACAATCACCTGACGCTATAATTAGTTTATATAATCTATCTAAGGACAAGGACTGTCTCTAAATACACAGGATAACCAATTTTATTCGGGGCTGTAAAAAAAGCAGCAAATTGTTTCTGTCATTCAAGAAGTGTCCTCGTAAACCAATGCCAAAAATCCCATCTATAATAAGTCTAGGTGTATCAGATTAATATCATTACTGTAAGGAAATAAAAGAACACCTTGCTGACAACAGGATCTTATAACATCCTGAACTTCATCATGTTTTTTTCGGATTTGGTTAAAGTCAGCTATGCCAAACAGTCACTGCGATTTAACGTTGATAGGCTTGTGCCGTAAGGACATATCCCTGACCTCCATGATCACCTCTACCACAAAAAACGGCTATTCCTTTGATGTATCGCCAACGGTGAATTAGGCAGCGACACTGGCATCTTTCATCAATTTTAAGCATGAAATATGATATCAACTTTGAACTTCATCCATTAATTCATGTAAAATCTCTTAAAATCCTAATTAGTAAAGTTTCTTCATCCTGACAAACAAATCATTTACTCCTTAAAATGAAATAATTGCATTAACTCGTCAGACAATCGTTTTCCGCTCTTGGGTTCAATTGATAAACATTTTCTAAGGCTTCTAATTGATTTTGACTAAGAACAATATCAACTGCTTTCATATTTTCATCCAAATGATCCCGTTTCAAAGTTCCAGAGATCGGTATAATATCCTCACCTTGAGCAGAAAGGCTTTACGATTATTAAGTTAAGATTATGCAAAAATCACTCCCTCTGACCTATAAACTGAAACCCAAATGGTACACTCTGCTCAAATCAAATACGAAATAGGATATTATGAATAAGCTAAAACCCATATGGGCGATAAGCCTTCTTGCTACGTACATCTGTTCTGCTCACGCGAAGGGAGTACAAGTCAGTTGTAATATGCCAGTCAGCACAGCCAATAATATCGAATGTACTTTTTTTGGTACAGGTAACAATTTAAGTGAACAACTTGAAAAAGCTATTGATAAATATCAGAATAATTTGTCATTAGTGATCCAGCCAGGTGAATATCTTTTAAAACCAATTACAATAAAAAAACATCACAATATCACGCTACATCTTGAATCCGGCGTCACTCTTGTTGCTGCGGAACGCAAAGATAAAAGCTGGGAACAAGAGCGTGGTTTGATCAATCTGATTCATGTGAATCACTTTAGGTTAAGTGGTGATAATTCAGACACTAGTGTGATTAACGGCAATGGAAAAAGCTGGTGGACATACAAAACATCCAAAAACAGGCCTTTTTTGCTCCACCTTAATCATGTTGAAAATCTAACTATTGATCATTTACAACTAAAAAATTCACCGCGTTTTCACCTTATGATCCGAGGCGGTAAAAACGTTGCCGTTCATGATTTACGCATTGATGCCCCAGAAGATTCGCCTAATACAGATGGCATTAATGTAGGATCAATTACCAAGATGGAGATAAACAATGTTATTATAAAAAATGGTGATGACGGTATTGCAATTAACGCCATTAATGAACCCTCCAAAAATATTAAAATCAGCAATGTCGATTTGTTTTATGGACACGGTGTTTCTATAGGCAGTGGCGTCAAAAACACCATATCCGATCTCATGATTAACAATCTCAGCTTTCATGATGCATCCAATGGACTGCGTATAAAAACACGATGTGATAAAAAAGATTGCTCAGACACTAAAAAAGGAATAGTAACGAACATTACCTACAGTGATATCACTATGGAGAATGTGAAATATCCAATTATATATGACATGGAATACAGTGAAACAGGCAGTAAATCACATGTGGTTATCAAAAATATAACCTATCAAAATATTTACAGTATCAACTCTAGGAAAGAAGCACGAATGTTCTGCGGCAAGCATAACCAATGCAGCTCCATAATTTTTAAAAATGTAAACATTGATTCAGGAATGCAATGTCAGGGAGGCTCCTGGAGCAAAGAGGGGAAAATCGTTAATTGTTTAAAAAATTAAACCCCAGCTCCACCTTTGGCTTCTCAGAATAGAAAAAGCCCACACAGGATATGCATATGATTCTATTAGGTTGGGCTTTGTTCTCCATTTGTTGGTTTAGAATTTTGTGTCTTTTGTTGGACTGTTAAAGAGTCAATAAAGCTCACTGGTGTTGAATAAGTCATAGGAATTTTTTCTTTATCAAGCGCTTTTTTGATACTTGTAAGCACTTCATCAAGAGAATAACGAAGGTGGCTGGGTTCAGGTTTTGTCCACCAATAGATTGCAAAATCAATACCATTAGATGAAAAAGATACAACATAAATTTGAATATACTTTTCTTTGGAAACACTCTCGCATTGTTTGACGGCATCTCTAATTGTAGTGCGTGCCCTTTCCAAGTCGGTATCAAAATCCACACTGCAAATGATTTTTTTCCGTCTTAGTTTTGAATCAGTCATTACCTGCACAGTACTCATAAACATTTTCGTATTAGGAATAAAAGCGCGTGTACCATCTGTTTTACGTAAATGAGTATTTTGTATTGAAATACGATGAACGTAGCCTCGTTGTGAGTCTACTTCAATGAAATCGCCAATACTAAATGGCTCTCTTAATAAAAGTAAAATGCCCGTAAAAAAATTTTCAAAAATATTTTTGAATGCAAGGCCAACAGCAACTGACGTTAATCCCAAGGTAGTTAAAATATTTGCAGTTGTCACTGATGGAAAAATTATGGCTGAAATAATTAACACTCCAATAAGCCAAACCAAAATAATAGTTAATTTTTGCGAAATTATTACCAAATTTGCCCGAACTGCCATTTTAGGCAAAAATGAGCTTACAATTTTCCCTATTATTTTCGCGATAAAATAAGTGAGAACAGCAAAAAAAACGCCAACTATGATATTGGGAATAAGCGCGACAAAATTTTGTGCAAACTTATCTAATGTTTTTAAAATAATGCTTACATAATTCATCTGATTTCCCTATCACTTACCACTAAATTAAATATGTTTATGAGCTCATTATAAAAATTCTAGTTATTATTTAAGAATATGTCCAAATTTTGAAATAAACTACGCTCCATTTTAGTAACGCATAAAACCAAAGTTCATTACGATTACAAATAAAACACACTTTATTAAAAATAATCCTTTATATCATTGACTTAATAGTAATAATTAGCATTTTCAAGAAAATTCATATAGGATAAATTAATACCATTTGTTAATACTAAGCTTATTATATGTCCTTCATACGCCAAGACCCAAAATCAAAAGCATCTAGAAAAGTTTCTATTGCAAGTTTTATTGGCACAACAATTGAGTGGTATGACTTTTATTTATTTGGGACTGCTTCTGCTTTATTTTTCAATGTTCTTTTTTTTCCTAAATTCAGTCCCGTAGCTGGAATCATGGCCGCATACGCAACCTATGCTGTTGGCTTTTTTGCCAGACCTCTAGGTGGCATTATTTTTGGCCATTACGGGGATAGGTTAGGTCGCAAAAAGGTATTGATTATGACTCTGTCTTTAATGGGTGGATCTACGTTTTTGATTGGATTGCTGCCTACTTACAATACAATTGGTATCTTTGCTCCTCTTTGTCTCATTCTTTTACGATGTATTCAGGGTATTGCCGTTGGTGGTGAATGGGCCGGGGCGGTGGTGATGTCTGCTGAAGTAAGTAGGGAAAAAGAAAGAGGTTTTTATGCAAGCTGGCCAAATTCCGGAGCCCCATTTGGTTTAGTACTTTCTATTATAATATTACTTATTTTTTCTTCTCTACCCAAAGAACAATTTTTATCTTGGGGTTGGCGCATTCCTTTTTTACTGAGTTGTTTTGTCGTGTTTGTTGGTTTTTATCTTCGCTTACAAGTTATGGACAGTCAGGTTTTTGCGAAAGCCGCGAAGCAAAAACGCCCTCCTAAAGTTCCAGCTTTAGAAATGCTTCGCTCTCATTTTAGAAACTTTGTTTTAGCAATAGGCGCACGCTTTATAGAAAGTTCTTCTTTTTACATACTAACTGTTTTTATATTAAGCTATGGAACAATCCAACTGCAATTATCAAAAACTCTTTTACTGTATGCAGTAATGACGGGGGCTATTTTAGAGACATTTTGCATTCCTTTTTTTGGAAGGCTCTCCGATCGGATTGGGCGTCGTCCAGTATATATTGCAGGCGCCGTATTGATGGGATTATTTGCTTTTCCATTTTTCTGGTTATTGCAAACCAAAAGCCCTTCCTTAATTTTTTTTGCTGTAATATTTGGCATGTGCTTTGCCCATGCAGCAATGCATGGAGCTCAAGGTGCATTTTATTCTGAGCTTTTTAAAACACGTATTCGCTATAGCGGAACTGCGATTGCATATCATTTATCTGCAGCGCTCTCAGGTGGTTTAACTCCATTGATTGCTACTGAAATAGTTCATTCGACGAATGGAAAGACTTGGCCCGTTTCAGTTTATCTCATTATAATGGCTATAATAACTATTATTTGTGTCTATTTAGCCGTAGAAAAGGCTCAAAAGGATATTTCCTCATAGTAAGAAAACCAACTCCTCAACATGGACTTTTTTTCTTTTTCATCTAAATCATTCAAAAGCGAGGAAAAAATGGAAGATATATGGAATGCACAAATATACAGTCAATTTCTAGAATTAAGAACACGCCCTGCTCGTGATTTACTCAATGCAATTCCCTCTACATTTCAACCTAATATAGTTTATGATTTAGGCTGCGGCCCAGGAAATAGCAGTATCTTATTAAAGCAACGCTGGCCTTCTGCCAAGATAGTAGGGTTAGACTCTTCTGTTGATATGTTGAATAAAGCTCAATCCACTTACACTGATATTACTTTCATACAAGGTGATATCGCACATTTCGCCTCCCCGAAAAAAATCGATTGTATTTTTGCCAATGCCTCATTGCAATGGGTATCCGATCATCGTTCTTTATTTCCTAAATTATTGGGATTACTTAATTCCGGGGGTATATTAGCCATACAAATGCCAAATAATTTTCATTTGCCTACCCATCAAGTCATAATTCAGTTGCTACAATCACATCAGGAATGGCAGCCTTTTTTAAAATTATTAATTCATGGAGAACTCAGCAAACCTCTTTATCATTTGCCATCCTATTACGACTTACTAAGCACATCATCATCTTACCCATTGTACTTATGGGAAACAACTTATTATCAGGAAATGGAACACGTTGAAGCAATATTTGATTGGGTTAAAGGCACTGGGTTAAGACCTATATTGGCAAGCATGAATGAAGGTGATGCCCAATTATTTAGTAAAAAATACATTCAGGAAATTTCAAACGAATATTGTTTGCAAAAAAACAATAAAATTTTACTGCCTTTCCAAAGAATATTTATGATAGGCACTAAAAGATAATGTTTTATTCGTTATTTAAATGGTCACTAATGGCTCTTTTTTGGTGCATTTAAAACGTTTTCTTTACCCAGATTAAACGTAGTCATCATCCGGGTTACACGCGCCATTACGTGAACGCTTATGCTTTCATAACCCAATTTGAAATGTGACATCTATTGCTGAATGATCGGAAGGGTTTCCTTGTGTTTGTTTATAAAGGGATGCATTTTTCAATGTCGCTTCGCAAAAATAAACAAAATCAATTACAGCATTTCCAAAAGTTGGACCTATATAAGTTCCATTGGACTTCACAGCAACCAGACCATAATTAACAAAAGTTGACTCCATGATCTGTGCTTGATTTAAATTATCTTGTAGATTATTAAAATCACCTGTAACAAACGTCGGAATTTTTAAGCGTGCCGAGTACTCTTCAATAAACTCGCTTATTGCTCGTGCATCATTATTATGAGCAGTCACTTGTCCTCCAATACAATCTGCATGCCCGCCCCATGCAACGCAAAGATGGGTAGTCCCAAGAGCAACAATCTCACCACTTTTTAAATTCTTGAATTGAGAAAATACTGCAACTCGTCTACCTCCTCCATCAGAAGTCATTGGTATCATTTTTTGGCTATTTTCTACTATAGCCCAACGAGTGCTGTCATAAAAAATAGATGCATCTTCTCTAGTTCCAGCTATTTTGTATTTTTGGTCAAGCTTATAAAGACGGTCTGTCAATAAGTAATCATTTTCTTGAGTAGCAATAAAATCAAAATTCTGTTCGTTAATATAAGAGGTCATCCGAACAATTGGCGGAGGATTTTTATTTTTATCCATAGTAGACCAGGAAAATAAGTTTGCTTGCAGAATACGTACCGCAGTTGCATTGGCTTTTGTTGCAATCAATATACTTGCTAACACAATAGAAATAACAATTTTCCAAAAGTATTTATTGATATGATTCATAAAAAAAGAGAGTCAGCAAAATAAACAAAACAATATATCATATAAAGAACAGAAAGATCTTTTTTTATTTATAATTTTCAAAAAAATAACAAATTCATTACAAGCTTATCTAATAACTACGTTGCTGAGGAATAATGCATTCTGAGCTTACAGTAGGCACAAATGATTGATTGCTATTACAATCTTTTGCATAAAAAATTTGTTGATACACGCGTAGATTCATAAACTTCCCTTCTTCATTTTGATCAGAATAAACCCATAGAGTGGTTCTCTGAGGGTTCAATGCAAACGAATCTGCATTTGGAAGTTTATTAGGAAAATATTTAAGTAGCGGTGTAAAATCTTTAAATGGAATTTTTGACTCCGGCGACCTGAGCCAACCCATCAATTTTTTATAGTCCTCCTCTGTAGGGTTCAAACCTTGTTTATCCCAGGCTATAACGACAGAGTATTGAGCTGAATTCCCACTGTAATCAAACAATTTTTTCTTGGCATCAGCAGTCCATTGATAACTACTCCAATATTGACTTTCACCATTATCAGTAATAATTGGCAGACCTAAACTTTGACTCAGATTCTCTACGGTACTATAGGGGTTTGGGCTTGGATTAGGATTAGGATTTCGTGGGGAAACATCTCCCCCTTTATTACTAATACTTATAATTTTACCAATAGGACAGACACAAGCCTGACTTTTATCTTTACCTACGCTATGAGCATCACCCCAAATATAGTTTTTAAATAACATAACATAAAGCTCAGCATGCTTTTTTCCTTCAGCGGTTAGTGCATGCTCTCCCGAGGGCGTATCTTCAGCATGGCGAATAACAAATACCACAGGCATACACCCGTTGGTATTACGAAAAGCACCTTGAGGACTACAGGCGGAATCAGATGCCCAAACATTAACGTTGACTAATCCCAAAAAAAGAACAACAATGAATTTCATACTTACAATCCTCTTGAACCCGTATTAATTAGTTTAGCTCAAGAAAAGTAATACGGGGTGATTCGGTCTGTTATTAATGCATTCGTGTTATTCTGTCATTGTTGCAACAAAACCAGGGATAGTAAGTTTTTCCGCAAATTTTAATCTCTTAGCTAACTCAAAGGCATTTTGAGCCACTTCAAACCTCCCATTTTTCTCAGCCAGATCAATAAAACTAGTAAATGTTAATTCATCAGCTAATCGTAAAATTATGGCTTGTTTAAAAGCATTTTGCGCTGATTCAAATTGACTATTTTTTCCTGCTGCATCAATAAAGCTATTAAACGTGTAACAGTCGCACAAGTTCCATCTCTTGGCTAATGCAAAAGCATTTTGAGCAGCCTCAAATTGCCCATTTTTTCCCGCCGCGTCAATGAAACTAGCAAAAGTAACTTTATTTGCAAGATTCCATTTCTTAGCTAACTCGAAAACATTTTGAGCTAATTCAAACTGTTTATTTTTTCCTGCTATATTTATGAAACTATTAAAGGTTACTTCGTTAACCAATCGCCACTTTTTAGCTAATTCAAACGCATCTTGAGCTACCTTAAATTGTCCATTCTTTCCTGCTAAATCAATAAAACTTGCGAATGTGATCTTATCTACCAGTCTTTTTTCCTTAGCCATTTCAAAGGCATTTTGTGATGCTTGAAACTGACCATTCTTCCCTGCTGCGTTAATGAAGCTATTAAAAGTAATCTGATTTGCTAGTTGTGAAGATTTAGCTAATTCAAAAGCTTTTTGTGCTTCATCAAACTTATCGTTTTTTCCTGCCGCATCAATAAAACTCGCAAAGGTAACTTCATTGGCTAAGTTCCATTTTTTAGCTAATTCAAACGCATATTGAGCTACTTCAAACTGTCCATTTTTTCCAGCTACATCAATAAAGCTGGCGAAGGTTACTTCATTGACTAACTCCAAATTTTTAGCTAAATCAAATGCATCTTGTGCTGCTTTAAACTGTCCATTTTTACCAGCTACATCAATAAAACTAGCAAAAGTAATTGCGCTGGCTAATTTTAATTCTTTAGATAGTTCAAAAGCATGTTGAGCAGCCTCAAATTGACTATTTTTTCCCGCAGCAACAATGAAGCTATTAAAAGTAATCTCATTGGCTAGATTTCTTTTTCGAGCTAAATCAAAGGCATTTTTTGCCGCTCTAAACTGTCGATTTTTTCCCGCCATTGTAATGAAGCTATTAAAGCTAGCTTCATTAATTAGTTCTTTTGTGATTAATAAGTTATGAACAGCGCATGTGAAAGCCCAATTTCTATTAAACTTATTCATTAATTGATTGCACACAACTACATCAATACTGTTTTCTGGAGCGTTTTTTAAAATATCCAAAATAAGCGATAAGTTTTTTTGGTGGCCAATTTGCTTGCTTAACTCTATCGCTTCCTTGACATTCCTTTTTACAGAAACTTTATCTCTTAAAATTTTTATTATTTCTTCAAACATTATAAGTCCCTACTCTAGTGATCTTTGTTAATTCTTAGTCAGAATAAATTTGCAGCGATTGACTAAGCACATTTAAAACATCATGTTACTATTTAATCCAATTGAACAATATAATTCCAATTGATTATGTTTATATGTGATATCTATTTGTTAAATATGTTTTTAATTTCAATTGGTTATAAATGTAAAGACAACTTTGGAGCTAAAAAAATCTCTCGTCTTGGTTTAAGATTGAATAAAATAGAAACGTATAAAGATTTATACGGTTTTTTGCCAATTGTTTTTTATATTGATTTACAACGCAAAGTAACTATTCCAGGAATTGTATGCCTTGAATGTTAAAGAAAGAGCAGATATCAGAGATACTCGAACAGGGGACAATTTTATGAGGTGAAGCCATTATAATAGTGGATCTTCAATCTCAAGAGCATCTAACCAAGCAATATGTTCCTATTTAATAAATTTATCAATATAAGCAGACCGCATTAAATATCTATAAAAAACAATGCAGTTAGTGTACTCTGACGATTTTTTATAGACAAGTTTTGAAAAATGATAAGGATATACCTCAACGAAGAAGCAAGAGCAGATTTAATTCGGTTAAGACGAAGTCAAAAATCCAATATAGGGGAACGTGCCTACTACGTATTATTATGTGGAGAAGGAAAATCAGTATCGGAAACGGCTAAAATTTCTGGTCGCAATGAACATACCGTCAGATTATGGCTCAAGCGCTATATAACGCAGGGTATTACAGGACTTAAGAGTCGTAGTCAACCGGGTCGACCGGCTAGGAAGGCACCTATTATTGAATCTCAACTTGAGGAGTTACTCGGAAAATCACCTCAGGAATATGGTTATCAGGAAGCAGGATGGCCGATTAATTTGTTGCGAGATTGGTTTGAAAAACAAGGCGTGTCTGCTTGTGATAACACGTTGGTAACATCACTTAATCGATTAGGCTTTGTGTATAAACGATTTTCAAAAACGTTACCTGCAAATGCTCCATCCTCGACTGAGAAAAAAGCACGAATAAGTGAGATTGTTGAGGAGATTAGGAAAGATAGTGGAACGGATATTGAAATACTTTTCGCGGATGAGTCTCATTTTTCAAACCAACCATATGTCAGTCGAGGTTGGTTTAAAAGTGGTAAAAAAAGTAGTCAATACTGTGAAAGCCAGACTGAGCAAGGCTATTTTTGGCGCATTAAACATCCGAACAAGCCGATTTTATTGGAAGCAGGCGGATACAGGAAATAGCCAGCGATTGATCCTGTTCTTGCATCAACTTCATCAAGCAAATCCCAATAAAAAGTTAATGATCGTTCTCGATAATGGACCAATACACAAAAGTAAGAAGGTTCAGAGGTTTGTTCAAAAGAATGACTGGGTGCAACTTCTTTTTCTTCCTGCATACTCACCTGAATACAATCCAATTGAACGATCTTGGCAATGGTTAAAGCAGAGAGTCTAGGGTTCTAAGTCATTTTCTACTATGGAAGAGCTCTTACAGAAAATACGAAAGTTAGTTTGGCACTTTCATGAAGGGAGGACGGTTTCAAAAATCAATTTTAATTATAATGCTTATACTGATTTGTTATAGATATTTAATGCGGTCTGCCTAAATATCGTCCAACATTTGAATTTATTTCCATTGCACGTACCTATTTTGTTTTGTTTTAAATAACTCGCGTTGAGTTTCGATGATGAAAGTTATTGAGATAAGTTTTTTATTAATAGACTAAAAATAAAACATAACTAATTGAAATTAAACTACTAGTTAATATTTTAATATAATATATAAAAATTATGAGTTGGTCAAATATTAATAATAATGATTTAATTTGATCAAGATGAGACCGTTTTAAGAGAGAAAATTATGACCTATCAACCGTTTATTCAATGATATCTGCTTGGATAAATTGAAAATTGCCAATTATTACTAATCCAAGATTCATAGAAAAACGAAATTATCTTTTGGAGAAAACAATGAAACAAGATGAAGAAAGAGATTATTATAAGAATATGATGGCCCTTACGAATGAAATAACGAATTGGTTACTTAAAGGTTTGGATCCTGTTGATTCACCAAACCAGAAGCAACAAAATCCTAACCAACTATTACAAAATACGAATGCTACGCAAAATAATCAACAAACACTACAAAACTCAGACAGCCCCCAACTCAGTCAACTTTCATCAAGTCAGACAAACACAACTCCGCTCGAATTAGAGAAAGCATGTGGAGTAAATGATAATGTAATAAACAAAAATACAAGCGAAAATGACGATATAAACGAAAATGACAATACCATTAGAAATGACAGTACAAATTCATTCAGTATGCAGTGATTTTTGAGGAAAACTGTAATGTAAGGTTAGACAATATCACACCCGCTCAATCCTCACTAAGCAATATCGAGTGAGGATTCTATAAGCAGGTATTATTTGTAGTAGTTCCAACTTGATCTGACAGTTACCGGTTTTTAAGAAGTGTCTGTCAGGTCAAATTTAGTTTATAAATTTTTCCATCCAGAATTGTTTACTCTCTATCAAAGTTTGCATTGGAGTACGTCCACAACACATTTTACCCTGATGAGTACGTTGATTATTATAGTAATCCATCCATTCGTCCAGATCTTTTTGCAATTCATCGATTGATTCGTAAATTTTCTTTCGGAATGTTACTTGATAAAACTCCTGTAAAATCGTTTTATGAAAACGTTCACAAATCCCATTTGTTTGAGGTGAATTTGCTTTTGTCTTTGTATGGTCAATGTTATTAATTGCCAAATAAAGCTGATAATCATGCTGTTCTTCTACCTTGCCACAATATTCAGTACCCCTATCTGTTAAAATACGCAGTATAGGTAAATCGTGTTGTTCGAAGAAGGGTAAAACCTTATCGTTCAGTAAATCTGCTGAAGTAATTGGCGTTTTAGTCGTATAAAGCTTGGCAAATGCCACTTTACTATAGGTATCAACAAAAGTTTGCTGATAAATGCGACCGACTCCTTTAAGCGTACCCACATAAAAAGTATCTTGCGAGCCGAGGTAACCAGGATGTGCTGTTTCGATTTCACCACATGCCTCATCATCAAATTTCTTTTTCTCCAAAGCTACGACCTGCGCTTCCGTCAATATAATTCCTTCAGAAGCTACTTTAGCCTCTAATGCTTTTAAGCGGTCTTTAAAATTGGCAAGCTCATATCGCAGCCAAATGCTACGAACTCCACTTGGAGAAACAAAAATACCCCGTTTACGAAGCTCATTGCTCGTACGAAGCTGACCATGGGCTGGAAATGCGAGCGCATACTCCCTTACCGAGAGTTCAATTGCTTCTTCTACTCTATTTTTTAGATTAGGTTTTCTTCGGCTTTGATCGAATAAAGCATCAACTCCTCCCGATTCTACTGCCGACTTATAGCGATAAAATGTATCTCTGGATAAGCCCATTACTTTACATGCCTTAGATACATTCCCTAATTCTTCAGCAAGGTTTAATAAGCCAACTTTATGTTTAATAATTTTAACTGTATTATCTATCATGAGAGTTTTCCTTTTGGTTTTGTTTCAAGTTCGCACTTCTATCAAAACCGGAAACTCTCTCTTTTTCAAGTACTTGTGTCAGATTAAGTCGAAACTAATTCATATTATTCGTATTGTCACAACAGTCGATAGCTATCTTACCCAATTATCGTACTTACAAGGACAGGGTAAATTCAAGCTTTGTATCTCCCTATTTAACAGTCACTTTGATTGTTTGATCATGAAGAGTAAGGTCTGTTTCATTGATTTCTTCTTTAAAGTCACTCAACTCCAATTTGAATTGCTGCATTGTATTTACAAATGGCTGTATGTCTTTAGCGGTAGCAAGTCCATTTTCTGTAATGTCAGGAACATCAAATAAGTCATCCTCTGATTTAGTTTCTACTAATTGCTCAAGCCGATTAAATCCTAATTTTTCAAGATACGTTTGTACTGCTACACCAAACTCTCCATTTTCGATACAACGCTTATGAGTTGCTAAATTATTACACTGTTCTTCAGTAATTGTTTTTCCTTCTTTAATGCTTTTTAAAATATCAATTAAAACATCAGAGGCGATTTTCTTAGCCTGTTTACTCCAACTCCAGAAGTTATACATTGCAATTTCAGGTTTTTCATTTCTCTTCTGATAGTATTTTTCCACCGCTTCTATAAAGTCCGTAATATGATCTTTAATAGGCTCTAGCTCAATGGGTTTATCTTCAATTTTGGTGACTACATAATCTTCAAAAACCCGTACTTTGAGCAATTCTTCTATTGCAACAGGGCATTCTTGTAAAAATAACTCCGCTTTTTGAATCATTATTTCATATTCGTCAAGATCATTCGACTTTAAAGGATTAAGATCTATGAAGCTGTGTTCAATGTTTTCTTGTAAAATCAAACTGTCTTCAAGTGATACCTCATTTTTTATTTTAATTTCGTGTGATAAAAATCCTGAGCTAACAATTTTAAGGATTTCCTCAAGCTTTTTGATATGGGTTGCTAAATGCTCTAAATATTCGGAAACATGTTCTTCTTTAATGTATGATTCAGAAGAAAGGAGCTTGTGGATAAGTTTCGCTTTGGTTTCTAGATTGTTTATTGCAAGAATGAGTTCATTACAACGTTGTTGAATAATTAAATCCTCATGAGTCTTTTTTAATTTGGGATCAATTTTTCGTTGTAACTCAAATAAATCTCCAATGCGTGAAGTTGCTTCAATATATTCTTTAGGAGTGTTAGCAACCTCAGAAATTTGTTTTAATGTTTTCAAAAATTCTTGATACGCTTCAACCGTATAGCCTTTGCTTAATGTCTCGATATTCACCAATAATTTGGCTTGCAGTTTCATTTGACTTTCAACAAGAGCATCAAGTGCAGAAGGATCAACCTCATCCAATAGAGGCCGAATATTTTTCAAATAGGTTTTAAAATCAAGAGCAATATAACTTTCAATCTCTAATTCTTTTTTGACAGCAGTAGAGGGAGGTGTCATTATTTGCTCTAAAACAAACTCATCACCTTTCTCAGAATTTGATTTTAAAGTCTCTAAATATTCTTTGATTTTGGGCCAATTGTCATCACTTAAAGTAACTTGCATCGCACCATATTTATCAGGCGTTACATTACCTGTTTCAGTAAGTAATTTTGCTTGATAAACGGGATCACTAAAATACAATGATCCTGCTGCGGTAAAGGTATCCGAAGCACCTATCAAAGAATGCCCTTGACCAAATTGATCAGTATCCGATTGTATACTCTCATCTTCTTTGGTATGTCCCCATATGGCCTCTAAAATCGAAGAAGATGGGGCACTTTGCTCTAAACCTAACATCATTAACTGATCGGGAGCATAATGATGAAAATACATATGTCCACTAAAGCCATTTTTATTGATATTCTTTCCAACCAGATTTTGTTCACCCTCTCCACCCATAGCGATGTTTACGCCAAAATCATAGGGGGTTTTAATAAGAGTCGGTATCTGCCCCATAACACCTAGCATAAATCCTTTTAGTTCCGTAACTTTTTCTCCTTTACGAATAACCCCATGAGTGGCAGAACGCGAGACCACCCCTTTACTACCTGCTTCAGGAAAAAATGCTAAAAATTCTTTCAGATTTTCTGGTGATAAATTCTTATAATCGACGATAACTCGACTCGCATGCGATAAATAATCAATTGATGTAAGTACATCACCAGGATTAGTAAGTTCTTTATTTTTAACTAAGGAAGAGCGTGTTTTAAACTCGCCTTGAGCAACACAAGCCAATAGTAATTTAGAGATATTAGTAGCCGTATCATCTGAACCATTATGTTTAAATGTTTTTAACCATTGCTGTGCGACCGCAAACTGATCTTCTTTAATACTATTTTTAATAATAGTGGTCTTTGCTTTGAGTACTTCTGGTGAATCTTTTGACATCGTATTCTCTTTCGTATTTTATTAAGCTAAAACTAAATTTTGGTGGATTATATATCATGTTGATTAACGGAATATTAATAACTAATAAAACCGAGTTCGAACTAATTGACGTAAACTCTAAATGCTGAGTAATAAATTTGCTCTAATAGTATAATTTTTTAAAAATAAACCCCTGTTGGAATAAACACTTATTTAGTTTCTTTACTGGCCAAATTTCCAGTGATTATCCCCTCCTGCATTTGAGCTGCAATATCTTTAAAGCCAGATGGTGAATGCGGTAATAAAATAGTATTGGATTTGTCATGAGCACCAATTTCCCTTAACGTATCAAAATATTGCGTCACCAAGACCAAATTCATAATATCCGTTGCAGTGATATCAGAAATTGTTTTTTGAAAACCCTCCACAGATTGGCATAAACCATCTACTATAGCCTTTCGCTGGTTAGCTGTACCCTCTCCCTGTAATTTCTTACTTTCGGCTTCAGCCTCAGCTCTTTTTACCATTAAAATTTTCTCTGCTTCACCTTTGGCCTGAGCTGCTACTTGCAAGCGCTGCTGTTCGTTAATTTCATTCATGGCATTTTTAACTTTCTCTTCTAATTCAATATTGGTCACTAATGCCTTTACAATTTCAAAACCAAACTCCTGCATGGTTTGAGTCAGTTCTTTGCCCACAGCATTTGCAATACTGTCTTTCTTTTCAAATACATCATCAAGGATCATGCTTGGAGTTTCAGAGCGTACCAAATCTAATACATAAGCAGTAATTTGCTGCGCGGGATTTTCAAGCTTATAAAATGCCTCGTAAATTGCATCTGATTTGATGCGAAACTGTACTGAAACTTGGATTTGAACAATAACATTATCTTTTGTTTTGGTATCAATTTTTACATTCAACTGCTGTACTCTTAATGATACTTTTCCTGAAATCCATTCAAGGAGTGGAATTTTAAAGTTCAGTCCTGCATGGGCCACCCTATTGAATTTTCCTAGTCGCTCTATAATCGCTGCCTCCTGTTGGTTTACTATGTAAAGCCCTGTGACAACTATATAGCCAACAATTATCAAAAGAATTAGCAGAAAAATCATGATCTTCCCTCGCACCAATTAATAGCATTTTCCTTAAGCCGTCGATAGAACATTGCATCCATGCAATACAACATGCTTTTTTTAATATTAGTTCATATAATCAACAGGTGATGGAAAGCTAATATAATTTTTAGTTAATTGTTTCTCACTTTGTTGATTGGGATTAGCGTTTTGGCACCAGTCATCTGACTTAGGATGCTTTTCCCCCTTGCTATTAGTTACAATGCACGATTGTTTATTGACAATTTCTGCCTTATTAGTTGGACATTGTGCGGGATCCCCAGTACATGGGGCAAATTTTTCATTGACGATAAACGCATATTCATTATCATTTAAATCTGTAAAACGGACCTTAATCGGATAAGCAGCAACTGTGCCTACCCGAAACCCAGCTATCTGACTGTTTGTAGGCATAATAACGTCCTGCTTATCTTGCTGACAATTTGGATCACCTGCGTCTTGGCTCAACACACATACACCATATTTCTTGATCAAAGGGGTATTTACTTTATCGACCATAGAAGGCGGAACTCCAATTGCCACTGAAAAACCATCGGCATAATTAAATTGCTGTTGATTTTCAAGGCCGTGAGTTCCACCTACTGTGAAAATCAATCCATCCCCTAGCTCACTCATAAAACCTACCGCATCATCAACAGAGAATCCATAAGCATCCATAGAAAGATAATTTTTATCATGAATCAACTGTACATAGGGGTTGAACAATAAGTCAGGGGAAATATTAGATCCTTTATAGTTATACTGTAAATCATGAATATACATGGACTGAATTTTAGCATGATCCCAGCCAGGAATTTTAGTATCAGCCAATGGATTAGCAGCAGCACCACATCCTTCATTAAAAGGTACCCAACCATAAATATGATTAATCACTTCCCAGTAATTAAAAGGCACTGGTTTGGAACCAGGATTCAAATTACATTTTCCATCAGCATACATTTGCAAATATTGTTGATGGTTTTTTCTGAAAAACTGCTGCACTGCCTCGAGATTTGTTTTTAAATCTTGTGGACAATCAATTTTTTGCGTCACGTATTTGCTAACATCTTCATCCCAGCTTACACAAGAGCCCCATAGGTTTTGCATCCGTTGAACCGCCTCACCGAAGTGAAGTGATTTTTTTTGATCCTCGGTACATTCTCCTTGAATACAAGCCAATACTGTTAATACGGGTGGAAAGCCATCTTTGGGTTTGACTGGAACATTATCTTCAGGGGGCAACGTACCTGAACGTTGTGCAAAAATATTATATCCACCAGGTAATTTTAATTCACTTAAATTATAAACGGGCCAGCCTTGTCCAATAGTTGTTTTCAGGAAGGAATCAAGATGCCCTCGAAAAGCACTCAAGGACTGTCCAGAGCCGCTATATCCAATATAGGGATTATTTTTAGGGCCTATAGCAATGGGCATGTAAACATGATCTACATAAGAAATGTTATACCCCACATTCTCCGGCTTTAATAAGCGCATGGACTGTTTCGGTGGTACAATAGAATCCCCAAAAGTATACTCGGATAACTGCGCATATATATCCTCTGGAAACTGGACATCGCTTGAATAAGTACTCAGTTTGCATTCAGTATTTTGTCCCTCACAATGAACACTAGAGGGAGTCGCCAATTCCTCATCTTTTTCATTACGAAGCCTATCATTTTTATCAGCCAACACCACACGCCCACCATTCCACCAAGTAATGTAGCGCCCTTTCGATAATTCACTATACAATGGTAGTGTAATCGTAACCGATGATCCTGGCGCAATTCCTGTATTTTCATTCACATATAATTTATAAACGTAGTTTGTAGGATAGAGCTCTGTGGTACGAAAACATCCTTGAATCCACTCATTTACAGCATTTTTACTGGTTGCTAACACAGGATAAATTGTTGTTTCAGAATCATTATAAATGGTTATTGTCTTTGGTTTGATCGTTATTGGATTATTATTATAATCTTTACATTCAATGTTCTCAGCAGCAGAAATCTCCGTAAACAACGACAAGAGAACAAACCCAGAAAGAGTAATCATCTTTTTCGACATCGCAAGATTCCTTAATATTTAGGCATGTATTAGGTACAAAAATAGCACAATCAAATTTTGCAATAAATTCATAAATGTACAATTAACACTTCTTTAACAAAAAGATTAACAAGTTTGGACTTAATAGAGCAGAATCTCTTGATTTAGTGAACAACATCATTTAGTTATTATGTATATATTATTTTATATTAAAGGTGAAGTAATGGATAACTTTCCCCACACTCAAAGTCAAATATACTTAAATCATGCCGCAGTGAGCCCTTTTTCTTCCAGTGTGAAAGAAGCGATTATAAATTATGTTGAAGAACGACATATAAAAAATATTGAAAATTATTTTTCATTTGAATCTACTATAGAAAATGTTTACAAAAAAATTGCTGCGCTATTACATACTAGCCCTCTACGTATTTGTCTTACATCCAATACAAGTACTGGTTTAAACATACTAGCCAATGGCTATCCTTGGCAAAAAGGAGATAGGATTCTCCTTAATAATCAAGAATTTCCAGCAAACATTTATCCTTTTTTAAACTGTCAACGGCATGGAGTTGTAATTGATTATATCGATAATAAAGCGCCTATAATTGATAGTTCAGATATTGAAAGAGCGCTTAAACCTAATACCAGACTATTATCAATTAGCATGGTCCAATTCCTGAATGGGCATGCAATTGATCTCGCTAAAATAGGCAAAATCTGTAAACAGAATGGTACATTATTTTGTGTAGACGCGATACAAGGGTTAGGAGCAACTGATTTAGAAGTGGAGCAAATCGGCATTGACTTTTTATCCTGTGGTAGTCATAAATGGCTCATGGCCCCTGAAGGACTTGGTTTTATTTATGTGACAAATGAGTTGCAAGAAAAACTAATACCCAGCTATGTAGGTTGGTTGGGTGTTGAAAATCCATGGGCGCTTTTAAATTACGACCTAACGTTCCAAGAAAGTGCCAAGCGCTATCTAACAGGAACCATGAATCATGTTGCTATTACAGGATTAAATGCTTCTTTAGAACATTTAACCTCAATAGGATATACTCGCATTAAGGAAAAAATACTCGCACACACTCAATTTTTTTTAGATAACTTTCCGCAATTAAACTGGATCACCCCACAAGACATGCGGCTAGGTATAATTACATTTAAGCATCCTAAAGCCGAAATAATTCATCATGAATTAAATGCACTAAACATTACAGTCTCAGTTAGAGAAGGACAATATCTTAGAATCTCACCACACTATTATCACCAAAAAGAAGAATTGGAAAAAGCGGCCTTTTATTTGGAGCACACAGTGAATAAGCTTAAATAGCTAACGGTTTTCTTAAAGCAATTTAAGCGTAAGGTCATTAGTCCTCTATATGACATATAAAAATCAAACAATATCAGGGCACATTGAATCCCACTATTTGTTAATTCTAGATATGAAAAATTCTCATAATTTTTATGAAAATTCCCGATTAGCCAATTAATATTCAATCATGATAAATTCAAATCCAATAGAACTCAATAAAGCCATTTTGGCTACATAAATATCGTTTTATAAGAAACATATTTTTGGTTAACAAAAAAGAGGATATCATGCTTAATCCGGAATTAGAAAAAGCACGAAATGAAATCACCACATCTTTTAACTCTGATCCCAAAATAGGTATCCAACTAATAAAAAATATATGCAGTATCCATTGTCTTGATTCAGCAGAACAAATTGCCAGTTTTTTCCATAGACAAAGACATAAATTAGATTTAAATGCAGTGAGTGATTATTTGAGTAAATCAGATGAAGAAAATAAGAAAATTTTAAAAAATTTTACGAGTCAGATTAATTTTAGAGGACAAAGTTTTACAGAAGGTTTTAGAGTTTTTTTAAACAGCGTTAAACTGCCCTCAGAAGCACAAAAAATTGATAGATTAGTTCAGAGTTTTGGCGAAACCTATCATCAGCAGAATTATAAAAATCATATTGCCAATAAAGATGCAGCATATATTTTAGCCTATCAAGTTCTGATACTTAATACCAGTTTACATAATCCAAAACTGCGCCCCAAAGATAGATTGACCCTAAATGCTCTAAAAATATGCCTACAAGGATTAAATAATGGTAACAATTTTGAAGATGCTTTTTTAAAAAAATATACTCAGAAATTAAGTGTAAGCCTTTTGAATTTAATTTAGTTAAAACTACCCCTGGATATCTGCTCACCTCAAGTACTCTCGATAATGATTGCATGTTTAAAGAATTGGATTTATTGCTTCAATCACCTACCAGCAAAATTCAAAAAATTTTTCCAGAATTGGCTGATAATATTAATATAACATTGGTTAAACCAAAAGCCTGGTTAAAAACGTTCACTGGATATGAAGGTACAATAAAATTTGCTGCTGAAACAGGGAAAGAGTTAGCAAATATACAAATTTATAAACCAAGTCTCATTTCAAAATGGCTATTTGGAGAACAAACTAAAGTAATAATTCAACCTATTTATCACGATGAGAATCCTAAAGAAGCAATCGACCTGGCAGCAAAAATAGCTGTTCATTTTGAATCACCTGTAAATAATTTTAAAGCTACATATGATTATGAATTAAATGAATTAATTAAGGCTTATGATCAGCAACATAAAGAGCTCACTCAAAAATCGTTTATCCCTCAATTTGAGAAGCTTAGGTTTTTTCAAAGACCTTCTAAAGAAAATACCCAAGAAGAATTGATGAAAGCAAATGAATTAAAAAATCACAATTAACCGGCACACAATTATGTGCTGCATTCAATTTGGAGCGCAATTTATAGCTCCAAATTGACGAGATGACTCAGTAAAAACCATTCAGAATGAACTAAACACGATTTAAGAAAATAACAACGCCTAAGGAATCATGGTTTATAACTAGTCGATAAAGTTAATAGCGGTTTAACCAACAAGCTATTTTCAAGAAAATTTAGAATAAGTCCCTCCCTGCTGTATGAGATGATAAAACATAGAAATTTTTGTTAAATAAGCGACAGAAATCGGTAAAAAATAATTTCGCTAGTACCATTGATTTAGGTAAATAGTGTTTACTATCTAAGTGGATGCTATGAATATCTTCTGGTTGTAAATGACGCCTCAAATGCTCTAGATAGTCTGGATGTTCTAACCAGCGCTGCATCAAATGAGCATCGACTTCCAAGTGAAATTGAAGTCCTATACTATTACGATAACAAAACGCTTGCACGCATTGCTTGTTTTTTAAAAGGACATCAACTCCTGAGGCTGTCTGGTTTGCAAATTGATGCCATTGAAAAACATGGATTGGCTTATCAAACAACTCAAATAATTTATGCTCACCGCATTTATCTACTTGTATCCATCCAAACTCAGGTTTGTCTAACGCATAACAGCACCCACCCAAAGCTATATTTAACAATTGAGAGCCTAAACAAATACCGAGTATAGGGATTTCTTTGGCAAGTGCTACCTGTAACAATTCTATTTCATGTATTAGGTGCGGGTACAAATTCAGCTCGTTAGGATGCATAGCACCACCTAACACAACAATACCATGATAACGATTCATATTCACTCGTTGATGGGGATCTCTGGCAAAATTGACATAACGTATACGCAACTTCATCCTCTTTAAGGTATGAATAATAATACCTAAAGGTTCATAAGGAGAATGTTGTAAGACCAGAATCCGTGCCATTATCAATTAACCTGATTAGTTGTTTTAAGTATAGCTTGAGACATGGGCATTGAGATTTCAACAGGTAATCAAATGCTTCAAATTATGAGACAACCGCTCTGTAAAAACACTTCAAGGACAATCGTGTTCATTTAATTCATTGATTTGCTCTTAAGTGTATTACCATTCCTTTTATCAATTATTACATATCCTATTCCAATCAGTAATGAGATTCTAATCTTTACTTAATTTTCACTTGTTATAATGTGTCACTTACCTTCTTGTTCAAATATGGAAAATCAATATGATTGAAGTAGCTAAAAAAGCCCTTTTAGAGAACAACAAAGAACGTTTTAAAAAAGCAATTGAATTATGTAGCAAACAACAACTTAATGAAGTTGATGACCAAGGCAATACTCTTTTACATATTGCCGTACAGAAAGGTTCATTAGGTTTCGTAAAAAACCTACTTGCTAAAGGAGCAGATATTTCTCTACTGAATAAGAAAGGAGACAGTGCATTACACCTCGCAGTACAACAAGGTTATTTTAATATTGTTCATGAAATGCTTGGAATATCGCAAGCTGCAAAAGATAGAAAAAGAAAAGCAAAATGGACTGATAAAGATCGTAGCGATAAACTCACGCTCCTTAAAAGCTCTGAAAGTAACGCATTGGCATTACTCAACGTCCCTAATAACGAAGGAGAAATTCCACTTCTTATTGCAGCCAAGCTAAAAGATGATCTTATCTATAAAAAACTCTTACTGCTCGAATCAGCACCTGGTTATTCAAAAAGTCAGATTGATAAGGCCTTAAATTTGCGACAAAAACATATAGGACACTTGAAAAGTAAAAGTTTTTGGTCAGCAGTTTTGGAAACATTTTGTCCTTCCGCATCACTTGCTGAATTAACCGAATCATTTGCATATACAGGATTATTGGCAGGAGCAAGCGCAGCGGTGGGCTTGGGCTTGAATATTGCCTTTGCCGTTATTTCCGTCCTGGGATTTAGCGCCATCATGTATGCAAACTATAAAAAAAATCAATCTGAAAAAAATGCTGCAGGGGAACTGGAAGAATTACAAGCAGAACAAGCTTTTTTACAAAGTATTAGAAAAAGGGTCGCCTATCTTTCTTCGCAAAAATCCTTAACATCTGAGGACAAGAACGAACTAGGATTGATGAAAGAGGAATTAAGAAGGTCTATTCAAAAACCAGTACTTGTCAAAGGTGATGAAAAAAATGCAGCTGATTATGTAACCAGAAAAGATAAGGCACTTGCTGCATTAAGTTCGGTTGGCAGCTTTTTATGCACTTACTCCGGTTTATTAGGTCTCACAGGATTAGGCTTGGGGATTGCAGCTACAATTATGGGGACTAGTTTATCTGCTCTTATTGTTGCTACAGGCCCTATAGGAATAGGTGCTGCTCTGGGAGTGGGGTTAATATTGGCTGGAGCTTTAGCCTATTATCATTATCAAACCAGAAAGCAAGGCTATATGGTATTTGGAGAACAGCGAGCGTTTATCTACAAGCTCCAATACACTATTTACAAAGAACAGCAAGACCTTATTCATGGTTCCGATAACGTGCTTACCCACATTGATGAGCTGCTGCAAGGTCCATCCACAAAATCTATAAAATCTAAGATTGAAAACCCTATCCCAGAGAAAAATACACCTAAACCTGCTCTTGAGAAGTACAATCATGGACATAAACCGGGTGAGATTTGCTCTATAGAAATAAAACAACTAAATAGTAATGGTTTTATGAAGCAAACTCCAAATTTAACGAATAAAATAATGCCTAAAACTCTTAATCCTGTGGATGAGCCTATAGAACCACCTAAAAACCTAAGCATCACATAAATAATTTATAACAAAGACACGTGTTATAGAGAAAATTATTTAGTTAATAAGCCATAGTCAGGGGATTGATAGCGTTCTCCCCTGGGACCTGATTTGCTTACTTTAAACAGACTATGGTTGATTAACGAAGAACCAATTTCATGATGATTATCACATGCAAATTTCACTGTGTTCTGATGAGTTGTATTACTTTTTAACCAATCTCTTAAATAATCAATAAGCTCCTCTTGCCTGCTGCCAATTGCTTTATTCAGCGCTATTCGTACTGCATTTTTGTCTGGGGCATTTATTTCGCATAAATATCGAACAATTTCCGAGTGCTGAAATTTAACCGCTAATATAAGTGCGTTTTTAATAGTGGATTGATCAAGTGCTTCCATTTCATTTAAACATAAATATTCAACGATCTCTTTTCTTCCCTTTTTTGCAGCAAGAAGCAACGATTCCTTTAGAGAAGATTTGCTTGGCGGACTCATTGGATTACAACATAAAAAGGTAAACACTTCCGTATGGTCATGATTAATTGCTTGATACACAGCCTGGGTAATCGCATGCCGACTTGGTTTATTAGAAGAAGTCATCGAACAAAAATACTCAATTAAATGAAGATTTCCAGTTTTTGCCGCAGTTATAACCCCTTGCTCAATCACTGATTGTTCTGGGGGCTTAGTTAATGAGTTACAAAAGTAAGAGACTAAATCCATCTGCCCATTGACAATAGCTTGTTCAAATGCATTTTCGAAGGTAGATTGAGATATTAATTTTTCAGGCGCATCATAAAAATATTGAGCTGTGCTAAAAAGGCCGAGCTGACAGGCTTTTATAAAAGTTCGCCCTATCACTGCAGGACGTGGAGTATTGGACGATAAATTGCAAAGTGTTTGTATTATTTTTAATTTTTGATTAAGCGCTGCTTGTTCAAATGCTTTTTCAACAGTAGATAATGTAGGTTTGTTTTCTTCAGCTTCAGCAATGAATGAAATAATGTCAATAGCTTCTATCTCAATTGCCAAATTAAATAAGCTATTGATCACTGATTGCTTAGGCAAAGCAAAAGTAGATTGATAGAAGTAGGTAACAACATTCAAGTGGTTATTGATTATAGCCTGTTGCAAAATTGTAGCCACTTCATCAATAGATGGTACGTAATCATAAGTATCATAAAGATATTGGATGATATCTATTTGCCCTTGCTGAGCAGCAAAGCGCACAATTGCCTCTATTTCATTTTCGCTTAAAAGTGTTTTATCGGAGCGCACAAGATAATCTACTATGTTCCATTGATTTTCTTTTGCTGCAATTAAGACTGCTTTATTAAGGTACTCTGGGGCAAGTTCATCTTCAAAAAGCTTGATTAAACCGAGGTTACCGTATTTTGCCGCTTTGAGAAAAGCGGTTTTACCTTCATATTCCTTTTTCATCCAATCTAATCGCCCTACTGGATGAGTTTCTAATTTTTCAATAATCTGCTTTCTCAGTAATTCATTATCTATAGTCGCAAGAACTTCAATAAGTATTCGTTCGTACTCACTAACTGCATCCGAAGTTATAGGAGGCAACGACAGTGCCTCCAAAAAGACATCTAAATCAAACTCTTTTCCATGATGAAGAAATGCAATTTGCGCAATTTTTGCCTGAAATGCATATTTATCGCCAAGATTAAATTTCGTGTGTGGTTTGATAAGTGCGAGGGCATTAAGTTTTCGCGTCGCATCAAACCAGCTATCCTCAATGATCTGGTAATTGCGGCTATTAAATGGGACTTCTGCTGTTTGCTCTAGAATGCAATCATTAAATTGCTTTGCAATTAATTCATAACGTTGCAACAGTAAACGTCCACTATCTGGGAATTTATTTAACTGTCGCAGCAATTCTTCATCTTCAAGCAGATGTGGGTATCGCATCAGATTATCAACAAGTACTTGAAATACTGATGGTGTTGCAGGATTTTTTTTCCTCAAAAAGGCCATGAATAAAGCTGTTAGTTGGTAAACAATTCCTGAATCATCAGGATGTTTTTTAGAAAATTGTTGAATAATCTCCGTACTGTTTTTTTCGTTAATTACATCAAACAACTTAGGCTTATAAGGTATTAAATATAATACAGCCCCCTCATTATTAGACAATAGTTCTTGGACAGTCATTTCATCAATTAAATCAGCAAAATTTTTTAAGACCGATGGGGAATATTCAGATGCAATTAACTCAATCATTCCTGAAAGTTCTTCGATAACAATTTGTGGCTTATTCAGTGCTTGTTTTAATGTTTCCTGCCACTTTGGATTAGTATATTCATTTGAGTGAACTAATGCTTCAATTAAAAAAGGAAGTCCAAAAAATTGATGCAGGTTTAAAAAATTTTCTGGCCCTTGTGAAAATTGGGATGGATTTTGGTGTGGAGAAATTGATAGAAGTTTATGTTCTTGAAACACACCATTAAGTGAATATTGCTGTAGCCCACGTTCATCACTAGCTGTTTTCTTCACTAATTCCAAGAGCGTTTTCGTCTGGGGAAAACGCTCAAGCAAAGCATATAATCGCACAATTTCATTATCCCTATCATGTAAGGTAAAGAAATGATACTTAAGAAAATCATGAAGCAAATAGGTTTGTAGTATTTTTTTAGCACCAACGCCACGATGTAATAACCAAAGTATTAATGCGGCAAACTGTTCTGTATCACCTATATGTTTTCTGAATAATCCCACGAGTCCCAGGGGATTTTTTTGATACGATAATAACTTGTTTAAATCCAATAAATTTCCTTTAACTGTGTCAGCATCTTCATCAATTTTTTTCTTGTATAATGTAAGATCTACTGTTTTTTGAATTTCATCATACTCTTTGAATAATTTTTTGTTTTCATTATAAAATTCAAGCGTACTTTCTTGATTCTCCTGTAGTAAAATCAAAAACAATGCATTCACTTTAGTTGCTAACCGAATTTGGGGTTGCTCTTTTTGTGCTTCAGACAATAAATAGTTTAATGTTATGAACAATAAAGAGTTTTCTGAAAAGTGTTCGCCACAGAATTTAAGGTATTTTATATATAAATTATGTTTTTCCAATTCATTAATTTTCTCAGCGACAACACCATTACTGTACCTGGCGATACGCACTTCTCTCAGCATTGCTTGAGACGATTTCTCTGCTTGACTTAGCTTCAAATCAAGTAGATCTCGGGACAAAACCATATCGGAATAATGAAGTGTCTCTTCATCACCTTGAAGCCAGTTAAACAGTTCTTTGATGTCCATATTTTGACTCGATAGAAAAACATAAGAATAAGATGTACTACAAATGAACCCAAGTCAATCTAATATTTACTTAAAACATATTGCAAAGATTTTTAGAAAGCTATGCAGATCAATTTTATACTGCACATAAATATAACTTGGGAATGTTTGTTAGTTTTATATCCTTTTCTTCCCTGAAAAAGCACAATGAATAAACAAAAATCGCATTGTCTGTTTATTAAAACACTTCAGCGATCTTTGTTCATTAATAGGTTTCGCGCATAAAAATTAATGGAGCGAATAGTGAGATAACTATTTGCTCAGCTATCACAACTTTATTTACCCGTAACTTCCAGTTCAAAAGCTATATTACCACGTGTAGCATGGCTGTAAGGACAAATTTTATCGTGAGTTTCCTGTACAAGCTCCTGGGCCTCTCCAGTGGATAGCGAGGGAATATCGACATTCATTTTGACAGCAATGCCAAATCCTCCTCCCTCACGAGGTCCAACAGAAACATGACATGTAACAGTCGTACCTGCCACATTTTTCTTATGTTGGCTGGCCACGAATTCTAATGCGCCACCAAAACATGCCGCGTAACCTGCAGCAAAAAGATGTTCTGGTGTTGTCGTATTAGGCAAACCAGGACCTCCCATTGCCTTCGGAACAGAAAGGTTGACACTTACAGAATGATCAGTAGTTTCCGAATGACCGTTTCGGCCACCTGTATTAATTGCCGTTGCTGTTACGAGGGTTTTGATGGTATTGGCCGACATTTGACTCTCCTTTTGGGGTTGATTGATAGTGGTAACGAATCATTTTAACATTCACTTAAACTATCAGTTCCTATATAGCTCGCAATTTAAAGTGTAATCAGTATAATTAAAAATTTTCTGCCAAAGTGCAAGTTCTCATGCGATAAATTAACAGAGTCCACGCGCTAGCTTTTTAAAAGAGCAAATAAATAAGGATATAATTCATGAAAATATCTATCGTATTCGTAAACAACAAAAAATCAAATCCCAATGATTTAATCGCTACTTCCCTAGATAGAATAAAAAACTATATTGACAAAGAATTTCAGAGTGAGTATCAAATTCAAGAGTTAGAACACTCAATTACTAAAGAAAATCTAATACTTAATTTTTCTTGCAGAACCATTAGCAAAGAAATAGAAAATAACAGTCATGTCGAAGAAATACAAAGCCTTCTTACCAATAAAAATCACCTAAAAAAATCTTTCACATAGATAATACATCTGATATTAAAGAAATAATCATTATTCCTACCAAAAGATTAGAAGCAATAAAAAGATCAATGCGGATACAACAAAATAGATCCTTATTTTGCAGATTACTGCGCAAGACATCTTTCCTATTGCAAGGATATATTAAAACGAGATGTTCAGAATATCACTATAGAATATGAACAAAAAGGAAATAACGATGAACATTGCACAGGAAAGCTCGAAGAAAGATACATTAAAAGTTCTTTAAATAATACTCGTGCATCGAACTTAAATAATATTTATCACTGTTTTGCAACTGCTATATTGAAAAACGATGCCCTCAAAAACAAACTCTTATCCTCGGGAATCAGATCTGTTCTAATGAAAATAATGAGGTTGACATTACCCTGGAAGTTGAAGTTTCTGATGAAGCATACTACTCCTACTCTATCAAAAAATCTCATTCATTATTGACTCCTTACTCTGAATCATCGCCACTTCTCACAATGGGTATGTATGCAGTCAAAATAAATGGTGAAGATCCAGATCCTTTTGAACATACACGTTTATTAAGCAGCAGTAATTACTTTTAATTGCCTATGATACTTACGACAAAAATTAATTGCGTTTTCGGAACCCGTATTAACTTAATGCGGGTTAAATTTGTTTCTTTATATTCAATTGCCTTATGACTTTTTTCAATTGTGATTTCATGATTTGCTGATGAAAAACACGAACTATTTTAAAGTAACACTTTCCCCACATATTATTAAATTGAATAAGCGTAGTAATGGTAATGGCCTGATCAGCCTTTTTTAAAATCATGCGCACATCCAAATGCTTGTCATTCTCACCAAAAAGGAGTGCGCTTTCTGTTCGATTAAAAAGCCTAAAAAGTCCAATTTTTTGACCAATAACCAAGTTAGAGACACGCTCTTTATCTTTAGCAATTGATCGTGTTTTAAGGCCCATCCATCCTACCAAGGCATTTCTAATGATTAAAAGCTTACGCGCCCATACAGGCGAAGAGTTAAAAAATAATTGAGCGACTGTTTCAATCGCAATATTTGAACTATCAATACACTCCCCTAAAAACGCGTCGGAATAATCAATTCTTGGAAGTGCATCGCGAATAAGGTCATTATTAAGTACCGGAATTTTTTTATCACGAATGGTTGCGAATGATGTGTCGAATTCAATTTATATACCCTATTGCACTAATAGGGTATATATTGAAGGGATTTATGCTGAAAATCAAACGATACAGCCTTAATGATTAGCGTTCCTATTCCGAGTCCACGTTAATTTATTTTCGGAATTGTGCTAATAACTGCAAGGTCCTGTCTTTTGATATCTGTCCAACAGAACTCAAATCAGTAAGCTGTTGGCCTTGCTTATCATAAAACAGCATGGTCGGAATACCATAAATATGAAATGCCTGACGAATCTTAGCTACCTCATCTGTTTTTTCACTGATATCAACTCGAAGATTTACAAAACCCTGCATTGCATTAATCACTGTGGCTTGATTAAAAACATGCTTATCCATAGCCTGACAGTCGCTGCACCATCCAGCATAAAACTCAATAAAAACGCGCTCATTATTTGCCCTGGCCTCAGCTAATTTAGCATTAACTTCGTCAAGAGTATGAACCTCGGTAAATGGAGATCGAGACACAGGTTGAATTACAGAAGTAGGCGTAAATGTTTGATACGTTAAAGCCCCTGCCCCCATTATAGATAATAGGGCGATACTTTGCATCAACCGTCCAACTAAGCCTTGCTCCAGACGAAAAGCACCAAAAACCCAAGCGTTCATGAGCAAAACAACAATCCATAACAAATCAATCCAAAATTGGGGTACAACACGACTTAATAACCACACTGCCATAGCAAACATCATCATGGCAAATACTTGTTTGATACGCACCATCCAAGGCCCTGAACCCGGTAAAAAACGACCGTATCCAGCACCAACAATCAACAAAGGCAGTCCCATTCCCAAAGCCAAAACAAATAATAATAAGCCTCCTTGAAGCACATGATTGCCCTGAGCAATATAGGTTAAGATCCCAATTAAAGGTGCGGTGACACAGGGTGATACAACCAATGTAGAGAGAACGCCCATTAAAGTTGCGGAAATAATTCCATGTTGTCGTGAGCGATGGGAGGTAAACTGCACAAACGCTGGTAGTCGAAACTCAAAGGCACCCAACAACCATAATGCCATCAAGATGAATAACACGCTGAAACCTCCGATAATCATCGGCTGTTGCATTAGCGTTTGTACCGTCGAACCTAACCATGCAGCCAACATTCCTGCTATTGCATACGTAACGGCCATCCCAAGCACATACCCTAAAGACAATTTAAACGCTTTGGAGCCAGTATTAGCACCTTGGCCGGTGATGATACTAGAAAGTATGGGGACCATAGGTAAAACACAAGGAGTAAACGCCAACAAGACACCCAAGCCAAAAAAAATAGCCAAATAGAAAATCGGGCTATGATTTTCGATAAACATCATCGTATCCGCTGGGTTAATACCAATGCCCGACGCAAAAGTAGAATAGGACATAAATGTCATAAATAAAGACAAAATTAGTTTTTTCATTTTGATTCCTCGAAAAATTATTTTTTAAATTTAAAAATAAAATAGAATCAAATAGGAGGGCGATAAATTTCATCCAATGGAGAGTTGTATTTTGAAAAAACAAGTAAAAAACTTAACAGTCCAAGAAGACATGGTAATATTAATTTAGATGTCAAATAAAATTCATCTTGCAGCCAATAAGGGGCAGAAAAACAGCCGTTGTTCATAACCTGCTGGGGAGAACACGGTGTTACTGCAAAGGAAAGAAGCGCAGGCGAACTTACACTTTGTTTTGGACATGTTGGCAACTTGAGCGGCGCAATAAGTAGAGCACTCATAAGTAACAGCATGACAAGCGAGCGATATTTGTCCATTCGTTTACCTTATCATACAGCATACAAAAAATCAATGTTTCCTTATCTGAAAGGTATTTAAAAAATTACCTAAATAGAACGATGGACACTTAATCAAGTTCATTTACAATAATGGTGCTATAAGGTTTCTATTTTATAAAGGTATATAACATGTTTCGTAAAATACTAAACGGTATATCTCTACTAACTGCTGGTTACACAACTTATAAGTTAATCAATGAAACACAAAGAGAACATGAAATCAAAACTAAAGTGGGAATAGCTCACTGTGACGATCTCGTTAAAGACTCATCAGAGTTCGAAGAAATTGGCAAGCCAATTCATGGAACGCTTTCATCATCCTATGTGAAACATAAAGATACTGGGAAGATATATGTTAAAAAAGGAGCTCATTCTCGTGAGGATATAGTAAAAGAACTCATGATTTCTAATGCGCTTCATGAAATTCGGGAAGAACAACCTGAATGTCTCATCTTGCAAACAAAAAAAAGAAATGGCTTCCAATATCATACTTTATCCCGCAAATTTGATAATACCCAAGATGTTGAGGATTTTGTTCGCCAAGGAAAAACAGGAGAATTAAAGGAAAAAAAGTCGTGGGATTAGAGGAGACACTCATCACAGATCACATTCTTGGTAAACAATCAGATACCAAACTTGCAAATATGATTGTTCGTGATGATGGAAATCAATTAGTTTTTACTACAATTGATCATGAGCGGGCTGTTACCCCAACTGCCATTAGCTTTTTTCATCCAACCACTCCTACGTACCCCACCAGTAAATGGGTTCTTATTCGATCCATTCATGATTTAAATGAAAAAAATGAGGATAATCACGCGGGACTTGCTGGCGATCCCAGAGCAAAAGAGTTTGGTAACCTGGCTGTAAGCGTTATGGAGGACAAGAAAATTGATGACTATTATGAGAAATTAGCTATAGCGAATTTGAATCCCGTTATAGACCAATGTAACAGGCTTGCGAAAGAAAGTAAAAATGGTCTGGTGAAACACAGTGACTGCGTCGGCTACCAATTCTTTTTTAAAGAGATGCAAAAAAAGCTCATGAACAAACAAAAAGCGCTGAGTACCGAAATAATAATTCAGTGATCCACTAAATGGATAAAACTAACTATATCTTTAGAAAATTCGTCTCTGTTGACTGCTTGATTTATGTAGAACAAACTGCTTGTAACTCATCTGTTCCTAGATTGATTAGATTGATTTGTGTACCTGATTCAGCACTCACAGATAAACTACTATTGCTTTTAACCTGAATTAGAGTACCTTGACCCGTAGACAATTTTTTCCCATTAATAATGCCGCTATTTTTTAGTACATTAATTTTAATTTTACTGTTCTTTGGATGGACACTTTGCACAATGCATGTGGCATTCAATGTCCAAAGAGTATTGTTTGAAAGCAATTTCGTTTCATTGGGACTGAGTTTAATTACTTTTTGTGCGTTTGCTTGAAAACAGAATAATTCAAAAATGAGAAACAGAGACAAAGTTATAGTTTTATTCACGCCGCATCCTTAATGATCTCGATATCAAATCGGGTCAACTATTGCAATTCAAGACAATATTTTAACCACCAAACATTAAGGATTTATTAATATATGTTAACAGCTAGTTCGAATTCTCTGTACTGGACAAAAAACCCTATGGAGTGGTTCTCCAAGCTGGATCAGGAATTAATTGATTAATAATATGTCTAAACTCTTTGATTTTATTATTTTTGTAGTTTGGTCTGGTTATTAAATCTCTAATAAGATCCAATCCATATCGAAAGAAACTATACTGAGGCCGTTTTTGCTTTCGGATTTTTTTAATGGGAATGGCTTTTCTAATAGCTCGCCATTCACCTACTTTGTGGGCCCATGCAAAGGCGATGGCAAGAAAGGCAATGATTTTTTCAATACGTATTATTTGAGTCACATGCGTTTCCTCAAATCGAAACCCACGTCCTTTTAAAGATTGAAACAAAGATTCAATTTCCCAGCGGCGCAAATAACATGCAATTGCATTTTTGGGATGTTGGTTTGTTACAACAATCAAGAGCTCTTCCCGAGAATTTTTACTCCCGGCCAAGTAAAGCGGTTGTCCGAATAAATGTACTCTCATGCCAAAAACCTGCTGTTGAAAAGGCTGAAGATGTGAAAATAGCTGGGCGGAGGTTTTAAATTTTTTACGTCTAATACAGATATCCATATTCCCTTTGATGCGTAAATAAAAGGGAATATTCTCTTCAATCAGCCATCCAATGAGCGTCTTATTAGTAAATTCTCTATCAGCCAGAACACCTTGTATACGTTCTTTGCCGAAGAGATTGATAAATCGCGAGATAAGAGCAATTTGTTCCTTTGCTGTCGTGTTGCCTGCTTTGTTTAATAGAGTCCAAAATAGTGGGATAGCAATCCCTTCATAGCAGACAGAAAGCATAAATATGTTTATTTTCGCTTTACCAAAAAACCAATTCGTTCGGTCAATGCTAATATACAGTTTCTCGTTATTTGTAAAAAACAAATAGAATAACCACCGCGCTATTGATGTAAAATCAAATGTATAACCAGAAAAAAAACGATAAATTCGTTTATAGCGCGAATCAATCTCCGTTTCAGATGGCATGCTTACCGCAATTTCTCTGAAATTTATCGTCCGACAGATAAATAAGCCAACTAATGCTTGAGCAAAAAAATCAATTCGTGACTTGTGCCAATTTAATTGCTGCTTTAATATCAACTTCAACTCGCTGATTTCATTCATGTATAACTCCTTTTTCGCGAATCGAAGTATACTTATTTAGTTTGATATCAGCGAGTTACCTTGCCTTCCTTCTGTATTCCCCTTTATTCCTTAATTTTTTGTCCAGTACAGAGGTTCGAATTAGCTCCAAATAACTATCTCTGGACACTTTTATTTAGCAAACAGTTTCTCTTCTACTGGAGCACATTTTTAGTTTTTCAATTTGACAGTAATTTTGAGCCTTTTCTCCAACGGATTGTCTCTAACTTTGGGAAAAAAGGTCCTAAATTACGAATAAAATCAAAAGTCATAATGCATGCACCTAAAGCAAAAACCACATCTCCAGGTAATCGTAACCATTGCCACAACAGAGTTGTATCATAAAATTCGATGCTTCTTGAATGGGCATAACCATGCTCATAAACATCCATTAATTGAGACCATCCTATAGGGAAAAAATTGAGTACAATCCATAATAAAAGGCCGAGGTTATAGAGCCAAAATGCCCATGTGCCCAAGCGATCACTCCACGATATACGATCACCAGCGGCATAACGCAAGCAAAAATAAATTAAACCAAGGCCAAGTAGTCCAAAAGCTCCGAACAATGCAGTATGCGCATGGTTTAGGGTTAAAAAAGTTCCATGTTCATAATAATTAACCAATGGGGCATTCAGTGTCCCACCACCAAATACTCCAGCTCCAACAAAATTCCAAAATGAAGCCCCCAAGATATAAAGGTAGGCCAAATTATAGGTAAAATCACCTTGGCGTTTAATCAATTGTCGATGTTCAATTGCATCAATAATGAGTAGAACTAAAGGCAAAACCTCAATAAAGGAAAACATTGAACCAAGAGGCACCCAGATATCTGGGGTACCTGTCCAGTACCAATGATGTCCTGTGCCAATAACCCCTCCTAAAAAAATAAGAATGGTTTCAAAGTACATGGTTCGCTCCGCAAGTACTCGAGAGACTAAACCTGTTCCCATCAAAAGATAAGCAGTGGCACACGCTGCAAAAAACTCAAATGATTGCTCAACCCACAGATGAACAACCCACCAACGCCAAAAATCAGTAATGGTAAATGATTTTTCAATACCTGTTAATGGAATCATTCCAAAACAATACAATACAGCGACATTAGCTGTACTGGCCCAGAAAAGATGCTCCAACCGAATACGCCCAGTCCAAAATTGTATGGTTGCTTCTTTGATCTCATTCATACCTGGCCACATGCCACGAAAAACGATAACGCTCCAAAGAAATAATCCCAGACAAAATCCAATTTGCCACAAGCGACCAAGTTGCAAATAAGAAAGTCCTTGGTTACCAAGCCAAAACCAGTATTGATCGATATATCCCATAATTCCTAAATAATCGCCAATAATGGCACCACCCACAATAAAAAGAGTGACCCAAAACAAAACACTAACTAAAAAACCTTGGCCCTTTGCCTCTTTATTACTAATAATTGGCGTCATAAATACTGCAGCACTGATCCAAGAAAGAGCAATCCAGACAATTGGAGTTTGTATATGAACATCACGTAAAAAATTAAAAGGCAAATAATCATTAATCTGTATACCGTAAAAATATGTACGATCCGAATAATAATGCGCCATAATAGCTCCTACACCAATCTGAAGGAGTAATACGAGCGCAACGATCATAAAATACTGCCCTACTTTACGCTGACTTGATGTCAAGGGTTTAAAAGTCATAAAAAGTGGGGTTTTAGGAGCATTATCAGGCCCAGCAAGGTAACGATGATAAATATATAAAACAGCCCCAAAACCCAAAAAGACGAAACAAAATGAGACCCAGGTCCAGTAAAAAGTAGATGGCGTTGGGGTATTTCCCATAGTAGGCTCATAAGGCCAGTTATTCGTGTAGGAGCTGTTTTGTCCAGGACGATGAGCAATCGTAGTCAATGAAGAGTAAATAAGAAAATCAGCTGTTTGCAAAGCACTTTGATTATTCAAGCTATAAGCTTTTGTCCAGCCACTTTTTGGATCATGATTCATTAAAGTAAATGCAATTTCCTGTTTAAGTTGTAGAATTGAATCAGCAACAGGCTGAGGAAAAATACTAATAGATTTATTTAATTGAACATTTTGTAACTCATGCTGCATGCTCTTTCGGACTAAGTATTGTTTCTCCTCAGGTAATTCGACAAAAGAGGTACCATAGTTTAGTTGGGATGTTTTTTCTTCAATAAGGCGACCTAAGCGGAGTAAATATTTTGCAGTATAATCCTCTCCAAAATAAGATCCCATACCATAAAGACTTCCATAATCCATCAAATCTGCACGTTGAAATCCAGCTTTTCCTGCAACAATATCCTCTTCAGTCATGATGACCTGGCCTGATTGGGTTTGAAATTGTTGGGGTAAAGGTGGAGCAAGTTGGTAGGTTTTATAAGTGCCCCATATCAATACAACAAAACAGACAAGAGCAGTGAGCAATAAAATCCATTTTAAAACTAAAGCGACTGGATCATTATCTGATTGAGAATATTCTGACATCGCCCTTTTATTTTGAATCATTGTTTCACTCCATGAAACATCGTTTAATTACTTTAAAATGATGCTCATAAAATACATCACTTAAGATGGGCTGAAAAGCCCAACCATCAAGAAAAATTATTCTTAAAATTTATTTGGGTGTGTTGTTCAATACAGACTGATTGTTCTTTTAGAACCACAGACATGGACTCATAATTCTTGAAGATATTAAATGGATTAATTCTCGTTGTATCCTTACGTTTCAGAATAAACTCCTTGCTAATTAAGTACACAAGGAGCATAAACTAAAGGTGAGATGAGAGTAGCGGGTAATAGCTACACCAAATTTAAAACGCTCCTACGAAAATAATGTTTTAGCTTTTATATGTTACCGTTTTTGCGCGAACAAAAAACCAAATAAACCAGATATTGGCCTTCCCTGTTCATCTTGCTTATGCAGATGGCCTACTGTTTCTTTATATTCAAGTATAGACCACCCACGGTCTTGATACAGATGATAAAGTTCCTCTTTTTTCGGTAAAAAAGTGAAGGAACCCGGGAGTGAATAAAGATCTGATTGAATAGGAAAAATTAAAAAATGATAACCATTTTTATTGGTCACATCTTGAAGCTCCCCTAACAATTCAGGAACGCGTTGCGCTTCTAAAAATTGCAAAGTGACTGTTGCAATCATTAAATCAAAACAATTTGCTTTAAGCTTTAAGGGGTGATTTAAATCATGCAAGATACAATCGACCCCAGAGAGTACTTCTTTTTGCACTACATCTTGAATTGTCTGTAATGCCGATTGATTGTAATCAATCCCTGTAACCTTATGGCCCATTTTTGTTAAATACAACAAATTCCTACCTGAACCACAGCCTACATCAAGAATCGTTAAGCCTTGTAAATGGCGCAAATAAACCTGATAAACATACACCAAATCACTGTGCGCAGCACCCAATCCATATTTTTTATTAAAATAACGTTGAGGCATACAATAAAACTCAAGGTTTGCATGAAATGGCTCACTAACAGGAATAATTTTATGCCATGCTGCAGGGGGAATCAGTAATTGGGAATGTAGTTTATCGATTCGGGTACGTGACAATTCTTGCCCCTGGCCATTTAGGAATACAAAATCAATGGCCCCCTCTCTTAGAGAAAGCCAGCCCCACGTTCCTTCTTTGGTACTGTGCTTTTCCAGAAAAAACTTCAATTTTCCATGACTGTCAATTTCGGTCTGTTTATAGCACATTAACTCACTGTATTCTGATTTCATGATGCGCCTTTTATTTTTTGTTGTTGATAATTTTTAATTCACTATTTGTTTTATTAGGAACTAGTTCTAATTCAAGGTTGATTAAAAGGGTGCGCTCGTTTGCCAGTTTGTCAGCTAATTGATGGTTTACATCCCTATGTTCCTCCTCATCTTTACGCACTGCCAGTAGCACCTCACGTAATTGTGCATTGGAAGACAATCCCCAATAACTTTTAGCGATATCGGGCGCAGGACAATTTTCAATATGCCCTTCATACAATTCTTGTAAATAATGGGTATAGCTGATCACAGCTTCTTCTTCAAGATAACCAACAAAACGATGAGCTGTTTTTGAGGAAACAACATACATTAAGAAATATAAAATTACGAAAATAGCCTGTGCTATAAAAATAATAAATCGTTCAAACCAATTAGGCTTGGCAATATGCATAAAAGTAATCAAATGCATTCGCTCATTTTCTGCCTCATCCAATAAAGTTTTAATCCAACCCTCATCATTTTTGATTTTTCTTAAACAGCGTAAATGCAATAAGGCAGCCCCAACCATGCCAGGCACCGCGGCTACTGTTTCTAGTACTATAGCTCGATTTCCATAACGTTTTTGAAAAAATGTGTCCGCAAAAAATCGAAAAAACTTCACAAGACCATAGGCAAATTTATCACTGAAGGTTTTTGCAGGCTTATGGATTGCTGACATGATATCCTCCTTTCCGGTAGTTATATCAGGTATTATAATAAAGATGTATTTTAAATACAACTTTAAAAATACTCACATATCTATTTTATCGATGATAAGCCTACTAATTTGATACCCATTTCAAGTGCAAAGAGACTGTATTTAAACCCTTATTACAATGTTGTACGAGATAAACTTTTTGTGAGGCAAAAGAATAAAAATCGACTCATTTATTGTCGACAAACCAGCCACATTTAATTCATGATCAGAGAATGGATCTCAGATGTTTTAAAAAATATCTATTATCTCTCTTACAAAAGAGCCTAGTCTAATTTACATCCAGTAAATTGGGATTATGAACAATTTTATCTTTATCTCTACGCGATAATTTTTTAATGTACCGCTCAACTTTCATTGCTTTTAATTTACCTTCTGTGATTTCCCAAAACTGAGCAATTTTTAGTGGCTTAAAACTTCGCGTGTACTTACATCCACCGGTTCCGTCAACATGAGACTGGTAGCGCTTTCCAAGATTATTAGTATAACCTGTATAATAAGAATTGTTTTCACAAAGCAACATATACACCCAATAAGATGAACCGCTCATCCCCAATACTCCTTATGAAATGGTTTCTGTGCCATAATTGCCAGGGTAAAAATATGAAAAAGATGTCCGTTTACCGGTCACTTTACATAATAAAAATAGTCGAATCAGCAAGCAGCTCTAAGTTTGCGGAAAATAAATACCCATTTTCGCTTTCTCCTCTTCCATCTCTTGAATTCCTAATTGAATCATTGTTTTTAAAATAACTTCTGGATAATAATAGCACGGTGATGATGGAGAACGTCTTGTCCCCTCTCTGTGCGCTAATTTCATTGTCTCAAGAACTTCATCATAAAATCTCATATCATCTTCATCTGTAGTAGCAATAACCCCATCAAGATAAAAGCAACTCTCACAAGACGCTATATGGTTTCTATCATTATCGAGTAGCACAAAATGCGTATCCCGAAGTTCTGGAACTGGACGAAAAAGACCGTGTAAACGATAAGCTTTTAAAAGTGAGGCAATATTTTTTTGCGGTAACCCCAGTTTTTCACTGTCATGCTGTGGATTGAGAAATAAAGATTGGTTAAAACGATAACTGGCTTTTTCTGATAAATTGCATAATTGAGAAATAATAGAAAGTACAGGCCTTAGCCATAATCCTGAGGTAAATATAACGATATCATCGCCTGCTTCATAAATACTTTCAATCATCGTTTTGAGCTTATCAGGATTTATAACAAAAAATAATAACCACTATTTACAATATAATTTGAAAGCGTATGCTGAGAATGAATCCGCTTCAACTTCCTTATACTCTCATAAGTATTCCCATGCTGCTTAAATTCAAGCTCGTCCAGTGCAATAAATGTTGTTTCATCAAGATCGAGTAATAATGTTGACTTATACGACTTCTTCGGGAGCATTGGTCACCTATAATCAATTTACTTAATTTATATTAAAACAACTACTTATTTTGAGAAACACTCATTTTCAGTACTCTTAATTCCGAAGATAATCGAGCCAACGTGGGTTCAATAAAAATAAAATACACATTCCCATTATTTTAATGTATGTTACTTACTAAAATATTTATTACTCGGTTGCAAGCAATGACCATCTATTTTTTGTTTGGTAAAACGGGCTCAGGAAAAAGTTACATAGGAAAGCTACTCGAACAGCTAAACATCCTCCATATCGATGGCGATAAACACATTACACCCAGGATGCTAGACTGTTTAATCGAAGATGAGCAAATGACCTCAGACATGATTGATGAATTTGTTAATGTTTTGATTGATGTTATCAAAACACAAAAAGAAAAAACTCCGACACAGAGTTTTGTTATCTCACAAGCCATGTATCTCGATAAAAACCGACTTAAATTATTAAATGCTATATCTGAGCTTAAATTTGTAATGATTGATGTAGCACCAAGACTTCGAGAAAGTTTTATCACCAGTCGATTTCAAAATAAAGAAAGTAAAGTAAGCCCGCAATATGCTAAAGAGATGGATAAATTTTTTGAGAAACCTTCCCATGAAATAATACTATTTGAAAACAATGAAAAAACAGATGAAATCCTTATCGAACAAATCCATGAAAAAATGCCGGCTCTCTTTAACAGCGTGGCAAAAGAAGAATTAAACTCATATATGCAACTACAATTTAATTAAACCATAAAATGATGCCCGCGAAATACCATTAAACTGAAGTCACAGGAGATACTTTGGATCAATCGCTAGTTGTTGCCTACAGATTAATCCAACCTTTATAATTAATATCCAATTACAAAACGATTGATATGGCTAATTTGCATATTTGCTCGTCCAAAACTAGGAGGAGGGAAACCAGGTATACTTGGGTCATACACACCTATCCCTTCGCCACCAGCGGCAAGATTAACGTTCAAATAATAGCCATTATCAAACCCATTTGTTAAAGAGTCAAACATAACTTCCGCCTCTGTTAAAGGCATAGGTACATTTAAAGCTAGATTGCATCTGTTTGACTCCACGGTACAACATCTTGGGCTAGAGCTTGTACACCATATGAGTTGCTGCTCCCCATTAACCTCTCTTTCTGCGCTAAAAATCATGTTACCTGTTGTCTCGCTTTTCTTACGAGTTATAGTTAGAGAAGTATATTTGATGCCATCATAGTACCAACCAAGAACATAACTAGTAACCGAGATCCCATCTTTTTTCTCCCACGTAAACCCATAGTTATGCCAGTTAGATGAATCCGCAACCGGATATAGAGGCACTATCTGTCTGTCATAATCACCTATATTATTGATATAATTCCATGAGGTTGCAGTTTCATTTGCTAAATAACCATAATGTATTGAACCAATAATAGGAGTAGTTGTAGTCCAGCCACCGTTGATTAGTTCCAAAATATCAATTTCCATAGCAGATGGCCAAAGATTTTTTGGTGTAAAGGTTTCTGAATTAAAGCGAAAGGTATCATCTATATAAGGTGACATCATCCATACGGCAGGCCACGCTCCTTTTTGATAAAGCTGGTCCATTGTTACATTAGGATCATCTTTTTCAACTCTAAGTCTAATCTCTATCCCACCATGATGAATATTTTTTCCATGAGAATCCTTATTCACATAAAAACCGTTACGATATGAATAAAAAGCTCCTGATGTGTATGTGCATGTTCCTGTAGATACTTTAGCCCGATTATTGGGATCTACATACCCTCTTCCTATGCATGGAAAATCAGTGGAAGGGATCGCTGATAATTTAATAAAAGCTGGGGATTGCGAGTTTTTTGGAATAAAAGTAACATTTTGGGGTAAGTATTCTTGATATTCTTGTGTCCCAACATGATAACCATTCACAATAGTAAAGTAATTATCAAAAGTTGATTTCTCTCCACTAAAAACTGAAAGTTTCTCGGTACATAAATTTGTATCACATAATGACTGAATGTTTTTTATATTAAGGGAGTTTCCCGCACTAGGCTGATAACATTGAAGGGTATTACCTCGCTGACATACTTCTGGTCCACTCTCTATATTATTTTTCAACTCGCTTCCATCTACATACAAACCTAAAATACAAGATTGCTTATATCCTAGCGTAAAGACATTGGTACAATATCCAGCGCTTGTTATTTGACTTATGCCTGGTATGGGCGTCATCACCAACGAGTGAGTTTTTTTTGAGTTGTTGGTGACTGTATATTTTACGGTTTGTTTATTGTTTCCAATTATGATTAAATTAGTGTCAGTCAAAGGCACAAATGTCCATAAAGGACTTGCAGTAGAAGCCATCGCTATGGATATAGAGAGAAAAGCCCATAACACAAAAAATATCTTATTCATGAAGTAGCATTTTTTCATATTGTGTCCGTACATTAAAAGTGAGCATGGATGACAAAACTCGCGAGTAAGCTATTGAAGTCACATCTAGTCAGGCAACTCATGCCCCATTGACTAGACCAATTACCACGAACTTTATTTTAGATATTATCTTACGTATAAAGAGCAACAGTCAATTAACCAGTTCTTAAGTTGGCAACAAAAGAGGATAATCCAAGTAATTTATCAAATTTTCGAAAGATAATACGTGATCTGGTTATGAAAAATTCATAGGCTTTAAGCGAAAATTTTCCATTAGAAACCAATGTTCGAGTCACATCTTTTTAAATTAATTAGTGATTAAAAATGCGTTAAACCTTCTTATGCTGATGACTAGGAAATCTCAGGTTTGTATGAATAACTATTTTTCTTCTTGTTGCTCACTATAAGAATGATTGACACGTGTTATAGATAGGCCATTGAGTAGGACGAAGCTTCTAGAGGACTAATCTAATTTATTTCGCATTCTTCTTGGCAATCGGGTTATCGAGATACACTTTGAATTTGTTTACCTACAGTTTATCTATATAATCCTAAATTTAACAGTTGAATCTATTAAGAAATACAACAGCCACCGTTAGGATAATTGAGCACAATACCTAAAATTGTTATTACAAGGAAAATGCAATGATAAAAAAAATAAGTCTCATCATATTAGGCTTTATTTTAGTTGCCTGTACTCGGAGCAAAGAACCTCAGTATTATCTGTTACATCCTATCGCTATGCCAAATAAGCAGATAAATTATTATAAGCACTTACACTTAGGCATAGATGACATTACCATTCCTGCTTACCTTGAAAAACCACAAGTCATGATCTCCTACTCCCCAAACCGGGTCGAGTTAGAAGAGTATCATCAATGGGCTGGAACCCTTGATAAGAACATAAAAAGCGTCATTTCAACCAATTTAGCGAGTTTATTACCCGGTGCAATTGTCGAAAGTTCACCATGGAATGCCAAATTCAAACCAAACTATCAATTACAAATTGATATTGAACAATTCACCATAGATATGCAAGGCAATAGCATCTTACGCGCTGAATTCATTCTTTATCACGAAAACAATATTGCCAAGAAAAAAGATGTTTATTATCGATTAAAAATTAACAACATCACGATAGAAAATCTTATTGCCAGTATGAATAGCAACTTGACGCATTTGACACAAGATATTGCTCAAGTTGTTCGCTCTTGTCAGGGTAAGTCATGACACGATTCGCATTAAGGAAGCAAGCGAAAATAATGTCATAATTGCTTTTAATTTTTCACGATTTACCCCGTAATAAAGATTCGGGATGCCGCGATAAATAATCAGTTAAATTTTCAAATGAATTTGCAGCTTTTGAAAATTGTGTTAAAGCTTGAGTAAAATAAGCAATAAAGGGTACTGTATTTTGATCAAGATTATTGGCTAATTTTTCAATACTTTCAGCCATAGTCCTAGTTTGCTGAATTATCTGGGCAATTTCTTTAGATTGCAGCAAATTATTAATAGTATTTAACGTTGTTTTAACTGATGTTAATGCATCAGTTAAAGACGTTGTTTTTTTATTTTCTATCGTTGGAAAAATTGAGTATTTATTGTAAAAACCTTTCCTGGCAGGAAATATTTCTGTAGATTTGGTAGATGGAACTAGGGCAATCTCTGCATCTCCAGTCAAAAAGTTAGTCTGCGTCACCGTAGCTGCATAGCCTTTTTTTATTAAAATATCAACGGGATGGTATTTTGCTCCAAACGTTCTTGCAACATAAAAATCGACGTAAACTGGTATTTCGACTTCAGTTTTATCTTTATTTTCTGCAATTTCAATGCGTTTTACTTCGCCAATTTTAACCCCACGATAAGTCACTTTTGACGTAACCTTTAAGCCCGTTAATGATCCTTGAAAAAACATTACGTAAGTATCATGATCTCCTAGCAAGTATTCTTTATACAAAAATCGGGTGGCGAAAATCATCAAACAAAGTGCGCCCACAACAAAAATACCCACGAATGTATAATATCGTTCTTGATGCATAACCGTCCTATTCCCAATAATTCAAACAAAGGCCTGTCAGCGCGAGCCATAAAAAGCCTCTTGTCATCATCCGTGATACAGTTAATCTTAATGAAAGATTTCTAACCGCCATGTCATAATAGTAATAGCCTATTGTTAAGCTGACAATGGTACAATAAAGTGTGGTTTTTAAAATTGAATAAACCACGTCGTAAAGCGTTATCGCAGCGAGTATACGTATCATAGGTACATAGAGGTTCGTATACAAAAAATATTGATATGTAACATAAATACTTATAAAAAATGCAGCAATAGCATAAGCATACAACAGCCCACCCGCAATATTAATACCAATGAGTACAGGTAATATATGGTTAACTACAACTTGTTGAGGGACATTAAGATCCTCTTCATTTACTTTTACATTAATGAAATTTAAGGCGGCTTGTATGCATAACAATACTCCAATGATAAAAGGCACTAAATCATGAGTTAAAATATTCTGTGCGATTATCCGCCCATCGCGTTGCAAATTATACGGTGTGAGAATGCTATTAACCTTCATAACCATTGAAATGCCTAAGAAGGTACTGATTAACATAAAAGGGATCACAAGCTTGACACCTGCATAATATATTGTTCTTACAATGTTAAGCAACGAGAGACGCAATCGCCCCATCATCATATTAATAAGGCTGCAATATAAATGTCCCATAAAACGTAAAAACAATATAAATGAATAAACAAGCCCTACAAAGTAAGTGCCTAATTTGTTGAAAACATAAATCATATTATCCTTAATTGATTATGATGGTCATGAAAACTTTATCAAAATAATGAGGTGATGGATATGATGCAGCTCTTTAAAAACTAATTTCGCAGGATTATATTGTTAAAAAGCTATTATCAAGACCCATTAATTCAATAAAGTGATGCTTTCTTAATTAAAATCTATTTTTCAACTACACTTTAATTAAACATTAAAAAAGAATTATAGGAAATGATTACACTATTTTTAAATACAAAAGTGCACCCACTTTTTTAAAAATGAAAGAAAAAATCGCTTTAAAAAAAATAGTTCTATATAATCTGGTTGTTATTTTTTTCTATATTTTATGCGGCTTTTTAGGCCTTATGCTTGCCGTACCTCCAGGTTATGCAACCACAATTTGGGCATCATCAGGAATTGCGCTTGGTTCTGTGCTTGTTTGGAATTTGCGAACTTTACCTGGTATTTTCATTGCTTCATTTATACTTAATTGTTATATAACATTTAATAATCTTGGTGATTTATTTGATTTTTCAAAATTATTCCCTGGGTTAATAACAGGAGCCAGCGCTTCACTTCAGGCATTATTTGGCTGGTGGCTTGTTAAACGTTTTGTTCGATTAAACAACCCCCTACTTCTCCCTAAGGACATTCTTATTTTTGCACTGCTTACAGGTCCAGTCTCTTGTATTGTTGCTGCAACCATAAGTAACATAAGTTTATATTTTTTAGGCGTAATATCCTATGAAAACCTCTCATTGAGCTGGATTACCTGGTGGATAGGCGACAGTATTGGTGCGCTAATTTTTACCCCAGTTTTTCTGATTTTATTTGCCAAGCCTAGAAAGTTATGGAGAAGCCGAATAATACCCATCCTGGTCCCTTTATGCTTGACATTCATTATCGTAATTATTGCTCATGTATTTTATAGATACTCAGAATTTAAACACGTACAATCAAAATTCGCAGCCGTGATTCAATATAAATTTAACCTACTTACTGAAAAACTTAAACTAACAAAGGAAACTGCGAGTACAACGTCACTTTTTCTGGCCACAACACCCATTATCAATAATGAAGAGTTTCAACGTTTAGGAACTTTACTATTACAAGAAAACTCAATCATCCAATCCATACAATGGGCACCTAAAGTAATCAACAAAGAGGACTTTGAAAAAAAACATCATCTTGAAATTTTGGAAAAAATCTCTAAAAACTATTCCTCTTCAAAGAAAAAGTCGGTGTATTACCCTATTCTTTTTACTGTCTCAAAAGGGCCTGATGTTTTCCCTAATGGTTATGATTTATCATCAAACTCCCATCTCATGAATAAGTTAAACAACATACATGTGCTCTTGGAGAGGAAGGGTAAAATTGACAAAATGCTCATTATTTCCTCTGTTTATCGCTCCAATCAGCTTGTAGGATTTACTATTTTACAGATTGATTTTATTAAGTTATTCAATCAGTTTTTTGATAATTTTTTAAATTACTCAAATCTTACGATCCAAATAAATTCATCGGGTTTAAATGCTCCTGTTTTTGAGAGTTATAATAAAGCCATAAAATACAATCCTGACGAATTATTCAACATCTCTTACACAAAACATTTTGCAGATTTAGCATGGAATATTAATGCAACTTTATCCCCATATTTTCTGTTTAACCGATTTCCCTGGCAAGCATGGTTAGCCTTAACAACAACTTTATTTTTTTGTGTATTGATGAATATCATTTTATTTATTCTCTACGGCCAGCGCTATTTAATCCAATACCTCGCTTATGCAAAAACGATGCAACTAAAAACGGAAAAGGCAAAAAATTTATTACTGCTAAATGCAGCTGGTGAAGGTATATTCCGGATAGATGTTAATTATAAAATCACTTTTATTAATCCGGCTGCCAAAAAATTACTAGGCTACTCAAGTAACGAATTGAAAAATGAATCCATAATTAAAATTCTGTGTGAGAAAACCACTCCTCTCAAGCAAATTGAGGGCACATTAATTCATAAAGCCATTCAGGAACAAACGATAATTAGCGCAAAAGAAGCTGAATTCTGGAAAAAGGATCACAGTTGTCTTTCAGTAGAATATACCTGTATCCCTGTCATAATAAATCACAAAGTTATAGGAGCAGCTATCATTTTTAGTGATATCACTGAACGATTGAACAATGAGAAAAAGCTAATAAAAATGGCTCATTATGATCCATTAACTAAATTACCCAATCGACAGAGTTTTTTTGACTATTTGGAACATGCTTTAGCTAGAGCTTGCAAGAGCAAAACCAAATTAGGCTTATGTTTTATTGATGTTGATAATTTTAAAGTGATTAACGATACTTTTGGCCATACCTATGGCGATAAATTATTAATGGCTTTGTCTGAAATTATAACCCCTTATTTGCGCGAAATGGATTATTTTGCAAGAATAGGAGGAGACGAATTCGGGCTTATTTTTGAACAGGTTCGTCAAGATAATGATTTAGTTAAAATCTTCGAACGCATTTTATCTGCTTTTCATGATCCCATTCAGATAGATGATGTATTCATCAAAACATCCATCAGTATTGGAGTTGCGATGTATCCTAAAAACGGCTCGGATACTCAAACCCTTTTTGTGAACGCTGATATTGCTATGTATCATGCTAAAGCAAAAGGCAAAGCGACCTACTCATTTTTTAGACAAAAGGATCATTGAGCTGAGCAAATATTTTTTTCACTGATTTTGCAAATACGGCCCTAAGTGGACAAACCGAATCGCAATCAAATGCAGGCCATACAAATGATGCAGGTACTCCTAATGCTTCTGGATATTTGGAGTGAAGAAAGCAGGCATACCCATCATTATGTAGGTGAATGAGATTATCGCCCCACCATATAAACATCGGTAAGAATGATACGTACACTTGTCTTAAGCGCTTTTGGCCAAGTCTCTGGAGACCCAAACTCATTCTTAGTCCAATGAAAGCCCGCATCCGCTGCACCATCTCACTGTTAGCAGGAAATATACTCTTAAGATTAGCTAGAAAACTATTCGATTTATAGAAAAGTCATTATCAAGAAATACCTAATGTTTTCAACATAAATTTAAAGTAAATAAAAGATAGAAAAAAATATTTTGTCCTCGCTATTACAGAACATTGGAACCGATATAGTAGATTGCTCAGTTTTGTTGCGTCATTAGTTCTTTTATCCTAAGTTCTGGCACTATTCGATATAAAAATCGTAGAATTTTCAAGAGATAAAAATAGATGGAATTAACCATTAAATCAACAAATACGTATAAAATTGCGGCTCCGGAAGGGGTAATACCTATAGTGGGAAAATGAGGATGGGCTCCAGTGACCCCATACCATGACCAAGTATAAAATATAGTACCAATTAATTCCACATAGTACACAATCATGAACATAAACAAATAAAAAAGTGTATTTTTGCGAAAACGTAAAACGATTAGGAATGTGAGATAGCCAAGGAAACCCGCAATATCATGGATCATATATAGCGACAGAAAGGCCGCTACAAAAGCAAATTGAGCCAGACATTGTTTCACTTTTACTTTGTTTCGGATCATAAAGGGACGTTTACTGGTATAGTAAACTGTCGCATAAATAAGTGCATGACACAGAGGAATGTAGACTGGAATATTTTTTAAGCGATACTCATAAAGTCTTAGAATCAAAGAGCCAAAAATTTCACCAGCCAAGCCACATAAAGTCATTAATAAAATCAACCAATACAGTTTTCCTCGAGTATAAAAAAGAAAAAGGCTATAAGTGACAATGCTAATAATATTGCATATATCTTGTCCATGACTAATAAATTGGGTTGCCCATGGACTATCAATTAATAAAAATAAAGGAATACCAAGCAACACGAAGTTGATCAGCCTATACATCATTTGATCTGAATGAATAGCGCTATTTACTGACATATCCCATATTTGTTAACAAAGAATAACTGATATGATAACGTAGCTTCTATTAAGAAAGCATTATAAAATAAATTATTTTAAAGGAAAATTTAATGAGCAAGGAAAAAAAGATTCTGTTATTAAAAAACTGGATTGAGAAACTTGTTCGTAATCCTAATCTCTACGTTGCCTTAGTTATCAGTGCACTTCTTGGCTGCAGTTGCGGAGGGGCTATTGGTTTTTTCTCGGGGGGTTCATAGGTGAGTCATTCTCGCTTTGCAACACTCCCAGTAACTTTGTTTTCAATCTTAATCCAGGGATTATGGTTGGGGCGCTTTTTGGATTAACTGCAGGGGCTCTTTTGGGAGGAGCTATTACTGTTAGTATAACCTTGTTCAAAATTTACAAAAAGACTAAAAATTATCCTGCGTTATCGCACGATAATATCGTGCAAATATTATCTGCATCCTTCTGGATAAATCTAGAAATTATCATCGGGATGGGTTTGGGAGCGATTATCGGTAGCCTAAAATCCAGAGGAGTTGGAACTTTAACAGGAGCTGCTCTTGGTCTGTTGATCATTTGGTTGACCTCTACCCTTAAAGCCCATAAAAAAAGTGAAAAAATAGTAAAAAATTGATTTTAGTGCCCGCGGTGTTTATTGTTAAGCAGGCTGTTCGAATATAATCATTATTCTAATCGATTAAATTGTTTTACATAGAAATCACAAAACTCTCGAAGAGAACAATCTGTAGAAAACCCTAAGTAGGTTGCCAAATTCACAAACGGCTTTATCACAATGCTTTATTAATAAATTTTCAAGACAACCACTAAAAAACTCTCTGTTAAATTTCCAAATTTCTAGAGAAAAATTGAAATTCGCTTCAGCTGGGCAATGATACTTTAGAGAAAGTAACACAAAAGGGTAAATATAAGGAGCTCTAGCTATCTTTTCATTGGGGAGTAAGACAACAAGTCCACCATAATAAGACCCCACAATAAAATCTCGCAAATCAATGAGTTCTGAGATTTCATTTTTTGCTTGTCCTGTAGTTGAAACATAAAACTCTTCGACAAGATGCTCTTTATGTAGTGTTTTTTTACAAATTCAATCGTTTTTCCCGTAAAACAATCCTCATCAACGATGACAATACGCCCGTTTAGGTAAACAAAGAAATTACTGCACAAATGCCCTCTCTTCTGGTCGTGCCGAGAATCCTAATTTTACCTAGGACATCCCAAAACGAAAATATCGAGAGACGCCTAAACTAAACCGAGCTACATAGCAAAGAGCGAGGCTTAATATTATTTTCTCTGATAATAATTTTTTAATCTCTAGAGCTTGTTGTTACTAAAATTACTCGGCCCTTTCGGCAAGCCTGTGTGACTAATGACAGCATGATTCGCTAGCCTATAGCCTCAGCAATTTCAAGAGGCAACATAAAGAAATAGATACTCACATTGGTTAAAGAGGCATTTGCTCATTGGTGAACACCATGCATAAAACAAAGTAAAATCCCAGATTATCTGTGGGAGCAAGTAAAAGGGATCTTGAATGATTACACCATTGAAAAATCTGCAGAGCATTAAACATCAGCACTACTTCCCAATGAGAATGTTGCTATTCAATGTGTTGAGGTAAAAGAACGTTTTCCTGTGGTTCCTATGCCGACCATGTGGGAACAAAGTGATGTTTGTGCTATTGAGCTTCACCGACCTTGATGAAGCCAAGATTTGGGTTCTTTAACAATTTGGTCTTTATAAACCTGAAGTGCAATTAGGTATTCAAAGGGGTTAATGCCGGATAACTCAGAGGTATAAATAATACTGGTGTATACGCCGCCTAAGAAAATAAACTCGCAAGATATGCAAATCTATATAGAAATAAATAAGTAAAGGCAGGGTTGATTTAATTTCTCTATAAGTTCTGTTTTTATTTGTCGTAATGAAGTAAGTGGGAGCATGATTTCAGGCAATATAATAATATGGACAAAAATAGCCCTTCCTGCTTTTCTTATGAATATTTTCGTAATAAATTTATCTAAATTCCTCTCTTTGAAATGTTTGTAAACAATACGATCAATTTTATTGCCCAATTGCTGATCGGACATTACATCCAAAAGCTCCTCGGAATTAATTTTCAATAATTTAATCGGTTCGCGTATGATGATAAAAATTAAACAGATCACCAGCACAGGATCAATATAAGGAATAATAAAAGCATATGCAGTGCCATTAAGGATGACACCCAAAAAAAATGCAATGCTCAACATAATACTTTGTAACCCATCAATAAACCACACAAGCCCTTGGGATAATAACAACTGATTATTCCTGGGTCTTGCGAAACGATAAAAAAGAAATGCCATCAAGAAACATGCACAAGCAGCGATCCCTTGATAAAAAGCCGGCAAAAGGAAATTTTTGACATAATGTAAATGAATGATGTCTCTTATAGCAGAGGTTAAAGCAAAAGCACAAGAACCTATAATCAATGCACCTTCACCTAGAATCACTAGTGGTTCAAGTTTATAGTACCCAAACTGAAATTTTTTAGAATAATGTAAGTTCATTTTCTGACTGGCCAGAAAAATCAAATAGGTGCTAAAAATCCCTATCGAACAATACATTCCATCAATGGTAATCGCGGTAGAATCAATATGTGTTCCAATAAGGATCCCTATTAATCCCATAACAGTAGTGAGGGCAATAGAAATCTTTATAAGCTTCTGCTCTTTTCGAAAATCATCCGAAATTAAGTTTTGCATTTCAAATAATATGTTAAAAACGTTGATAATATTGATCACTTACTATTTGAGTATAACACAGCAAATTTCTTTGCGCGGGAGAGTAAGTTTGAAGAGCTATGGATGAGCCTCTATTTCAAACAGATACTCTTAAATAATCTAGGGTTTGATAAAATATACTGATATACGAGCTGCGAGACTACCTCACTGTTATTTTTTAACAGTGCCCTCAAAATAAACCAATGATAAAATTTGCACCCAACTCATCCATTATAAAATTTAAGTTTTTATTATGTATCGCAGCCCCAAAGCTCATAATGTTCATACAGCCATTTTATCCTATCTTCATGATAATGACGCCTCTCCTCTTAATAAAACTCATGTGAAGCATGCAATTAAAGCATTGGATGAAGCTTCATTACTTGAACTCAGCATCCATGGCTATAGTCATCTCAATGATATTTTACATCTGTCATTTGAAATTGCACCACACAACGCAGGAAGAAAGTGTTCATTTCTCATGCAACGGTTACTCTGCAAAGCCAACTCATTAGGCAGTAGATGCATTACAAAACTCCTTCTTCAAGAAAGTCATGATGGATTCACACCGCTGCATCAAGTACTTAACGCAGGTACTCCTGAAAACCTGAAAATCTACCTTGGTGAAGTACGCCATGCGGTCACTAACCAATGGATGGAAAGGAACGATTACATCGACTTACTCATAAATCCCAATAAAGCAGGCTTCACACCACTCCATGATGTACTTAAAGCGGGTAATCCTGAAAACGTTAAAATCTACCTTAATGAGATACGTCATGCAGTCACTAACCAATGGATGGAAAAAAACGATTATATACACTTGTTAATAAAACCCACTAACGCAGGCTTCACCCCCCTCCATGATGTACTTAAAGCAGGCAATCCTGAAAACGTTAAAATCTACCTTGATGAACTAGACCATGCGGTCATTAACCAAGGAATGGAAAAAAATGATTATGTTAACTTGTTAATACAACCTACTAATTCAGGCCTTACCCCGCTTCATCAAGCAGCAAATAGTAATTCTGTTAATACACTTGTCTTCTTTTTAAATGAATTAAAAAAACTGCCTATGCACATCTATTCTCAAGCTCTTTTTGCTAAAACAGATGAAGGTTTTATCCCTTCATGTCAAAAAGCCAAATCGAATGCAAATGAAATTAACACTTTTTTAAAGCAAGAAAGAAAAAATAGCATTAAACCAACACCTCAAAATCCAGGTTACGCGCCGCAACGATTCTTTAAATATAAAAAACAGAAACATGATTTTTATCAAAATAATCGTTTTGAATCTTGTCCAAAACCAAAACAACAAAATAACTTTTTATAAAGTTTTTCGAGCATAGATGCTCATGCAATAGGTAATAATAAAAATACATCAGCTGTTGAAAATTTTTCTGTCAAGAAAGACCTTCAGAACAAGCAGATCAATAGGTTTATATCTGCATGGCATACTGCTCACTGAAACACGAAGAATTATCGCTGTGGTTTAAGGAAACATTATTATCATGGTTACTATTTTAGACGATACATATTAAATTTTTATATCCATGAACACCGAATAGATTGCTAATTTAAATGAGTTTGGAATCACTAAGATTAAATAAAGTCTCTAATAAATTTTTAAGAGCTGAGATAAGTCCGCATTTTTTATTATTTTTTTTAATCGAAAGAAGAGCGTCATTGCACATAACATGACTCCAAAAGTTAAACCATACCAGATACCTTGTACATTATGATGAAATACAATTCCGATTAAATAGGCTAATAGAACTCCTAAAATTGAAAAACAAAATATGTTTACGTACATCGTAAATTTTGTATCTTTTAATCCACGTAATACACCAGCCTCCAAAACACGAATGGAATCAACAACTTGATATATTCCCAGAATAAAAAATAGTGGTGTAACAATTTGAACGATTTTTGGGTGCTCATCAATATTGAAATCAATACTGATCATTATTTTAGGAAATAATATCAACACTAAAAAAATTCCTAATGAAATGAGAAATCCGAGCACAATTCCAACATAACTTGCATAAATCACGCCTGTTTTATCTATTCGTCCTACATTGATTCCAACACGAACTGTAATTGCCTGAGATATAGCATGAGGAATATTAAAAAGAACCCCCTCAAATTGCAAAATGATTTGATGAGCAGCAAGCGCTGTATTATTAAATCGAGAAACAAAATAAGTGACAACTGTGAATCCAACTAATTCGATAAAATAGGTAAAGCCGATAGGTAAACCAATTCTTAACATTTCTTTACAAGAAGCCCAATTCATTGTGCCTATATGTTGAAAAATCTTAAATGGTTTTGCAAATTTTGCACGATATAAACAAATAAGAATAACTATGTTGGTTAATGTGAAGGAAAATGCCAATCCGTAACCTACTCCTGCAATACCAAAAGCAGAGACACCGAATTTCCCAAAAACAAAAACATAAATAAATATAATTTCAAGCGGAATTTCAATTAAGCTGATGTATAAGCTCATTTTCGTTTTGCCAATTCCCACTAAAAAATGGCCTATAATCGCAAGTGTAATTACCCCCGGAACCGCAAACATAAGCGCATGTGAATACTCGGTGGCGTACTTTAATATTTCTTGATTAGGAGCGCTCCAATGCACTAAAAAAGGGATTGCCCACAATAGCCCTATCATCGGAAACCACGAAAAGAAATTCAATGATAAAGCCTGTCCCATGATTTGACTGATTGCTTCATTATTATTAGCTCCCATTTGGTGTGGGATTAAGATACTCACAGCGTGAAAAAGACCAAACCAGAATGTGATGCCCGCCATCCAGATTGTTGCCACTAAAACGTTAGCTGCTAATGCATCTTTTCCTAAATGAGCAATCATAGCAGTGCCTGCAAAAGGCCCGAGTGAATGAATTATCCAGGCCGCCATTAAGGGTAAACTAAGTAACAGATTTGCTTTGATCTCTGTTAGTATAGAATGGTGCATGATTTGTTTAACCATAAACTAACCTCAACGCCAACTTTTACTTAAATTCAATTAAATATATCACATCGTTGTCACTATCCACTCTTTCTTACCATCGTAGCGAGAGATCAAATCTATCGAATCACTTATAGTGTAGGATTTGAAATAGGTCTACTATATACGAACACTTTAATGACTATAAATTTTGGACAAATTGATGCGCAGCATGCATTACAAAACTCGATTGTTGCGGGTAGCCACTTACAACAATCGTTACCACTCCGTATATTTGATCATTATATTTTCTTTTGATAGGAATTTATCGGAAACCTCTTCCAGGTACGCTCTAAAAAGCTTAATGATTATGCTCCATAAGCAAATAAATCACTTGTAATTATCGAAAAATTTTCGACATTACTTCCGCCAATATACCTGTTATAAGTTTTTTTAAACCCACCATTTTTTTCAAACTCAAGCAAAGCATTGTTAATCTGTTGTAATAATTCGTTATCGGTTTTATTTACCACGATTCCAAATCCATATCCAATGGAAAACGCTTTTCCAAATGGCGCAAAAACTGGCATTTGGGTAGCCCAATACTGAGCTGACAATGCATCTTGCAAAATAAAATCAATATCCCCATTGCTCAATGCCTCAATAAGCTTTGGAGTTGACCTATAATTTACAATTTCAACATTAGAGAAACCTGAATCATTGATAACTTTTTCAAAAAGAGTGCCAACTTGAATACCTATTTTTTTTCCATTAAACACATCTTTTGAAAAAGGCACAGTTGCCCATTTTTTTAATGCAAGATATTGAGCCTCGCTTGGAAGATAGGGAATGGAAAAACTAACACGCTGACTTCGGTCTAAAGTGATTGTAATCGACGCAATCCCTATATCTGCTTCATGTTGTTCTATCGTTGATATGATAGTGTTTTCGAAAAATCCGGAATGATATTGGCAATGGCGATGTATGGTTTTGCAAATATCCTCCATCATTTCTATATCAAAACCAAATAATTGATTGTTGGCTCCTTGCATAATAAAAGGAGGGTTAAAAATTTCCGTAGCCACTGTGAGTGAACGTAATGGCTCTGCATAGGAAAAAGATAGGGAGAAAGAAAAAATAAATAAAAGTTGAATCCATCTCCTTTTTATACTTAATGATCTCAAGTAATAGGAAATTATGGTTTGCATCATCACAGACAATCCTTGTATTGTGATTTTCTAATTTTTAAAAAATGTAGCGCATTTTGTTAAATGGTTCAATGGCAGAATCATTGGTTTAAGGAGGGAGTCTCAGTAACAAAGCTTTTTCGTGCCACAATAAAGGAATTAAATTTACTTATATAATTTCAGAATTAATTAAAATTTAATCATATTGGTCTATATTAATAATAAACTCATTTGATGATTGATATGTTTGCCGAAGAATTTAATGACGTATTTTTAAATAAATATGCACTCCAATTACAAACATATAAAGGCACAACCAAAAATGATGGAGGCATTCCCTTATACATACAGGGTATCACCACGAGCTTGAGTAGATTTATTGATAAACAATCAAAAGATCTAAATGGAGATACTTTAAAAAAAACCACCGAAGCGTCGTCAAATGGTGGCGAACTCTTTGTTGAATTAGAAGAAAGCTCTGGAAAGAAACGAACCTGGACCACTGTTTTCGCAATTGGCGCTTTAGCGGCCTTTCGTAAACAAAAAATAGGTCAAGATAACGCTGAGCAAGAACATCTTGATAAAATAATTGAAGGGTTAAATCAAGGTTGGGTAGAAGGATTTGGTGGTTTATCCTTGAGTGGTATCTCAATAAATGAGGAAGTGATTAATAAATTATTAGGTGGTATAGAAGGATGGGTTAAAAATTTAGAACCCAATAAGCCTAGCAGCCAAGAGTTTTCAGAAACTGTTATCGCAGCGACTACATTGGTCAACATATTAGAAACGAAACTCACTGAAAATAAATCAAGAGTCGAAAGCAAAATTCCGAATGCGTTCACAGTCCTAGCCGAAACGAAAAAAACATTGATGCTGAAAGCACCCCAATTCGCTTTGAGCTATTATTCGCAGGATAATGGATTATTGTCTGAACTTCTTGATAAGCAACCCGCAATTGCTCTAAGCCTCCTTAAAGAAAATCCTTTTCTTATTGATACCTTATCTCTTACTACACGTGTAGCAGAAACTTTTGCTACATTTTTAGGAAATCATCTAGAGTTTGCTTTAGAGGCGCTTAGTAAAACTACCGACTTATCAAGTCAACAAAAATTTATTGTATCTGCCTTACTAAAAAATAACCCTAAACACATTGAACCTTTATTAAGGGAGGCTTCAGACTCAGTAAAACAAATATTACAAGAAAATAGAAGCCTTGTTCGAGCCATACAAAGTTGGATTGAGTCAGAGGAAGCACAATCAAAAGATCTGAAATCTGTTAAAGAATTTATGGCACCTTATCAGGTTAAAACCACAACAGATGTCTTAGCCAAGCTACAAGAATCAAAAGGAGCGGCTCCTAGTCTTAGTATGGCTCTCGAAAATATACAGCAAAAATATGATGAACGCAGAATACCCTTTCATGAAAAGCAAAAACGTATGGCCATATTTTCTAAATTTATGGATCAAAATCCATTAAATATGGAACGATTTTGGATAAATTATCCTAATGAAAAAAAATGAACCAACTATGTGATGATCTTGGATTGGAGCCTCACTCAATACAACGAGCACACTTATTAACTCATGCCAGAAGTTCAGTAGGTAGCTATTTAAATAAAAAACTTAACCCGTGGGGACCTCCCAGGCTGGAAGAAATATTGCACAGCAAAGAAATAGAAACGGCAAATACTCAGGTTAAATCCGACCTTCAACAATCGCTCATGTCTTTTACAAACCAGAAAACACAAATTCAAAAATTAGCGCAAGAACTAAATCAACTTGACAGCACCTTACAAGAAATCTCTATAGACGAGTGGATTGGTAGTCAACAACAATTTCAACAATCTATTAAAACTAGAGATAGTCATAAGCCAATGCAGGAGATTCAAAAACATGCTCAAGCCTTAATCCATGCATTAACTGGTTATCAAACTGAACTAGAAAAAATAAGGACTATTGCCCTATCTATAAACAAACTTGAAAATCCAGAAATAAATATTACAGAAATATCCCAGTCCCTGGACCAATATGTTGAAGCAGTTTATCAACAAGGCATAAAGCTGTATGGGGAAAAACCTGAGAATTACAGTGAATTAAATATAATACAAAAAATCGATTACCTAGAGGGCGCAATAAAGAAACAAATCGAAGCAACAAATAAAATCAAAGATGACTTTGGTCATCTACATAAAGGAGCTATGATTTCCAATCAAATTAAATCTAAAACAGATAAGCTTATAATTGAACATGCCAGAGAAGTAATAAACAAGTCCAGTGGTTTCACCCATTGGATTTTAAATATATTTAGCTCAAGTTATAGAAAAACATTCGCAGCACTTAAGGAGGCGGTAGAAAACCATGACGCACTCGCAACTGAAGCTGAAAGAAATATTAGCGTACCCGAATGCGCTACAAAAATTCGAAATATATTATTAGCAACAGAAAGTAATAGCAATAAATTCAGTACTATGAAGCATAAAATACAGAAGATTCACCAAGAATGTGAACTCGCTCCTGTTCCCTTACAAGAACCAGATAAGCTAATAAACAACGCCAAAAGTGTTTAATCATCAAGAAAAAAACACATGATTTTAATGACCACTCTTGTAGTTCGTGTTTGTCTCAATTAAAGTGCCTTAATTGGTTAAAAAAATATTCGTTTTTATAAACATTTTAACTTTTATTATGGTTACAGAATGTCTCTAAAAAAATTTAGTGTCTACAGTGAAAGATGCCCCTCTCATAATGTTCTTGAGGGAATTAGTGATAAATGGTCAATTTTAGTAATTAATCTATTGTTAAAACAAACGTACCGATTTGGAGAATTAAAACGTGAAGTGAATGGAGTTTCTTCTAAAATGTTAGCCCAAACGCTCAATAAATTGGAACGTTTTGGATTTATAAACAGGGAATCTTTCCCAATATTACCTATGAAAGTTGAATATTCATTAACAACATTAGGTAAGGAATTAGGTAATATCCTTAACTTGCTCACGACATGGACCGAAAAAAATATGGAGGCAATAATTATCGCTGAGAATAATTTTGAAGCAACAGAGGCATCCTACAAATAATACCTCTTTAAATGCACTCCGGTCCCCTTCTCAATTGATTGTTTATTATAATTTTTGTTTTCTTGGGCATTTAATTTTATTCGATAATTTGAGCAATTGATATTGCTTGATTAGGTGCTTAGCCGTTGGTCAATTTTTTATATTTAATTAGGTAAACACCCCATTATTTATTCTGAATCTCTACAAAAAGCTCCATCAACCTAACTTTACGATAGACAGATTTAGAAAATAACTCAATTTATGCTAGTCTTTACAATAATCAATAAAGATGCAGAAAGTATTTTTTTAAATACTTTGTTATTTCTTTTTATTTGTAGGAGATAAGCATTATGGAATATAAAAGACCTCTTTCAAGTGATTTTGAACAAATAGTCACCCTGCAGAATAGAAATCTAGCTTCCGTTTTAACCCCAACAGAAAAAACTGATGGCTATCTTTCTGGAGCTTTTTCAGTTGATCAATTAAAGTCTATGGATCAGGATATTTGTGTCTTCATTTGCAAAGATAAAGATAGTGTTTGTGGTTATATTTGTGTGGGGTCTGTTGGATACAATAAAAATGTACCTTTAGTCGCCGCCATGCTTGATTGTTTCCCCCATATTATTTATCAAGACAGGTTACTGTCAACTTATAACATAGCAATTTCAGGGCCTGTTTGCATTGACAAAGACTATCGAGGCCAAGGTATATTTTTTAATCTTTATAATGAACTCTCAGAATTTTTAGTGAATGAACGTCCTGAATTAGATTTATATGCTGTCTTGATATCTACTCAAAATTTACGCTCGATTAACGCTCATAAAAAGCTTGGTATGGAAAGTGTGGGTAAATTTTCATTTGATAATAATGATTATTTAATCCTAGTGCTCCCAATCAATAAATGTAAAAGCCAACATAGATGAAGCTATGACTATGCCACCGCTGGTTTTTTCAGAAGCTGGATATCGCTTTCATTGCCCTTAAACTGCGAAGATCGAGTATAATAATTATAAAAAATAATTTCTTAATTTAACTCATATTTTAATCATTGCAACTATATAAGGTAACTTAATGAAAAAACCACTAATTTTATTAGCAGCCGCATTATTAGGTTTCAGTTATCATGCCAGCGCTATGGAATACACATTGTTGCCCCCTATCGGTGTCTGCGTGTTTGATATTGATGGTACTTTAACGGAACCCGGGTCATTCGAAGCAATAAACGTTTGTAAACAATTGGGGTATGGCATTGGAATTAATACCGGTGAAAATAGAGACTCTGCCCAGGTGTCAATGAATGCTATTTATAATGGCGTTTCAGAACGTGGAAAAAGCTTAGAGACTTTACATCCTGACTTAGGGGATCGCTATTATGATTTTGTGTATGCTGCTTATAATACTTACCACCAATCTACTGATTTAATTGATATTATTGGGAATGGGGAAAAAACAATGGAACATCCTGGTGATGTAAACCGTGACACTTTATTCCAATACAGTGGGGGTTGCAAAGAAAACTTTAGTCATGCTTGTACTAACTGGCCTTATAAGCATGAAGGGTTGGAATCAATCGCTGAATTCTATTACGAAGATTATGTACGCCCACAAGATAATTCTGGTACTAAAGGTGGCATATCGGATGTGAAAAACGAATGTATTGTATTATTTGATGATCAAAAAAGCACTATTCAGAATTATGCAAATAACATTAGTGAGGAAAATGGTGGTATTAATCTAGCAAATACCACTGGCGATTATAGCAAGCTATTTCGAGGCGTTTACATTCAGCAACCAGGCTGGACGTTTAATAGCGCTGAAGAAGCTAAAGCAACCATTTGCAAATCAATAAAATCATTACCAGAAAAATGTCAAGTTCCGATTGAAACTTATCAAAAAGTATGTGGCAGTTAACTTTACAAACCAATAAAATGAAATTCAAAAGCTGATTAATCGGATCAGTTTCTGAATTCAAAGTGGCTATCGTCTAAGTACAAGATAACAACTACATGATTAGAATTGACGTGGCGTACATACCAACAGATGTAATTCATTGTAGGTGAAATACATTTGCCAATCATATCGTGGAAAGAATACTCATTGACCACAAAGAGTTAAATATATACAATTATGCGATTTATGGTGTAATTGCATGATACTCCCATCTTACTTGAACTCGTTTTATCAATACACTGAGTTTAAACAATTAAAGCGCTGTGCTGAATTAGCTGAAAATACTTTCTGCTCCGAAGTCGTAAATAAAGATCCATTAAATGAATTAAGAGGAAATCTATTACGCATTTTGGGTGAGATTTCGCAAGTGCAAGCCAATCGATATGGCATTTATAGCATGTTGTCAAATTATGCCTTGAGTTTCTTTAACTTTCATAAGATCAAAGGAAATTTAAAGGATATTTCGAACCAAGAACTTCAAGACATAAAAAATACGTTGATTGCTGCATTACAAGGATTAGCAAACGATTTCCCTATACTTGATGTAGACCCTATTGATTTAACTCCAATTGAAAATGATGAAGTCTGTTTTACAAGTCTAACCGGAAGAAGGTATCGGTTGGTTAATATGGTGGATTGGATAAAAATACGTAAGGCATTTATTTACCCTGATACCAATTCCGTTATGTTAGTACACGATATTGAGCAATTGAAGCGATTATGTGCTCAACAAAACCTTTCAATGGAGCCAAAGCCAAGCCATATAATTGAACTGGAACAAGAGTTATTAAACATTGGTTTCTCAGTTAATCATATAGAGGAATTAAAAGTTCCTAATTTACGCAAAAATCACATCCTTGTTTTGAAAATGTTGGTAACAGAATACCAATTAAGCCACTCTAAAGCCATTGCAGAACTCAAGGGTTTGAATTATGAACACGCGGATGCCTTAAACGCCTTATATTCACGCGGCTTACGCGGTGATCATTTAAGAAACTTATTTATAGATGAAGAAGAGTTTGGTCCTCACCATACAGTAGTTTTGATGATGTTGATGGATGATTGGCATTATGACGTTGAAGCCGCTGTTCGCTGTATTTCTGGCTGCGATTTTGAAGAAATACAAAAATTTTATTCCATACCAGCGCCCACAAGATAAACTCATTTCAAAGGCTATCAAGGATTTGCCAAAAATATTAGAACCATTCGTTTTGGTTCAAGCCTACTTGAAAGAAATGTGTCATAGTGAGCATGACGCATTTCAAAGCGCAAATCGGACAATATTTAAACACTAGAGCAACCTCTATTTTTATATGTGCTTTGACAGAATATAAACAAGCTTATCCACAGAAAATGTGCATAAGTGAAAATAATGTATTTTTATCAACTAATGGAACTATCCTTATAGGACAAGGCCTCTAAGTCAAAATACCTGAGGGAAGTATATTTAGTATGAAAAATATCCACAGAAGAAAAGTGTAGAACATAAAGTGATGATACTTGCCGTTCTAACACAACAAAATTAAAAAGCAGTCTTGACTTGGACTATTTTTCGATTGATATCCTTTACCAACAACAGTTTATCTTTATCATCCCACAATTTTATTGCGATACCTACAATTTCTGAAGTTCAAACTCAAGGCCTTGAGATTTATTACCTGGGATTTATTATTTCTTCTAATCCAGTCCTTAACTTTTACAATAACTATCTTAAAGAGATAACGGCTGCAAAATTCTATCTTTAGGACCATCATAACTCGAGTAAATATATCCTAATTCTAACGCATCTTCATAAGATACTAAAAATTCAGGGTATAAATCTGTAACTTGTTTATGTATTTGTTTTATATCACTTCTCCTCAAACAACTTCCATTCCTTTCAAAAATCTTTTCTCCAGTGTGAGCTCTTACTTCATCACAATAATCCACCAGATTAGTGGGGTTTATTTTTTTCTCTTTGGTATACATACCTGCATTCATAAAGTGACAAATTTCATGAACTAAGGTATTTGCCATATCTTGAGAATTCTTTTGTGATCTAATATAAATGACTTTATCATCATAAATAATACCTTCCAATTTAGATTCGATTTTTCGTACCGTTGAAATATCAGGTGGGAAATTTTCTGGGAGAACCTCTCCATATTCTTTCTTCATATTTTTTCTCATTTCAGCGTAATGTTCTTTACTCATATTAAAAAATGACTGAATTATGATCTTTTTGGAGTTAATAACATCTAAGATTTTTTTTGCAAGAACTGATTGGTTTTGTTTAATAACATCAATCGCCGCACTTAAATTTGTTTGAAAATTATCGTGAGCATAATTAATAGGTTTTTCGAAAAATTTTGCATTATACACTCTAGATTCCCTCTCGTTGTCAGACTTAAGGTCAGTAGCATCCTGATTTTAAAAATCCGGCCGATGATACCAAGTCAGATAACTAAGAATGTTAAAATCATGATGGCGCCAGTGTCAACATTGACCTCACTATGAACATACAAAATACAGTGCTAATCGCTTTAGATATACCCTCAGACATTAAGGATGAAAAATCGATTGAAATGAAAAGCAACACTTAAAATTGCTGTAGTTCAATCCGTTTACAAGGAGAATAAAATCATCTAAAATCCATTTTTTTCAACTAGCCAACCATTTAAGCTGTTGTATTAGGAAGAAAACCATGCCTTTAAGTGATTATGCTCCTACGTTTTTTAGCTCGAGTAAAACTGGAAGAAAAAGTCAAAGAACCTCGGGTTATTCTGAATTTATAGGTCAAACTATTTTAAATAACTACATCACAGCAATTCCAGTTAAAGTAGTGCAAACCGCAGCAGAGCTTTATGCTTTATGTAGTAAAGACACCCATATCAGTGAGAAAATAGCCGCTCTCATACAAGCAGGTCTGACCATAACTCAAATTGGTTTGGCAATTACCATGTTGTTTGAAGGAGAACAATGTAACATTACAAGTTCCAATCTATTCACTTCAGATACGAGTAACTTATGCAAAGCGGATTTTTTGCTCGATATGCTTTATGCCGGAATTCTTGCTACAGGCTGGGGAGCTAGCGAGTTATCCAAGACACCTACAGCACCAGTTGCACCGGTGTAGGAAAGTAAGATAATCATGTTGAGGCATCAAAGCCTCAACCTTCATTGTTCGCAAAACACGCCATCTCCTCATTTCTCGGTTTATAAATTATAAAAATCTATCCGAACAAGATAAAAAACATTACTTTTTTCAGAAAAAATTTGCTCTTTAGGGTTTAGCTAGAATTAATTGGCTCATCTAGGTATAATCATATGCCAAAAATGGGATTTTAAAGAAACAAAAGCATCAAATCAGTACCTCTTTTCTAAAAAATACAGGCTTATGACATGGAGCATAAAGTTGAGCCTAAAACTGATAAATTATCAGTTTGCAGTTAACGCATAATTTTATACGCTTTAGCATTTACAAAAAGGAATTTAGTATGAAAATTTCAGAAGTAAGACAATTATTTCCAGGATTAAACGATAAAGTTTTTTTAGATGCAGCTTGTGTGAGTTTACTTCCTGTTTCTTCTAAATTAGCAATTGATAATTTTTTAGATATAGCTTTGCACTGCTATGCTGAAGATGCTTCAGCACATCACATTCAAATGGATAGAATGAGATTAGCAGCGCTTGATGAAGCTGCAAAATTACTTCAAGTTAATGTGAATAACCTTGCTTTGATTGAAAGCACCACCTTTGGATTAAACACCGCTGCTAATGCTTTAAATTTACAGCATGGTGATAATGTATTGATTGCTGATTCCGAGTTTTTACAAGTATCTATTCCTTGGATAAAAAAACAACAAAAAATGGGCATAGAAATTAAACCCGTTTACACCCAAGATGGAAAATTAACTATTAATGAGTTTGAAAAGAGGATAGATAAAAACACGAAAGCGATTTGTGTATCATCAGTACAATGGTGTACAGGATATCGAATTGATCTCGAAGCATTAGGTAAACTATGTCAGCAAAATGATATTTGGTTAATTGTAGATGGAATCCATGAACTGGGCGCCATGGAAGTCAATCTACAAAAACACTATGTCGATTTTTATATTGCTGGGGGACATAAATGGTTAAATTCGCCGCTTGGTTGTGGGATCATGTATCTTTCCGACCGCGTTTTGAATGAACTATCACCGAATTCTTTCGGTTATTTATCTCTCGAAGAACCACAAGGAGGATGGGGAACTTATTTCAGAACACCCTCTATCACTCCGTTTCAACCCTTTAATTTTTCTAAAACCGCAAAACAATTTGAAGTCGGTGGCACATCGAATTACATAGGTGCAATTGGGCTTGGAAAATCCATTTCACTTATTAATCAACTTGGGATTAAATCCATTGAATCAAGAATTCGTGAACTAAGTAACCTATTACATCAAGAACTTAATAAGCTAAATGTCTTTAAAATTACTCAAGAAGATGAGGCCTCACAATCGGGAATCACTGTATTTAGTTTTTATAATAATGCTGAAAAAGACTTAGCCCTACTTAAAGCTTTGCTCGAAAGAAAAATATATTTATCCATGCGTTATACATCAAATTTAGGCGGACTAAGGGTATCTACGCATTTTTTCAATAATGAAGAGGATATTCAAAAGCTAATTCATTCCATTCGTACAATAACAAATTAGAACCTTAGCGAATAAGGATATTAAGGTACATTTTGCAGGAGCAGGAGTAGAAGCAATGAAGATTGCTATTATTGGTGCGGGTTTAACTGGACTATTGTTATCACTTTATCTAGCCCGCAGAGGATATCAAATCGATATTTATGAGCAACGTTCAGATCCCAGAATTACAACACATCGCTATGACAAAGGACGCAAGATGAGTATTGATCTATCATCTCGTGGGTTACTCTCTTTGGCAGAAATAGGTTTAGCCGAAAAAATATTAAGTAAATCTGTTCCAATGCGCGATCGGGTCATTCATTTACCTAACGGAGAAATAATTTCCCTCGCCTATGGAAAGTGTGAGAATGATTGTATTCATACTGTATCACGCACGCAACTGCACTTTGATTTATTGCAAGAAACTGAATCCGTCTCATCAATCAGGGTACATTTCAATCAATCATTTATTGATAGGGATACAACATCCGATGAATTTATCCTCTTCGATAATCATTTAAAAAAACACTATGTCATCAAACCATTTTTTCTTTTTGGATGTGACGGTGCTAATTCAATAGTTAGAAAATGTATTGAAAGACATAAAGACATTACGTTTCAATATAGTTATTTTCCATATCAATATAAAGAATTAACCATACCCTATTTAGAAAATAAAGTGCTGCAACTTGAAGCCATGCATATGTGGCCTCGAAAAAATAGCATGTTAGTTGCACAACCAAATTATGATCATTCATTTACATGTGCATTTCTTTTACCGAGTACCGGTGACTATAGTTTTGAAAATCTGGCGAAAGATCATTCGCCACAAAAAATGCTTAACTACTTTAAAGATCAATATTCAGATATTTATCCGTTCATTATCAATCTAGAAAATGATCTCTATAATAATCCCATAGGTTCATTAGTTACAATTAATGAAGGTCATTGGAATATAGATAAAGTTGCATTAATGGGCGACAGTACGCACGCCATGGTGCCTTTTTTGGGTCAAGGATTAAATTGTTGCTTTGAGGATTGCCATTTATTTAATCAATTTTTGGATAAATATAATGATGATTGGGAAACAGCTATTCCAGCCTTTGAAGAGTTGAGAAAAAAGGACACTAATGCCATTACTATTATGTCATTAGAAAATTATCCTGAACTATTTGACTCTGATTTACAAAAATCGATATTGTTGCGTGAGATAGAAAACTACCTCATGGTAAATTTTAAAGATACATTTGCCACCTATCACAACTTGACTTGTTTTAGTTCACATTCATACAGCTACATCAATTCAATTAGACTCATTCAGAAAGAAATGATTATAGATATCTCTCAAACCATCAACAATATTAAAGAAATAAATAAAGATAAAATAGAATTATTTTTAGAAGATTATCATAAAAAAATTTGTAAAATGCGTATCCAATAGCGAAAACTCTCTCTGCTAATGGTTCCTTGTTTTACCTCGGGCTAAAAACAAGCAGTAGAGTTACAAAGTGGACTCATACTGCGATAATCATGTCGCGAGGTCTACGCACTGGGTTTCTTCATCAACATGTTGCCAGACAGACTTGATGATGATTATCCTTGGTCACTTGCCCATCAAGTTGTGATTTGAGGTGGATAAAGTCATTTGTCCTTACTTTATATAATGCTGTCATGGCATCCAAATCGCGCAGCAACAACGCCCGGACAGCGATGCGGCTCCTCATCCTCTGTACAGCCCCACAGAGGCTTTAAATATTGCAAAATCAATACCCAACTTAGAGTCGACACTGAACCAGTTTTCCTCTTTGTTGGTAGCCCAATTGTAGAATTGTTTCGATGATTTTGGTTGCGGGCTGAATTCCGCTACATCATAAAAATTTTGATCAGAGCATCACTCATAAACAACATGCATAGGCGCTAGTTTTTGTGCTTGTTTATCAAGTAGTTAAATCGCATCTATTTCTGCTTTGCCCAAGCCAGGATCGGGGAGAGTCAGGATACCTGTAAATTTGACCAGTTTAACTTTTAAAGTGGTACTTTAGCTTTTGTCACGCCTAGGTTTCTCAGCTTTTTATTCGAATCTAAAACATAACCCCCAAATCACTTGAGATGTTCGGTCATGTATGGGCGCATGTAACCACGGAAGGGTAACTATCTTTTGCCTACTCAGTGAATGGAATGGCTCATTAGAACCCAGGTTTGCGGCTACTCCACCTTCTTGCTGTTCCATGATTGATACCATTCTGGAAACTGCTCCGCTGACATTGCTTTGCTGATAGCAAAGCCTTGGCCTAATTCACAACCAATGTTTATCAGATGGTTTATGTGCTCTTGTGTCTCTACACCTTCAGCAATGACCATGACATTTATTGCTTTTGCAATATCAAGTATTGCTCTTAATATTTTAGTATCCCTTTCATTTATTAAAATATTTCTAATAAAATCAGTATCTATTTTCATATAGCGAAAGGGTAAATTTACTAAATAATTAAGCGATGAATATTTTGTTCCAAAATCATCTAGTGAAAATGCTATACCAATCTTATTACATTTTTTAATAATGTCTGAGGTTAATTCAAATTGAGTTATAACGCTAGATTCCAGAACTTCAAATTCAAGTCGGTTGTATATATTTTTAGGATAAGGTTTTACAATTTCCATTAATTTTTTAAAAAAATGTTCTTGTTCAAGTTGAAGTGCACTTATGTTGATGCTAATTGTTAGCTGTTCATCAATCTTTGTCCATAATTGTATATGATCAAGCGCGTCCTTTAGGGTGAATTCTAAAAGGTCAAAGAAAAACGCATTACTTTTTATTTCAGGTAAAAACTGATTTGGTAGTAGGAGTCCTTTTTTAGGATGCTCCCAACGAATCAAACCCTCTAATCCCAATATTTTACCTGTTTTCATATTCACTTTAGGCTGGTAATAAAGTTTTAATTCATTATTTTTAATTGAAGATTTAATTGAGTTAATTAAGCCCTCTTGTTTTCTAATTCCTAATTCAAGCGCCGCATCATATAAAGAATATTTATTTTTCCCAGCCATCTTAGCTTGATACATAGCCTGATCAGCTTGAGAAAGCAAAGCAGACGGACCGATGGGTATTTTTTGGGGATAAAAACTAATCCCAGCGCTAATACTAATTAATAATTTATGCGAATCTATAATTAATGGCTTTTTTAAATTTTCATATATCTTATCAATGATACTTTTAAAATCATTAGGATGTGTCAATCCTTCCAATAATAACGCAAACTCATCACCTCCGAGTCTTGCCAAGGTGTCAGTTTCACGTATTAAATTTTTAATTAGTTGTCCAGTTTGAATTAATAGATTATCCCCTGTTTTGTGACCATATAAATCATTTACTGACTTAAAACTATCAATATCAATAAATATAAGCGCTATGTAATTCTTTAAGCGCCGTGTGTTTTGAATTGCAGTTTCTACTCGATCCAATAATGATTTTCTGTTTGGTAAATCTGTTAAGCTGTCATAGTATGCGAGATGAATTAATTGGTTTTTTTGTACTTCTTGTTGTGTAATATCGTAAAAGACGCCAATATAATTTACTAAGTCACCATCAATATTTTTTATTTCTGATATCGACAGCAATTGCGGATATGTTTCGTTATTTTTTCTCCTATTCCATATCTCACCAAACCAAAACCCTTGTTTTTTTATATCAAGCCACATTTTTTTATAAAACTCGGCGTCATTAATTCCCGATTTTAAAATACTGGGGGTTTTACCAATGACCTCTTCTTTTTCATATTGGGTAATATTAGTAAACTCTATATTAACATCGACGATATTCAGATCAGGGTCTGTAACAATGATACCCTCTTTTGCAAAATGAAAAACATTTGCTAATACATTTAATTTTTTTTCAACTTTTCTCTTTCAGTAATATTATGTAAAGTAGCAACCCACGCTGGACTATTTTTCCATATAGCCTCTTTCATATACACTTCTGCATATGTTATTGTGTTATTAACACCGAAAATTTCTACTCTAGTTGGTTTTTGTAGTTCAATTGGATAACTAAAATCACTGCCAACGACGTCAATAATTTTTTTATTCAATAAAACACAGGATGCCTGATTGGCATAAAGAATTTTACCCGATAAATCTAAAACAAGAATCGCCTCTGACAAAGCGTCAACAAACGACTCCCAGTAATTTTCTTCCTGAAGTTCGTCAGATTTCACTGATATTTAACCCTACAAGTACTTTTTCTCGATCAGACAAGTCACCAATTATTCTGCGAATGGGCTCAGGTAAATCCTTTATTAACACAGGTGTTGCTATGATTTTTTCCGACTCGGCTAATTGTGGATGCTCTAATAAATTAATAACTTCCGCTTCATACATACCTTGAAGTTCAGGTAGCGCGCAAATCTCATGGAGATTTTTTATTGCTTTTTTAGCGGTAGATGTGTAACCGATAATATAAAGTTTTAACTTAAACTTAGCCATTATCATTTTCTCCATTTTTTATTTACGAAATTGATTGACTCTGTTAGTTGCATTTCAATTTTTTGTTTTTTTTCTAGCAAGTTAAAAAGAATTATTGAGCGTTCAATGTTTTCAAGTGGATTATCTTTTTGATCTGCTTTCTCTATTAAATCGATTTGTTTATTAATTGATTCTAGTTGAATCGCCAATAATTCTTTCTTTTTCTTGTCTATAGCCTGTTTTTCTTTTTTTCTTGATCCAAAAATCATGTCGCCCTCGCCGAAATAAGGATCTTCAATCACAATACCGTTATCCGTAACATGAAACTCTTTCATTTGATTTGAGGTTGCCATTCCTCTAGATTTCACTATCTGTAACGTTCGATTAAACTCACCATTTGATTCAATCAAGCCTAATTTGATCCATGAGTCTACTAAACTTGAAGCAGGGATAAGATCTTGATAACCCAAATATTCATGGACAAATTGATTAAAAATAAAGGTGATGTTTTTGAGTTTTGCATAAGATATCAAACGAATTAATATTGATTTAACTTCAAAACTAGAACCAACATCTAAAAATGATGTGATGGGGTCTAGAATTAACACACGTGGTTTTATTTCATCAATAATGGTGATAATAGTAATGAGGTGTTCCTCTAAACCCATCTCTATTGTACGAAGAGAATGGATACTTACCATATTGTTTGTCACGGGTTCATTAAGATTGATACCTGCTGATTTAACATTACTTATAAAATTAATGGGAGACTCTTCAAAAGAAACATAAAGCACTCTTTTTTGTTGCTTAGCTGCCGATGCGGCTAATGTAGCCGCCAGAATTGATTTTGCAGTACCCGATGATCCACTAATCATAATCGAGGATGATTCTAAATAACCTTGCCCACCAAACATTTTATCCAAAACTGGAATTCCGGTGGAAATATAAGATAGGTTTTCTTGCTCGGTGAGACTTGTGTCCGTGATAGGTAAAATTGAAACGCCTGTTTCGGTTAGCAAGAATGGGTATTGATTTGTCCCGTGAGCTGAATTTCGCATTTTAAGTACTCTTAAAATGCGTGTCATCAATTTTTTACACATCAGTTGTTCAAGTAAAATAACGCAATCGGCTGCATATTCTTCAAAATAATTATCTTTTTCCGTTATCAATCCACTGGCAGCTGTAACCAATAAGGTAACGCGATGCTCCTTACACCATGTAAAAATACTTAATAAATCAATTTGATAATTGGGTGTTCCTAAACTTATCAATAGATTCTGGAGTGAATCGATGATTACCACAGGGTCTTCGCCTGATAAGCTGGATTGAATTCGCATAAGAATGGCATCTAATTCAAAACCACCGGTCACTGTATCAGTTAGGTTTGGGCGGAAATCAAGAACAGCGAGTTTCTTATTTTTATTTGCGTCACTTCCGGATAATCCATATTGATCCATGTTTTTTAGAATGAGTTCTGGCGGTTCGTCACAAGTAAGGTAGGTAACGTGCCTATTATTCAGAATATTGCTATACGCAAAAAATAGGCAAAACACGGTCTTACCACATCCTGGTCCACCTTTTAATAGAGTGGGTCTTTCCTTTGGATACCCACCTTTGAGTATATTATCGAGACCAGCGATCCCAGTGGAAACTTTCTGCATGTTCAAATCCGTTTGAGTTAATTCAATTTAATATTATTGCATTGCGTTGATGAACAAGCAAATTAAGGTAAATCTCAGATTGTGGTGGAGTCAGTTATTGAGTTCGAGTGTTTCAGTGCCATGGACGTATTGTAAAATTAATTAGTCCACAAATTGTGAAGACAAATCATGAGTAGATAGATTTGTAGTTTACTCCTACTGGCAAAGCAAGACTTTAGCATGGTTCCTTAACTCACCATTGGGTGAAACATATCTATATAAAGTAGCTCTAGTGACTCCAAGTTCTTTACACAATTCACTAACAACGGTTTCTTCATTACTCATTGCTGCTTGAGCTAATCTAACCTGCGCCTTTGTTAAAACAAATTTACGACCACCTTTTTTACCTCTGGCTCGAGCAGACTCTAAACCTGCTTTGGTTGGAGTGACTTCCTCCGTTTGCCCTATACTTATTTCTGGCAGTAGCTGCACCTTGAATTTGACTATCCCTACGAGTCTGACTAAGGAACATAAAGAAATTAGGTCGCGCTTTAAAGTTTGTGTCAGGAAGAACGAAGGGTGCACCTTGGTCAGTTCAGTCAACCAATTAGATATAAATATTTTGAACAATAGTACTTTTATCGCCATTTCAGATATGCATGTGGATTATTTTAAAGCCCCGCCGATTACTTACGGGGACGACACTGATCTTACTTTATGGAATTATACTCTAGATAAAATTACATCCCTGATCAAGGAGCAGTCACCTGCATTTATTGTATTTACAGGTGATCTGCCTGCTCATGGGCAATGGCCTAACGTCAACCCCAACCAGGCACAGGATATTATGACCGTACTAACAGGTCTTAGCGGTCTTCCAGCCATTAGCGCAAATAATTTACCAGTATTTTATGCATTTGGTAACAACGATTCTCTAGTAAGCGATTATGGCGAATTTTTTGATGCCTCGAACAATCGCAATTTGTTTTACTTAGATCCCACGCACAATTGGCCTGCTTTAAATACTAATCCTGATTGTAGTGTTTCCCCAACCTTTGCATGCACCTATACAACGACATTACCTATGCCTCCTGAGTACGCAGAAGATATGGCCCATGCTCAATCACAAGGCTACTACAGTGCTTATCCGTTGGGGAGTAGTGTTCTTTTTCGCTTGATCAGTTTGAATAGTGTTATTTTTTCACGTGACTATTTACCCCTGCAAGTCGCACCTACACCTCAATTAGCCGAAGCGCAAGCAGAAATGGATTGGCTCAGCAATCAATTGGCCTTTGCCGAAGCCAATAAAGAATCGGTTTATATCATTATGCATATTCCGGTTGGAATGGATGCTTTTTATAATGGCGATCATCATGACATGTGGAACACCACACTGCACTTGAACAATGGTTTACTATTCCGTGATGCCTTCCTGGCGCTTATCACACAATATAAAAGTACCATTCGAGCCGTGGTGAGCGCACATACTCATGAGGATGAATTACGCGCCCTCTATCCAGATCAAGCTTTAATGAATATGGAGGTATTAGATGTAGGGGTACCCGGAGTGACACCAAATCATTTTAACAATCCATGTGTGCAAGTTTACTTGTATGATAATACGTTCCAATTAACTGAAGCAAAGACTTATTATACCACACCCAATCCTAGTGGCTGGAAAAGCTATTCATTTCAAAATGATTATGCTTGTAAGAAAAATAGTACCCTTTTTTCCTGTGTATCGACAAACATTTTACCACAACTTCCTGCATGGAAACTTGAGCCCCAACCTATAGTAGGTAACCCATACGAAATGAATTATCCAGTAAGAAATTCTGGTTACAATCCAAGTCCATTTAGTAGCTGGTTGGCAATCCTAGATACGATACAGGTTGTTCCAATCCAATAATATTCAGGGCGCTATCAACCCTGACCTTATCGAATTGTAGCTTCACAGGAAAACGGCATGATTTCAGATAAAATAAGAAGCTTACAGATTAAGTTACATAGCGCCAAGAAGCACACCAACGAGAAGTGGCCTAACTTCTAAATTAACAAGTTTAGTTTTTATAAATTTTTTGTAAACCAAGTATTGAAATTTGACTTCATTGTCCCTATAGACAAGTTACAATGCATTTTATGGGAGGATTAATAACTGTTACTTAACAAGTAAAAAAGCACATTTTGTCTCTTTCTATTAAATTGAAAAATTTTTTTGTTTCATTTTTAAAAATTAATTTAAAATTAAGAGGATTTAAGCTATGTCATCAGTTCAAATAACATTTCGTTCTGTTTCATACTCATCGGCAATTGAATGCCATATTGCGAAACATTATAACAAACTCAAGAGAATCTATAGAAAAATAAATAATTGTCGAGTGATCATCGATAGAGAAGAAAATCATAGAATTAAAGGTAAAATATTTAGTGTATGCATTAATATGACTCTACGTAGTAAGGAATTAGCAAGTAAAAAGCAAAACCAAAATTTATATATTGCACTACGTGATGGTTTTTCAGCAATTGATAAACTGTTAGAAAAACAATTTAAAAGGAAAGTTACACTCCCCAAACACCCCTTAACTCTTAGTGGTTATCCTTTGCGCAAAGAGATACAAATCCATTGAAAATAAATAATCACTGTTAGTGTGGGATCAAGCATTGTAGTACTGCCCCACTAACAAATCCAGAAGCATTTATAGTACATTCTTATCGTTTTCTGGATTGTCTGTTGGCATTTGCTCCCCCGGCGCCGGGGGAGCAAATGCCAACAGCCCCTGGATTATAATATTTTTTTGACCTTGAAATTTAATTTATTAACCTTATCTACAGAGTATTCCAAACAAACTATGAGGAGAATGTGATGAGTAACTTAGTTCGAAGAACTTATTTTCCTACATATAACGTTGTAGGAAGTTTATTAGATCAATTTTTTAATACGGTACAAGGGGAACACGATACTTCTTTTATTGAAACCAGCTCATGGGCCCCTTCTGTTGATCTTAAAGAAGAAAGCGCTCGATTTCTTGTAATTGCAGATCTTCCGGGAGTTAAAAAAGAAGATATGGATATTTCTTTAGAAAACCATGTGCTCACCATAAAAGGTAAACGAGATATTGAAAAAACAGAAAATCAAAAACACTATACCCGGAGAGAACGAGTTCAAGGCCAATTTTATCGACGTTTTTATTTGCCTGAAACAGCCGATGATAAGCAAATTAGTGCTCGTTACACAAATGGTGTTTTAGAAATAATTATTCCTAAGAAAGAAAACGAAACACCGAAAAAAATTGATATTTCAGTAGCTGAATAAACATTTGAGATCTTCTAGAAGAGACGTTCACTAGATTTTATTAAAACATCAGATAGAGCATCATATGATGCTCTATTACCTCAGCGAAAAGCGCTCATTTTCCAGGTATATCGCTTTAATGAACTGGGCTTAATTGAGAATCCATATCATCCCATTAAGGTAACTCGCAAATATAATCCATAGAAAATAAGGTATTAATAGTAACGCGATCCCTCTTTCAATATTTTTAATTTTTAAGATGATGATTGCATTCAAACCAATCATGATTAGTATCCATAAAAAACTAAACCCCATCCAATGAAGCTGAAAAAAGAGTGGCGTCCACATCCAATTCATAATCAGTTGTAGGAGATAAAGATTAAATAGCATTTTAATTTGGGGCTGACAGCGACTTTGCCACAATATAAACCCAATAATCGCGAGAAATACGTATAAAATTATCCAAACGATAGAAAACACCCATCCAGGAGGAGTAAGAATTGATTTATGAAGTCCCTCATACCAAGAAGGGATATTCGCTTGCGTTAATAACCCTAAGACAAATCCTATTAATTCAAACGTTAAAATCCAAATAATCAATTTAATTCCGATTTTTTTGCTCAAAATCTTCGCTCCAAATTTGTGTTAGCCCCTCACGAAACGAGGGGTACTGTAAAACAACACCAAGCTCTTTTTTTATTTTTAAATTAGATACACGACGATTGCCTAAATAGAATTCTCGCTCCCTTGGTGACAATGAAGCTTCTCCAAACGGAATTAAAGGTAATGGGAGGTGATGAAGTAAGGAAGCAGCATATGCGTCAACCACATGCGAGGCAGCTGGTTCATCATCAGCTACATTATAGAGAGACAAAGGATGTGGTTTTTGTATTGAGGCAAGCAGCACAGACACAATATCATCAACATGAATCCGTGAAAATACCTGCCCTTCTTTAAAAATACTGAATTTTTTCCCGGATTGAATACGCTCGAGTGGGTTTCTTTCTGAGCCATATATTCCTGCCAGTCTAAATAGGTGTAGAGGCAACTGCATGCTCTTTGCATACGAAAGCCATGACTTTTCTGCCTCCAAACGCATAGTTCCAGAACTGCTTTTGGGTGTACAAATACTTTCTTCATTAACCCAATTTCCTTGGTGGTCACCGTAAACACCAGTAGAAGAAAGATAGCCTATCCACTCAATATGCACAGCATGTCGCTTAATTAATGTTGCGTAATAAGATAATACGAGATCACCGACAGCTTCTGCAGGAGGGACACTAATCAAAATATGTGTAGATTGACTAAGATGATATTCAAGATTAGAAGATTCAAAATCAATCAACGTGATTGCAGGAGGATGGTTCATTGCTTTTTTTCTTTCTTGACGCGTCGTTCCAACAACGCTAAAACCTGCCTGAATCAGTTTCCGAGCAAGTCGATTGGCAGTGTAGCCGAAACCAAATATAAAAAAAGAAGGAGTCATCTGAGATCATTCCTTTTTAACTGATTGTAATAATTTAATGCCCTTGTTCTAGCTTCATGATGATCAATAATAGGTTTGGGATAATTTGTATTTAAATAAAACCGCTCACAACCAACAGATTCCCAAGGTGCGTGGATTGACTGACTGTCTAATTGAGAAAGCTCTGGAACCCAATAGCGAATATAACTACCATCAGCATCAAATTTTTGACTTTGTAGTACTGGATTGAAAATACGAAAATATGGTGCAGCATCAGCACCACATCCTGCTACCCATTGCCAACTTGCACTATTATTTGCTAAATCCGCATCCACAAGAGTATCTAAAAACCAATCTGCGCCCAAACGCCAATCAATGAGTAACCCCTTAGTCAGGAAAGACGCGGCGATCATACGGACGCGATTGTGCATATAGCCTGTGGCCCATAACTCCCTCATCCCAGCATCAATTATTGGATAACCGGTTAAACCTTTTTGCCAACAAACTAATAACTTTTCATTATTGTGCCAAGGAAATGCATCAAACTCACTCCTGAAATTAGCGGAAGGAAGCTTTGGGAAATGATAAAGTAAGTAAACTGAAAATTCCCTCCATCCCAGCTCCGAAAGGAAATGTTCCGCTGATGATAAATCACAATTAGGCTCAAGCTTTGCCAGTTCAATTGCTCTTAAAATTGTCCATGGACTGATTTCACCAAAATGCAAATGTGGTGATAAGCGTGATGTCGCATTTTTTATGGGAAAATCTCGATTATTTTTATAACCATTAAGATGATGCTCAATAAACTCTTTAAGTTTTTGTTGCGCCCCGCTCTCTCCTGGAATCCAATACTCACTAAATCGCGCAGCCCAATTGATGGTGGGTAATAATTTCCAATTTTTAAGTACATCACTTTGCACTTCAACTCCAGCCGGGTAATGCTCTAAATACCTCGGACGTTGAATATTAAGAAGTTGTTTGCAGTATTTCCAATAGGGAGTGAACACTTTGAAATAATCGCCGCTTTTATTTCTAATCGCCCAAGGCTCATGAAACAAGCTGCCATTAAAACTCTGAACCTCAATTCCACGCTCCAATAAAGTTGCTTTAATCTTTTTATCCCGCGAAATAATTACTGGCTCATAACAGCGATTCCAATAGACAGAGTTTATGGAAACGTTTTGAGTCAAGTCTAAAATAATCTCCAGTGGATCCCCCTTACGAAGAATGAGATTTAATCCCCGTTGTGCTAGAGCGTCACTTAAAGAAGTAAGACTATGATAGAGCCACCAGGCTTGGGCTCCCCCTAAAACACTATTTTTTTCATCATAAATATAGAGCGGAATAACAAACTGATGATGAGAGCAAGCCTCGATGAACGCAGGGTTATCATTCAATCTTAAATCGTATCGAAACCAGACTAATGCGATAGTCATATAAATCTCAAGCGAAAAACAGTATTCTAATTTATCAATTTCTCTAATAAATTCATAGAAATGAAATGAAATGAAATGAATTTTAAAAATAAACTGCTGATTTTTTTTCGCAGCAAATCAGATGCTTAGTATGGACTGGTATTATGATACTTTTTTTACTCATCGCTTTCATAAATACTCCAACCTTAATCTAGTTATTTACTGGGCTTTTTTTGAATTTCCATGACATTATTCTCTATAGTGCTGCAAATATCATTCAGAGGTAAATGACTCAAATTATCAATTGAAAAAGGGTTCTGTAGCTCTACTCCTATTTGGTCTAATGAAAAAAGAGCATATCCGACCAAAGCGACGATAATAGGATTAATATATGCAGAATAATTAACTAGAGCCACAGGAAGTATAATCAAAAATAAAAGGATAAATCGACGTGATTTAATTGCCATCACAAAAGGCATGGGAGTTTTTAATATCCGCTCGCATGCGCCTTGACAATCCAAAATCGTTTCCCGAAGCTCTTCTGCCTTCAAAAAGGAGAACTGATTTAATTTGCCACTTTCTTGCATCTGAGATAACATCAAAGCCAGCTTTGATGAAATTAAGTTAGGTTTATGTTGCCATTGCTGCAATTGAGCATATGTATCATCAGATAGTAAATGTTTTACCTCTTCGATAGAAGCACTTCCCCTAAGATGATTTTTCATCAGATAAGGCATTGCCGCAATTAGACCAAGAATTTTATCTATCTCTCCCCTGCTTGCAGGCTCTACGTAACTTATTATAATAATTGCCAAATTCCTGCTGCAATTAACAACATTACCCCATAGTTTTCTTGCCTCCCACCACCGATCATATCCCGCATTAACACGAAACACTAAAATTAATCCCATAATTACACCTGCATACTCAAATGGACTTATAGGAAGAGATAACCAGGGAACAAAAATACTGAGTACTGAAATAAAACATGCATAAGCACTTACAGCCAAAACCTTTTTCCATACTCTCGGAGTCACCGAGCCATGAATGGCAAGCGCACATTCCATGAAATTAGGATATTCATATTGATTTATCGTTTTTTTATTTTCTTTCATAATCAAATAGCCCTAAATACAATCAAAATGAAGTAAAAATTTCTTAAATTTAAGAAAAAGTGATGTGTTTTATATTTTATTAATTATGCTCAATTTAATTAATTGTTAATTTGGGAGCATTAGTTCTAATTTCAAGATTATTTCAAATAATTTTTAGGGAAAATGCTTATTCCACCAATCATCGTAAATCCTATCGCATCAAAAAAATGAAGAACAATTTTCTAGTAAATGAAGCAACATGCTATTTATGCGCTGCATATTGAGTTTAATAGGCTTATCAGCTTAAGATAACCATTTAGCATTTTAAAATAACGAAATGTTATTACTCAATAAGTGGATTTATAATGCAATCAGAAGAAATATCAAATGAAAAAAAACCAATTTTCTCAGATGAAGAACTACATGTCCAAGCTAATCAATATATAAATGAATTTAAACAACTCATCTTTCAGAGTCTTCCCTCTATAATATCACAAATTATTGAACGGGAAGTTTGGAAAAAGAGAAATAAGCCCTATAAGAATTTTGGGGAATATGCTCTTGATAAATCATCAGACGGTCTAGGTATTACTAACAATGAAATGTTATGGTTATTACGGTCTGCTATGGATATAAATAGTCACCATGTGGCTCATTGGGGAGATGTTCTTAGTATGGTTGAGAACTCTACCAGGGTGTATGCAAAGGAAAATAAAATCTCTATTAAAGATTTAACTAATGACCTTAGAGAGCAAGACTATACAGATCCCAATTTGTATCAGGAAAACAATATTACCTATTTGCCTTCTCATTCGAGATCTATTGACGGACAACTTTTAAAGTTAAAAAAGAAAGATCCCCTCGCGTATGAAAATGTGATGCAAGGAAAAATGAATATAAAAGATGCTTGGGTTAAAACTCCCAGAAAACAACAACAGCCTATTGAAACAGTTAAAAATAAATTTTTTAACCTATCTAAATCCGATCGTAAATCTTTTTTGGAATGGCTTGAACAAGAAAAAGATAACTTGGTTTAAATTTTTGAATAAAAGTCGAATCATTCAAAGGTCGTTTAATAGTGCTATGAAAGTATGTTTTATATTTGTTTTGAGATAAAACCGCGTTGTAAAGACACTAAGGTGCATAATCCCATCACATAACTGGTACTCATTTAGAGAATAGGCCATACAAACTCTCCCCCAAAGTCGACTAAAATTAAATCAAGGCAAACAAAAAAGGTTAACTATGTTGCAACTAATTTATCTTAGCTCAGCAACTAAAGTTTTTACCAGCCAAGAGCTCAAAACGTTATTGAAACAGTCTCGATGTCGTAATTTAAAGCAGGATATTACTGGTCTTTTAATTTATTCTGGGCATTCATTTATGCAGTTATTAGAGGGAAGCGAGATAGATGTGAGGGATGTGTATGCGTCTATCCTTAACGATCCAAGAAATACAGGGAATTTTATACTTTTTGAACAGCATACAGATAAGAGATTATTTTTAAACTGGCAAATGCAATTCCGTGAATTAGAGCTTGATTTATTTAACGATTTGTATGGACTATGCTTAAACAACAAATCCGATTTCATTCAAAAACTGATTGATATAGCGAATGATACTCATCCATCTGGCAATCAATTCAATCCCAACACCCTCCCCTTCTTTAAAGATAAAGAGGTAATAAAAACGCCATTTAAAGATGATTTTTTTAGATTTTCAACAGAAGTTGGAACTGATGGAGTATTTTTAATAAAGGATGATTCTCGCATTGCCTATGTAAATTACTCTGCATGTCAAAAGTTGGGTTATACCACTCAAGAGTTAATGGGTATGCATGTTTGGGAGTGGGATCCTCTTTTTCCAAAGGAAAGTTGGCCTGGCTTTTGGAAAGAACTCATTAAAAAAAAGCGGCTTCATTTCGAGACAAAACATAAAAATAAATCTGGGAAAATATTTCCAGTTGAAATCCATGCTCATTTGTACACTCATAATGGGAATGATTACGCATTGGCGTTTGTTAATGATATCAGTCAAAAAAAACGACTCGAGGCAGATCTATTAAGCTACAAAATGCAATTAGAAAAAATTATTGAATCACGAAATGAGGAATTAAAAAAAATAATTAGTAAATTATCTTTACATAAAAGAATATTGGATACCCATTGCAGCGTGGCCATAACAAATGCTGATGGCACTATAACGTATGTGAATAATAAATTTTGTGAGTTATCCGGTTATTCGAAAGATGAGCTTCTTGGAGCCAACCATAGAACCCTTATTTCTCATTATCACGATAGAAAATTTTATGAAAATATGTATCAAACTATTACTATGGGAAATATTTGGAAAGGTATTTTTTGTAATAAAGCGAAAGACGGTCACTTATATTGGATTGATACCAGCATCATTCCCAAAATGGATAAGGCTGGCAAGCCTCTTGAATACTACTCAGTATGCACTGACATTACTTCTAGAAAGCTCATAGAATTAACTTTGGAAAATAAGGAAAAACAGTTCAGAACCATTTTAGAGTTAGCTGGAGATGGTATACATGTTCTTGATAAGAATGGCTTTGTTATAGAGTGTAGTGAATCATTTGCTAAATCTTTAGGGTACACGAAAGAGGAAGCACTAAAGTTAAATGTGCGGGACTGGGACGCAAAAATTCCTAAAGATCAAATACCCAATATTCTTAGGCGCTTGTTAGATTCTGCGGAAGTATTTGAAACCAAACATAAACGGAAAAATGGCTCTGTTTTTGATGTTGAAATTAATGCAAAAGGAATTATTATTAGTGGAAAACATTATGTCTATGCCTCCTCTAGAGACATCACTGAACGATTAAAAGCACAAAGAAAAATTGCAAAAATGGCTAATTTTGATCAGTTAACTGGATTAGCAAATAGGCATAAATTACTAGAAACTTTCGAAAATTACATACAAATCGCCCGAAGAGATCAAAAAAAAATAATACTCATTTTAGCTGATATGGATAGTTTTAAACATATTAATGATACCTATGGCCATTTAGCTGGCGATGCGGCATTAAAACATGTCGCGGAACAATTGAAAAAAAAATGTAGGCCGTATGACATAGCAGCTAGAATTGGAGGAGATGAATTTGCAGTTCTTATATTTAATGCTGAATTATCCGTGGGTATCCAATATATAGAACAGGTATGTGCAAAAATACAAACTACATTCTTAATTCACGAGCATCCCCTTTTACTCAATTTAAGTATAGGAGTTGCAATGTTTCCGGATCATGCTCAATCAATAGACGAATTATTTAGAAAAGCTGATTTAGCACTTTATCAGTCCAAAAAAAACAGCAGCGTGAGGTATTGTGTGTTCGGAAATTACGAATAATTGGTTTTATTCACCATCCTAATGAAACTGAAGAAATAGTTTCAGAGCATACCTAAAATGCTTCATGCACACATCATATATCTCTATCATAATAAAAATCATCTCTAGGGCTCTGAATAAATATCGTTTTATAGTATTCAATATATCCTCAAATAAACCTAGGAAAAATCAAAAAAACCATCATTTTGCCACAGGAGCATGATTAGAAAATTTCTTATCTAAGTTACGCAATGGATCTGTACATTTTTTGCCTTTAGCAAGCCTTTCATTTTGGCGATAGGCTTATAGTGCTGTCATGCAATATTTCCGGTTTGACATATTTATAGGCGTATGCAAGTAATCCCTCGTTCAATTCCGGTTGGATAGCTATTACTATAGGAGCTTCCTTCTTATTCATACCCTTTTGTTGTATTAATGATGTACCTGTTATCGTGTCACAAAGTAAATTAAATTTTCCAATTAAGTTTTTAGCATTCAAAAAAGTTGAGTCTGCCAAGATCAAATGATAGGTTACTTGAGACTTATTTTTGTTCCAAATGGATTTTAATAAGCCAATGCCATGATCAGCACAAATTTCTATAGCTAATGATTGAGTTTTGTTTAAAGATATTATATTTCTATTGGTACCGGGCTGAAATAAAGTACTGCCTTGCACTAGGGGGGATCTCACTGTTGAACTATTAGGTAAAGTATATTCAAAACAAGGAGCTCGTTTGTCCACTTTACTCAATATTTCTCCCCCACTGAACAGATAGCAAACATTACGTACAACAGTAATTGCATGTTCGTATTTAGCCTGTGATCTTTCTAAATAGTTTTCAAAGTCTTTTTGTTCCACCGTATAAGCGCTTTTTTTATGTGAATTTTCTTGGTAGCGTTGTGCCATTTTTAGCATCTTAGAGAGTTGATGCTCATCCCGATATTCTTTGGCGAAAGCGTATGTAAAAATAACAATGCAATTTTGATTTAATCGAGTAAATTCTTTTAAACGTTCCTGGATCTTCAAATGCTCGGAATAATCAAGAATTTTCGCATTTACGGAGTTTGCCTTGGTTATTGCATATTCATGACTTAGTAAGATGATTTTATGATCAGGAAATTTTTTTTTTGCTAAATTATATCCGTCTTCGAAAGCACTTAGATAGAACTGTAGCTTTTCATCAAAGGAAGAATACTTTGGACTGGCTTCACCAGTAAGCTTTGAAAAATTAAAGCTTAAGATAATATTTTTCATAAAATTCCACTAGGGTCTGTTGACAATTCACCTGCCGCCTACGTGCCGCTTCTTGTCCGCGGCATCCATTCGATCTAAATCATTGGCAAATTTCTTCATACAGGTCACGCGATTGAGGGTTTAGTTTCTCTATTAAATTTATTTTCCATTGTCTTGGCCAATTTTTGAAACGTTTTTCACGTCGTGCTGCTTCAACGTATAATTCATATGCTTCATAATAGACCATCATATGTACGTTATACTGAGCAGTGAAACCAGGACTGACTTTATTTTTGTATTCCCAAGTCCGTTTAATGATGTCTGACGTAGACCCTACGTAAAGAGTACCATGATGCTGACTCGCAAGAATAGAAACATAAGCCAGACTCATCGTACTTCCTTGAATGTTGTACAAACACTGAGATAATACCGGAAGCTGCGCTACATAGGTAGCTATAAAAATGCGCATGCCATAGCAACAACAGAAGCATCGTTTCGCTTTAATTTATCAACTCTTGTGGCGATTGCACGAACGTGTTTTATTCTGAAAAAAAAATTTTCAACTCGATGTCTGTATTTATAAATACCCCAATCCATATCTGCATTGCCAGTTTTAGAATTGCTCTTTCCTGGAATCACGGGAATGGATGATTTTTTTCGAATGGTATCTCGAACCTCTTCGCTATCATAACCCTTATCTGCAATAGTATGTTCTGCAGCAGGTAACTTTTCGATAAATTCTGGTGCCACTTTGCAATCATGCACTTCGCCACCTGTTATTTCAAAATCAATAGGTAATCCGTGAGCATCAACGTCCATATGAATCTTCGTTGTATTTCCAGCAGCCGACTTACCAATGCCTTGTTCTTCCTTATTAGGCGCGCCAGCACTATGTTGATGAGCTTTGACAATACTGCCATCAATAAACTCCCATTCTAAATCGGGCTCTTGCACAAGCGTTTTAAAAATTTGAATTAACTTTTTTTGAGATGACCATCGATTAAATTGTTGATAAATTCAATTCCAGCATCCAAAATCTATCGGTAGGTCACGCCAAGGGCACTCAACCCGCATGCGATATAACATTGCCTCAACTATCCTACCAAGATTGGGCTTGTCATAAATTCTGTGCTGTAGCATGATCTCCCTCAGCTTTGACCAACGCTCGTCATTGAGCATGAGTCTAAGCATTGCAAACTCGTTTTATACTTGGTATCTGAGCCGTTATATTATGAGTTCGCTTTCATTAATCAATCAATTAGGTTGTTCAGCTTTTAATTTGACCATCTACTGGATGCCGCGGACAAGCCGCGGCACGTAGGCGGCAGGTGAATTGTCAACAGAACCTAGATTTAAGCATTAATATTTATTCATCTCGGTTGTCATTTTGTCATTATGAATGGAATAGATTAAGGAATTATTAAAATAAAAACGAAAGCAAGAGATCACCTCTGTACTGGACAAAAAATTAAGGAATAAAGGGGAATACAGAAGGAAGGCAAGGTAACTCGCTGATATCAAACTAAATAAGTATACTTCGATTCGCGAAAAAGGAGTTATACATGAATGAAATCAGCGAGTTGAAGTTGATATTAAAGCAGCAATTAAATTGGCACAAGTCACGAATTGATTTTTTTGCTCAAGCATTAGTTGGCTTATTTATCTGTCGGACGATAAATTTCAGAGAAATTGCGGTAAGCATGCCATCTGAAACGGAGATTGATTCGCGCTATAAACGAATTTATCGTTTTTTTTCTGGTTATACATTTGATTTTACATCAATAGCGCGGTGGTTATTCTATTTGTTTTTTACAAATAACGAGAAACTGTATATTAGCATTGACCGAACGAATTGGTTTTTTGGTAAAGCGAAAATAAACATATTTATGCTTTCTGTCTGCTATGAAGGGATTGCTATCCCACTATTTTGGACTCTATTAAACAAAGCAGGCAACACGACAGCAAAGGAACAAATTGCTCTTATCTCGCGATTTATCAATCTCTTCGGCAAAGAACGTATACAAGGTGTTCTGGCTGATAGAGAATTTACTAATAAGACGCTCATTGGATGGCTGATTGAAGAGAATATTCCCTTTTATTTACGCATCAAAGGGAATATGGATATCTGTATTAGACGTAAAAAATTTAAAACCTCCGCCCAGCTATTTTCACATCTTCAGCCTTTTCAACAGCAGGTTTTTGGCATGAGAGTACATTTATTCGGACAACCGCTTTACTTGGCCGGGAGTAAAAATTCTCGGGAAGAGCTCTTGATTGTTGTAACAAACCAACATCCCAAAAATGCAATTGCATGTTATTTGCGCCGCTGGGAAATTGAATCTTTGTTTCAATCTTTAAAAGGACGTGGGTTTCGATTTGAGGAAACGCATGTGACTCAAATAATACGTATTGAAAAAATCATTGCCTTTCTTGCCATCGCCTTTGCATGGGCCCACAAAGTAGGTGAATGGCGAGCTATTAGAAAAGCCATTCCCATTAAAAAAATCCGAAAGCAAAAACGGCCTCAGTATAGTTTCTTTCGATATGGATTGGATCTTATTAGAGATTTAATAACCAGACCAAACTACAAAAATAATAAAATCAAAGAGTTTAGACATATTATTAATCAATTAATTCCTGATCCAGCTTGGAGAACCACTGCATAGGGTTTTTTGTCCAGTACAGAGAGAGATCACAAGCAATCAGCTGACCAACATAAATCATTAATATTTATTTTCTATTGTATTATTTGTGTTCATATTTTCTTAATAATTTGTTGATAGAATCTCGTAAATTTTTTCCGCTAAAAATGAGGTTTTTATGATTACCGAAGAAGAAGTGCTCATTCATCAAGAAAATAATATTAGTCTTACGGCAAACAAAAAAAAGAAAACAGTTTCTTGGAATGACAACGAAAGTGAAGGGAAAATTAGACAGGAATATCTTAACGTTGGTCAGAGTGCTAGCCCATCAAAAAAAATGCTAGACACTCGAATGAAGCAATTAGTTGAACAAGAAGGATATTCCGAACTTGAGGCTGCTGCGTTTACTGGAAAACCCAAGACTCTCAGTGGAGAAGTAATTCTAAATGAACCAACTTTTTATAGTTCTCCGGAAGAAATAGAGGAGCAAGTGGCTGAAAAAAAAGAACTTAAAAATACAACTGGCAGTCAAGAAAAAAACACTAGAAATAGTTTCTTCAGGACCAATATGATTCACATTGGAATGCCAACTATAGATGAGCAAGAAAAAAACACTATGAACGGGAATGAAAATAAAGAAAAGAGAACTATTCAAGGGAACGAAAATATTTTCTTCAATCTACGACGCCCTCTTATTATTGGAATGACACCATCTATAGATACTTCTGCAATTATGGCTTTATCAAACTTCAGGTATTAATTTATTAAGAGATCACGTACTTGATATTTTTATCGTAATGAAGCGCAATCATCTTATATGTAAATAATGTAGATAATAAGTCAGCAAATTAACCGCCGTGCCACGGCGGTTAAGTCAAAATCAAATTTAATCTTTTTTGGGATTAATTAAATAAATACTTCTTGATAGATATTTATATTTTTACCTATGACAAACCTTAACTCACCGCAATTTTAAGCTAAAATCAGGCGGATAAATCTTATCTGTAACTCCTACTAAATTTTGCAGGACAATGAGTATCATTTACTTAATCAATTAGGTAGTATCTCAGTGAAACTAAATAAGTGATATATTCATAAAATTAAATGATATTGATCCACGACTACCAAGGAGCATTATGTCAACACATTTATTCATAAAAAAAATATCTATTGTTGCAATGATAACGTTAACAACGTCGGTTTTCGCAGCAAGCTATGATGGTTTAACTACTGATTATAAGAAATGGAAGAACCCAAATAATTTTAGGGATGCAGCAACAAGCTTGAATACAAGCTGTGAGTTCAATGCTCCCAATTATAGCTCTAGCTTTAGCCCCAGGGCTCAGATTAAAAGCTCTTCATTATTTAAAACAGATCTTTTATACCGTGCAAATAAAAATTTCTCCGGTAAATCATGTGCTGATGTTGGAAATCCAGATGTAATCTTGGATTTGGAATATGCTCCAGGTCAGAGCCCAACATATTGTCTTACTAAGGATAATAAAAAAGTTGTAGCGAAAGTTTTTAATACTTCCGGTGCAGCAATACACTCCATTGAAGCATTGCCTTATTTGCCAGATCAACAAAAAGCAGATGTCTGTAACTATATAAAAGAAGGAATTAACGATATCTCTCAAGGAAAATCCATTTTAGTTCATTGTAGTTCAGGCAAGGATCGTACAGGTGCTTATGTTGCATTATTAACCTATTTATTTACAGAGGCCGAAAATATTAGTGGCGATCAAAAACAAAGTGTTGAAACAGCAATTATGTGTGATTATTTGCGAAGTGGCACTGGAATATTTTCAAGTAGGCGTGCCCCAGCTCATTATCAACAAAATTATCTTGAAGACTTAGATTTATATAATGGCAATGCTGCAACAACTATTATTAACCAATGTAATTCCGTTGGAGTTACTCTTTCAACTGATGTAATCAAGAAAGCAGCGGATAATTTTATTAATAATAAATAAATGTATTGAACACATCCTTCAAACTGAAATCACTGTATGCTCATTAAGAGGTTACAGAGAGGATATTAGTGCTGATGAGATCTTTTTTGTCACAAAAAGACAAATTGCAGATATGCATGGACCTCATCAGTGACTCCAAAGCACTGGGATTTCAGTAGATAAGCAAGCATTATCAACATCTCGTGATCAATAGAGTGCTTTTAATATAATGACTGCAACATGCTCCCTTCATAAGGACGAATCATTTCATTATTATGTAAATGATGGATTAAGTTTGGGTTTGCGATAAAAGGTCTGCCAATTCCAAGTAAATTAAAGTCATTGTTTTCAATTTTATCTTGTCCATCTTTGAAATCATAACTCCCGCAAGCAATAAGTGTCCCTTTGTAATGCGAACGGATGAAGCTTGTCATAGTTTGATTATTCAACTCTGAGAAGATTGTCTGATCATTAAAATTACCGGTATGGACGTAGGCAATTGGAACTTGATTGAGTCGCTCTAATAAATATTTAAATACAAGCGCATCACGGTTATCGCCAATAATTTCATTAAGATAGGCACCCGGCGAAAGTCGAATTCCTACTCGTTCATAGCCAATAATCTCACCACAGGCTTTAACCACTTCTAGGGCAAAACGCGCCATATTTTCTGGAGTTTCTCCATAGGCATCTCCTCGATGATTGGTATTGTAATGTAAAAACTGATCGATGAGATAACCATTGGCACCATGAATTTCGATGCCATCAAAACCAGCTTCGATTGCATTTTTAGCGGCAATTGCATAACTTTGAATGATGTCTTTTATTTCGTTTAACGTAGCTGCACGGGAAATTCCATAGTTTAAACCCACAGCTCGATTTATTCTGCCTGTCATTATTGTTTCTGAAGCTGAAATAGGTAATTGACCATTTAAAAAATGAGGATGCGATACTCTACCAACATGCCAAATTTGTGAAAAAATATGGCCTGAGTGCGCGTGGACTGAATCTGTTATTTGGCGCCAACCATCAATCTGCCCACGGGTAAAAATGCCTGGAGCATTACTATACCCTTTTGCATCGGCACAAATAATGGTTCCTTCAGTGATAATTAATCCTGCATCAGCCCTTCGAGTATAATAATCTTTCATCAATGGCGTTGGGCTAAGATCATCATTAGCCATATTACGCGTCATTGGAGCCATTACAATGCGATTTTTTAACCGAAGGTCTTTAGTCAATTGGAATGGTGATAACAATAAATCAAGATTCATAGCAGCTCCTTTAAGTATATCTATATATCGCAAATTTTCGATTAATAGAGATAAAAAATTTTATAATACGCTTTTAAGTTGATCCATAAATTCACTAATAAAGGGTTTATTAAGCTTATAATAAGTCCATTGGCCTCGTCGTTCCATGATGATAAGCCCAGCCTGTTCAAGTTGCAAAAGGTATTGGGAGACCGTGGATTGTGATAAACCTATTTTTTTCTCAATTAACCCCACACAAACACCATCAGTGCTTACATCACAATGCGATGAAGTAAAGTGTTTGCTTGGCTCTTTTAACCATTCAAGGATTTGTAAGCGATTTTTATTAGAGAGCGCTTTTAAAACAATTAATCGATTCATATAAATTAGTATATCGTAATTTCTCGATATATCAAATTATTTCACAGGAATTAAAGAAAATCACATCAAACCCCTGAGAATATGAAACATCGACATGATTGCAATTAATTTGGCGATATTAGGGCTTAAAAAAGGAATGTAAGAGAGCGGAACGCATACATACTCTACTATCCTTTAAGTTAGGGAGATTTTGAAGATCATATTGGGCAATACTAATTCATCCAGAGAGGATCTATTTTTATACGGAATCTGACAGAATATAAACAGATTTATCCACAGAAAATGTGCATAACTAAATATAAAGTACTTTATTCACTAAAAGGGAAATCCAATATAGCGTCAGGCATCTACTTATGGGCGCTTGAAACATAAAGTGTCTGACATAATAAATATCCACAAGAGAGCATGCTGAAAAAAAGATGAGCTTTCGTATTCTGAACAAATCATAATTAAAAAATAGTGTTAACTGCAACCATTTTTCCATTGATGTCATTGGTAATAACGCGTGGTTTTTATGTTCATCTTACTGTATTTATTCGCTTTCAGACAGTCTCTACTTTTATTTTCTCATGCAATAATCCGTCTATACAGAGACAAACTATTAAAACTGTTTCAAACCCTGGTTTTGGACAGAGTTTGAAACTTACAAAATTACCATTTGGCGAGAGCGTTACCATGCCCTTCTTCATTCTTTTGAAACCTCTGCAGAGACGAGTTCACCATATTTGACTTTTCAGATTGAAAAAATCGCCCCGAGAACATTTTATTTGATTTATTACTAAGAGCTGTTGCAAAACGATCTGTAATAATATTTTTATCGGTTTGTTCATCATAATACATAAAACTCATATTGGATATTTGATAAGTTTTACCAGTATTGAGAGGAGTGATTTGGGTGATGTCTATAGGTGGTTTTGAAGTTTGCGCCACTAGCGCATGAGGCCATGCCGTTTTAAACTCTACTTCAGAAGCTACTTTTTCAACCATTAGTTTTATCTGTTTTCGTAGAGTTTCTAACTGCCCTGTTTTCTCCTCAAAATCAGCATGAAGCGCTGTTTTTCCCCAATTTGCAGAAAAGCTTGTTATCTCTAATTCTAAACTCTGAAATTGAGTAATTATTTGTGCAATATAAGGTAATATTTTTTATATGTTTCATCTGCAATCGGGGTATATTCAGAGCTTTTATTTTCTAACCAACCAATTGTCATATGCCATTTGCTTCGTTCTGTTGGTTTTAAACCGTTAATAGACAAACATTCTAAATGTTGATAAATATCATCACCTAAACTCGCACAGTCATCCGGCGCAAGATTTTCTGGACTATAATTGAGATCAATACCGATATAGTATCGATGGCCTTCTTCTTTTATTTCAAAATTACGCATATTTGTTTTCACTATTTCCTCATTCGGCTCAATTAATAACAATACAAACAAGCAATTGGATTTACATCTCAAAGTACTTGTAAAAGCAAGTCCTTTTTCATTTGGTTTATGATTTGACTGATTCAGAAGCTTTTTCATATTGGATATGGAAACTCTACATATTAAAAGTTCCCAGTGTTAGATGAATAAATGGTAATTTTTTCTGCACATCTTTCAAATTCACTATCAAGTTCTATCAGGCAAGAGAGTCAGATCCCCTGAAGAATGCTCAATACAATCCAATTGTAGTTATTTTAAATTGCAAAAAGCATCCTGATTTGTCATCCAATTATGCATGATAGTGTATATCCACGCTTCGGGCAAAAAAAGTTTTGTTTGGGCTTATGCCTCCTCAGAGATCTGGTTTTTTAGCTTATAAATTAAATTATACACTTGCGAACTATCCCATTGAGCGACATAATTTGTTTTTGTTTCATTTGAAGGGTGAATAATGGAATTTTTAAGTCAATATGGTATGTTCCTTTTAAAAGCTATAACTGTTGTCGTTTCAATTTTGGTAGTATTCGCTGGCTTTTTTGCTATTAGCCGCAAACCGAAAAACAAGCTAGAAATCACCTCATTGAATGAACACTATGATCACATCGCATCTCTAATGAATAAAGAAATTCTCGGCAAAAAAACTCCAAAGAAAAAAAGCAGAAAAGTGAAGAGCAATCCACGTTATATGTCATTGATTTCCATGGAGATATCAAGGCCTCACAAGTAGAACAACTACGAGAAGAAATTAATGCGATACTTTGTACCGCAACGTCTCGAGATGAAGTTCTAGTTCGTTTAGATAGTCCAGGCGGGGTAGTAAATAGTTATGGGTTAGCTGCGTCACAATTACAACGTATTCGCGATAGAAATATTCCCCTAACTGTGAGTATTGATAAAATGGCTGCAAGTGGTGGTTATCTGATGGCCTGCGTTGCGAATCAAGTTATTGCTGCCCCTTTTGCAATCATTGGATCTATAGGTGTTGTAGCACAAATACCCAATTTTCATCGATGGCTTAAAAAACATGATATTGATATCGAATTATTAACAGCCGGAGAATACAAGCGAACATTAACTCTTTTCGGAGAAAACACAGAAAAAGGTAGAGAAAAAGCCCAGGATGACTTAGAAAAAATACATGCCGCATTCAGGAATTACGTGGCTGCTAATCGTGATCAACTGGATATAGATAAAGTATCGACTGGTGAACATTGGTTGGCAAAAGACGCGTTTGATCTAAAGTTAATTGATAGATTATGTACAAGTGATGATTATCTCTTAGAAAAAATCTCATCCTATAAAACATTTAAACTTACCGTTCCCCCTAAAACATTTCTGGCGAATAAACTGCTTAAACCAGTAATGCAGCTCATGCATCCTTGGGGTTAAACACGGCTAGAAAGCTTTTAATATTCAGGAAATTAACACAATAAATGATTGATCTGATGAAATTAGGATAATGGTATATAATTAACTTATATTACAGAGTGGAGTGAGTTATGAGTGACTTTAAATCAAAATTACCTGATCTCAAGGAATTAGCTTCCATGACAAGCAAACTATATACGGACATCAAAAAAAGCGTAGGGGAGATTGTCCAATCTTATAAAGAAAATAGAACACAGCCAGGAGGTGAAAGTGAACAACCAAAGACACAAGCTCCTACAGAGGAAATAAAGGCTGCAAGTACCCCTGTTCCAGAGACACAACCTATAAAAGAAGAAGTAATAACTGAAAATAAACCTCTTCCAGAGGAAAGACCAAATCCAGAAGAACAAGCCGTCGATGCACCAATTAACGATGATAGCAAAAAATAACAATTGATGTTATTTCACATCAGATATTTTATCACAGGCTTACTTGCAGGATAATAGCTAGTTAAGCCTGGATAGTTTTTTGAATCCGAGCTATATAAATCTAAATGGTATTATGTCAATATTATCTCCTAGAGCGTGAACGTTCACACAATGGTGTCAAATTTATGAATTAAGCATAGGTAGAGTATTCACCCCGGAATGACATCGCTTCCTTTCGCAAAATCGTATAGCCACTTTAAGCTGGTATCTGTACGAAAACAGAAAGTTTTTTCGTATATGCCTTAACGTGACAAAAAAATCGGGCTTGTAAACTCACTCTGGACGTGTCAGACCGTATTTTCTCATTTTTTCAACTAAAGTGGTGCGACGCATATTCAAATAATTTGCTGCATGAGAAACAACCCAATCTGATTCATTTAAAGCTTGGCTAATAAGAGCTAACTCTGTTTTGACCAAATGTTCTTTTAAATCGATGCCTTCAGTATTTGACGCTGTTCCCTGGCTGATGACCTGTAATAAAGCTTCTCGTTCTGAATCCGGAGTATCTAAATCAAAATAGGGTTTATATTCACCACGTATCTTTTGTGGTAGATCTTCTTTACTTAAAATACCTTTAGGATACAAAATTGTCAATCGCTCCACTAAATTAGCCAACTCTCTGATATTACCAGGCCAACTGTACTCTGACAAAGCCGCCATTGCATCTGGCATCAGATGAACAATTGGTCTGTTTTCACTTTCAATACGTGCAATCAATTCATTAAATAAAAGTGGAATATCTTCAGTCCTTTCTCTTAATGGCGGCATTTCAATAGGAAACACATTCAGTCTATAAAATAAATCTTCTCTAAATTTTCCTTCTTTGATTGCTTCTTCTAAATTTCTATGGGTTGCGGCTATAATTCTTACATTAACATCAATACTTTTATTTGAACCAACACGTTCAAAACAACGTTCTTGTAATACACGCAACAATTTAACTTGCATGGGTAAAGGCATATCACCTATTTCATCGAGAAATAAAGTACCACTATTCGCTAATTCAAATCGTCCCTGCCTCGAAGTAATTGCCCCTGTAAATGCCCCCTTTTCATGACCAAATAATTCACTTTCAAGAAGCTCCCCTGGAATAGCGCCACAATTAATAGGTATAAACGGCTTATTTGCTCTTGATGAAAATGCGTGTATATTGCGCGCGACTACCTCTTTTCCAGTACCCGACTCTCCTAAAACCAAAACACTAGCCTCAGTATCAGCTACTTGTTCAATTAACCTACGCACCGTGCGAATACTCAAGCTATTCCCTACTAAACTTCGAAATAAAGGATTTCTATGATTACCCATAGTTATAGACTTAACTGTTTCTTGGGCAATTTTGCATTGGTGCAATGCTTCCATTATTTGCACATAGCTAAATGGAAAGGGCTGACAGGAAACGACATTTCGCAAGATACATTGTGTATCATTTAATTGTTTGCCAATAACTATGATTGGCGTTTTGACAAATTTATTTACTAATGCATCGAGTTCATGCAGAGTTTCCTCAAGTGACTCACTTGCACCAAGAACAATTGCATTTGGATTCGGCTCAACAAGAACCTGCCATTTACCATACATGCCAACTTCAGTTGATTCACCGATAAAGTCAAGTATAGTGCGTATTTTTTCACCACGACTTTTATTATTATCAATGATATAAACCCTGTCACTAATACTCATATACTTATCCTAAGCTTTATCTTTATATCCTCTCTCTTTCTCTTATAATTAATATAGTAGGAAACCATCAATAATTAAATTATCGATAACACACTATCGTTTTAAACGCATTGCACAGATTACCAAAACATAGCTCCTCGCTTCCTATTGTTTTAGTAGCACCTACTTGAGTTTCTTTAACAAATGATTTAGCTTTTATGAAACTCATTCGCTTACAAAAAGAGTTCGCAGCCCGCATACCACATCCCTGTTTTTGCTCATAACACCAATCTACTCGATAGGCATTATAACGAGGAGCTGCAAAACGCTTTTCTCGATAATGATATGATTTTGGTGGAATATGTGATAAATCAGTAACACAAGCAATAGTCATAAAACCATTGCAGCGCCAACCTTTGCAAAGTGCTCCCGTTGAGATGTAGTGTGTTAAACCAAGGTTATAAGCGATTTCATTTTGACGTGCATAATCATAACCAAGCATTCGACAATATCGATCAGCTACTAATTTTCCGCACTCTTTACCATCAGCAGTACAATAAGCTAAGCGCTCACCTAAGAAAGTAGGATGCCAAAAACTACGAAAAGCCTTATTTTGTTTTTCAGCCGTGTTCGAATAGCCTTGTAAAGAAAAAAATATAAAAACAAAAAACAAAAAAAATCTGAAATTAATCATTAAAAACAATCCTTTAGTGACTATTAACTCATGTTAGCTGATGAGACTACACCACACAAGTGTGTATTATACAGCTTAATCACCATTGATGTATTCAATGCAGCACATCTAATTTCGCTCTTAGCATACAAAGATTATTTTTGGATAAATTGTCAACAAAGCCTAATGAACCTACATTTACTATCAGAAGCATTACACCTGTTTTTCTGAACGGCAGTTAGAACCGAGACTCAAACTGTGATTAAATAGGATTCTCACTATCAATAAATAAATGCTCAAGTTCAAATTGAGATGCTAGATGATTTCCTAAAGCCTGGATTCCGTATCGCTCTGTTGCATGGTGGCCGCAAGAGTAATAATGAATACCCAATTCTTTTGCCTGATAATAGGTTCGCTCCGAAATTTCTCCACTAAGATAAGCATCCACACCCAATTGGTATGCATTTTCTATAAAATCCTGGGCACCGCCACTACACCAAGCAATATTTGTGATGGGTTTATCGCTACCCACAATAAGCAATGGAGTCCTTTGCAATTTCTTTGCTAGAAACTCTGAAAACTCTGTATGACTCATTGTTTGCGACAGCTTTCCTGACCAGAGCAAATTGTCTGTAGTGCCTGCACGGTGCATATGGATCAAGTCGACTTCAAACAATTTAGCTAAGCAGGCATTATTTCCAAATTCAGAGTGACAATCCAAAGGTAAGTGATACGCAAACAGATTAATATCATTTCGCAAAAGCTTATTAATTCGATGCCGTTTCATTCCAGTAATCATTGGCGCTTCTCCACGCCAAAAATATCCATGATGGACTAAAAGGGCATCTGCACTCCATAAGATTGCTTGTGAAATTACCTCATCAGAAGCAGTCACTGCAGTGCAAATTCGATTAATCTGTGGTTTACCCTCAACCTGAATTCCGTTAGGTGCATAATCATTATAACGTTCGCAACCCAATAATTGCTGCAGGTACAATGAGAGTTCTTCTCGAGTAATCACCGGTCAGAAACTCGCTTAATATCAGCACCTAATAAAGATAATTTTTCTTCTATACGTTCATAACCTCTGTCTACATGATAAATACGCTCAACTGACGTCTCACCTTCAGCAACTAAGCCAGCTAAAATCAAGCTGGCTGAAGCACGTAGGTCAGTTGCCATCACGGGTGCACCAGTTAACCGCTCAACACCATTAATTATTGCGGTATTACCATTCAGCTGAATCTGAGCGCCCATACGCTGTAATTCTTGTACATGCATAAAACGATTTTCAAATATTGTTTCAACTATAGTCGAAGAGCCATCAGCTATTGAATTCATTGCCATAAATTGAGCTTGCATGTCTGTAGCAAAAGCTGGGTACGGAGCAGTAGAAATATTAACCGCTTGAGGACGCTGGTTATTCATATTAAGACTTACCCAATCCTCACCAATAGCCAATTCAGCTCCTGCCTCCTCAAATTTACACAATTGAGATAACAAAGTATCAGGGCGAACTCGCTTAACCGTAACATGTCCACGAGTCAAAGCTCCAGCCGCCAGATATGTTCCTGCCTCAATTCTATCTGGCATTACAGAATAAACTCCACCCGAAAGATCTGAGACACCTTCAATCTCAATAATGGAAGTTCCGGCACCTGAAATTTTAGCGCCCATTTGAATTAAAAAATGAGCCAAATCGACTACCTCGGGTTCACGTGCTGCATTTTTAATGACCGTCGTTCCTTCAGCAAGTGTTGCGGCCATTAATATGTTTTCAGTACCAGTGACTGTAACTGTATCAAACATGATGCGTTTGCCTTGCAAACGACCACGTCTACATTGAGCGTTAATGTAACCATTTTTAACAGTAATATCAGCACCCATTGATTTTAATGCTTTCAAATGCAAATCGACAGGCCGCGTTCCAATAGCACACCCTCCCGGTAAAGATACATCTGCTTTACCAAAACGTGCTAACAGAGGCCCCAATACCAAAATTGAGGCCCGCATAGTTTTAACCAAATCATAAGGGGCAACAAATTCATTCACTTGACTGGCATCAACCTGGACATTCATTTTTTCGTCAACAATTAAATGAGCACCTAATTGACCTAATAACTCCATCATTGTTGTGATGTCTTTAAGATGAGGTACATTTGAAATCGTTACATGATCTCTTGCAAGCAAACTCGCGGCCATTATTGGCAAAGCCGCATTTTTCGCCCCAGAAATAACCACTTCACCATGTAATGCTTTACCGCCATTAATTAATAATTTATCCATGTTGCTTCCCCCATTCTTCTTTTGTCCACGTCTTCATGTTAATTGCATGAAGCCTGCCAGTGGTGATCAATTCTTTCAGTTGCGTATAGACCCATTGTTGCCTGGCTACTTTGGGTTTATTTAAAAAGATATCACTTACTATGGTTATTTGATAGTGATAACCATCCCCTTCCACTTTAACGTAAAAAACATCTTCAATGGCCTTAAATTTCTGTTCGATTTCTTCGTTCTTCAACATTAAAATTAGCTCACAAATTGAAATAAATACAAACTGTTAGGCAGTTCAATCGTAAGATCTTATTAAATCCTGGAAAAACCACCTTTTTCTACGTTCCTCGACTTATTGAAAAGTTGCATTCAACCTATATTTTATCGTCCAGATAAAAAGAAAACCCAGGTTACGGCTATGCCTCTACCCAGGCTACATAGATCATCGAAGTACATTATACTGTTTCTAAAATACTCTTTACACCACAAAACTCTGCCAAAGATTGTGTTTCAGCAGGCATTCCAATTACTTCAAAAGCTTTATTACTTTTTTTACATAGCTTTCTGGCCTCAATCAGCAATGCTAAACCCGCACTATCACAATGCTTTACGTTACTTAAATCAAGAGTGAATAGATCACTCTTATCATCGATCAAAGCTTGATATAGTTTTGCCCGTACTTCTACTACTGACTTAAATGTCAGATCTACATCAGGTTTAAAATGAACTCTATTCACAATTAAGAAGCCCTTTTAAGCTGTTTCTTTTCCATTAATTGAATCACATCATCAATACTGGAGTTTTGTAATGCTTGGGCAAATTGCGATCTGAAACTTTGTAACAAACTCACACCCTCCACACTAATGTCATAAATTTTCCATTGGCCATTTTTATCAACAAGGCTATAAGATAAAGGAATGTTTTGGCCTTCTGTACGAACTATAATACTATTGACTCGTATAAATCTGGAATTTAAAGAACCTCTTAAAGGCAAAAACTGCACACTCTCATCGGCATATTGAGCTAAAGGACTAGAGTAAGTACGAATAACGAGACGAGTAAATGCTTTAGAGAATTGAGCTCTTTGTGCAGTTGTCGCTTTGGTCCATGCTTGCCTCCCTAAAACAGAACGAGACATTCCAACCACATCAACAATAGGCAACAAATGTGTTTCAACAGCTTTATAGATAATATTAGGGTTGCTTTTCAAACTGGACTTGTTTTCTTTGAGGGTTGCAATAATATTATTAGCAGTCTCCTCTAGCATAGGAATAGGAGAGTTTTGCGCTGCACTCATTACTGGAGATCCAATCACACCTATAACGAATAAGATGGTTTTTATTATTCTCATGTTCTTTAACCCTTATTTTTTAATGTTAAACAGCAATTGACCAATTAAATTTTCTAAAATGATTGCTTCTTGAGTTTTATCGATCACATCTCCATTTTGTAAATAAGGATGGTCTTTACTCTCTTCGTCTTCAAAACCGGGCACAATACTAATATAGTTTGAGCCAAGCAACCCTTCTGTCAAAATTCGCGCTGAAGTATCTTCATATGGAATTTTTTTATCACTTCTTAAGCGCATTGTTACTTTGGCATTCAGCTCACCGGGTTGCAATTCGATACGAGTTACTTCTCCAATTTTAACTCCAGCCACTGTAACAGGTGCCCGAACTTTCAAACCACCAATATCAGTAAACCCTGCAGTTACCTGATAATGGTCTTGAGACATGAAATTTGAGAAATTACTCACTTTCATGGTCATAACCAATAAAGCCAATACACCAAGCAACATAAACAGGCCAACACTAAAATCTACGTAACGTTGCTTATTCATTTACCAGTCTCCAATCATCATCGCGGTCAACAAAAAATCAAGTCCTAACACTGCAAGCGAAGAATAAACCACTGTTTTAGTCGTCGCCTGGCTAATACCTTCTGCAGTAGGCACACATTCAAACCCCTGGAACACTGATATCCAGGTTACAACAAAAGCAAAAACTAAGCTTTTAATAATACCACTGAGTACATCAATACGAAAATCAACTGCTGCCTGCATATTGGACCAAAAGCTTCCCGCATCGACCCCTAACCAATGTACTCCAATAAAATACCCTCCAAAGACGGCTACAGCTGAAAAGATTAATGCTAAAAGAGGTAAAGCAATAAAACCAGCTAAAAATCGAGGATAAATAACTCTGCCTAAAGGATCAACACCCATCATATCCATGCTGGACAGCTGTTCTGTTGCTTTCATTAAGCCAATTTCCGCAGTTAAAGCAGAACCAGCTCGACCTGCAAACAACAAAGCACTGATTACTGGTCCAAGTTCTCTCGAGATGCTTAAAGCTAATAATTGACCTAACTGACTTGAAGCACCAAATTTTTGCAAAGTATTGTAGCCTTGTAAACCAACAACCATCCCAATGAATAACGCAGAAACAATAATAATTAAGCAGGATAATACACCAACAAAATAAATTTGATAACGTACCAGAGCCCATAGCTTCGAAATATGTGGTTTTCTGAATAACATGAGAAATAAAAATAAACCAGAACTACCTAAGTCTTGTAAGATTCGTGAACCACGACTACCTATACGTGTTATGAACTCAAACATCTAATAGCTCCTCTGTATAAGGCCTGGCAGGATAATGAAAGCGCACTACTCCATCTGCTTCCCCATGCATAAATTGTTTCACCTGAGGTTCAGTAGATTGTAATAATTCCTGCGGTGTTCCTTCTCCTATGATTTTTCCGCCAAAAATAAGATATATATAATCTGCGATTGAACACGTTTCTTCTACATCATGAGAGACAATAATCGTTGTCGTATGCAACAGCTCATTTAATCTTTTAATCAGTCGAACCAGAACTCCCAATGAAATAGGATCTTGTCCAGTAAAGGGCTCATCGTACATCATAAGCTCTGGATCCAACGCGATTGTACGTGCTAAAGCAACTCGTCGTGCCATTCCACCAGACAACTGAGCAGGCATTAAATCAACGGCTCCGCGTAAACCAACAGCCTCAAGTTTCATCAATACAATGTTACGTAACATGGACGCATTTAATTGTGTATGTTCTCTTAGAGGAAAAGCAACATTCTCAAATACTGATAGATGAGTAAACAACGCGGAGCTTTGAAAAAGAAGCCCCATATTACGTCTTGCTTCATATAAAGCTTTTCGAGGCAATTGATGCATATTTTGACCATTTACATTAATAACACCACTATCGGGCTTTAATTGTGCACCAATTAGCTGCAATAAAGTCGTCTTTCCAGAACCGCTCGGCCCCATGATCGCAGTAATATTACCTCGTTTCACTTTCATATTAATGCCATCGAAGATACGGCGCTTTTCACGAGTAAATATTAAATTCTTTATTTCAACCCAATTTTCAGGCATTCTCTCTTTTTCCGGTTTAGCCAAAAGTAGGAGTATATACTGGATCACAAAAAAAAATGAGCGATTTAATTCTATTTATTCAAATGTTTTTTTGTTAGAATTAAAATTAATCAATAAAACAAGAAATAAGCTTATGAATTTTTGTAAACTAGGCCTTGCCGTTATTGAAACTGAAGCACAAGCAGTATTTGAACTAAGCCAGCGAATTGATAACCGATTTGAAAAGGCCTGTGAATTATTGCTTGCCTGTAAAGGACGGATCGTTGTAACTGGCATGGGAAAATCTGGGCATATAGCCAATAAAATTGCTGCTACTTTATCCAGCACAGGCAGTCCTTCATTTTTTATGCATCCTGGTGAAGCAAGTCATGGCGATCTGGGAATGATTACCCGACAAGACACAGTAATCGCCATATCTCATTCAGGTAATACTGTGGAGTTGGTTACTTTACTTCCTTTATTGAAGCGCTTAGAAGTTCCACTTATCTCCTTAACTGGCAATCCTGAATCTGCCTTGGGAAAAGCATCCGATGTTAATTTAGATGTCAGTATTAAACAAGAAGCCTGCCCTCTTGGCTTGGCACCTACAACCAGTACCACAGTAGCATTGGTGATGGGAGATGCACTTGCTATTGCTCTTTTGCAAGCGCGAGGGTTCAGTGAAGAAGATTTTGCTTTATCTCATCCTGGAGGCTCCTTGGGCAAACGGCTTTTATTACGTATTGACGAGCTCTGTCACCAAGGCGAACAATTACCGCTCGTTCATGAAAATGCGACTGTCAGTGAAGCTCTTATTGAAGTCACCGATAAAAAACTCGGCATGACTTGTGTTGTTGATAAGAAAGGATACCTTACTGGTATTTATACTGATGGAGACATTCGACGCACTTTAACACGTCAATATGACATTAACACTACTCCAATTAAAGAAGTCATGACGCGTAATGCACGCACTATTTATAAAGGAATGCTTGCTGCTGAGGCCTTGGCTATGATGCAAAAATACAGTATAACGTCACTGATTGTTATTGATGAGGATACAAGGCCTGCCGCCGTGCTTCATCTTCATGATTTGTTAAAGGCTGGTGTGTTTTAATGATCAAGCTAATAGAAAAAGCAAAAAATGTGAAATGCCTAATTTGTGATCTCGATGGAGTACTCACAGATGGTTTTTTATACATTGATACCCATTGTAATGAGCAGAAAACATTTCATATTCATGATGGCGTTGGCTTAAAACTACTTATGGCAATCGGAATTGAAGTTGCTGTTATTACGGGTTCTCATAATCCGTTAGTTGATCATCGCATGCAGCAATTAGGTATTTTTCATTATTATAAAGATAAAAGAGATAAAAAAGAGGCTTACAACCAGCTCAAAATGACACTAAACCTAAGAGATGAGCAATTCGCTTACATAGGTGACGATATTCCAGACATCCCTATTATGCAACAGGTAGGACTTAGTGTTGCTGTTGCCGATGCAACATATTTAGTTAAAGAAATTGCTATGTGGCAAACTAGTTTACCAGGTGGTCGTGGAGCTGTACGAGAATTATGCGACTTTATTCTTAACGCACAGAGCAAAATGGATTTAGCCATAGCAGGTTATTTAAAACAATGAACGCAGCGAAACAATTCATGTGGCTTTTTTTACATTAATTCTTCTAGCATGCTCAGGATGGTATTACAGCCACTCTACAACACTAATTCGCCTGGATCACGAAACTTTGGCAAATTCAGTAGACACTACAATTGCTCACGTAAGAGTACGCCAGTTTAATCAAAAAGGTACGCTCACAAATTTATTAACCGCACCACTCATGCAACATATTCAAAAAGGCAATGTTTATTTATTTGAAAATCCTCATATCATTGTAAGCCAAGATGAACAACAACCACCTTGGGATATTCGTTCTGAAAAAGGCAAGTCGATTGAAGGAGGGAAACAAGTCACGTTTCTTGGTAACGTGATTGTACATCAGAAAAGAGGAAGTAAATCACAAGAAAGTACCTTAAAAACAGAAGAAGTCACCTACTTTCCAAAAGAAAAAAAAGCAATTTCTAATGTTTTAGTAACTTATGAACAATCAGGTAACGTCATTCAATCTACTGGAATGAATGCTTATCTAGATGAAAAACGAGTAGAGTTACTTCATCGAGCCCGAGGAAGTTATGTTCCAGCGAATGGTTAGTTACAAGGCCTCACATCACTGTAAATTTTGGTTTAGCTTATGGTTTTTTTTAACATTTGCTTGTTCTTCATACGCATTGTCCGAAGATAAAGAAAAAGTAATGCATGTGATGGCCGACTCAGCAGATTTGAGTCAACAACAACATAAAGGTATTTATACGGGCAATGTTGAATTAATTCAAGGAACAACAAATCTACGAGCAACTAAAGCAATTACACTTGGTAATGAAAAAAATCAGCTTGTTGTAGCCATCGCGAGTGGAGCCCCAGGACAGCAGGCTCATTATTGGACAACGACAGATCCTAAGAAACCGCCTCTTCATGCCTATGCTGATACCATACGTTATTATCCACTACGTCATTTAATTGAATTAATAGGAAATGCTCGTGTTGAACAAGGAAGTAACTCATTCTCTGCAACAAAAATAAGTTATGATACTGAAAAGCAGCATGTTTTATCTCGGGGCGATGGCAGCAAAAGAATAATGATTATTTATCATCCAGAAAAGAAACCATCATGAGTATTCTAGAAGCACGAAACCTCAAAAAATCTTTTAAATCACGCACCGTGGTTGATGGAATTACCCTTCACATAAACAAAGGCGAATGTGTTGGATTGTTAGGACCTAATGGTGCTGGAAAAACGACTTGTTTTTACATGATAGTAGGCCTACAAGCTTGTGATGAAGGTGAAATTTTTTTATCTGAGAAAGAGATTACTTCAAGTGCCATGCATCAACGAGCTCGATTAGGAATTAGCTATCTCCCCCAAGAAGCCTCTGTATTTCGTAAGCTTACTGTTGCAGAAAATATTATGGCGATATTGGAATTGAGAGCTGATTTAAGCGAACAAGCTCGTGAAGAAAAACTTGACCTATTGCTTCAAGAGTTTCACATTTCCCATCTAGACAAAAGTCTTGGTATGTCCTTATCAGGAGGAGAGCGACGACGGGTTGAAATTGCAAGAGCCTTAGCCATAGAGCCCTCTTTTATTTTACTTGATGAGCCTTTTGCTGGAGTCGATCCCATTTCAGTGATTGATATTAAAAAAATTATTCAACACTTATGTAATAAAGGCATTGGGGTACTTATCACTGATCATAATGTAAGAGAAACCTTGGATATCTGTGAGCGCGCCTACATTGTCAGCCAAGGAAAAATATTGTGTGAAGGAACACCTGATATTATACTGGCCAACCAACAGGTAAGGGCTGTTTACTTAGGTGAAGACTTTACTTTATAAACATAGATTAATAGCACTAAGAAAAGCTTGGTAAGCAACGTCCTGCAGTTGGTTCTCGAGAATTTCTCACTAAATTGAACTAAAAAATGCATTTGAACCATGCGTTACTTAGATCAATGAAAACAGAAAGAACATTTGGGACGTAGCGCAACAGAACTCGAAAATATCAGCGACTACGTCAAACTACGATTATAAATCAAATTTTAATTTAATATGTTACTCATCATCGATAATTACGACTCATTTACCTACAACCTAGTACAATATTTTCAATGCTTAAACCAAGAAGTAATTGTTTTCACTCACGATCAAATTAGCGTGACGCAAATAAAAAAGCTTAATCCTAGCTACCTAGTGATTTCTCCTGGTCCCAAAGCTCCCAAGGATGCCGGTATTTCAATGGAAGTAATTTATAATTTTTATCAAGATATACCTATATTAGGAATTTGCCTAGGGCATCAATGTATTGCGGAAGTTTTTGGTGGTAAAATTATATCTGCACCAGAAATAATGCATGGAAAAACATCAACTATTATACATAATCAACAAGGAATATTTACAAATATTCCGAATCAATTCAAAGCAACCCGATACCATTCCCTTGCAGTGGATAAAGACAGTCTGCCTGATTTATTATCGATTGATGCATGGTCAGATAATACAATTATGGCAATTTCACATCGTCAATATCCCATTTTTGGACTACAATTCCATCCAGAGGCAATATTAAGTCAGCATGGACTAAAACTATTAGAAAATTTTTTAAAATATGAAACCTAATCTTCTATTTGAACACCTAATTGCAAAAAAAAATTTAAACCGTAAGCAAATGCACGATGTTCTTCATGCTTCTATGTCTGGTGAATATAGCGATGTTCAAATTGCTACTTTTTTAGCGCTTATGCGTATGAAAGGTGAAACGACTGATGAGCTAATTGCAGCAGCAGAAGTGATGCAGCAATTAGCTCATCATATAGAATTAGGTACAAATTTAACTGACATAGTAGGTACTGGTGGAGACGGAAAAAACACGTTTAATGTTTCTACTGCCTGTAGCTTTGTCGTCGCAAGCGCAGGATTTCCTGTTGCAAAACATGGTAATCGGTCAGTCTCCAGTCGTAGTGGAAGTGCCGATTTATTGGAGAAAGCAGGATTTATACTAAATCTTACAGATGAACAAATGCAAATTTGTATGAACCAATGTGGCTTAGCATTTTTATTTGCCCCCCATTATCATCCAGCGATGCAATACGCTCGGGCTGCGCGTCAACAATTAGGAGTTAGAACTTTATTTAACTTACTTGGTCCATTAATTAACCCTGCTCGTGTAAAAAGACAAGTGGTAGGAGTATTTTCAGCAATTTGGCAAAAGCCCCTTGCTTCGGTTCTTGCTCGTTTAGGAAGTGAAAGAGCATTAGTTGTTAGCTCTCAAGATGGATTGGATGAAATCAGTATCGTTGCTCCCACAAATATCATTGAATATCGAGAGGGAAAATATAATCACTGGATTCTCAATCCTAAAGATTATGGCATCAAGCATCACTCCTTAAATGAAATCATTATTGATTCACCTGATCAAAGTTTAGATTATATCCAAGCTGTATTTTCCGGAGAGTTAGGGGCAGCACGGGATATAGTACTCTTAAACGCCGCAGCAGCCATTTATTGTGCTGGTAACGAACTATCTTTTGAACAAGCATTAGAACACGCTAAAATCGCCATAGATAGCGGCCAAGCGAAGCAATGCTTTACACAACTTCGCCAATTAACTCAAACTTTAAATAAAGAATCAAATCATGAATAGTGTCCTAGAACGTATTACTCAAAAAAATTAGAAGAAATTTGTTTGGCTAAGAAAAATAAGCCATTAGATTTACTAAAGCAACAACCCATGATGGAGCAAAGAAACTTCCTTAATGCCCTAAAAAATCAAGAAACACCCGCCATTATCGCTGAGATTAAACGAGCCTCCCCCAGCAAAGGAATCATTCGAGAAGATTTTAATGTAGCAGAAATTGCAACAATATACGGACTGCATGGAGCACGTTGTCTTTCTGTACTTACTGATATTGACTTTTTCCAAGGCCATCCGGATTATATTGCTCAAGCAAAAATGAACAGCAACCTGCCGGTATTGCGCAAAGATTTTATCCTGGATACTTATCAAATTTATGAAAGCTTGGCCTTAGGTGCTGACTGTATTTTACTTATTGTCGCATTACTTGATGATGCCCAGTTAATTGAGTTTTGCCAATTAGCTCAGGAGCTTGGTATGGCCGTCCTTGTAGAAAGCCATACTCAAGAAGAACTTGAGCGTGCTTTACGTTTACCTACTCCATTAATAGGAGTCAATAATCGCAGTCTTCATACGTTTCATACAAATATACAGTTGAGTATTGATTTAAAACACTATATTCCCAATGATAGAATAACTATTACGGAAAGTGGGATAAATAATCATGCAGATATTCGTTTGATGCAATCTCATGGTATAAACACCTTTCTTGTCGGAGAAAGCTTAATGAGGGCTAAAGATATTGGTAACGCATTGGATCAACTCATCAAGGGGAACTAATGCATATGAGTAGAGTCAGCTATCTGAAATTTTTAAGATTAGTTACAAAATTCCCCTACCCTCATTACAATTTTTATTAACAGGTGTAATGCAATAGCTCACTAAAGTTAAAAATTGCATGTTTACGGTAACCCGACAGCCATTGGCGAGCCTCTTAATCGATGTCCTGTAGACATGCCATGATGTTGGAATAAGGATAGATCTCATAAATCAATGTCAGTGGAGGCATGATTAGGTTTGGATTAAATGGCATAATGGATAATTTTACTTATATTGAATAAAAATGAGACATAAACAACAAGGCATCATTTTCATGCAAGATGCACCCAATAAATATCGTCTAGGCCACATTCAAAGCCTCCACTGCATGATGATTCGGGGATGTAACCTTTACGATGCAAATTACTATTCTAAATCAGGCTCTGTAGGCTCTAATGGCTCAGGCTCAGGCAATCCAGGATTATCTGGCTCAAAAGGCTGTGGATTGTCCGGGTACTCATCTGGCACATTAGGAAACTCATCAGGCTCTGGTATTTCATCGCCGCTTTTCAAAATAGATCCTTTATTTTGTTTAATATTATAAAAAATTATAGCAAAGGAAATAAAATGAATGTAGCTGTCATCACCGGTGCTGCAAGTGGAATTGGATTAGCATTAACCCAAATTCATTTGCAACGCAGCAATTTTGTAGTTATGGTAGATAAAGATAGTGTTAAACTTAAAAATGAATCCTCTCGATTATCGACGTTATTTCCAGAAAAAATTTTAGAGGTTGCTTGTGACATAACCCATCCAAACGAAGTAGCTCACCTGGCCCAACAAGTCAAGTCTAAATGGGGACGTATCGATTGGATTTATAATAATGCGGGTATTATAGGCCAATTAGCCCCTATTTGGGATTTATGCCCAGAACACATTCAAAAAGTAATGGATGTTAATTTGCATGGGATGATTTATATGATCCAAGCATTTACTCCCTTCTTATTTGAACAAACATTTAATTCGCATATCATCAATGTAGCCAGCTTATATGCGCTTTGTACAGGCTCACAGACAGCCTCTTATTCCATGTCAAAACATGCAGTTTTAGCTTTATCAGAATCTTTATATTTTGATCTGGAACGAATGAAAAAACCGGTAAATATCTCTGTTGTTTTTCCTTCATTTACTGATACAGCCCTGTTATCTCACGGTGAGCATGCTCATTCACAATTCCAAGAAATCTTAAAATCACTTTTATCTCACTCACGACCTGCCATGGATATAGCGGAGCATATAGTGAGGGAAGTAGAACAAAAAAAATTCTATATTTTTCCTGATAAAGAGGTTAAAGGATATTGCGAAGAACGGACTAAGGCTATGATATTGCAAGATCCTCCCTATGTAACTAATATTGAAAAATTAATGGGTGCACTTATGAAAAGGCAATCTCAAGCTTGACTTGAAGCAAGAGAAAAACTAGATATTGCGCATAGCGCGATATCTAGGAGGCATAAAATGCGGCTAATACAGATAAATCCCCTATTATGAGCCTAACATTTCCAATAATTCTCTTCTGAATTTGTGATAATCAACTTCCAAAGCATGTCGAATATGTGATTTAAACCGGTAATGAGGTCTATTCATTTCAAGCTCTATCTTTTTTTGTAGATTCCCCGGGCGCTCCAGAGTCCCCATAATAATGCGTGCTGCAATTTTTGATTGGTAATCAGCCAATGGCCAAATACATCCCTGTGGTTGACATAAACCAATAAAATACAGGGTATCAAAATTAGGATGCATCATTTTACGATAAAGTGGAATCTTAGTGGAGTTGCTAAAATCAGCCACTACTTTATCAAGGAAAGGAAAACTTATTTTATAACCTGTAGCAAAAATAATTGTATCAAATTCCTCAAATTTACCATCGGTAAAATATACTCGTTTACCGTCAAAATGAGTCATTCCTGGGCGAGGAGATATTTCACCATGGCGAATAAAATAAAGAAGCTCCGTATTAATGGTTGGATGAATTTCCAAGGGACCACAATCTGGCTTCATTAATTTATATTTTGCATAACGACCTTGAAGAATACGGGCAAAAAAACTCAAAATTTTCTGTCTCAACCAGGAAGGCATCCATCGAATTTTTGCCACCGCATCATCAGTTGGCTTCCCAAATACAAATTTAGGAAAAATATGATACCCTCTACGCATACTAATACACGTATTAGGAGATATTCTTGCTATTTCGACAGCGATATCGCAGGCGGAATTACCTCCGCCTACCACTAAAACACGCTGTCCTTTAAACACCGAAGCTTTTTTATATTGGTGAGAGTGAAGTATCTGACCAGAAAATTCACCAGGATATTCTGGTAAAACAGGATCCCAATGATGTCCATTCGCCACTAATAAATAATCAAAATACTCTTCACCAATACCTTGCGCGTTTTCAAAGGCTACCTTCCATTGATTTTGATTAATAGGCACTGCATTCAACACTTGGGTATTAAAACGAATGTATTTAGTTAAATTAAAATGATCCGCATAACTTTGAAAATAGTCTAAAACCAACCGATGAGAAGGATAGTCAGGGTAATGATGTGGCATTGGAAAATCTTCAAATTCAGACCAACGCTTTGAACTGATAATATGGGTTGTTTCATAAATACTGGAATGATCATTTTTTTCATCATAAATCCAGTTACCACCAATTTGATTATTTTTTTCAAAAACGGTGATATCTTTTACACCCTGTTCTTGCAAATTTTTGATTGCAGCAAGCCCACTTGGACCTGCTCCTATAACACAGACACGAGGACAATGGTCTTTACCCATTTGCTTTATTTGCATTACTCAACACCTTTTTCACTTCTTTCATTATCATGGCTTGTACAATAGGATCTTTATCAATAGTGAAATGATTCACTTTTATTCCTTTTACCGTAGTAACATTGATATTATCGATACGAGTTTTTTCAGGATCAACAGCCTTAAGTCTTAAACCACTAAACATAGGCACAAAACTAGGTTTATAAAAATTCATTGCATACTTTACATTAGGAGGAACAATCGTTTGTGACACCGCATCCACAGTAACTAGCAAATCAACAGGAATGCCAACTTTATTAAGATTACGCGCAACCTTGATTTGCTCGTTCGCACCCAAAGAATGACCTACAAGGACAATGGGTCTATGTACTTTATGTGTTTGATAATAAGAAACAATTTTACGTGTCACATTACCTGCATTATACCACATATCACTAGGTGCTCTAATATTACATTCATCTTCTACAGTGTCACTAAGTGTTCTCATTCCGGTACTGAACAATCCCAGACCACCCAACATCGTGTGTACCTCACCATTATAAGGTTGGGATTTACGCGTTATAACTGATTTTTTTGTGGATTGTTTATTAGATTGATCCAATGTAGGTTGGGAAGAATACTTAGGTAGTGGCTTTTTAACTGAGGCTCTACCGCCGGACAAATCAACACATCCAGCTAAACTCATTGTCACAAGAGAGAGTAAAAATGATATAAAAAAATTTAATTTTCTATTTTGTACAGAGTTCATTTTATTTTTATTTATATTTTTAGAACGAGAATGATAGCTTATTCTTATAATATTTGCCAAGATACTCCTGTGTTGTGACAGCAATTATAAATTTTGTTGTCCAATTTTGATAATAGAAAATACATTTGATATAAGTGTAAAAAAGTTCCGTATGACAAAACTAATGCCTTGATTTTATAACTTAGCTCATTTATTACTTTCACTATGAAACCACTTTAATTTATGAAAACACAAATTGCGATACTCACGGTAGCTCAACTTAACCGCCAAGTAAAAAGTTATCTTGAAAATGAACTTGGGATAATTTACGTTGAAGGGGAACTTTCAAACCTGAGTAAACCTGCATCTGGGCATTACTATTTTACTTTAAAAGACAACGCTGCTCAAATTCGCTGTGTCTATTTTAAAAACCGCCACAGCGCACTTACAAATAAATTATCTGATGGTCAGCACGTCATTTTGGGTGGTAGATTAAGTTTGTACGAAGCACGTGGCGATTACCAATTAATCGTAGAACAAGTTACCGAGGCAGGCCTAGGAGCACTGTATCAGCGCTTTGAAGAATTAAAAAATAAATTGGCTACCGAAGGATTATTTGCTTCAATAAATAAGCGCCCTATTCCCTCTATGCCTCGTACCATTGGGGTAATCACATCAACCACTGGCGCCGCAATTCGTGATATCTTATCAACACTTGCACGACGATTTCCCCTAGCCCATGTCTTAGTCTACCCTAGTGAAGTTCAGGGAGCTGGAGCGGCACAACAATTAATTCAAGCATTACAACGTGCCAATAGAGAAAAACGTAGCGATGTACTTCTTCTTGCTCGTGGTGGCGGTAGTATTGAAGATTTGTGGGCTTTTAACGATGAACATCTGGCCCGTCAAATCGCAAGTAGCACCATCCCAATCGTATCCGGAGTCGGACACGAAACTGACTTTACCATTGCTGACTTTGTTGCCGATTATCGTGCAGAAACTCCAACAGCGGCAGCTATTGTAGCAACCCCTGATTGTCAGGAGTTGTTTAAATTATTAAATCATGCTCTCATACGCTTGCAGGAGGCAATGCATCGATTTTTGCAAAAATATCAAATGAAATTGCATCATTTAATGGATAAAATATCATCGCCACAAAAAGCGATTTCTCATTACTGCCAGACTACCGACTATTTAGAAAAACAACTTATATCGCATATGAATTACATCATCACACAAAAAAAGCATCAGTTGCAGCTGTATGAAAATCATCTAAAGACAAGAAACCCGAAAACCCAAATCGCTCGAACTCAACTAAATTTACAACAATTCTCGACACAATTAATCCAACTCATGCAAGCCAGGTTAAGCCAGCTTAAGTATAAATTAAGCACTAAATTATCTACTTTGCATGCCGTGAGCCCATTGGCGACTCTTGATAGAGGATACGCGATTGCAACTAAAAAAAGTAAAGTGCTGCTTTCAAGCGAACAAGTACACATCGGTGATAGCATAAATATTCGCTTAGCTGCAGGAAGTCTGACTTGTGAGATCACACAAATAAAAGAGTAATATATGCTTGAAGAATTAAATAATAGCCTTGAATTAATTATCATCCAAACACAAAATAATAGTTCAATTCTAGTTATTATTCTTTTAATTCCTTGGTGTTTCTTTTTAATAAGCCACTTTATTTACAGAAGAATTTTATTGTTGGGAATCATTCCTAGACATATTCGAGGATTACCTGGGATTTTTTTTGCACCACTCCTGCATGCAGATTTCAACCATATATTTTTTAATTCTATTCCTTTAGTGGTCTTAAGTAATTTTATTTTAATCAATGGGCTAAACTACTTCCTGTTTGTAACCCTCATGATTGCCTTAATCAGCGGTATTGCTATTTGGTGTTTTGCCAAACCAGGTTTACATGTGGGTGCAAGCGGTTTAATTACAGGCTATTGGGGTCTCTTAGTTAGCAATATCTATCAAAATGGTACCTTGACGACCTTAATTTTAGGCGTGATTAGCCTGTACTATTTTGCAGGTATATTTTTTGGAATTTTTCCTAAAAAAAAGGGGGTATCGTGGGAGGCGCATTTATTTGGTCTTTTAGCAGGTCTAGCGACCAGTTATTTTTTAAAACTTTACCCTAATTTCATGGAGATAATTTCGGTTGTATCTAATAATTTTTAAACCAATATGCTATCCTAAAATTAAAAAATAATAAGAGAAATCAGATGCTATCATTTAAAAATTTATTTTACGCCAGCCTATTTTGTTTGCTTGCTTCACCTACAAATGCTCAATCAGGTGCACAGTCTGGATATGTATCTGGTTGTTGCAACCAAATGGGGGGCGTCAGTTATTGTGACTCCTCTGCAGGTCGTCTTGTCTGTAAAAATGGCTTTTATTCTGCATGTTATTGTACCCCTCATGCTGTAATGGACTTACAACTGTTTAGAGGTTGCTGCTTATGGAAAGGAGGAGTCGTTACCACTTACAATACTAATGGTTTTGTTGTATGTAACGATGGTTCCATTTCCGAAGAATGCTCTATACGGCCTGAAGAAAAAATTGCTGCATGGTAAGTGATATAAATTACATGCGATACAAAGCGTTATCAATTGCGGGATTCGATGGTTCCGGTGGTGCAGGAATTCAAGCTGATCTTAAAACCTTTTCTGCCTTAGGCTGCTATGGTATGACTGTACTTACAGCGTTGCCCATACAGAATACATGCGGTGTAAGAAATTGTTATACATTGCCACTACAAAGTATAGAAGATCAATTAAACGCTCTATTTGATGATATTAGACCTGACAGCATCAAAATAGGCATGTTATTCAATAGTGAAATCATTCAATTAGTTGCTTCATTTCTTCAGAAAAATGCAAAAAATATCCCTATTATTATTGATCCTGTGACACTTGCTAAAAGCGGTGATCCTTTATTATTACCCGAAGCTATTGATGCATTACTCAACCTACTAATACCTCTAGCAACACTAATCACTCCAAATATTCCCGAAGCTGCTACATTTACTGGACTTACTGCCCAATCAGAAGAAGAAATGCTCTTAGTCGGACAAAAATTGTTAGAGTTCGGCCCAAAAAACGTTTTATTAAAAGGAGGACATTTAAATTCAATAAACTCCAATGACGTACTCATAAACTCTCATGACAAGCCTCATTGGTTCGCCAGTCCAAGAATAAGTACCTCTAATACTCATGGTACTGGTTGTACTCTTTCAGCAGCAATTACAGCCTGCCTCGCTCAAAAAATTGATTTAATTGATGCTTGTGGTATTGCAAAGACTTATTTATTTAATGCAATTCAAGCTGCAAAAGATGAACGTGTGGGTCTAGGAAATGGGCCAGTACAGCATTTTTATCATTTTTGGCCCGTTCAATTACTTGATCTATAAAAAGTGCCCATACCTGTAAAAGTACTGAACAGATGAAGCAGTACCTTTTCTTTTTAAAAACAGTGAGAAGACATCATTATCTTAAAAATAAAGAATGCCTGACTTTTGGTATGTAGTTATTTTTTTCAGCGCATTTCCAGTAATTCACCAAAACATAAGGCACTAAAAATAATTAATAAATAACCTATTGTTGAATAGCAAAATACTGTATCTGTAAATGACGAAAAACAAAAGGAAATTAATAAACCTAAAAGAATTGGTTTCGTTTCTTTAAGCTTGAAAAAAGTAATAAATAAAGTACCTAAAAATGAGAATAAAAGCGTGATACCGATTAGGCCTTGTTCCGCCAGCGTCAACCAATACTGGCCATGAGGCTCATTTAATTTTTTCCCCCATGCTGGTACAGGTTGTTCCAATGAAAAACGGTAAGGAAATCCTCCTGTACCAATACCTATAAATGGATGCTCTTTAAATAATGATTCTGCATATTGATGAAATTGTATTCTAAACCCTAACGAGTTATTTTCCTGATGGTTTTGCAATGATTTAATATCATTAAACAACGTTTGAGTTGTTACTTGCATCCTAGGACTCAGAGTATAGGTTAAAAGAATCGTGCCAAAAAATAGCATTACTCCCACTAGTGCTTTTTTTAAAGACATTCTCTGTAACATAAGCATTGTCATTAAGAGTGCATATATCAGATAACCGGTTTTTCCCGTATTTAAAAATAGGATTTGATAACTTCCTAAAAAGAACATGCTTAAAGAAAAAAGACGGCGTGGTCGACTTACATCAGCTTTGAAAACCTGCAATCCTGCCAAATAAACCCCTAAAGCCACCATATATCCAGTAATTATGTGGTTGTAAAATACTTCTCCAGGATCAGCAACATTATTCAACTCTAAAAGATTTCTGGCCTTTAAAATGGAAAGTATACAAGTTAATAGCATCACGGATAGATAACTATCTAAAACCCATTGTCTCGTGCTCGGTTTAATAAAAGCTACTGCAAGAATTGGCAAAAAAATTAATTTAGAATACTTATCAATCGTATTATAGCGTATTGCTAGAGGCGCGTCAGACCAAAAACACGCAATAATAATATAAAGAAAGAAAACCAATGCTGCGCGCGCCCATAATGTATTAAATGCCTCATATAAATACTGCCTGTAATAAGGTGTAAATACTATTGCCAACAGGCTAAGAACCATCAAAATTGATTTCACACTAGAACTAATAGGAATAGAAAAAACCAATAAAACAATAAGGATTGGAGCTAATAAGTTAATTTTTTCATCCGAAAAAAATGCTCTCAAATTAGCTCCTCTGCATTTTGAGCTAACGATGGTAATTGATCCAGGTTTTTGTCTCGATATATTTGCTTAATACCTCGATAAAAAGTACCTTGAGCATTAAATACAGCAAATATAAAGCCTCTTTTGCCATCCAAAAACCCTCGCTGTACAACATAACATCTAAAAAACATCCACAACGTACCTGCTAATGTCTTAGTCAAACTTGGCCGTTTTTGCTTGGAAATATATGTTTTTGCACTGTAGGATGAATATTTATTTAATTTATAAAGCACATGGCTCACATCTTTAAATGAGTGGTGCATAATCGGACTTTTTATTTTACCAATACGCGCACCCTCTGGGAGAACTATTTTTTCATGTACAATATCATCACTGAAATAGGCATTAGCTCGTTTAAATAGGCGTGCATGTCGTTTAGGACTGGAAGAATACCTTAAAGGTTGATTGTAGAAATACATTTGAATTGCAACTCTAAAGGCATCTGCTGAGTCAGAAGCCATCGCCCGAATCATTTCTTGTTGTAATTCCAGGCTTACTGACTCATCTGCATCAAGATTCAATACCCAATCACACTGTGCTTTTGATAAAGCACGCTGCTTTTGTGCACCATACCCAGGCCAGTCCGTAGAATACACATACGCTGTATATTCTTTTGCAATAGCGACTGTACTATCCGTACTTCCTGAGTCTAATACTATAATTTCATCTGCAAACTGTACTGACTCTAAACACCTTCTGATATTCTGCTCTTCGTTTTTAGTTATTATGATTACCGATAACGTCATTTAAAAAACGCCCTCACGATGATCATGGCTATCAAAGTGCAGTTTTCCATCTTTTACTTTTAAAGTGACATGACCGCCATGCATTAACTTGCCAAATAAAAGTTCATCAGCAAGAGGTTTTTTCACGTTTTCTTGAATTAGTCGAGCCATAGGTCGAGCCCCCATGACTTTATCATAACCATGTTCAATCAGCCATTCACGAGCCATTTTATCCACAGTAAAGGTCACCCCTTTGTGGCTCAGTTGCTCATCTAATTCCATAATAAATTTATCGACGACTAAACCAATAGTTATTGCATCCAGCGGAGCAAAGTTAATAATCGCATCAAGTCTATTCCTAAACTCTGGGCTGAATTGCTTTTTAATGACTTCAAGTCCATCATTGCTGTTGTCTTGTTGTGAGAAACCAATGGAGTTACGAACCATCTCTCCCGCTCCAGCATTGGAAGTCATAACCAAAATAATGTGCCTAAAATCTGCTTGACGGCCATTAGTATCGGTTAATGTGCCATGATCCATGATTTGTAGTAGTAAATTAAATACGTCAGGATGTGCTTTCTCAATTTCATCAAGTAAAAGTACCGCATGTGGGTTTTTAGTAACCGCCTCTGTAAGTAATCCTCCTTGATCGTATCCTACATATCCTGGAGGAGCACCAATTAACCGAGAAACAGTATGTTTTTCCATATACTCAGACATATCAAAACGCAACAACTCGATCCCTAAAACATTAGCTAATTGCCTGGTTACTTCCGTTTTTCCAACACCTGTTGGGCCAGCAAATAAAAAACAACCAACTGGTTTTTGTGGATCCCTAAGTCCAGAGCGACCTAATTTAATTGCCGAAGCCAATGCAGTGATTGCCTGATCTTGTCCATAAACTAGAAGTTTCAAATCACGTTCCAAATTACGTAAAGTATCTTTGTCACGCGCAGATACTTTCTTAATAGGGATACGCGCAATTTTTGCAACTACGCTTTCAATTTCAGTAACGCTAATTATTTTTTTACGTTTGCTGGCTGTTAATAAATTTTGATATGCGCCTGCTTCATCTACAACATCAATAGCTTTATCAGGTAAAAAACGATCATTAATGTATTTTGCTGACAATTCTGCAGCGGCTTTAAGAGCAGGTATCGTAAATTTTACGCCGTGGTGCTCTTCCAAGCGACCTTTTAATCCTTTCAAGATTTCAAAAGTTTCATCAATTGTCGGTTCAGGAATATCAATTTTTTGAAAACGTCGTGCCAAGGCCCTATCTTTTTCAAAAATACCCCGGTATTCCTGATAGGTTGTAGAACCTATACATTTCAATTCACCATTTGCTAACAGTGGCTTAATTAGATTAGAGGCATCCATTACACCACCTGAAGCGGCACCTGCCCCAATTATGGTATGAATTTCATCAATGAACAAAACAGCACCCTCTTGTTGGCTGAGTTGTTTCAGTACAGCTTTTAATCGTTTTTCAAAATCACCACGATATTTTGTTCCAGCAAGTAATGCCCCTAAATCAAGCGAGTAAACGATACAATCACGAATAGCATCAGGAATTTCACCATCAACAATACGTCGTGCCAATCCTTCAGCAATTGCAGTCTTACCAACTCCTGCTTCTCCCACCAGTAAAGGATTGTTTTTTCTGCGTCGACACAATACTTGAATCGTGCGTTGTATTTCTTCATGTCGTCCGATCAAAGGATCGATCTTACCCTGTTTCGCACGTCTATTAAGATTTGTACAATAACTTTCCAGAGGTGATTCATTACCTTCTGATGCCCCCATCTCATCTTCCATAGAATTCATGTTTTCATGCATGTCATTATTCTGATACTTAGAAACACCATGCGAAATATAATTAATTACATCAAGTCGTGTAATATTTTCACGGCGTAAGAAATAAACAGCTTGACTTTCTTGTTCACTGAAAATCGCTGCTAAAACATTTGCCCCAGTCACTTCCGTCTTTCCTGCAGATTGTACATGAAAAACAGCACGTTGCAGTACTCGTTGAAAACCAAGTGTTGGTTGCGTTTCCCTATCTACTTCATCTTCAGGAATTCTGGGAGTAGTTTCATCAATAAATTCAATCAAATCTCGGCGTAAGGCTTCAATGTTCGCATCACATGCCTGCAATACACTTCCAGCTGATGGATTATCAAGCAATGACAACAGCAAATGCTCAACTGTCATAAACTCATGACGCTTTTCTTTTGCTTCCTTGAAAGCTAGGTTCAAGGTAAATTCAAGTTCTTTATTTAACATTGTCGTTGCTCCTCTTCAGCCCACAGCAATTACTCGGGTTCCATGCTTGATAGCAATGGATGCTGATTTCGTCTGGCGTATTCATTTACCAAAGCTACTTTTGTTTCTGCAATATCTCGTGTAAATACCCCACACACGCCTTTTCCTTGAAAATGAACTTGTAGCATTATTTGAACAGCCATTTCATCACTAAGGTGAAAAAAATGCTTCAGAACATCAACTACAAAATCCATTGGTGTATAATCATCATTGAGCAACACAACTTTGTACTTTCTGGGCACTTTGATTTCCGAGCTCATTTGTGGCTCAGCGACTTTATGCCTTACAATTTCCTCTAGATTTTGTCCGCTCATAACATACAACCTCTATATTATTTTTATAGACTCCCTGCGCGCTTTTGGCCAGTAAAAACTGCTAATTTTAATGAAAAAAAAGCCTTTGAAATAATGAAAAACATATTGATTAGATACCATTCATTAAACCACTATCATAGATTACAACTCAGGAAAGAGTGAAAAATCCTGGAACTAGCTTCTACATCATACCAGGTCATATTCACTCCATCCTTAAATTAAGCTCAGTACAATAGCTATGTAACAATTACATATGTTTAATTATTTCATCACCAAATCCAGAGCTACTTACTAAAGTTGCGCCGGTCATACCTCGCTCAAAGTCATAAGTTACTGTTTTGGCTTCTATTGCACCTTCCATGCCTTTGATAATTAAATCAGCCGCCTCATTCCAGCCCATATGGCGTAACATCATTTCGGCAGATAAAATTATTGAGCCAGGATTTACTTTATCCTTACCCGCATATTTCGGTGCAGTTCCATGAGTTGCTTCAAATACTGCAACTTTGTCACTTATGTTAGCACCGGGGGCGATACCAATACCTCCAACTTGGGCAGCCAAAGCATCAGAAATATAGTCTCCATTTAAATTCAAAGTAGCAATGACACTATAATCTTCAGGTCTTAAAAGAATTTGTTGTAAAAATGCATCTGCAATGACATCATTGACAACAATTTGCTTACCTGTTTTAGGATTCTTGAATTCCATCCAAGGTCCACCATCAAGCTCTTTGGCACCAAAATCATCTCGAGCAACTTCATAGCCCCATTCTTTAAACGCACCTTCGGTAAACTTCATAATATTACCTTTATGGACTAAAGTAACTGTATGACGATCATTATCAATTGCATATTGAATTGCTGCTCTCACTAAACGAGTAGTTCCTTCTTTTGAAACAGGTTTAACTCCTATTCCACAATGCTCAGGAAAACGGATTTTTTTGACGCCCATATCTTTTATCAAGAATTCAATCACCTTTTTAACTTCAGGAGTATCTGCTTGCCATTCAATACCCGCATAAATGTCCTCTGAATTCTCTCTAAAAATCACCATATCGGTTTTCCATGGTTCTTTAACTGGACTTGGAACACCATCGAAATATCGAATTGGACGTAAACACGTAAAAAGATCCATTTCTTGGCGAATAGCTACATTTAAGGAGCGAATTCCACCACCTACTGGAGTGGTCAAGGGCCCCTTAATTGAAACCACGTATTTTTTCATTGCATCCAATGTTTCCTTGGGTAACCATTGATCTGCTCCATATACCTTAGTTGCTTTTTCGCCCGCATATACTTCCATCCAGGCAATTTTTTTCTTGTCACCATAGGCTTTTGCAACCGCAGCATCAACAACTCGAATCATAGGGGGCGTCACATCAACGCCAATACCATCTCCTTCAATAAAAGGAATTATAGGATTATTGGGTACACGAAGAGATAGATCAGCAGCTACAGTAATAGCTTCACCATGTGAAGGCACTTTGATTTTATCATATGTCATTGACAACTCCGTAAATTTAGAGAGGTTTCAATAATAGCATGTGATAACTTGGAATCCCAAGCATGATTTTATTTAATTTACAGCTTAAGATAATGATGCGGCATTTAGACAAGATAATAGACATTATGCGCAACCAATAGACCTCTGTCGTTATTAAACATCCATAAATTAGAGAGTGTAGTTTGTAGTTTAGATGGAATAAACAAGAGGGATATAAAGCGTAAAATAGGGTTGAAACAATAAACAAGCAATATCTTGCTGCCTTTAATCTTTGCCACAAACATAATTTTGGAGCACTAGTTGCTTATGCATGTTGCAGCATTTTAATTTGTTCCATTAATTGATCATAGCCTGCTTCAACATTGATATAATCACTTTTTGCTAAATATACAGACAATGACCCATCATCTGTTGCGGATGGTTTTTGTAAGATCCCATTATAACCTTTACTTTTTAATCGCAGAAAATCGCTAATTTTAGTTACTAAATAAAAGTTACGATAATAATTTTCAGGAGCCATATGAAAAGCTTGCGCATCTTTTTCAAGTGGCTTTCCAGGTAAATAATCTTTCAATGAGTAGGATGAATTATTATGCACAGCAACGACTTTGCCCTGAGGGAGTAACTGCTTAATTTTATTTGCTAACTTATTAACTTCTTGATGCGCTTGAGGGCTATACTGACTTAATGATGTAAGTGTGTTCTTAATTCCCTTATCAGTAAAAATGCGGTTGGGATCAAACTCATAACGTTTATTATTAAGACGAAATACTATATTTCTACCGCCAGAATGAACTAAAGTTATAAGACTTCCACCTTCATTTTTTATAACCGCTTGCGCCGCTTTTAAAGCTGTTTGTTCATTATGATGTAAATGGACAAAGGTTTTTCCTCTACCCACGATTTGTTTAATTTCTACTTTTTCATCACCAACCATTACTATATGCGTCATGGCATAAGATACCTGACACAAAAATATAGAAACCAAAAAAGCGTATTTCATCATTGATTTTCACTATAAGGCTGTTTTTGTGCGATTGTATAATAATTAACCTATAAAAACAATTGATTATGGTTTTCAGCAATCTCCCTATTTTAATTGCATTAAAATTTTAATTTAATTCTCATTGAGATTTATTATCTAGCAAGCAATATAAAAGACGCAGCGATGCTAGAGATCTATTGCTCGTAACTCTTATACAACCTACTATTAAGCTTTTTCAACTTTTAAGATACGTCCCATGTCGCAAATTTTATTATTCAATAAACCTTATGGTGTAGTTAGCCAATTTTCTGGTGAAAAATATGAACATACATTAGCTGCCTTTATTAATATCCCTAATTTTTATGCCGCAGGTCGATTAGATAAAAACAGTGAAGGATTACTTTTATTAACTGACAATGGTGCACTACAACATAAATTAACTCATCCTAAATTCAATAAAAAAAAATACTATTGGGTCCAAGTTGAAGGAATACCCTCCGAACAAGATTTAGAAGTTATTAGAAATGGACTAATTCTTAAAGACATTACTTTTTTGCCAGCTGCAGCCCAACTCATTGATGAGCCAAAGCTTTGGTCACGTAATCCCCCGATTCGCTTTAGAAAAAATGTTCCTACTAGTTGGCTAGAAATTATTTTAAGTGAAGGAAAAAATCATCAAATACGAAAAATGACAGCTGCAATTGGATTCCCTACGTTGAGACTGGTACGACATCGCATCAGTAACTGGCAGTTAGGTGACTTGCAGCCAGGAGAATACAAGCTTACCGCCCCGATTTAAAGCATTAATTCAAACTAAAGTATAATGCTTTTCTCAAAGGCACCAATTTTAAAGAAAGCTAAGAGTGCAGCGAAGTGTATCTAATCTCCGCTAGATAATCACATTAGTCTCAGTTTATGAGATTTACCGATAAGCCAGACGATTTAATAAATTATCTTGGCCAAGCAGACGAATCCATGGCCAGAGAAACATACTTACTAAAGTGCTAGCAAATGGTGCAAGTATGCTGTAATTAAAACCTAAAAGCACTGCAATTAAAGAAATAATTGATTGATATAATAAACAAAAAAATCCAATTAAAAAGATTTGCTGCATCATTGAAAAGAATTGAAACCGTCTTGATTTGCTTGAAGCAATCCAAGTTACAAAGAGTAATGCAAAAGAATGTTCACCAATAACTGTTGCAAGCAGTACATCTAATAATAAACCCACAAATAATAATGTGGTCAGTTTAAAGTTTCCTGGTAAAAAATATTCTATATACAGCACAAGCAACAAAATCCATGGAGGGCGGAAAGCAGAAATTAATTCGGGCATAGGCAAGATAGACAAAAGAAGTGCCACAATAAAACTCAAGCCTAAACGAATACGAAGGTTTTTCATCACATGGTCTCCTTCGCATTTAAACGTTCATTAATTTGTGTCGTCAACTGCTCTTGTTTCACATCAGGCCATATTAACAAAACGAGTCGATTCCTATTTAGCAAAGCAACAGGCTTCACTTTCACTTTGACAAAATCCTCACCAGGAATACTATTAACTTCTTCTACAAGCCCTACGGGGTAACCTTCAGGATAATGCCTATCTAAACCTGATGTAACTAACACATCACCAGGATGAATCGAAGAGGTTTTTGGTAAATTAATTAAAGACAACTCCTCTATATCATTTGTTCCTACAAGAATTGCTCGTTCCCCTGTTCGATTATTTCGGACAGGAACAGCGCTCTTAGAGTCGGAAATAAGTAAAACCGTGCTGGTGATGGGACCGATGTCAACAATTTGTCCCATCACTCCTTTCGCATCTAAGACAGGTTGTCCTACATAAGCACCATTAAGTTTACCCTTATCTAAAACAACCACTTGACGTGAATTGCTTGTATCTACCGCTAAGATTTGAGCCGCCATAGCACTCATATCCGCTTTTGATGAGGTAAGAAGCAATTCTTTCAGTTGTGAATTTTCTTTTTGAATCACAATTAATTTTTGTAGCTCTGCCTCAAGCATGGTTTGCTTATAACGCAATTGCATATTTTCTGCAATTAATGCTTTTTTAGCACTAACTAGCGATTGAACCCAACCTACAACACGCACAGGATAATCAACCGCATATTGTAGAGGAGCAACGATTAAAGAAAAACCACTACGTACATTATCCAAGTAACGATAATGATAGTCAGAAAACATAAGAAAAACAGAAAACAAAAGAGCGAGCACAAATCCTATAGAGCTGTACCCGCTCCTACTAAATAATCTGTTATGCGTATTATTCTGTTGAGAGGAAATCACCGCCGCGTAAGTCCATGGTTTCTAAAGCTTTACCACCACCACGTGCAACACAGGTCAGCGGATCTTCAGCAATTAATACAGGTAGGCCGGTTTCTTCCATCAGTAAAGTATCAATGTTTTTCAACAAAGCACCTCCCCCGGTTAAAACCATACCTCGTTCAGCAATATCTGCTGCCAACTCAGGTGGAGCTAATTCCAAAGCGGCTCTTACAGCACCCACAATACCTGATAGAGGCTCTTGTAAGGCTTCTAAAATTTCAGCGCTGGTCAAAATAAAACTACGGGGAACACCTTCTGCCAGGTTTCGTCCGCGCACTTCGATTTCAAATAAATCACGGCTAGGAAAAGCGGAACCAATTTCATGTTTTATACGCTCTGCCGTAGTTTCACCAATAAGCGTACCATAATTACGACGTACATAAGATACGATTGCATCATCAAACTTATCACCACCAATACGAACCGATTGATGATAAACAATACCACTTAAAGAAATAATCGCAACTTCAGTAGTACCTCCGCCGATATCTACCACCATTGACCCACTTGCCTCTTCTACTGGCATTCCAGACCCCAAGGCGGCGGCCATAGGCTCTTCAATAAGGAAAACTTCGCGAGCACCAGCTCCCATAGCAGACTCACGAATCGCACGACGTTCCACTTGTGTAGAGCCACAAGGAACGCAAACCAAAACTCGTGGACTTGGTCGTAAAAATTTATTTTCGTGAACTTTATGTATAAAATGCTGAAGCATTTTTTCAGTAACAAAAAAGTCAGCAATCACACCATCTTTCATTGGTCTGATCGCATTAATGTTGCCTGGAGTTCTTCCTAGCATACGCTTAGCCTCAAGACCAACAGCAGCAACTCGTTTTTGACCTGACTCATTACGTAAAGCGACAACAGAGGGTTCGTTTAACACAATCCCTTTATCTCTTACATAAATCAATGTATTGGCAGTTCCCAAATCGATTGATAAATCATTGGAAAACACACCCCTTAATTTTCTGAACATAAGCAGTACTACCCCGTTCTTTTTTTTGTGCGCTACTTTATCCTAAATTTGGATAAAAATCGACAGTTCTTGGAGAACAATTTTAAATATTGAGCGAATTATGTCAATTTATGAGACACAATTTCCTTTCTGTTGTTGGTCTTAAATAGACCAACAACAGCAGAGCATTTATTTACTCCATTTTTTGAATAACAAATACTTCACTTAACTTTTCACGATTCACATTTACAAAATGCTGCCCTATGCCCTTCACATCTGAGAGTTCTTCTAGAGACTTAAAGCCGTGATGGCTTTGGCGATAAGCAATAATGGCTTCAGCTCGTTTCTTTCCTATACCTTTAATTGAACCAGTTAAGGTAGCCAAATCTGCTTTATTGAGATCTATTTTATCAACTACTATTGGAGGTTGCTTTGGGGCAGCGTCCTGTTTCGCAAGAGTGGCATGCACAGGAAGGGTAATAACAAATAATGATAATACAACAGCAATACATTTTGCTTTCATAATTTTCTCCTTTTTGTTGGACTAGATGACTCATTCCAGAGTCAAGGCGAAGTATCCCAAGATTTATAGGTACTGTCGAGAGATTTTTAAATTATTTTTTTGCAGAAACATATTGAAACCATACTTATCATTGATGCACAAACATGCGAGTGCATACACAAGCACACGCATGGTTATCATATATTAAGAAGTGATAAAATCGAATGCCTCACTCATTCAGTGCCAACGTGATAAAGAACGTATGCAACACATGCAGTTAATTTCTTAACCATATCTAAATGAAGAAACTCATTTGGACCATGTGCATTAGAATGAGGGCCTAAAACTCCAGTAATCATAAATTGGGCCTTGGGAAATTTTTCACCTAACATTCCCATGAATGGAATTGTTCCACCCTCTCCCATATAAGCGGCTGGTTTACCATAGTATGTCATGGATGCAGTATTGGCTGCCGTTTCCAACCAGGAAGCCAGTTTTGGTGCATTCCAACCTGGTGAGCCATCTTTTCCGTTAAAACTTACTTTTGCATGATAAGGAGGAGCCTTTGTGAGAGTTTCATGGAGTGCTGATGTTGCAACCTTAGGATCTACTAACGGAGGTAAGCGCATTGATAATTTAAGCACTGTTTTCGGTCTCAACACATTACCTGCATCAGCAATTGCAGGAAATCCATCTGCTCCAGTCACAGTCAATGCAGGACGCCAAGTTCTGTTCAAAATGAGTTGTTGCATATCTTCCCCAACAGGCTCAACTCCTTCATGCCAAGGAAACTCAGAGTAGATAGAATGCCCCAGGGCATTGGCGCAATGCTCTGCTTGGATTTTTCTTTCTTCAGGAATATCACAGTACAATGCAGGTAATTTAACCTCTCCAGAGGTTTCATCTTCAATACGGCTTATTAACTGTCTGGCTACTCTAAAACTGTCAGCAACGATACCACTTGCTGCACCAGAATGAACTCCTTCACAAATCAACTCAACAGATAACTCGCCAACCACATTGCCGCGTAAGGATGTTGTCATCCATAATTGCTCATAATTTCCAGCTCCAGAATCAAGGCAAATCACTAACTTAGGATTACCAATTCGCTCATGCAGTAATTCAATATAATAAGGCAGGTCATAACTACCACTCTCCTCACAAGCCTCAATAATTAAAACACAACGAGGTATGGGTAAATTTTGTTTTTGTAACGCACGAATTGCGGTTAAAGATGCATACGTAGCATAGCCATCATCCGCCGCCCCGCGACCATATAAGCGCCCATGTTTTATGACAGGTCTCCAAGGATGTAAATCCTCATCCCATCCAGACATTTCCGGTTGTTTATCAAGATGGCCGTAGAGCAATACAGTCTCTTCAATTTCACCCGGAACTTCTATGAAAATTAAAGGTGTTCTCCCTGATAATCTTATAATTTCCAGGGTCATTCCTTCTGGTGCATGTGTCTTACACCAATTACCAATATGATCCACAGCTTGATCCATCAAGCCGTGTTCTTGCCATTTAGCATCAAAATGCGGTGATTTGTTAGGGATTTTTATGTAATCACATAAACTTGGAATAATCTCTTCCTGCCATTGCTGGCATACAAAATCATACAGCGCTTGCGGATTGAACATGAACTTGCTCCTCAATAATCGCTACAACTTGCTCTGTAGCAGACTTAATGTTTAATGCATTAATTTTACTTATAATTTCCATTTTATTATGTTCAAGATCACACAATGCTTGCATTAAAGTACCTACATTTAACGATCTATTTTCGATCACTAAACTAATACCCAACTCTTGAAAGTATTTAGCATTTTGGATTTGATCCCCACGACTGACCTCAGCTGATAACGGAATTAAAATATGAGGTTTACCCAGTGCTAATATTTCATAAAGAGAGTTTGCACCTGCACGCGAAACAACAACTGAAGCTGCAGCAAATAAATCCGCCAACTCTTCATTAGCATATTCAAATTGTTTGTATCCAATTAAGCCACTCAATGAAGCATCTACTTTTCCTTTTCCACATAAATGGATAATCTGATATTTCTCGATTAATTGGGGTAGTGCATCACGAATACAGTGATTTATTGTGCCAGCGCCTAAACTGCCACCAATAACAAGAAGGCAAGGCTTTTCTGAATTAAATCCACATAACTCCAATCCACGATTACTGTTGCCAGAAAATAATTGCTCTCTAATGGGTGTCCCTGTTACTTCGATTTTATCTTGTCTTTTAAAATGCTTTCTCCCTGCATCAAAGGTCAGACAAATTTTATTTACAAAAGGAAAACAAAGCCGATTTGCAAGCCCCGGACTCATATCCGACTCATGAGCAATGATAGGTATTCGATTTAACCAAGCTCCTACCACCACTGGGAATGCAACAAAGCCCCCTTTAGAAAAAACAGCATCAGGTTTTAACTTATAAAGCAAAAAAAACGCTTGTACGATACCAAAGACAATCTTAAATGGATCTAATAAGTTTTTAAAACTTAAGTAGCGTCGCAATTTACCACTACTTACACTATAAAATGGAATATCTAACGATTGAATCATCTGTTTTTCGATACCATCAGCTGAACCAATGTATGCTACATCCCAACTTTTATGGCTAAACTCTCTAATTAACGCCATATTAGGTGCTACATGGCCAGCAGTGCCGCCTCCAGTAAAAATGATCGTTGGCATCATAAAATATTCCTAATCAGTAGACTTAAATCAATTGCTTGTATTGATTTGGTAATGGCCCCTACAGAAATGAAGTCAACTCCTAATTGAGCTATTTCACCGATATTTTCCAAAGTTATCCCTCCGGAAACCTCTAAGGAACTATGCTTAGGCTGATTCATTTCAATTGCTTTTTCAATCATGTCCTGACTAAAATTATCCAGCATAATTCTATCAGGTTGTGCCAAAATAGCTTCACGCAACTCATCCAGAGTCTCCACTTCAATCTCAACCAAAATATCTTTATGAGTTTGTCTTGCTAAAGTAATAGCTTGAGCTACTGAGCCACACGCTTTTATGTGATTTTCCTTAATCAAAAAAGCATCATAAAGCCCCATACGATGGTTAAAACCACCACCGCAAGTAACTGCATATTTTTGAGCAGCTCTTAAACCTGGGAGAGTCTTTCGAGTATCTAGTAATCGGGTTTGCGTTCCATGCAGCTTTTGAACATAAAAATGAGTTTGAGTCGCTGTAGCTGAAAGTGTTTGTAAAAAATTAAGTGCTGTACGTTCTGCAGTTAAAATACTTCGTGCTAAACCATAAACAGTACATAAAGTCGTTGGAGCATCTAGCCAATCTGTTTCTGAAACTCGCCATTTAAGTTGGATGTGCTCGTCTATCCTTTTGAATACCTCATTAACCCAGGGTTGACCACAAACTATCATTGGTTCTCGCGAAATAATTTCCGCCTCGACCTTAAGGTTATCAGGTAATAAAGCAGCGGTAACATCGCCCTCATCACCTATATCCTCTTGTAATGCGCGTGCTACATCAGCATCTACCGATATGAAAGTATTATTCATTTATAATTTTCCTATCCCTCATTGCATAACGAGCCTTTAATAATGGGGGCGCTATAAAAGTAGTTATCATAACCATTAAAACAATAGCAGAAAATAAATCATCTGAAATAACACCTAATGTCCGTCCAATTGAGGCAAAGACCAGGCCTACTTCACCTCGAGGTAACATTCCAATACCAATAAGTATACGGTCATCTTTTGCATTTGCTCCAACACCACTTATAAGCTTTCCAACCACCGCCGCAAGTATCAGACCACTTGCCAAAATCACTACATTCCAATGATAAAAACATTCTAATTTAACCTGGATACCAATCACAATGAAAAACATGGGTGTTAAAATTGATTCTAAGGGTGATAGCAAATGATAAATACTACGACTTTCCTGCTTTCCTCGAGCAATCCCATCAAAGTAGCCATCGTGAAGGATTATTCCTGCAGTAAAAGCACCAATAATCGTTGCGAGCTGAAGCACAGAAGCTAGCCAAGAAAGGGTCATAATAAATATAAAGGAAATAAATAGTTTGGCTTCCCAGGGTTCAAGAAAACGAAAAAAGTGAATCGATCTTCTTAAGATAATTGGACCTAAAAACAAAGTACCTGAAAAAAACAATAGCGCGCTCACAATGATGCGAACAATAACGATGAGATCAACTGCCCCATTTATTACCAAAGAGCTAACTACAGCTAATATAATCAAGCCCAATATATCATCCAGCATTGCCGCACCTAAAATAGTTCTAGCCTCACGGGTACGCAGCTTTTTCATTTCCGCAAGGACTCGAGCAGTAATACCAATGCTGGTTGCACTTAGGGTTGCAGCGATAAACAAATCAGCCTGATATGAATCATCAGGCAACAACATATAAGCAACACCAAATCCTAAGAGCATTGGGGCAATAACCCCAATTAACGCGACACAAAATGAATCACGCCCAGTGTGCTTCATTTCCTCAACAGAATTTTCAAGACCCACCATAAAAAGAAGAAAAATAACACCGTAGCGTGAAAAAATATCAACGATATAAGCAATTTTAAGCAAATCAGCTCCATGAGGTCCACTTAGAGCAGTAATCACTTGTTGTGCGTAATTTACATTAGAAATCGTGGAGGTCACAGCTTGATCTATAGGAACTCCTTTAAGCACCTCTCGAACTACATCAAAAGTTGCTGAACCTTCCCGTAATAAAATAGCTAATGGAAAACCGTAATAATAGAATATGTTACCAATCAGCATTCCCATGAGCAACTCACCAAGAACACTCGGTTGTTTTAGGCGTCTTGCAGTATAGCGACCAATAATTGCAAAGAAAAAAATAGTAGTCACAGCAAGCAATACAAATGCGATTGGATCAACATGCTCTGATTCGGGGGATGCAAATCCGTATAGTGGATATATCCCCACTAAAAGAAACCACCATTTAAAACGTTGCATTATTTGTTCTAGAGCCCGCATCAATATCCCATTCGTTCATTAGACTTTTTCGGAAAGCTCTTTTCTGGAGTAACTCTTCCGAAGAAGTCTATTTTTCAATTAACTTAGACCACATTTTGGATAAATGGATGCAAATATGTAAGGCAATCTCTTAGTTTTGCAGCCTAAATTATGACACATTTATTGTTTTGCTAAAAACAGACACGTTTCTAAAACTGAATCCGGATTCAACGAAACACTTTCTATTCCTTCCTTCATCAACCACTGAGCAAAATCTTGATGATCTGAAGGCCCTTGGCCACAAATACCTATGTATTTATTCGCTTTTTTACACGCGGTAATGGCCATATGCAACAAAGCTTTTACCGCTTCATTACGCTCATCAAATTGAGAGGCAATAAGTCCTGAGTCTCTATCTAATCCTAAAGTCAATTGAGTTAAATCATTAGAACCAATAGAAAAACCATCAAAATACTCTAAAAACTCTTTCGCTAATAAAGCATTAGAAGGTAACTCACACATCATAATGATGCGTAAACCATGTTTGCCTCGCTCAAGTCCATGTTGCTTTAAAACCTGAATAACATTGCTTGCCTCAGACACAGTTCTTACAAATGGTATCATCACTTCTACATTTGTTAACCCCATCTTTTCACGAACACGCCGTACCGCTTGGCATTCCAGAGCAAAACAATCGGCAAATGACTCAGAAACATAACGTGATGCTCCTCTAAAACCCAACATTGGGTTTTCTTCCTCAGGTTCATACAAATGCCCACCTACAAGATTAGCATATTCATTTGATTTAAAATCAGACAATCGTACAATCACAGGTTTGGGATAAAAAGCTGCAGCAATTGTTGCTATGCCCTCTTTTAAGCGCTCGATATAATACTCAACAGGTGAATCGTACGCTGCTGTTTTTTGCATAATAAATTGTTTTAATTCCTTGTCTTCTAAGGAATCGAAATCCAGCAACGCTCGAGGATGTATTCCGATTGTATTAGAAATTAAAAATTCAAGACGAGCCAAACCTACCCCTGAATTGGGAATTGATTGGAAAGTAAATGCGCGTTCAGGATTCCCCACATTAAGCATCACTTTCATCGGTAACTCAGGCATAGTTTCTACATCAAGATGCACCTGCTCGAAGGGTAACAAACCAGCATATACATAGCCATTATCTCCTTCAGCGCAACTCACAGTTACTTCATCACCATCACGTATCGTTTTTGTTGCATCACCACAACCCACTACCGCAGGAATACCTAGCTCACGAGCGATAATTGCTGCATGACAGGTTCGTCCCCCACGATTGGTCACAATTGCTGAAGCACGCTTCATTACTGGCTCCCAATCAGGATCAGTCATATCTGAAATTAAAACATCACCAGGTTGAACCCTATCCATTTCATTGACATCAGTAATAATTCTAGCCTTACCTTGTCCAATTCGTTGTCCTATGCTACGCCCTTCAGTCAATATTTCACCTTTACGTTGCAACGTATAACGTTCCAATATTTGTTTGTTATCACGACTTTTTACCGTTTCAGGACGAGCTTGCAGTATGTATAATTGACCATTTAAACCATCCTTTGCCCATTCTATATCCATTGGCCGACCATAATGCTTCTCAATAATCATCGCCTGACGGGCTAAGCTTTCAACTTCATCAGGAGTTAAAGAAAATAACAAACGCTCTTTGACGTCTACATCTACAGTTTTAACTCGTTGTTGCTTACTCGGATCATCACAGTACACCATCTTCAAGGACTTACTGCCTAGATTTCTGCGAATGACAGCTGGTCTTCCTGCCAGGATGCCTGGTTTATGTACATAATATTCATCAGGATTAACGGCTCCTTGTACAATCATCTCTCCTAAACCATAAGAAGAAGTAATGAATACCACTTGATCAAAACCAGATTCAGTATCCATAGTGAACATGACACCACTTACTGCTAAATCGCTACGAATCATTTGTTGGATACCCGCTGATAAAGCTACATCATGATGTTCAAAATGATGATGTGTGCGATAAGCAATCGCTCTATCATTAAATAGTGATGCAAAAACATGTTTAATTGATAGTAAAACCGCATCGATGCCTTTAACATTTAAAAATGTCTCTTGCTGGCCAGCAAATGATGCATCCGGCAAATCTTCAGCCGTGGCTGAAGAACGAACAGCAACACTAAAATCATTGTGGCCTATAGACTGAGATAACTGCTCATAGGCAGTTCGTACTGCATTTTCAAAATCTGAAGTAAAGGGAGCATTGACAATCATCTCTCTAATTTCTTTACCGACAATAGCTAATTGCACAACATCATCAGTATTTAAAGTCTCTAATTTTGTATAAATTTTTTTATCTAAATTATCTTGTGCTAGAAACTCTCTAAAGGAATCTGCGGTGGTTGCAACCCCCCCAGGAACAGCAACTCCAGCAGAGGATAAATGACTAATCATTTCCCCAAGAGAAGCATTTTTTCCGCCAACCTGCTCTAAATCACGCATGCTTAGATGAGCTAAATCAATAATGTGTTTTTTGATCGCCATAACCACCCCAAGTCCATAAATAATGACAGTTATTCTACTGAAAATGTAGGCCTATGGGAATGAGAAACTTTGTTTGCTTGAGAATTACATTAGAGAGCGCGTTTTTAATAGGAAGATTACAAGTTGGTGGGCATGATTAATTCAATTATGAGTTTGCGTAGCAATTCTCTTGCACTTTATCGACTTTATCGTATTAGATAAACTTTACCTATTGGATAAATGATCTATTAATAGATTTAAATTTAAACTAAATAGTCAAACAAAAACCAATTATTACAGAAAATTTCTTACTTTAATTCACATCTGAGCTCGCATCTAATATTATATGTGCTTTACCAATAGGGCTTGCAGTTATGACTCTTACTTCTCTAAATGCCATCTCACCTATAGATGGACGATACATGAATAAAACCCGGGCCTTGAGTCCTTATTTTAGTGAGTTTGCTCTAATTTATTATCGTTTAACAGTCGAAATCCGTTGGATTGAATCTTTAGCTTCCAATAATGCTATTTCTGAAGTCCCTGAATTAGATAAAGAAGCAAAAGATTTTCTCAATCATATCATCGCCAATTTTGACGAAAATGAAGCCCTCAAAATCAAAGAATTTGAAAAGCAAACAAACCATGATGTCAAAGCAATAGAATATTACTTAAAACATAAGTTCCAATACAATGAGCGTCTGAAAGCAATTACAGCATTCATTCATTTTGCCTGTACCTCAGAAGATATAAATAATTTAGCTTATGCATTAATGGTAAAACAAGCAATCGCTCAAGTAATTCAACCAACCCTTGCTGAAATAATGGGAGGGATTACCCTACTTGGGAAACAACATGCTGATGTAGCAATGTTATCTAGAACCCATGGCCAACCGGCAACACCAACAACCATGGGTAAAGAGTTAGTCAATTTTGTTGCTCGGCTTAAAAGACCACAGCAGCAATTAGCCGAGGTATTGATTCCAGGAAAATTTAATGGTGCCGTAGGCAATTATAATGCCCATACAGTAGCTTATCCTGAAGTAGACTGGCGCAAACACTGCTCAAATTTCGTTACTTCCTTAGGATTGTCTTTTAATGCCTATACTACTCAAATTGAACCCCATGATGGTTTAGCAGAAGTATCGCAAATTATGGTACGTATTAATAATATTCTGCTCGATTATACACAAGACATATGGAGCTACATCTCTCTGGGATATTTTAAACAAAAGACGGTAGCCGAAGAAGTTGGCTCATCAACCATGCCCCATAAAGTGAATCCAATTGACTTTGAAAATGCAGAAGGAAATCTAGGGATGGCCAACGCTCTATTTATCCATTTTGCCAATAAACTCACTCAATCACGATTGCAACGCGACTTATCAGACTCTACCGTATTGCGTAATATAGGCACGGCCTTTTCCTATAGTCTAATCGCCTATCTTGCCTTAGCAAAAGGCAATGATAAATTGCAAATCAACGAACAAGCTTTACAAGAGGATTTAAAATCAAACTGGGAGGTATTAGCAGAGGCAGTACAAACAGTGATGCGTCGCTATAATGTGCCTGATGCATACGAACAATTAAAAGCGTTGACTCGTGGCCAAGGCATTGATGAAGAAAGTCTTAAAAAATTTATTAATGAGCTTTCTATTCCTGAAAAAGCGAAAGATCAACTCACCAAACTTACCCCAGGAAGCTATACAGGCTTAGCGACTCAACTCGTAAAGGCTTTTCTATGAGTGATACTTTATCACAACAAGGACAAGCCTATGAGTTTGATGTTCTAGTTATCGGTACAGGATTAGCGGGATTACAATACTGCCTTCAGCTCATAAGCCTACAGCCTCGTTTGAATATTGCCTTAATCAGTAAGGCTGATGCCATTGAATGCAACAGCCGCTATGCTCAAGGTGGGATTGCGTCTGTTTTTTCAGAAGAGGATTCTCTGGAGTCGCACATTTCAGATACATTGATTGCTGGCGATGGATTATGTTTTCCGCCTGCAGTAGAGTTCATTATTCGGCAAGGGCCCGAAACAATAAAGAAGCTAAGTCAATATGATATTCATTTTAAACGGGACAATAATGGCCATTTTCATTTAGCACAAGAAGGTGGACATTCTCATCGACGTATTTTTAATTGCGGTGATCAAACAGGTTTATCAATAACACAAATAATGAACCAATTGGCACGGCAACACCAGCAAATCCATTTTTTTGAACATCATGTAGCAGTGAATCTTATTACTCATTATCATCCTCATCGCACGGACATTCAAAGCGAAGTTTTAGGCGCATATATCTTAGATTGTTCAGCAAATCGTATACATACTTTTTTAGCGAACTGTGTCATATTAGCCACTGGCGGTGCTGGCAAAACATACCGATATACCACAAACCCCATGGTTGCCACAGGAGATGGAGTTGCCATGGCATACAGAGCCGGGGCTCGTGTTGGCAACATGGAATTCTATCAATTTCACCCTACATTATTACACCATCATTCATTAAATAATTTCCTTATTTCAGAAGCAGTACGGGGTGAAGGAGCCTTGCTTAAAAATGCTGAATCAGGTGCGCGTTTTATGAAGGACTATGCGCCAGAACAAATGGAACTCGCCACTCGAGATATAGTTTCACGCGCTATTTTTAGTGAAATCGAGCGTAGTCAAATAGGATATGTCTATCTGGACATTACCCATCAATCAAAAGAATTTCTCAAAAAGCGCTTTCCGCAAATTTACAGCACTTTATTATCTATAGGCATCGATATGAGTCAGGATATGATTCCTGTTGTTCCAGCGGCACATTATCAATGCGGTGGAGTACTTGCGGATATTGATGGTCGTACCGATTTAAAACGACTTTATGCAATAGGAGAAGTTGCTTTTACGGGTTTACATGGTGCTAACCGGCTAGCAAGTAATTCCTTGCTCGAAGCTTTGGTTATGGGTACTAATGCAGCATACTGTACCTTAAAAGATATTTCTACTCCGTGGAAATATACAGATGATATCCCAAACTGGAGCGCGCCTAGTGAAGTTAATGCGAGACGAGCAAGCCAAATTAATGCTCAATGGCGTGGCTTAAGAGGAGAAATGACTTCTTATGCAGGTATTGTTCGAACAGAAGCAGGCCTTGAAGATCTGCTACAATTAATTATGAAACGAAAAAAAATAATTGAAGAATATTACTGGAAGCATTGTATTACTCGTGACTTTATCGAACTCAGAAATATTATTCTCAATGCAGAACTTATTGTAAGAGCCGCTTTGGCAAGACGCGAATCACGGGGTGGCCATTTCCGTGAAGATTACCCCAATAAAAATACCAAAGCAAAAGAAAGCATTGCTAAATTGGGATTAATGGATATTGCACCTGAATAAATAAAATTTGTAGCTTTAATATAGATGTTTGAGGCTACATTCACATGATTTGAGGCCAAATAGATGTTTAAAAATTCTACTCTTTATACTCCTGAAACCACATTAATGCACATTCGAAATGATATGAGCATTTGCCAAAGCGATTATCCAATAGATTGGTATCAGGAAGATTTTATACCCTATGCTCAAGAATATCAGGCATTACCTGATCGTAAACTTACCACAATCTTATCATGGATGACTCCTTATCTAAAAAAAGCACAAGATCATTTTGGTAAGCGCTTATTACTTTTAGCCCATTATTATATGGGCGGAGAAATTGTTCGTTTAGTAGAACAATTCGGTGGGCTTATCGGGGACTCCTATCAATTAGCTTTAATGGCTGCAGAACATCCTGAAAAATCGATCATTATTGAGTCAGCAGTTCATTTTATGGCTGAATCAATCAGTATCCTGGCTCATAAAAATCAGCAGGTATATATCACTAATCCTAAATCGGGTTGTACCATGGAAATGCTTGCCAAAGATTTTATGGTTGAACCCGCCTTTCTTGATTTAAATGAACGTTATGGTGCTGAAAATATTCTACCTGTTTGTTATATGAATACATCAGGCCGCGTCAAAGCAATGACTGGAGCTCAAGGTGGGGCTGTCTGTACCAGTTCTAATGTGAAAAAAATATTCCAATGGGCTCAAAAACAAAATAAAAAAATTCTTTTCATTCCCGATCAACATATGGGAGAAAATGTGGCTTATTGGTTAGGGATAAAAAATCTTGCCTATTGGCCAGGCGGTACAGCAGGAGCTCAATATTCATTAGCAAACCAAGACAAGCAAACAATAAAGCAATTTGATGATGCCCAACTTATCTTATTTTCCAGCCAATGCGCTGTGCATACCCATTATCAGCCTGAAATGTGTGAGTATTGGCATAGTCAAGGATATACAACTATTGTTCATCCTGAATGCCGCAATTCCGTCATTAAAATTGCCCAACATTCAGGTTCTACAGCCTTCATTTGGGATTATGTAGTCCATGATCGTGCGAACACGAAACGTTATGCCATAGGCACAGAAAATCATATGGTAGAAAATCTCAAACAATATTGTAAAGGTTTAGGAATAGAAGTAATCAATTTAGCTCAAGTGCCTAAAAAAGAAAATGAAAAAGGCATAGGATGTGGTTGTGCCACCATGTCACGTAATGACCCTCCTCACTTAGTAGCTCTCGTTGATTTACTAAGGCAAGGTAAAACAATGGCTTATAATGAAGTTAAAGCAGGTGATGTTGTCAATGAATTCACCGGCAGTAGAAACAGATTGTCGAACCAAGAGCAACAATGGGTTATAGATAATGCCAAAAAATCATTACAAATGATGATTGACATTACAGAAGATCGAATTTAATAGAATATAAACTCTGCAAAATTTTTCAGTGATCTAATTGGCATCAAATTTTATGCCCTGAGAGACTCAACTCCACTAGGGCAGCCAACTACATAAAAGTTTTTATCCACCATAAAACTGACACTGCTCTAAAACTTGAAAACACACAAAACCACCTGAATTTTCTATCCAATTAGAGTCATGTCGCGACGGAATTTTAGTCAAAGTTGGCCACCAGATTGAATATTCTCCTATCGAATTTCTATAAGTACACACGATTCCTCGACCATACCCTGCAACTAAAATATTGGCACGAACAAAACGGGTATTTTCATCACCTTGAGGTCGATGAGGCGAAACTGGATTAACTATCCAAGGATCTGGTGGAACACCCCACTTCAGAGAGCTTGTTTTTGGATCAGGACAAATTGTACTATGGCCTACGCTAAATTGTATAAAAAGATAAACTAAAATAAAAAATCGATATTTATTCATTAATCGCCCCATTCATAATTAACAATTTTAAATAATAATACACTAAAACCCATTGTTTGAATTTATTTCTTTGTTATAATGGCGTCTCAAATGCCTGGGTGGCGGAATTGGTAGACGCGCCGGATTCAAAATCCGGTGGTGGTGACACCGTGTGGGTTCGAGTCCCACCCTAGGTACCATTGAGATATTATTATCACTTCTCAATGGTTCTCAATATTTAAGTAATCCTTTGATAATTAAGTAAATACTACACAAATATTTATCTCAAATCCTTCTCAATCGTTCGTTATTTTTCGTATATAACCGTGCGTACTTTGGGTAAGATCTTGGGTAAACCTCTTTACTCAGCTTACCAAGCAGCACACAAGTTGAGGTAGTACTATGCTTACGGATGCAAAAATTAGAGCATTAAAAATAAAAGATGGAAAACGCCATACCGATATGGACGGATTGGTGCTTGAAATTCGACAAAGTGGCAAAAAAGTATTTATTTTCCGTTTTCAATGGAATAAAAAACCGCAAACCATCACTCTTGGGAATTATCCACATATTGGCCTGGCCGATGCCCGCAAAATAGTCCAGTCCTATAGAACTTTAATTGCACAAGGTATTGATCCAAGGCTACAACATTCGAATGAAAAACCCACAATAACCTTTAAAGATGTTGCTGAAAAATGGTTTCAAAAAAATTCACATCGTTGGAAGGATGTAACTTATAAGCGCCATCTTAAAAGCCTGCATCGGGATATTTATCCATTTATCGGCAATAGACCTATCGATGAAATTACTAAAGCTGAACTATTAGCAATAATCCATCCTCATGAAATACAAGGGCATCATGAAGTAGCACATCGATTACACGATAGATTAAAATCCATCTTTGAATATGCAACAGGGGCATCAATTACGGAAAATTACCCGTTCATCGGCCTCAAAAAAGCGTTAACCCCTAAACCTAAAGTAACCAATCAATACGCTATTTCCTCGCATGAAGCCCATAACATGCTGGAAGCGATAAAACTAAGCTCTGCAAGCAAAATAAATAAACTTTACGTGGAATTACTATCTCATTTATTTACTAGACCATCTGAATTACGATTAGCCCAATGGAGTGAATTTAACCTACAACAGGCTGAATGGATTATACCTGCCGAGCGAATGAAAATGGGCGTAACGCATTGGGTACCATTATCACATCCAGTCATAAAATTACTTAAAGAACTTAGAACAATAACAGGATTTACCCCCTACCTTTTTAACTCGCCGAGCACTAAATCTTATCAACCAATAAGCGAAACCAGTGCTAGAAAACTCTTACACAACATAGGTTACAAAGGTGCGCATACTCTTCACGGCTTTAGATCTCTTGCATCAACAGTTTTACATGAACAAAGTAACTTCCGCAGTGATGCAATTGAAGCTCAATTGGCTCACAAGATACAAGGAGTACGTGGAATATATTTACGTGCTGATTTTAAAGAAGAAAGAAGGAGTTTAATGGGTTGGTATAGCAACTGGTTATCCAATGGGTTGCACCAGGATTATTTAGTTAATTATAAAAAGGAAAATAGTAATGACCATCCATATTGAGCCTTTAGAGCTGTCCCTTAGATTAATGTTTCAAGGAATATTACCAAAGCAAGATAATAGAATTAATTATTCGGAAGCAAAATTCGCATTAAAAAAACAATTTGGTTATGATTTTACGGTGAGTCAAATTGATCTAATCATTAATTTTATTTTAATACTGCGATTAAAGACACAAGAACCTGAAACTTATTTAGAAGGAGATGAACAGCTCGACACCTATACTACTAGTCTAGGCGATGATTTTAAACAGCAGATCGAAAGCATAATACAGAGGAAATTGACTACGCCTCAATTTAAACAGTTAATTATTACCATAAATGATTTGATGTATATACAAAATGACAGAATAAACAATACTGCCAGCCCCTATGAACAAAAAAGCATATATTGCAGTAATGATCAGTATGCTGCAACTCAATCAGAGCTTAGCGCTTTATTTAAAAGAGTTTTAACTAAGCAAGAATTTCATATATTTTTAGAATCGTGGTTTTATTATATGTCATTAGCTCAAGATGCAAGTGACATTGATAATCGGTACAAAGAACAATTAAATGAACTTAAAGCTGATTTAGCAATAGCCATAAACTCCACAAAAAAGAAAATAAGCGCTTATAATCGGATTTCTAATCAAATAAAATCATTAGAACGTTTTCCTCATCACGATTTGAAAACATATGAATATTCTCAACATGAAGAACAAAAACAATTAACTTTTTGTGAAAAAGAACTAGCGAGATTAAATCAAAGTAATGGACATGAATTAAATGTCCATAAATTAAGAGAGCAAGCATATTTTGCGATTTTATTTTGTGCTGAAACACTTGGGTTATCTGCCCCTAATCAAAGAAAATATGGAAATCCTTTATTAACTGTTCTTAAAGTTATGCTTAACATAAATGAAGAAGAAAAAGATCTAGAGAATATTAAAATTTGTTTAAGTCAGATCTATCAGAAATATGTCCGTTTTAAAAAAAGTGATGGAGTTAGAGACGTTTATGAAGATTTAATATGTAAAGCAAGAGCTAATCCAGATTGCTATGTCACTTTATCCAATATAAATAGGGATTTTCGATCACTTCTGTTACCTCTAACCCTACAACCAAAGATTTCTATTAATAGTGATCCCGCCCTTTAAATCAACCATCGTCAACATTATGAGCACATTACTAAAGTAAGCATAATTGTTCTCTTGAACCATTAAAAATAGTTCAAAACGAAACAATCAACTATTAACAAGGTGTTAAAAATGACAACAGAACCATTATTGCTATACCCCAAACAGGCTCAAAAACTTTTAGGGGTAGGAACAACTAAATTTTATGAGCTTATTAAGTCGCCAAACTTTCCTAAGGCTAAAAATCCACTCGGAAAGCGGCCAATGTATTTAAGAGAAGAATTAGAAAACTGGGTTAGGAATTTAGACTAAAAACATAGGCTCATGGATGACTTATGCTCCGTATTAAAGCCATCGGAGCATCAATTAAGAATTAAAGGGAAGGTTTACTATGAACATTATAATTGATAGAGCAAAGGGACAGTGGCCAGAGGTTTATAAGCATTATTTAAAAAATAAACACCGGTCCAGTCCTGTATGTGGTGGAAAAGATCGTTTTAGATTTGATGATAAGGAAGGTAAAGGTACATTTTATTGTAATAAATGCGGCTCTGGCTATGGAATAAAGCTATTACAGAATTACCACAAATGGAGTTTTTCTAAAGCAGTTTATCAAGTTGCAAAGATATTAGGTATTCAAACTCAAGGTAATTATAACTTTGATTATAGAAATAGTCCTATCCCTAAATCATCCTTGCCAAATGCTCTTAATGCAGAGGAGTTGAAAAAACGTCGAAACGCTTTAACCTATACTTGGCTACAGATACAATTAATCAGATCAGAAGATCCTGTTGATTGTTATTTAAAGTCACGCGGTATATCTCTTAAACAATTTCCGGTTTCATTGCGGTACCATCCTCATTCACCTTATTACGATGAAAAAGTTTTACTAGGATATTTTCCTGCGAGGGTAGCCCTTGTAAGAAATCAAAATAATGGAATGGCTACACTTCATCGTACATATTTAGTAAAAACCTGTAAGGCTAATGTACCAAATCCTAAAAAGCTTATGCCTTCACAACCCAAAGCATCTGTTGGAGCAGCAATAAAATTATATCAACCTGTTGATGGAAAAATTGCTTTAGCTGAAGGCATAGAAACGGCCCTTTCTATTCATATTGCAACAAAACTTCCAGCGTGGGCAACAATAAGCGTGGTAGGTATGGATAATATTTTGTTACCTCCATACGTCAAAGAGGTGATTATAACCGTTGATAATGATGAATCTGGATGTGGACAGCAGGCTGCTTATCGACTTACGAAAAGATTATTAATAGAAGGACGAACAGTTAAACGTGCAATACCTTCTTGTGTTGGCAAGGACTTTGTTGACATGCTATTGGAGGACTATTAATGAGCGCTAAAGATATTGAAGATCTTGTCGATAGTATGCCTTTTGAATGGCCCTCGCCGAATACAGATTTGGCCGATCCGCTGCCTACACGTAATACCCCAATAAAATACCCATTAGAGGCCTTAGGTAGTATTTTGGGGGAAGCTGCCAAACAACTCGCTTATCATGTTCAAGTACCTGAAGGCATGGCTGGTCAATCTGTTTTAGCGGCAGCTGGGTTAGTAGCACAAGCTCATATCAATGTGCAACGAGGCAGTATAGGCATAAGCCCTGTGTCAATTTTTTGCCTTAGCGTAGCTGAATCAGGCGATCGTAAAAGCACTGTAGATCGATTAGCACTCGCACCAATTAGAGCTTATGAAAATAAACGAGCCTTAGTATTTTCAGCAAAAGAACAAAAATATAAGGCCGAAATGGAGGCTTGGGAGCTTCGACGTATTTCAATTATAAAATTATGTAGCAAACCGAAAGCAGAGTTGAGCGACGATGAGCAAAAGAGGCTTTCTGAAAGGTTATTTCAACTTGAATTAAGTAAACCAAAAGCACCTTCCCGCTCAAATATTACTTTTAGCGAACCTACCTCGGAGGGAATATGGAAACATTATATTCACGGAGATCCAAGCGCAGGATTATTTAGTGATGAAGGTATTTCCTTCTTTAGCGGTCATGGTATGAATGACGAGGCTAAAGGTAGAACCATTCATATCTTATCTAAGCTGTGGGATGGCGATCCAATAACACGCACTCGCGGTAGTGAAGGAGAATCAGGAGCATTAGCAAATCGTAGATTAAGCAGTCATTTAATGATTCAGCCAGTTATTGCAAACAAGGTATTATCCGATCAACTACTTCAAGGACAGGGATTTCTTGCACGGTTCTTAATTAGTCATGAACCAAGCATTGCAGGTAGTCGATTCTTATCGGATAGGGATTTAGAAAAAGGTGCAAATAGTGATTCTGCTATTGCTAAGTACTGGCAAAGGCTTACAAATTTATTAAATCTACCGTTGAAAATAAATGAGTCAACTGGTGAATTGCAATTAACTGTATTTGCTTTAAGAGGCAATGCGTTAGATGCATGGTGTGCTCTACATGATGGTATAGAGGAGCAGCTTCGAGCTGATGGAAGATTTACAGATATTAAATCGTTCGCATCAAAGGCGGCGGAAAATGCTGCTCGTATTGCTGCAATATTGGCTTTTGTAGAAGGCTACGAGCAGCCTACTGTTGAACATGTGGAACGTGCAGGAGTATTGATTTCTTATTATTTAGAATCCACGATCATGCATACCACAGAAGCCCTATATGATGTAAATGAGTTACTAGCGAATGATTTGCTTGCTTGGATAAAAATGAAAGGCGGCACATTGTCGGCCGATCAGTTCAAAGCATTACCGTCAAAGTTAAGAGAAGCGCGAATGGCGCGTCGTTTACTACAAGTTCTCGTTGATACTGGACACATCCAGATAACTGCAAGAAACAGTAAAACTAAAAAGCCTATCGCATGGGAGGTTAACCCATGCTAGATCTAATATCCAATGGATTTGCTTTAAGAAAGAAATCGTCAGCAATAGATCCGCAAGAAACCCGCAACAAATCCGCAACTGATAGGTCATCTCCAGTGATGGATTCCGCAATATCCGCAGAATCCGCAAAGGTAATGAATCAATATGATGTTGATGATTATATACAAAATGATAATGACAAAGATTGTATGGTTAGAGAGTATTCATGGTATGACAAAGATAGTGTTGCGGATTCTGCGGATATTGCGGAAACTCAAGCAGCGAAACAAATTGATGCTGCGAATTCATTGCGGAATGAGTGCGGATTTACTCTTGAAACTTTGATGGGGCCACATGTAGTTGAAATTGTACAAAAAATCTGCCAGGAGTTTTCTATCAGTGCAAGTTACGTTCTGGAGCATCTTCTTTCAAAAGAAGATATCAACGATATTGCTGATGGTAATATTCCAATCGAAACATTAAAATTACATATAGAACTCTGGATGGCAAACGGAATGCCTCATTACTCAGGCAGACCAGAATAGAAATCAGATATACGGAGAAGAACATGAATAAGAATTCAACAGTAGGTAGACCAACTCAGTATACCGATAAATTGGCGAAAGAGATCTGCGATAAAATTGCATCATCAAGTAAAGGCACAAAAAAACTCTGCGCTGAGCATCCTCACTGGCCATGCCAAGCTACTTTATTTACGTGGCTTAAAAATAATGAGGACTTTTCAGAGCAATACGCGCAAGCAAAAATATGTCAGATTGAATTGTTGGTTGATGAGATTATAGAGATCTCTGATGATGCTTCTCAAGATCAGCATGTGAATAAGCAGAGAGAGTTAGTATCAAATCCACAAACCGTACACAGGGCACGGTTAAAAGTTGATACTCGTAAATGGTTAGCAAGTAAATTAGTTCCAAAGGTATACGGTAATAAAGTAGATATTGAAAGTGATAACAGTATGTCAGAAGAGTTACGAAAGTTAAATGCTAATCTTGAAGCTAAATATACTCGTGACTATTAAACCCTCGTTGAACAACGAAGGGAATCTTATAGCAACATACATGAGGTTCTACCATGGAATTCAGGGGGGTATATCCCTACATAAAGGTGGGGTATCTACATGCACGGGAGTCCAGCCTGTCTGCAAGCGGGAATATTTTCTATAACTTTAAGTGTTGTATTTAGAATACTTATTTATCCTGATTAGGGATTACAAACACAAATTTTTCTGTACCATTCTGAATCTGGGGTATATACCAGTATTAATTGTGGTGATTCTAAGAACTATAAATGCAATAAAACAAGACATAGGAAAAGATGACAACTATATATTGTTTAAGAGATTTGAACCCCTATGTGATTTAAATATAGAAAATAAAGACAATGGTTCCCCTGTCTCTGCGAACATCTTATAAACTGTCAGAGGAATCCAATGACCGGTTTCATCCAACATTGAATTCATCAATCCCGCCAAAACTCATAAACCTAAAAATAACCACGAAAGAAGATATATACTTCCGGAAAAATACATATTAGCTTTCAAGATTAACCCGATAATGATTTTTTTAATATAACTTAAGCAATTAGTTCTCCCTTATTCTAAAAGTTCGAAGCCCAATTATAAATGCATTCAAAATAGCCAGGTTTTCAGCTATGTATCAGCGATCACTATTTTTCATCATTTTAAGTTGCTCTTCTAAAATTTTATTTTGTAATTCAAGTTGCCTTTGTTCTGCTCTTAGTCTTCCTGCCTCCTGAGCAATTCTGTATCCCTCATCAAAACCGTCTGAGGCACTCTTTGATGAGGAGTCTAGCAGAGGAGCATTGGAAAAATCTGTAAAATTTATAGCAGCATTTACATTGTTAATGATTATTAAAAATAATGTGGCTATTAATAAATTCAACTTATTCATGGTAAAATTTCTCTTTAGTTAGTTAACATTTAATTCAACTGAAATACCTTCATCAGTCTCTCCACTAATATGACCATAGCCATCCCACTGTCCGTTGAAATCGTGATTATTTCCATTTTCGTCAGTTAATTCACCGCTTACATCCCGCTCTCCATTGTATGAATAAATTATTCCTTCTAATTCAATTCCATTTTCATCTTCTCCACTAACATAATAAGTATGATCAAATGCAAAACTGCTAAAATTTACTAAACACATCAAGACAGCAATTGTTGCTCTCATTATTAATCCCTAGTAACAAACATTATTATGGCAATGGACACCTGAATAAGGATTCCCAGCTCTATGTCTTCTGACATAAGTACCATTTTTTTTGAAATAAGGTCTTACAGTATGAGCTCTTCCATACGAAGAGCCATATTTGGGTGGAGAATAATGGTAACGATAACTTTTCGCATGTAGGAGATTAGTAAAACTAAAACAAAAAATTAATACACTTGATAAGAATATTTTGGACTTCATTGATACCTCTTAATATTAAAAAAACACTAAAAAATTAATCTTTATAATAAGTTAAGTCATATTTTTGGATCAAATAATTCCTTAATGATCACAATTAGACCAATCCAGGCGAATACTAAGAAATCCTTAGTATCCTGTCAAGCAAAAAACTAAGAATCTCTTAGCATTAAATAGATATTATTTTAGGCAAAGAGAATGGCAAATTCGCCATTACCCAAAAGACTTAAAGAAGCCCGAACAGCCGCTGGCATGTCACAGAAGCAACTTGGCATCGCTGCTGGTATGGACGAGTTTTCAGCAAGTCCTCGCATAAATCAATATGAGACAGGCAAACACACTCCTGATTTCTTAACATTAAAAAGAATTGCTATGGTTTTATCAGTACCTACAGCTTATTTTTATGCAGAGGAAGACGATTTAGCTGAATTGATTAGGTTATTTTTTCTAACACGCACTAATTGAAAGTAAAGGTTTTTTCTAAAACTATTTTCATTGAATCCTTTTTCTAAATTCAAAAAATCAATCGCAGTCTTCAAAGAAGCTCTCACAGACACTTCAACTATGAAACAAAAGAATTAAAATTCTATATAATTTTAAAGTGGAAGATATACAAGACATTCCCTGGCCACCGGACTGAAAAAATACAAAAATAGTTTGATTGTCTCTATAAATAAAAGTGAACATGCAAAAGACAAGAAAAAAATTACTTGTTGGTCTAAAATTAAGTATAGCAGGACTGAACCCATTTGAGCTTAGCTCATCTATAAAAATATAGATTAGAGATGGGTGTAGGTTCTGCATTCTTTATGATCGAATAATACCAAGAGGATCCCCTTTCAGTATCCCTTTTAATGCCAATACACCTGGTTCATCAAGTATTGAAAAGGACTTATGAAGACCCAATTTATTTTTAGATTCTAAGTGTTTTTCACATCTTAACAACGCATATGCACAAGCATCGGCTAACTGAATAAAAATACAATTTTTTGAATCTTTATATATTATATCCTCGATTATATTATCGACTGTAATATTTTTTGCGAAAGTGCCAGTGTCTGACCAAAACTCTGATATCTCTTGATTACTTGGTATAAAATTATGGGTTGCCATTTTGCGGCGTAGTTTTGTAAGGTTACTATGTCCTTGGTCACAAAAAATAAGAGCATTACTTTTCCATGTTTTTTGCATGGTCGTCTGAATTCTATTTAAAAGCCTTTCAAAACAACGTAAATAGTCACAATTTTTATCCACAGCTGCAAATATTTTAATATCAGGTAATTTAACAGTAACAGATAAAATATCATTAAAAATTTTTACTCGTTTTTGTTTATTAATTCTAAGTGGTGAAATATTTCCTCTTCCAGACACAAGTTTCCATGAATGCAATTCTTTATAAGTAGGTATTTTATATTGATGCTTCAACAACCGACGAAAACTTTTTATAGATTGAAAGGATGCTTTCCAATTTTCTTCTTTAATGGCTAGAGCAACAAAAAGTGTAATTTCATTATTACCAGAGTCATCAATATAGATAAAATACATTTTGTGCACTCCTTAAAAGAACTATACTTTAATTATAGTATCTACAAATTATTCTCCTCTTGTGGAAATCTTATTCGAGAAGTATATATCGATTAGAAACCTAAATTCTAAAATAAAAGTATTTTTACTGAATATCACATTAATGTGCTTTTTCTCCCCCCACATTTAAAACAGACAATAGATTGTTTCCTTAAATATTTATCGATTAGAGAAAATAAGCATATAATATTACTTTCCGTTTCTTGTAATAAAACTCGGATTGATTCTGCATAACCATCTAATACTAGCTCATATTTTTCTTTTACTTCTTGAGCACATGGATTTAAAGGATTTTGTAAAATAAATGAATTGATATCTTCATACTTAGCCAATGTAATATTATTTGTTTTAAATGAATCAATTAAACTCTTTACGTGAATATAAGTTTTAATAATAAGTGCTCTTAAATTCTCATCAATAATTGTCCCCAATAATGGCGCCTGCCCTTCCAACACTAAAAAATAATTTTGTTCTATAAAGTAATAGGACATAATTGGTCCATCTATTTGTTTAATTGTCCCAAAAGAATTATTAAACCTTTCCTGAAGAACAGTGATTTCGGTTTTAATTGAAAGAAGCAATGCATTAATATTGCGCTTATGCTCTTTCCTCTTTGAATATTCCTGCAACCAATATGTAGTTACTACTGCAAAAACCGCCCCAAAAAAGCCAGAGATTAGGTTACTCCACACTTTGCATATCCTTAATAAATGCAGATATATATAGAATAGATGACCCTATTAAAAGAACATAATTTTTCTTATCTTTTCGTAAGCATTCAAATCGGGTATCATGCTTAACGTTGGGTAAGATTTTGGGTAAGCTTTGAGTCCGTATTATTATAAGCCAATAAAATAAAGGAATTGCGTGTGGGTTCGAGTCCCACCCTAGTACCATTAAGATATTTTTGGCTCATCCCCAAATCCGGGGGCACTAATCAAGAACACCATAACTTTCAAAATTGCTGACCTATAAGCATCTGAATTTTAAATAAATAACACAAGATTCAGCTGACATGATGTAGAAATTGGTATATTGGTTAAAGTTAAGAACCCCTACAACCAAAATTCATAAAATCAAAATGACCCTTTAATGATCACTTAATATACTGATGATACAATTTATATATTAAAAATCAAAACTAAGGGTTGTCATGAGAAATTTAACTTATTCTGAACGTGTTAAATTGACTAAGCTCATTCAAGAAATAGCGTCAAAAAAATACGACGGGGAAGCACTAGAGAAACTACATGTGGAAGCGATGAAACTTGCTCATGGCAATCCCGACGAGATTGATCTTTGGCATCGAGAGAAAACGTTTGAAAATACCAAAAAACTCAATAAAGTTGTGGATGATTTAAATCGATATGTTAATAATCAACTTAAAACAGAGAAAATGATTATCTCTGCCGCAAGTAAACTTCTTTCCGACTTTGAAGATGCTGAAGCGGATGCCAAACAAGCAATTCGTCTAGCTAGTGGCGATCCTAAAAAGTACGACATTTATGAAAAAGAAGTAAAAGAGTACTTTGAGTCCGAGCTAAGCAAAGAGATTAATCTGCGTAAAAAATCTGGTGAAAAGGTTGATCATCCCAAAGAAATTTTAGACAAACAACAATTTATCAAAGATGCAAAGAATATTGTAAATACCATAGCTAACACCTTAATGGTGACATCTCCTGAATTTAGAGAAAACCGTGTTGCTTACATTAAGCAAAGTTTAGAAAATTCAAAATACAATGCCAAGTTTATTGATCGTGATGGTCAAATGCAATTTAGGACCATTCGTCCAGAGGGTGATTATGGGAAGCCAGAAGTGGCATTTAAAGAAGGATTAGCACCTCAATTCGTCAGTATGTGGGCTTTCCAATCAGGAGTCATTAGTAAGCCTTATGTAAATGATGTATTTGAAACAGAAGGCGAAAAAATTGGCTGGTCTGGTGGGATTACGTCAACTTCCGCCAACTTAAAATTTTGCGCCGCATTTGATTTTGCTGCGAGTTATGGTATCCAAGATGGCTATATCTATGTCTATGCCTGTGATGAAGCCGCTTCCGTTGGGCGTCATATTAGTTTTGGTGTAGGTTATGATGGCAAAGTTGACAAAGGAATGGGAATAGAACGAAGTAATGCTGAGGCAGCAATGGAATATATGTTACCTTTTTTATCTCCTGAGCGGATAATTGGCGCTAGGGAAATTAAAAAAGACGGTTCTCTAGGTGAATTTTTTCCAAATCCGAATGTGAAGCAAAGTGCCTATGGTGATACCGAATTTCTAAAATTGATGCTTTGTGAAAATGTTAATGAAATTAAACTCATCGAATACTTAGAAAGGCGAAGTGTAGAAATTTTACATAAGGACAATGATTTCGAGTATACCAATAAAATGGTTAAGCTCTTTAGCGAACTTACTCCTGAACGACAAGCTGTTGTATTAAAAATTGCTCACGCTTCTCATATAGCATTAACTCATCAACTCACAGACAATTTAGACCCAACACTCAAAGAAACTAATCCATTGAAATGGGATATGTTACATGGATTAAAGTTAAGTAAAGACCCTGAGCACCCCATTGAAGTATTGCCTAAAATGATGAGGCTGGCATTATCTCACGAACAACAATTAACATTAGATACGCATTTGGAAAAACATTCTAAATTACAAGTAAAATCACATTTTGGATTTGAATTTGAAAGGGACAAACGCACAACAAAAGACAAATCTCCAGAGAAGATTCATTATCCTCAACCACGTTTCTTTAGACAACAACAAGAACAACCTACCACTAAAGATACTTTGGAAGAGATAAGTAAAATTACTCCCCAAAATCCAAGCGGTTCTAAATAATTCTTATCGTTGATATGAAAAGCATAATGCTTTTCATATCAACAATATTAAGAAAAAATTATCATTATATTGGTATTTAAAGTTATATTCATTTACAATTGCTTCAAGTTTTATCAATTTTTGGTATCTTTATGTATAAAAAAGTAGAATTAACAAATAATATTCTCTCGAAATTATTTAAACCTTACGACAAGGATTATGACCCCAAGATATTTTCTCCTGCTTTTGAATCAATTAGCCTTAATCTTCAAAACATTTGCAACATCTACGGAAATATCCCAAAAACGTGTATTCGACTGTTAAATCAGCTTAAATTACCTTTTGATGATCGTGAATATCTACAAAAAGTGACAAATCCTATTCGATTTTTTGGTGTAAGAGATCGCAATGAGTCCTTTTTCACTCTGGCTCAAAGTTTAGAAAGCTTAAGAATATTACTCAGTCAAGATGAACAAAAACTCAAAGATCTGTTCGCAAAAGATATCGAACTTATGCCCGGAGATGATAAAAGTAAAGCCTTCGCGCGTATCGTAAGTGAAGTTTGTTCAAAGGCAATTGATATGACTATTGCAGACATACAAGCCCAAATGGACTGTCCATTTCACGAAAATACTTCTACCCCATCAAAAATAGGGATGTGTGTCTAAGCACTAACAAGGTAGAAATAAGAGCAAAAATGTAAAAATCATGCTCCCTACAAAGGGGGCAGCGTTCCAGCTAACGCCAACACCAAGTAAATGCCCCTAAAAAAACTCTTATTCTGTTAAAAAATCTTGTGCATGATTAAGGCCGTTCTTATTTCACCCTAGTCTTTACACAGCTTCTGTAGCACTCACTTAACTAATTTTTGTATGTTGCTTCACATGCTGTTAAAAAAAACAGGTTTTTGTGAAAAACAGACAAAAATGATGCTATGAACACTCATATAAGCATTTGATCAATCCATAAAAACTATTTTTTAACAAAATCATCTCTCTATCGTATTGGGAGAAATAAGCTAAAATCAGCATGTACTGTTCTTTTCAAATCTCACATTATATAACAATAGTATCCTTCATGATTACCATTAGTTGTCTACAATTTACTCATTTCTAATCTATAATTTTAAATTAAAATACCAATTTAAAGGATAATGACAACGCATTTTGGAGAAAATCATGGGATATATCATTGCATGGTTGTTAGGCGTTCCGGTTAGTTTATTAGTATTAATTTGGCTAATTTCTCATCTTTAGAATCAAGGATACTTATATTATGGACAATCAAAAATGTTATAAGACTACGATTACTGATATTCATTGGACCCCAATTTTTGCCGGTGCATTTGTTGGTGTTGGTTTAGGCTTTTTGCTTGATATTTTTAGTATGGCGATTGGTTTAAGTGCATATACTTCCTCTCCTAAGGGTACAACTGTTGTTGCAATTGGGGGCATTCTAGGATTATTAATCGGCTCCATCGTATCAATGGGTGTAGCAGGATTTGTTACCGGGTATTTAGCACGATTTTATCATTGCTATTGCCATGGAGGTGTAATTTATGGATTCATTACTTGGAGTTTGGGTTTAATGTTGGGTGCTTTATTAATCATACCAATGATGCATTATGTTTCCTTTCATCAAGAAAATTTAGATCCGGCTTTGACACCTACACAGATTTCTACAGCAGATGTAAATGTATCTGTTTCTTCTCAGCAAAACTCATCAGAGCAAAAAATACTGCACGGCAATCCTCAGCATTTGGCTTGGAGTGGATGGATTCTTTTCATTCTATTTTTTCTTAGTGCTTTTTCAAGTTGTATTGGAGCTTGTTATGGAATGCGTTGTGACAAAGAAGAAAATAATAAACACTCCCACGCGTGAACGTATTATTCGTATTCAGTTTATGTCGTCTGAGTTTACAGATACCGCAATCTGAAATTTATAGATTGCGGTGATTTTTTATGATTATTTAATGTCTTTAGTACAAAATTATATAACAATCAAAATATGAAGTGTCCATTTAGATAAATAACAAACCTACGATCCAAGTCCATGTGGAACGCAATGCCAATATTAATAGAATTAAAATAATAAATAAAATCAGATTCATAAAAACTTTAATAAGGTCAGTTGGCATTTGCTAGCTCGACACAACACTGCCGTTAGGTTAAGAAAAAAGTAGGTTGGGCCTCTAACAAAGACGGTTAAGCCACAACAGGGCTCAATGTTGTCGCCAGGCCCAACCTACAGTCTCAAACACACTTTCCTTAACTTAATGACATCGGGGGAGCAAACGTCAACAGAGCCTGGTAATAGCTGATAATCATTTTAAATTATTTGTTCAGTAGACCTTCAGGCTGGATATTAGAGTGTTTTTCAAATTTGCCTAATACAGAATTACCCAGCAGGTTATCTGTTTGATTATCCTTTAAATAACAATAAAGTTCTTCCTTATTCTTTATCGCAAGTACTTAAATGAAGCTGGTATTAAATTTTCCCAGCTTCATTTAATAAAAATTACTCTTGTGTTTCGCAAGTAATTTTAGTGCAATCACGACAGTTTTTGACCGCAAAAGCGAACGATTCGGTTGCTGAGCCTTGTGTATTAGCCATCTTATCATCTGCAGCTTTATCTCCTGCAACATCACTACTACTTGCATTAGTGGTGCAAATCCATTTAGCATTTAAATCAGTTTTTGTTGCAGAAAAGGCCACAGAAGAAGCTATAATAAAAAAACCTATAATTAACTTTTTCATAACATCTCCTTGTTTAAATATCCATTTATAATATTTGGTTTCCTCTAGGAGGTCCCTTGACGACTTATCAGTCTCATCTAAGTAATCGGAATATTTCTAGTGAGAAGTCTCAATGACTGTAAAGTCATCATTAGTTAATTTACCCCAATTTTGTGCTTTATTTTTTATGGGTTAACTCCTAAAGTATAGGGTATTGTTCAAAAACAATCCAATCCTAGGTGTCTCTTGAGAAACTTATTCGAGATATTATTTCATTAAAAGTGGCGCGCTCTTATCCAATTTATCCCGCAGGATTAAAATTCCTTTCCTTATCTATAGAAATTACCTCTTGCCTATTTTCTTTTGTTTGTTCTTTGATTTTGATTAAGAAAGGGATAAAAAACAAAGCAAATACAACAGACAGTTGGTACAATCCCACCCATCCAATATTCATTTGAATCATCGCTGCCAAGGGACCTGAGATAATGCGAGGTAAAGTAGATAATGCCACAAGTAAAGAAAATTGAGTTCCAGTATACTGTTTATCTACCAAGCGCATAAATAAAGCGACTAATGCTGTAGAGCCCATGCCCGCTGCAAAATTATCAAAAAATACTGCCACTGATAATAAAATGACATTTTTGCCTATTATTGCTAACGCAACAAATAAAATATTAGTTAATGCCTGCAACAAACCAAAAAAGAATAATGAACGATACAATGAATAATTCATCAACAAAAACCCAGCACATAATCCGCCCAGCAATATAGAACCAACTCCGAGTATTTTATTGATATATCCGATAGTATCTAAAGAAAAACCAAGTCCTTGAATGAGAAACGGCATTACGATACCACTAGTAGTCGTTGTAAAAGCCTCTCCTAATTTATAACAAAAAACAAAACATAAAAGAGGAATGACTCCTTGACGTGATAAGAATTCTTTCACAGGTGCTATAAATGATAATGCAAAATTACTCTTTTGTTGGACGGCTGCACTTGGCTCTTCACTACCAAAGACAGCAAGCATCCCTACTATCATGAGACAACCCATAAAGCGATAAGTAAAAGCCCAACCTAATTTCTGTGCCATAACCAAGGCAAAACCGCCGGACAACAGCAGAGCAAGTCGATAACCTAATACCGCTAACGAAGCACCTAAACCATGCTCAGCCATTGGTAAATATTCAGCTCGATGCGCATCAATTGCAATGTCTTGAGTTGCAGAAAAACAAGCCAAGGCTAATGCGAGCAAAGCTATTAACTTAGGATGCTGTTCTGGAATAAACCACGCCATCAAGTTAAAACCAAAAAGTAATAAACATTGCATTGCAAAGATCCAACTTCGCCTTTTACCCAAATTAAATAATGAGTAACGATCAAGAATAGGCCCCCAGAAAATACGATAAGCATAAGGTAAACTGATTAAACTTAACGTTCCAGTCACAAAAACAGACATTCCACTGTAGGCAAACCATGCTTGCAGTGTACTACTGATTAAGGCCATGGGTAAGCCAGAAGAAAAACCTAAAATGAAAACAATAAAGAGACGCTTGTTCATCATTAAGATCACTCAAAGCGGTGAGGATTTGCAACTTAAGAAGAGCTCACTCCCAAAATGGGAGTGAGTATGGTGAGAAAGAAAATTTCCTCACGAGATTAGGCTGCTTTTTTTACTGAAATCAAATGAATTTTGAAGATCAATGTTTCATTTGGACCTATAGGGCCACCTACACTACGTGGGCCATAAGCTAAATCTGCTGGAACATAAACTTCCCATGTAGAACCAGAAGGCATTAATTGTAATGCTTCTGTCCAACCAGGAATTACTTGAGATACTTGAAATGTCGCCGGCTTGCCTGCTTTTTCAGTACTGTCAAATACAGTACCGTCAATTAATGTACCAGTATATTCAACAGTTACAGTATCTGATTTACCGGGTTTCGCACCAGTACCAGCATCAATAATTTTATACTGCAAACCACTTGGTAACACTACTATTCCAGGCTTTGATTTGTTAGCAGATAAGAACGCTTCACCTTTCGCTTTGTTCTCTTCTGCTTTTTTATTAAATTCAGCGCTACGCTTAGCCATCAAATCTTTCTGAAATTTACTCAGAACATCTTTCATTTGTTCTTCAGTCAAAATCAATTGAGCACCAGACATTCCATCTTGCATTCCTTTAGCTAATACGTCTGGATTAATGTCAATGCCTTGATTTTTAAAGTTTTTTCCTAAATCAGCACCAATACTATAAGATAATTTATCTTTGTCCGTAGTAAGCGATGTAGCATCAGTTGCAGCCATTGCTGTAGACATTGCCAACCCCATAATGGCCGCAGTGACCAATTTCATCTTCATAAAGAATCCCCTTGTAGTCTTTCTATTGTGCCTATCATCCTATTATTTGAATAGTAAATAGGAAATTATAAAAAAATATCTCTATAATTCTGCCTAAATTCGCATGAAATTACTAGACCTTAAATCAGATTAATTGTAATTATATTATAAAGAGTCTTAAATTAAGCCTAGAGTCTGTTTTTTTATCTCTATTCTGTGGATATTGACAGCATGACACACACACACTTCACTATAATTAAAATAGACAAATAAAGAAGATCGCTCTACACTTTGCACTAATTATAACTAGAGATTTAAACCCCATGAACATCAGTGTATTTGATTTATTTTCGATTGGAATTGGTCCTTCAAGCTCTCATACTGTAGGTCCTATGCTTGCAGCTAATGCCTTCTTAAAATTACTTGAAGACAAACAACTCATAGATCAATCTCAACGAATTAAAATTGAACTCTATGGTTCCCTAGCTTTAACCGGAAAAGGCCATGGCACTGACAAAGCTATTTTAAATGGCTTAGAAAATAAAGCCCCTGAAACAGTAAATCCAGAGTCCATGGTACCTCGTATGCAGGAAATTCTTAATTCGCATACTCTCCATTTAGCAGGTAAAAGAAATATTCCCTTCAACGAACAAACTGACTTTCTTTTTTTGCAAAAAGAGCTGTTACCTAAGCACACTAATGGTATGCGCTTTTCTGCTTTTGATGGACTAAATAACTTATTAATAGCACAAGTCTATTATTCGATTGGCGGTGGTTTTATTACTACGGAGGAAGAATTTTCAAAATCTACGGAGGATACAAATCCGCCCCCATATCCATTTTCAACCGCATTTCAGCTCTTAGATCTTTGTCGTGAACATAATTTGACTATAGCCGAACTAATGATGGTTAATGAAAAAACTTGGCGTAGTACGGAAGAAATTCATCAAGGTATTTTAGACATCGCCAAAGTAATGGATGATTGCATCATTAACGGATGCAATCACGATGGGATCTTACCCGGTGGTTTAAATTTAAAAAGACGCGCTCCAGATTTATATAATAAGTTGATGCATCAAAAAGGAGTAAAAAGCATCTTCGAACAAGCCGATATTATGAATTGGTTAAATCTTTACGCTATGGCAGTTAATGAAGAAAATGCTGCGGGAGGACGTATTGTTACTGCCCCAACGAATGGAGCTGCAGGAATTATTCCGGCTGTACTTAAATATTGTCAACAAGCACATGATAAAATGAGCAGTAAAGATATTTATACTTATTTCCTCACCGCAGCTGCTATCGGCATCCTTTATAAAAAAGGCGCTTCTATTTCTGGCGCTGAGGTAGGCTGCCAAGGTGAAGTTGGTGTTGCGTCTTCTATGGCCGCAGCAGGTCTTACTGCTGTCCTTGGAGGAACTGTAGCCCAAGTTGAAAATGCAGCTGAAATCGCAATGGAGCATCATTTAGGGATGACTTGTGATCCGGTGTTAGGTTTGGTACAAATCCCATGTATTGAACGAAATGCGATGGGAGCTGTAAAAGCAGTTAATGCAACACGAATGGCACTCATAGGCGATGGCCAACACCAAATCTCCCTGGATAAAGTGATTAAAACCATGAAGCAAACAGGGATGGACATGCAGAGTATTTATAAAGAAACCTCCATGGGAGGTTTGGCTGTTAATTTACCAGAGTGTTGACAATGAGGGCTCTTCGCGCTTAGAGCGTTTCTCCACTAATGCTGCAAGTCCTGTCAATCGATGTTTTTCTACCATTTCATTAAATGGCTTCACATCCTCTTCAGAATTGAATGAGGAGGATATTTCGTGTATTTTTTCGCCTAGCTTTTCCATTTTTTGATTCACTCTCATATTCCTATGCTGTAGAAGTCCTGTACGGTCTTCAACAAAAAACAAGTGCTTTTCAATTGATTTCCAAGCCCGATCCCCTTTAGTATTTACAACTTCATCACGAAGTTCCGTTGAATCACGCACTTCTTTCTCCAAGGAAGGAACAGATTGTTTAGTACGTAAAAGCCTAACGGGTAAAGGGCCTACTATTAAATTGAAATCATACATGTCTTGAAGTTCTTCCTTGGTGTAACACATAGCTACAGCATCGCGATAGGTTTCCAAAGTATATTTTGCCACATGTTCTTGTTCTTTCTGCTGATGAGTGCGCATATAAGCATAAATTGGGTGGTATTTATTTTGATTTGATAACATCGCGATACTATCTGTCGTAAAATAAGCACACCCACGACCAGCATTTTGTAAAACATCTGTAGGTACATAAACGTGGAGATTGCATATTTTACTTAAACGACCGAACTCCATCTGATTGGCTAATAAATTGGTTAATACTAGCGATTGTACAAAGCCCAAAGGATCACAGACTAAAATATCTAATGTAGGACGTTCTTTTGCTTTGAAAGCAAACTCTAAAAAGGACCAATGATTTAAATGAGCACTACCATCCCATTTTGAAATAGCAATTTGAAACCGCATATCCTCATCACAGTTTTCTATCATTTGATCAATGATATAAGCTAATTCATCAAGTTCATCAGTACTCATTGCAAACGCATTAAAGCCATCTCCTCCTTTTTCAAGCCGCGTTTTTTCTTTTAGGTGCAAGAAAAATGCCATCAGGTCTTCTGAAATAGTGCCTGGTTTATCAACCTGAGCTAAAAGTTCTTTAATTTCTGCGATATTTTTCATAATAAAAATTAATTAATAATAAGTTGCTTCATTATAAAAAATGAAACACACTTAATCAAAATAAATACGATTAGGTATATAAAAAGTAATTTCGACTAATTTCGATGCCTTCACAAATGAAATAAAGTCTATGAAATCACTTGTTTAAAAACCCAAGCATTAGATGAATCTTGAGTAAAAAATAAATCACTTATTGCATAACCTACAACCGCAGCTAAAATATCATCAAAATAAACGAGAGGAACTCTCTCTCTTAACCAAGGCGGTATCCCCCACTCCTGAAAAAGTTTTTTTAAACGTTTCGTCTGGCCATGCCAAAAGAAATCCTCTCCTCCTCGCCTAAATCGAATAAATAGTGCTACATTCTGGGGAATGATTAAACCTTGATTAGCCTTTTGAGCTATTAGTTTAATTTCCGAATTACCTACATTTAATGGCAAAGGAAATTCTGTCCACTCTATCTCAGAGGGTAAATTGCATCTATTTTTTTTATTCAAATAAAGATGATTTTGATAACGACGAACGCAAGTATTTCCCCAACTTACTATAGGAACTGCATCTTGACTGGAAAAAATAACTTCATGAATCAAACGATGAAATGTAATCGTTGAAGGCAATTGTATTTGATTTTTTTTCAACCAAACCCTCAAAATATTCACTATTCGATCGAAACTTAATTTTTTAAGTGGTTCAATAGCTAACGCCTTATCAGCTAAAATATTTTGACTCTTATCTCTCTCATTACCATTAATCCTCATTCCAAGCTCTGCTGAAAGAACATGCTCAGAAAGAGGCTTATTTTTTATTTCTTTCAAGGAAAGATCAGTCATTGCCAATACATCCAAATTTCTTTGCGCTTGTTGGCAATGACTTGCCGTTCGTGCGATATTTCCCACTACTTTAGGCCATTTATTCTTCAACAACGGTATAATTTCTTGACGCACATAATTTCGAGAATAAGTAATATCACAATTACTCTCATCTTCAACCCAATTTAATTGATGCAAAAACGCATAATGTTCCAATTGCTGACGATAATTCTGTAAAAAAGGTCTCACAAGCCGCCCAAGCCCAAATTCGGCAAGTTCAGGCATGGCGGCTAAACCATCAACGCCTGCTCCTCGAAATAATTGTAATAAGACAGTCTCCGCTTGATCATCCAAATGATGGCCCAATATTAAGCAATCTTGTTCTTTGACCAAAGTGGAGAATACGGAATAACGTGCAATTCGCGCTCTTTCTTCAATATTGGCTGAGCGATCAAATTGTACGGATTGTGACCTAAAAAAAATACCCCATTTCTGGCAAAACTGTTTGCAGTGTTCTTGCCAAAAATGGGCATTTGCATTGATACCATGGTTTATATGTACTGCAACTATCTTATTGAATAGGGGCGGTTGGGCAGCAAGAGCATGCAAAAGTACAGTCGAATCAAGCCCCCCACTAAACCCCACAATTAATTGATTAAACTGCTTGAGACGCAAAACCCATTCCGTGCTTAATAAAGCTTTAATCACATGCCCCCATCGCCATAAATTTTTGATACCTGCTTTCAACTAATTGATCTAAAGGCATTTTTCTTAATGTGTGCAACTCATTAACCAAAATATTTTTCAAACGTGTAGCCATTTCATCGACATTACGATGAGCACCACCTAATGGCTCAGGGACTACTATATCAATTAACTTATTTTCTAAAATTTTATCTGCAGTAATTCTCATGGCCCGCGCAGCTTCACTGGCTTTAGATGCATCTTTCCAAAGAATCGAAGCACAGCCCTCAGGTGAAATTACTGAGTAAATTCCAAATTGCAGCATCAATATCCGATCACCTACACCAATTGCCAAAGCACCTCCAGAACCTGCTTCTCCAGTTACCACACAGATAATGGGTGTTTTAAGTCGTGACATTACAAAAAGATTTCGAGCTATTGCTTCAGACTGATTTCGCTCTTCAGCCCCTATTCCAGGATAGGCTCCTGCCGTATCTATAAAAGTAAAAATAGGTAATTTAAATTTCTCAGCCATATTCATTAAGCGTAAAGCTTTTCGATATTCTTCTGGACGGGCCATCCCAAAATTACGATATACTTTTTCTTTGGTACGCTTTCCTTTTTGATGACCTAGCACCATTACTGGCTCACCGTTTAAGCGTGCTAAGCCTCCAATAATTGCTGGAGCTGCAGAGCAGCTTCTATCACCATGTAACTCTTGAAAATCAGTAAAAATACGTTCGATATAATCAGTAGTCTGTGGCCTAAGTGGGTGTCTTGCCATTTGAGCAACTTGCCACGGCTCTAAATTGGAGAATACTTGAGCAGTTAGCTCAGAGCATTTTGTTTGAAGTCGAACTATTTCATCACTTAAATTTACTTCATTATCATTACCAACCATTCGAAGTGCTTCAATTTTCTGATTTAACTCTTCGATGGGTTGCTCAAAATCCAAAAATTGTCGGCTCATTGAATACCTTTTGGTGAATTAAATATCATGGTATATGATAACCTTAACCGTTAATTGATGCCAGATTTTAACAAAATATGATCATCACAGAATTTAACCCTTTAAACACACAAAATTGTATTTTAAATGAAGCTCGTATTGATCTTTGGCAATTTTCATTAGCAAATGAGTTAAAAAATACATATCAATTATTAAACTCAGAAGAGCAAGCTCGTGCTGATCGATTTTATTTTAGCAGACACAAACGACGTTTCTCTACAGCTCGAACAATGGTGAGAATCATTTTAGCGAGGTACCTAAATATTTATCCCGAACACATTGAGTTTACTTATAATACACATGGGAAACCAGAGGTTATCAATTCAGCCAGGCTGCAATTTAATCTCAGTCATAGTGAAGACTTGGCTCTTTTAGCCGTAGGAAAAGGCTTCCCTATGGGCGTAGACATAGAAAAATATTCTGCTCGGCCTTATAAAGGTATAGCAAAAAGTTTATTTTCAGAACAAGAATACGAGGAATTTATTAAAGTACCTCAAGCGTTGAAACCTGCTGTTTTTTTTCATGTTTGGTCCCAAAAAGAGGCTTTTATTAAAGCATGTGGATTAGGTCTTTCATATCCAACAAAGGAGTTTAGCGTCCCTACTTCAATGCCCACGAAGCAATTAGTAGATGACCCATTGCATCATATAACCTGGCAATTGCGCTCTTTTATGCCTGAAATAGCATGCAGCGGTGCCTTGTGTCATCACCCTACAGTACGAGAAATCAGACATGGACTTATTCAATTACCACAAAATGATTTCTTGATTTTTTAGGTATAAAATCTTATGCATTTTACTTCGTCACAACTTGCGTTATTACAGTTACTTGGGGATGGTTTCTGTCATAGTGGTTCAGAGCTAGGTGCTGCTTTGGGTATTACACGCTCCGCCATATGGAAACAAATTAACCATTTAATCGAATCAGGAATCCCTATAAAACGTCTTCCCAATCAGGGCTATCAACTGCTGAATCAACTAATTCTTTTAAACAAAGAAAAAATTAACGCGTATTTTTTATTGGAAAAATTAGTAACTCCATTTAATTTGCATCTATTCACATCTATTGATTCGACAAACCGTTATTTGAAAGAGTTACCTATCTCAAATAGTATTGATATTTGTTGTGCCGAAATTCAAACTCATGGTAGAGGTCGATTTGGTAGGCAATGGCATTCTCCTTTTGGAGAAAATATTTACTGCTCCAGCCGTTGGAATCTAAACTACGATCTCACGAAACTTTCTGGATTAAGCCTAGTAACAAGTTTGGCAGTTTTAGCCACTTTAGATGAACTTAAATTATCAACTAATATCAAAATCAAATGGCCGAATGATATTTTATGGAATGATAAAAAATTATGTGGTAGCTTGATTGAAATCATTACAGAATCTAATAGTACTATTCAAGTCATCATTGGTATTGGCTTGAATGTTAATACAGATACAAAAAAAAATCCTCTTCCTGATAGTCCCTGGTGTTCTTTATATGAAATCACTCAGCAGCATTTTGATCGTAATTTCTTAATCGCAAAGCTGATCGCTAATTTAGAACGACATTTAATTCAATTTTTTCATAATGATTTGAGTAGTTTTATGCATGCATGGGACAAAGCAGATTATTTATTTGGGAAAACCATCAAAGTAACACAGTCATTAAATACATTCACCGGGGTCGCTTGTGGAATTAATCAACTAGGTCAATTGATACTGAAAGAGGAATCCGGTCAAAAACGTTGCCTTTCATCTGGGGATACATCACTGCATAAGCAACATACTCCGTAGAGATCGCATCATAAATCTCACTTGAGTGAGTTTATTAACTTCGATGAGTCTACTTTTTCAAAATGAATCTTACTCTTGAAACAGTCATTAAAAGATTTTATAGAAATAATAACTTTAGAGTATAAGCAGGTTCAGAGATCAATGTAAAACAATCAAATTAAGGTTTGTCCCAAGTCTAATTATGAACCCGGGACCGGATGAGCTGCGAGGAAATCAATTTATACTGTTTCTTCAGATTCATCTGATTGCTTTTCTTGTTGTATACGCAAATAAATTTCTTCACGGTGAACGGATACATCTTTTGGTGCATTAATACCTAAGCGAACTTGATTACCTTTTACGCCGAGCACGGTAATATTTACATCATCCCCGATAATTAAGGTTTCACCTATACGCCGAGTCAAAATTAACATAGAAAATCTCCCTAACAAAGCAGCTACCTATCCCTCCACAGAACTTCCATGGTATTCTTGATAGCTACGAAACTACTAAGAAACAAAGCAATACTTGTCGTACGAATTTAATTTTACACTGTGATTCTTAACAGAGTATTAAGAAATCTTTTAAAATCTTATTTTTTTGTCCTAATTCGTAATTTACTCAAAGTGCACTCATGAAGGAACAGCAGAATACATAGGTAATTTTTTTTCGATTAATAGATAAATAAGCAGCATCAAGCCAAATTGTAGAGCTATTAAACTAAAATGAGCAATGTGCATTTGTATGCATAAAGCCAGAATTAGAAAAGAAATATTCATGAACAATTGGCCTAATAAAATTGTTGAAACTTTGACTCCTGATTGTCTTAATCTTTGATAAGCATGCTTTCGATGAGGAAGGGACCAATTTTCTTTTTGAAATACTCTGCGTATTAAAGTAACACTTGCATCAAAAAGAAACAATCCATTGAGTATAAACCAATATAAAATAGCTATATTGAACTTTTGTTGTGCAATTAATGCAATGCAAAATGTAATCAGTCCCAAAGTAGCACTTCCAACATCCCCCATAAACAAACGCGCAGGGGGGAAATTGAAAAATAAGAAACCTATAAGACTAAAGATAAGAATAAAACAGAAATCTTGATAAAATGAAGCATCATTCATCCCAAAAAAAATAGCATATGCGCTTAATAAAAAAATGGCTTGTGCTGCGCAAAAGCCATCAATTCCATCCATAAAATTAAAATGATTAATAGCCCAAATCACTGCAAAAAATATAAAGGGAATAATGAAAAACGAATAATGAATAAGAATCCCCAAGTCTAATTGCGCAGGCCTCATAAAAATAGCCACTAATAAAGCAATTCCACTTTGAGTACAAAATCTTATTTTTACTGATAAATGATAAAGATCATCCAAAAAGCTTACTGCGGCAAGAACAAAGGTACAAAGCAGAAAAATATATTGCTCTTCAAAGAAAGTATGCGTTATGTAACTGAGAACAGGCAATGAAATTAGCGCCAAGCTAATAAAAATGAGGCCTCCTCCTCTAACTGTAGGTACAGAATGCATGGAACGGTTATTTGGTTGGTCCATAAGAAGTGTATCTTGGGCAACAATACAATATAACTTAGTCAATGCTATTGAAAATACTAAAAAAAAGAAACTAAGAGTTAAATTCACTTTGATACCATGCAACAGTTTTTTTTAATCCTTCGGCAGAACTAACAGGAGGGGTCCAACCCAATTGTGATTTTATCTTATTACTGTTTATTTCTAAAGATGAAAATAAACGTGTATTAAGATTTCGCATCCCTAAAAATTGAAAAATGTATCGCATAACCGGAACAGGAAAAGGAATTAACCAAACTCGAGTGTTCATCTCTTTCGCAATAAGGCGCATCAAGGTTGGTACAGACAACGAATCTTCATCTGCTACTAAGTAGGTTTGATTTGCAGCTCCAGGATGAGTTACTAAAATACTCAAAGCAGAAACCAAGTTCTCTATATAGATAAAATGACGCTTATTTTGCACACTCGCAAAAGGTAATGGGATTCTTTTTCTAACAAGCTGCAACATTTTCAAGAAATTAGCTTTAACCCCTGGACCATAAATTAAAGGTGGTCTGACAATAACTACTTCCAGGGGGAAATTTTGACTAATTTCATGCAGAAATTGTTCCGCATACAACTTACTTTGTCCATAAGGATCCTCCGGTGCTGCCTTGGTTTCTTCAGAAAATGATGCGCCATCTACCGTTAACTCTCCATTGACTTTAATAGAGCTTAAGAATATAAAACGTTTGACTTGGTGTTTAGCCGCTTGCTCAGCAAGATTTTTGGTAGCAATAGAATTAATTTTGTAATACTCATCAAGTACTGATTTTGTCTTTTCCTTCATGATGTGCACTCTTGCTGCCAAATGAATGACAACGTCAATTCCTACAAGCGCTTCACTCCAGTCAGTTTCGAATTCTAATCGCTTCATGACAACTTGCTCTGTCTCAAGCCACTCTACTTTTTTAGATACAACACATCGCACTTCATGGCCTAGCTGGATAAGTGCAGGAATTAATTCTTTTCCTACAAAGCCAGTTGCCCCAGTAATTAATATTTTTGACATGACTCAACCTAAAAGCTAATTTAGTGCTATGATAACAAAGATTTACAACAAATTAAGATAAATTTCCTCAATCATCTGTCGCCAATTTCCCTAATTTAGAGATATACTAACCAAACCCTTTTTTAAAAATTGGAATTTTGCATGTCCTTAAAGGCCATGTATAACGACATCGCTGATAATTATCTAATAGCCAATCGCTTCGGAGCGATTAGCCAGAGCCATCAAACAGCAATAGAACAAATGAAGAACTTTTGTTTGGGGATAAAACCTCATTATAAAGTCCTTGATTTAGGTGTTGGTGATGGTACATTCCTCAAAAAGCTTCAGCTAATTATGCCACAAGCAGAGTTTACTGGAATCGATGTTTCTTCGGAAATGTTAAAACGTGCTCGCGATGCATTATCTTTGATCACAATTGAAGGCAGCGCGGCACAAGCAAATAAATTTCTCCCCCCCACAGCCAAGACTTGATTCTAGCGCACTTTATTAATGCTTATATTCCAATCAACGTATTGTTTAATGAAGCAAAATTATTAACCCGAGCGAATGGACATTTTTCAATGATCACAACTACTTATGATTCATTCCCCGTTGCGCAACAATGTTTAGCAGAGTTCATTAGTACAGGCTCTATTTTAAGTAGTGTTGTTGGACACTATTACAAATCTATTGTAAAAATACGACTGTTGCAGCAAATAATGATGAATTAATGCTTGCATTTAAACAGAATCAATTCGAAGTGATTGCTCATCAGCGTTTGGAAATCCCCATCACTCTAAACACAATCGATGAGTTAGCACATTTTGGTATTGAAGGAACATGGTTTCTCAATACATTATCAATTCGTATGCTGCCAAAAACATTCTTAATTCAACGACTCAAACGATTATTTAGTAAAATTTTTACTTTTCCCTATCATGATACTCATATTATTGATGTGGTTCTTGCCAGAAAATGATAATCTGATGATTATCTTTCATAAGATGAGGTTCGAGCAATGATTTCTCAAGGGGTGAAAAATTACTTGCCTGAATTGGCCCTACGACAAAAACAAGCCCATAACATCATATTTATTACCTTTTGGAGCCAATTTTCTGTCTATGCTCTTAATACCATATTAGTCCTATTTTTAACACGCCCTGTGTGGTCCCAAGGTTTGGGTTACAATCAAGCCAAAGCTTATGCTTTCATTGGTGTAGCGCACGCAATGGGTTATTTGATGCCGATGTTGGGTGGTTATATGGCGGATACTGTGGTTGGAATTAGGCGGTCTATTCTCCTTGGTAGTATCATGTTAGCTAGCGCCTATCTGCTTATTATGCTCAGTGGATATACTGTGAGCTCTCTTGGCGATACCTTTTTTATTGCTGCATATGCCTTTGTGCCTGCTACTAATTCACTTTTAATGGGAACCTCTTCTAGTATGGTTTCTCATATTTATTCAGATAATGCGATTAAAGCAAAATCAGCGATGACCTATTATTACATTGCGATTAATGTGGGCGCATTATTAGCTACTTTAATCGCCCCACTACTTCTGGAAAGTCGTTATGGACCTCTATCAATCCTTACTATAGCGTTTATAGGTAAATCGATTGCCGCACTAAATTTTGCCAAACGTTACCCTATTTATGAAAATGTTATCTGGGGTAAAGATTTATCTAAATTCTCAAGAAAAAGCATGTTACATTTAACAGCTTATATAGTCGCCATCTATTTGCTGACCTTGTATGCCTACTCTCATGTCTATATAGCAAGTATTATTATTGGATTTGGTTGTGTTATTGGGATTACCTGGTTTTTAAAAAAAACATTATCCCTCCAAGGGCTTGTACGCCATAAGCAATTAATTGCCCTCCTGCTGATTGTCGAAGCGGTAGTATTTTTTGTCATTTATAACCAAATGAATAGCACTCTAATTCTATTTGCTGAAAATAACTCCGATCATAATATGTTTGGTTTAACTGTTTCTCCTGCTCATTATCAAATACTTAATCCTTTGCTTATTTTGGCAATTGGTAGCCAGCTTCCACGCTTTTATAAGCTATTTCCTCGCTTCACGATTTCGTACCAATTTGCCTCAGGAACTTTGCTTTCCGGTATTGCTCTTTTAGTAATGGCTTTTGCTGCTTATGGGTCACAAACTGGAATCATCAATGGCAATTACATTGCACTCACTTATATTCTTATCTCCATCGCAGAGCTATGGGTCAGTGCTATTGGACTCAGCATGGTAGGTTTATACTGTGATCAAAACTCCATCGCTTTTGCAATGGGAGTTTGGTATCTTGCAAGTTCTTTGGCTCATGCGATATCAGGTAGAATTGCTGCTTGGGTTGCGATACCAAATACCATTCACTCCCCTTTAGAAAGCTTACCCTACTATAAAAACTATTATTTAGTTTTGGGTATCAGCGCGATGGGATTAGGAGTAATGATGTATTTTTGTGCCTATTTCTTACAAAAGAAAATGAGAAATAAAGGCATTATTTTAAGTTAATCTCCATTAATTATCCAAACCTAAATTATCTTGTTTAAATATTCTATCAGCACGATAACTTGAGCGAACCAGAGGGCCAGAAGCGACCTCGAAAAAGCCTTTCGTTAAGCCAATTTGTCTTAATTCAGCAAAAGTTTCCGGAGTAACATAACGAGCGATTGGTAAATGATTTTTGTGGGTTGTAAATATTGTCCTAGAGTAAGAATGTCGACATGATGCTTACGTAAATCATCCATGGTTTGTACAATTTCCTCATCACTTTCACCTAGGCCGAGCATCAAACTCGTTTTAGTTAATACATCAGGTCGATAACGTTTCGCAAATGCAAGTACACTCAATGTTTGCATATAACCTGCTCTATTATCGCGCACAGGATGAGTTAGCCGTTCTACTGTTTCTACATTTTGTGCAAAGACATCGACACCACTATCCAATAATAAAGCAATATCTTGTTCTACTCCCTGAAAATCTGGGGTCAAGGCTTCCACCTTGGTTTTGGGAGATCGTTGTTTTATAGCGCGTATCGTTTGCGCATAATGATTCGCACCACCATCAGACAAGTCATCTCGATTTACTGAAGTTAAAACAACATAGTCAAGATTCATTAAAGCAACGGTATTTGCCGTATTTTCAGGTTCATGCGGATCTAACCAGCCATGAGGATTTCCGGTATCTACAGAGCAAAAGCGACATGCACGAGTACATATTGCCCCCATTAACATAATTGTTGCGGTTCCATGCGACCAGCACTCAGCAATATTGGGGCACTTTGCCTCCTCACAAACAGTAGCCAAACGGTGTTTTTGAACCTGTTCTTTTACTTGGTTATAAGCTGGAGTAATTTGATTCACTACCCGCAACCATTTAGGCTTAGGTAATCGCTCATAAGATTGCCCAGTTGATTTCACACCATCCTTTATTGCTGTTACGCCATGAGAGGTTTTATATTTTTGTCCACTTTCAACTACAACGGGAATATTAATGGGCTTACTCATGTTTTCACCTAAAGATAAGAGTGCTATTTAACACAATTTCACTTAGCTATACCGTATGCATTAATTTGCATGCGAATATCACTTTTCTAAGATTTTAAACTGTGGCAAATACGTACAAAACAAAGAATGTTGATAATCCCAAATCATCAAAATAAGATCAAGTCAAATTTATAAAGAAGCTACAAACAGCTAAAATAAACAAAATCAATAAAGAGAAGGTTAAATGAGACAACAGGAAAGGATATATAACGAGACATAATGCTATAACAATCAAAAATAATAACCCCATAGTAGCTAATCTGGCCTTTAACACGGCAAAACGTTTTAGCTTCAATAAGGCCAAATAAATAAATAAAATCACTATTAATGGAAGTATGTACGTCCCTTGATAAATCAACTGATATAAATTGATTTGCCAATTAGAAAAATGTTGATTATTTATCCATTGCTCAAAAATGGTAGACCAATTCATCACGCAAGTTTGTTGATAAATCGTAGTAATTAATCCTGAAAAAACCGCCAATGAACAATATAAAACATCATTTGATTGTTTTTTGTAATGTTGAATCACAAAATAAATCGTCCCTAATCCTAATAATGTGGCGGGAATCCGCAACCAAGGGAGTAATGCAAAATAATCACTGGTGTATACTTGTTGAAAATAATGAACAAGCGCTACCGAAGCAATAAAGAATAAACTAGCAATAATTTTATTCTTTCGCTCCTCAGAGATTAAAAGAAAAGCCAGAAATCCTGCAAAGCAAAAATAGGAGCAAGGATTAAAAGAATCCATTAACGCAATTGTAAGCGTGTAACGTAATGCTGAAGGCTTTTCTATCATCCCACTATTAAACCGATTAGCATTGGCCCAATGCCTCAATGTATTCACTGTAGTTTTTGTTAAACTGCCTTTACTTTCAATTTGGTGTTTGCAATATTGAATCGCTGCAAGTAAATCTTTTCCTGTAGTTGAAGCGGAGTCAAAACCTACCCAACGTGAATCACAAAAATAGATTGAAGGAACCGCAAAATCATCTATTTGTTGCGCGTTTAATAATTGGCTATAGCGAATTAGTGCATCTTTATCCTGATTAATAAAGTTACGCTGAATATGAAGATAGGGAGAGTTTTGTCCTAATTCGCTGAAAAACGCATCTGCTTTTTTACAATGAGAACAAGTAGATGAGAGAAACATTTCAACATTTATAATAACCTTGTTATCAGCATTTTTAGAATACCACGAAGATGATAAATCAGCTGCCGAAACATGAGCACAAATCATTAAGAAAGTGAACAACAATCTAAATAATGTTTTCATAAAGGTTGTATGCACTAAAATGAAATTAATATAACACTATTAAATCAACTCTGTTAATAGGTATGAATATAATTTTCGAGTTGCTCTATAACTCTTGCTTTATCTTCTAGCAAATGATAGAGCAAGTCACCAATTGACAAAATAGCAATAAATTCATTATTTTCATCGCGAATTAACACATGTCTTCTTTTTGTTGCAGTTATAACTTGCATCGCTTTTTCTATATGATCGTTAGGACTTAGAATCGTCACTTCTTTATAGACTACGTCCGCTACTTTTGCTGTTTCCAAATTAACACATTTATGCAAACAAGATCGTACTATATCTCTCTCTCCAACGATGCCAATGAGTTGATTGTCATTATCTACCACAACCAAGGCTCCTATATCCATTTCTGACATGAGATTAATACATTTTTTTACTGAGTCTTCCGGATGAATACAAATAATCTTGCGTCTTGGCGTAGGTAAAGCATTGTGAATTAGGTCAGCCATTTTATTCTCCATTTGAACACACTTAACCTTTTTTAAATATAGTACAAATGGAGAGCATGAAACCTTATGGGCGAATAATAATATTATTTTCTACAGCACGAACACCAGGAACCTGACGAGCAATCTGCTCTGCTACATCACTTTGGCGAATTTTTTTAACATAACCGGATAAAACAACAACATCTTGTCGGGTTTGGACATGTACGCGTGCAATTGCAGGATCATCACTACGCATTAAAGCCTCTTGTACTGTTTGAGCCAAATTGGCGCTTGGAGTAACTAATGGTGCCAAAGGACTAAAGAAGGTATCAGTAGCTCGATTTGACTGACAACCAGCTAGTATAAATAGAAAAAAAACTACAAGTACATTTAGTAAATATTTTTGCATTATCTCTCCAACTTTCTTTATGAATTCAAGCAATAAAAGAACTACTTTTCTCTAGCCAAGTATTCTAAACGAATAGTATGTACTTTAACTGATTAATATACAAATAAAAATCATATCACTGCTATACTATTTTTAAAAATAGTATGGTAAGACGAAAAGCCATGAAAAAAACAGCCCAACCAAATTCATCAAAAAATAAGTCAAAATCCAAAATAGACAAGCAGCACCAAAAATCACTGATGCATTCGCATAAAGAAGACCATCAAAAAAATGATATTTTTGATTATATAAATAAATATTACCAAGCGAATTTAGGTAAGTTTACTGCAAGTATTAGCCCGGCATCCACTGCTACCTCATATTTTTCATGGGGAGCAGAACTAGCACAAGCTCCAGGTACATTTTTAAAACTTAGCCTCTATCCATTATTGCATGTTTCAGATTTAATCCATAATCTTTCTAATTATGATACCCCAGGAAATGGTACAGATGTTCGATTTCATACAGAAAACTGGAGTCTCTACCCTTGGAGATTATGGGCTGAACTTTTCTTGCAAATTGAAGATTGGAGTTTAAAATCATCCAGTGAAATTCCTGGATTAAACGCTTCTAATAAACGAATTGTTTCATTTAGAACCAAACAGTTTCTCGATGCATTATCACCCTCAAATTTTATTTTGACAAATCCTGACCTGTTTAAAGAAACACTGAATTCAAAGGGGAAAAATTTAATTCGCGGGACACAGTTAGCCTTCCAAGACATGATTGAAAAATTAACCGTAACCGCCCCTGAAGGAATTGAAAACTTTACCCCTGGAAAACAAGTTGCAATCACTAAAGGTAAAGTGATCTATAAAAATCATTTAATCGAGCTGATTCAATACCAAGCACAGACAAAAAAAGTCTATAAAGAACCTTTATTGATACTACCTGCATGGATCATGAAATATTACATTCTTGATCTTCTTCCAGAAAATTCTTTAGTAAATTGGTTAACGCAACAAGGGCATACTGTGTTTATCATTTCCTGGTTAAATCCAACATCCGACGATAGAGAACTTGGAATTGACGAATACTACAAACTTGGAGCAATGGCTGCGATCAATAAAATTTCCACCCTATTTCCTAAAACAAAAATTCATTTAATGGGATATTGCCTGGGTGGGACTCTAGCGATGATCACAGCAGCTGCAATGGCAAGAGATAATGATGAACGCCTTAAAAGTCTTTCCCTCCTTGCAGCTCAAGGGGATTTTGTAGATGCAGGAGAACTATTGCTTTTTATTAATAATAGCCAAGTCTCATTTCTAGAAAATGTAATGTGGGAAAAAGGATATTTAGATACAAAACAAATGGCGGGTAGCTTTCAAATGCTTCGCTCTTACGATCTTATTTGGTCTAAGATGGTACAAGATTACATGCATGGTACACAAAGAGGAATGATTCCATTGCTCGCTTGGAATGCTGATGCGACCCGTATGCCCTATAAAATGCATAGCGAATATCTTGAAAAACTCTTCCTTAATAATGACTTTGCCGAAGGACGATTTACTGTTGAAGGAAAAAATATAGCTGCAGAAAATATTAAACTCCCTACTTTTGCAGTCAGCACCGAAAAAGATCATGTAAGTCCTTGGGAGTCGGTGTATAAAATCCATTTGATGATTAAAGGTGATATCACTTTTGTGCTAACTAATGGAGGCCACAATGCAGGGATTATTAGTGAACCAGGACACAAAGGCCGTAGTTATTTTATCCGAGAGCAGAAAAAAGAAGAGCCCTACATGTCTGCTAAAAATTGGCTGCACGTAGCAGAAAATAAAACAGGCTCATGGTGGTTAGCATGGCATAATTGGTTAGTAAAACAATCTCACCTGGCTCAAATAAAACCTCCTAAACTTGATAAGCAACTACCAGACGCTCCAGGAACGTACGTGTTACAAAAATAGGACTCTTTGCATGACGATTTCCAGTTGTATCTGCTAGAATGGAGATTGTTGAGTGTTACAATTTCGGCATGTTGAGTTACTCAATAATGCCTATATGAGAAGATAGAACATGGACAAGGATTATTACAAAATAATGGGTGTTAACGAAGATGCGTCAGATAAGGACATCAAAATGGCGTATCGAAGACTTGCCCGTAAATATCATCCAGATATAAGCAAAGAGCCTGATGCTGAAGAGCGTTTTAAAGAAATGGGGGAGGCATACGAAGTACTAAAAGACCCTACAAAAAGGGCAGAATACGATAAATTCCGAAAAAATAAAGACTTTAATCAGCACGCACAATACACTCATTGGCGACCTGAAGAAACAGATCAGTATTACAGTACTCATATAAACGAGGATTTATTCGAATCATTATTTGGTCATTCTCGCTATCGCCAACAACCCAGGGCAGGGCAAGACTATCACGGAAAAATTAATATTAGTCTAGAAGAGGCATTTACGGGGACAGTAAAAAACATACAGCTTCCCACAGCACACGATTCTCAGAGGAATATGCAATCGCTTAAAGTTAAAATTCCTGCTGGCGTAAAATCAGGGCAACAAATCCGATTAGCAGGACAAGGTGCGCCAGGGGTAGATGGAGGACCTAATGGCGACCTCTATCTTTCTGTGTATGTTGAAAAACACTCTCTTTTTGATGTGATAGATAGCGACATCTACCTCACACTTCCAATTACTCCTTGGGAAGCTGCTTTAGGAACAACAGTAGTCGTTCCCACATTAGGAGGAAAAATTGACTTAAAAATTCCATCTGGCTCTCAAGGAGGACAAAAGTTAAGACTTAAAAATCGTGGTTTACCTGGTGCAACACCTGGGCATCAATACATACTTTTGAAAATCATTACTCCGCCCGCAACAAACGAAGCTGCAACGGAACTTTACAAAAAAATGGCCGAAGTGATGCCTTTTAATCCACGAGAGAAGATGGGGGTATGAGCATGAAACAAAGTAATACTATAGTCGGTGTACTTATTGAAGAAACAACTACCATTTCATTTAATGAAGTCTGTCTAAAGTATCAAATTCCTAAAGAATTATTACTAGAAATGGTTGAATATGGTATATTTTCGAGTCAAACCTCAGTATCAGAGAAACTTCAATTGAATCAAAAAGACTTACGAAAAATCGAATCTGCATTTCGTCTCCATAGTGACTTAGGAGTTAATCTACCTGGAGTAGCTCTTGTGCTAGAATTATTAGAAAAAATAGATGAATTAACTGGCGAACTCAATGTGTTACGCAAACACATTTGATTTTTTTATTTTCTATTACGGCAAGCCTGTATTTATAAAACCCAAAGAAATTATATTTGTTTAGTGGGATGCTTGCCTCTTATGAAAGGATGGATTTGAGCACCGGTTACGTGATAAGAATACTAAAAAATCGGAGCATACATGAATACGAGGGGCTTATTTAGCTTAATATTTGTTTAAAATGAGCTATAAAAATCCTTCTGGGATATTGGATGTGGGCACCACGATAAATCTCTAAGAATAATAGTTCATTTAGGTAAATCTAGAACACGGTATAAAAATCTATTTCTTGCAAAAAAAAGAGACATAGCGAATAAGCACAAGGATAGTTTTTTTCAAAAGGAACTTAATAAATTCTTTCAAGCTGATATTGCTCCACATTGCAATATAGTAATACAATGAGTAAAGGATACTACTAATTAAGCGAAACTTATGCGTCCACTGTTTATTATTTTGATTGTTTCGTTGGTTATTTTGCAGCATAAATTATGGCTGGGCGATGGTAATTTGATTCAATGGCGTGAACTTCAAAAAAAACTTGCTGCTCATGAACAAGAAAACAATAAGTTAGCAACACGTAATCGCTCCTTAGAAGCAGACATAAAAGAACTTAAAAATGGTGATCAAGCTTTAGAAGAACAAGCACGATTTGAGCTAGGGATGATCAAAGAGAATGAAGTCTATTATCATTTTATTGATTGAGCACAACTCCACATATTAACCAGCGAAAAAAGAAAGTTGATTTCTTCTTTTTGATTTAGGATAAGAAAGATCCGTGCTTTATTAAGTTCTAAGCAGATCCAGAAATTCAGGTGGTTGTTTATCCCAAAGACTTAGAACATACCCCCCTCCTCCTGAACCTGTAGGCTTGACGGCTAATGCACCCTCAGCTATTAATCGGTTCATATGTTGCTGAAGACTCTCACTTACTAAACCCCATTGAAAAAAACAATCCCCCGCTTTTTCAATCGCATTAGTTAATGAAACTATTGCATCTACATTATTATTTTCTAAAGCATTTCTAGCTTCTTCTACAGCTTCAACCATTTGACGATCAATTTGTTCAGCTAATTTGGGGTTTATATCCCATAAGCTTTGTACTTGGTTAATACAATGAGAAGTAATTCCAATTTGTTTACATGAAGATAAAAAAAACTTGGGATATATTTTTTGTTGAAGAGGCTCCGTACTACCTGCTTTAAAATAGATCCCCCCTTCCGCAGCAACCCCTGCAATATCTAACCCACTGCTTTTTCCATGAAATAGATGTTCCAATTCTTTGGCAAAAACATCGCATTGGCTTAAATCTATCATTTTTTGCGCACAAAACCAGCGACTCATCGCAACACAAAGAGCAGCAGAAGCTCCCATTCCAGTACCAACTGGAATGCTACTCTCTATATGAAAATATCCTACAAGTTGATTTATAGAACGTCCTAATATTTGCATTCCGTGTTCCAGAACGCTCCAAAATAAAAGATGCATATCTGCACCACTACTTCCCTCATAATCAGCACCCAAAGTTGAGGCTGAAGCAGAATAACTTAAAGTTAATTTTTTTCCCTTAATTGGAAAGACCAATGCAGGATGACCTCTCACCACTGCATGTTCACCCGCCAAAATCCATTTACCATATGTAGTAGTTTCAAAATCAAAGAACATCATAATTACCTACTAGATAATCACGCTTGAATTCACGTGCTAAATCCTGTTGCTCTGAACGATATAATAGGTGTATATTTGGTCCAGCATCCATTGTAACTATTGGGCCATCACCATTCTTATCCCAAAAATCTTCCAAATGATGCAATAATTCTACGCTATTTTCTGTCATATAAGAAAATGGCTGCTCACAAGTATGAAATAAGCGATGCATATTTTGAAATTCATGCCAGCATATTTGATAAGCAGAAGCCCAGTTTTTAGACATTAGTGCGCTTAATAAAAGTTTTAAATGTTCTTCAGCCTCTTGCACGCGCGTTGTATAGAACGCACTTGTCTTTACACGCTTATGTGCCTCACTAGAAGGTACTTCCTTCTTTTTATTACTTACTACAATCCCCTGATAAATCAACTGTTCATAGGGCAACTCCACTGCCTGTACTTTGTCCTCTTGCCATAAAGCCCATGGCGAATAAAAAGATCGACACGAGGATCCTGAGCCTAAGCGGCTTAATTGGGATTGCTCATCTATAGAAGGCATAGGCTGTTGAGTCAGTTCGCTTAAAGCAATTGAAGCGCAACGGGTCAATGCTGCAAAACTTGAAGCAGAACTAGCCATACCACTACTATGTGGAAAATTATTACATGACTGTACTAAAAAACCACCTTCATAATCAAAATGCTTTTTTATCCGTTCCAAATGGTCAAGGAATTTTTTTTGCCCTTCTGGAGATATAACCAACTCATCAATCCCTCCTGGCACAATGAGAGGCTCCCAAATGTCTTTTTTCGAACTTAATTTTTCAAGTCTGACAGTACTGATGAGATTATTTAAAGTATAAGATAATGAAGAGTTAGCAGGAGCATTTGAACTCTCATCTTTTTTTCCCATATATTTGATTAAAGCAATATTAGCTGGGGCATGAGCAAGCCAATACATAATATTTCTCCTTGGGTATTTGGATCTGTTGACAATTGCTTTCCATTGTCTAGGTGTTGTGCTGCCGATTATTTATCTTTCTTACTCACTTACTTAAAATACAGCCATTCCACAAACATGGATGTATTTGTGCAAACAGATAATCTTCTATTTTATGCATAAAAACTCATTTAGCTGGGTAAACGGCGTTCCATTTCAAGTCCAGACTGTAATTCAAACTAAAAATTAAATTATTTATATTCATATTGTACGTAATTTTGAGCTTGCTAGTTGTGCCGTAGGTGTATTGGGATAGGCCCTAACTACCTGTTGCAGGAATTTTTTTGCTTCTGGCTTATTACCCTGTTCTGCATAGGCATAACCAACTTTTAGCATACTTGCAGCAGATTTGCTTGAGGTAGGAAATTGTTGTAACACTGTATTAAAATGTTCAATGGATTTTGAATAATCCTTTTTAACTAAATAAAGCTCCCCTAACCAATACTGGGCATTAGCGGTATACCCCCCTCTGGGATATTTTTGTACAAATACATTCATTGCAGTTATGGCGTCATCATAACGTTTATTCTTTATTAATTCATACGCAGCTAAATAACTAATTTGTTCGTCAGCTGGATTTGCACGGGACATAGGAACAGAAACCGGAGTGGTCGCCATTGTTGTCTTCGCTTCAGTTTTTTCTGCAGGTATACTGGTCTTGGCCTTAGAAATAGATTCCTTAGAACCCACATCAAGATTTATTGGTGGTTTACTCGATGTTAACTTAGAAGAACTATTTCCACTTAAGCGTGCATCTAAATCTTTATAAAAAGCCACTTGTTGTTGCTGTAAGAGCTTTAAATCATGAGCCTGCACTTCCAATTGACCTCTCAATTCTTGTATTTCTTGTTGTAAGCTTTGAACTTTATCAATTAGTTTTGCATTGTCAGTAAGATTGTTTTCTGAATCACTTGGATGATCATCTTTAGCAAGTGCAGGACCATCCTCATCTTGAGAATTATCGATAGTGTAATTCTCATTCTGTGCTAAATCAAATTGTCCACTTTCAATTTGAGGATCATCATATTTAGAACCAACAACAGGCGCTTCTTGCGCCTGTCCTTCAATAATCGCAAAATTTTCACTATCATCAACCACAGGTGCCTCTGACCAACCAGTCAAAGGGAGCATTAGTATAAAACCTGCAGCGATAATGTGTTTTTTGCAATAAATCATCTTGTTGCCTCATAAGTAAATTCTACACGTCGATTTTGTGCATGTGACGCGTCATCATGTCCTAAATTAATCGGACGCTCTTTACCATAACTCACAACGCGAACTTGTTGTCGGTTAACACCAGCCATACGTAAAATATCTGCTACTGTATTTGCACGACGCTCACCAAGAGCCACGTTATATTCACGGCTTCCACGCTCGTCAGTATGTCCAGCTAATAATACACGAGCACCAGGATGTGTTTTCAAATATTCAGCTTGAGCATTAACAGATGGCAAATATTTCGGAGCCAAATTACTATCATCATAAGAGAATAGGTATAATTGATTATGAGGTGCCTGAGTGGTATAAGACTCTCCCGGTTCTTGGCCAGCAAAATGGGTGAATTGTCCTAGGCCTTGAGCAGATGCCTCGCCTTCAGCCAAAGCGGCTCCGTCAGCACTACCTGGTGCTTTAGAACAAGCAGCCACTAATACAACGCTCGCTACAAGCAGACCTAATTTACATAATGATCTGGCTTTCATCCTCAATCTCCTCTTTTTTTTATTATTAGTTAGATTCCCATAAAGGGCTTATGGAGGCACATTGTACAATCCTTTTTATTTTTTGGCTACAGTAATTCCCTTGTCCTTTAGGCTGAATCATCCGACTTAATGCTCTATATGAGACACTACAAAATGAGCCAGTTCCGCTGTAAATTGTTGGGTTGCTTTATTAGCTGCAATCACACCACCATAGGGAGTATCACTTGGACACGGGACTCTTAAGTTAATGATGTGTGAACCTAATATTTTATTATCATTTACATGAGTTAAAACTATCTTCACTGAAAATTCTATAACACTGGGTTTTTTGAGAAAGTTTTGATTTAGAAAAAGAAGTTGCGTGTCTAATCGATAATCTGCACCTAAAGCATATGCATTAGAAGTGACTGCTTCAAAGAGATTTGTCTTTTGTAGGCTTTGCAAGATTAAGGGATAAAGCATATCAGCAGGAGGATTCACCCATGCATTTTTTGCAAAAGCGTCAAGCTCATAAGGTCTTTTTATATAAAGCATCTGTTCCGTTTGATAACCACCAGCAGCGTCAGGGGCTGTAACCAATAAAGTAATAGGCAGTGGTTTTTTAGCCAATTGTTTTGCACTAAAGGCACTTAATTGGTATTGATCTTTTACAGAAATTTTAACGGGTGAACATGCACTAAGTATCACAGCACTGAAACCCACAATACAAACAGCCAATTTATTCATTATTTATTCTCCAGGCCCGGGGTGTGGAGGTTTACTTCCACGAATTACTACCGCAGGATTTTGTCGCATTTCACTACTTACTTTTTCAAGGTTTGCCGAAATTACATTCAAGCGACGCAGTAAAATAGTTGCTGGTGGAAGTGATTCCTGGGAGATTTTATCGAGTGTATTTTTTCCTGAATTCATCGTTTTTGATACGCTATTCCCCGCTTTGCTTAAACTTTCAGCCATAAGATTGAATTTAGATATTCCCACTTTTAACTCCTCAAGCACATGTGGGAAATCACGGCTGGTTTTCGCGAGATTATCCATAAAGACATTCACATTTTTACCATTACCTGCAATATCTTTAGAGAAACTATCAATATTCGAAAGTATATGTTTTATGTGGTTCGCATTTTCTTCATTAAATATACGTTGCGCTTCGGTAGTCACGATACCCATATCTTCAGATACTTTTTTTAAGATGCTATCCAATTGATTAAAAACAGAGGGTTTTGAAGGAATAACTGGATACGGTTCATCAGGCATCTTTTTTATGGGAGTCAAATTGGAAGTACTTGCACTCAAACCAATGTAAGTTACCCCAGTAATTCCCTGAGAATTAAGAGTAGCAAAAGTACTTGTCGTAACGGGGGTTCCTTCTTCTATATCCAACAAAATTTCAACTTGCCTGGGATCATTTTGATTCAGTCTTATTTCTTTAACATAGCCAACTTGTACCCCATTGTATTTTACTGGCGCATCCTGAGTAAGGCCTGAAGCGGCTTCATGCATATAAACTGTATAAGTAGTATATTTTTTCTGATTAAAACCAATGGATAACCACAACATTGTAGTTATAAGTCCCACAAGCAATATGAGTACGACCACGCCCACTATGGTATAATTGGTTTTCGTTTCCAAAAATATTATCTCCAGTTAGACTTTGCTAAAATAGTCTGCGATTATTTTATGCTTATTTTTCATTAATTCTTTAATGGGTTCAATACTTAAAACTTTTCCATCACCAATAAAAGCTACGCGATCTGTGGTTCTTTTTAAAGATTCTATATCATGACTCACCATAACTATAGTAAGCTTTAACGAGTCTCTTAAAAAAACTATTAAATCATCAAAACGTCTTGCACTCAGCGGATCTAAACCCGTTGTAGGCTCATCCAGAAATAATAATTCGGGATCCATAGCGATAGCACGTGCTGCAGCTGCTCTTCTTTGCATTCCCCCACTCAATTCAGAGGGTAATTTTCCTGCTGCCTCTTGTGGAAGGCCAACCAGGGCAATTTTTAATAAAGCCAATTCATTCATAAATTCGTGTTCAAGATTAGTAAACTCTTGCATAGGAAACATCACATTTTCCAACACGGTCATTGACGAAAATAATGCACTATGTTGAAAAAGCATTCCCCAGCGACGACGAATAGCAAGTGCTTCCTGGGTATCCAGATGACTAATATCTTGACCAAATACCTTAATGTCGCCAGCTGTCGGCTTCATTAACATCAGCACACTACGTAATATTGTGGTTTTTCCGCTTCCAGAGCCACCGATAATGGCTAAGATTTCTCCTTTTTGCACATTTAGATCGACGCCGGAGTGCACCCATTGCCCACCAAGGTAGTTTTTCAGCCCTTTAATTTCAATAATGGATTCACTCATTTACCAATGCATCCGGCTGTATATAATTGAATAAATTGCATCAGCAATAATAATCAGAAATAGTGCTTGTACTACACTTTTAGTAGTTTGGCTTCCAATATTTTTTTCCGTCCCTGCTTCCACTTTAAACCCTTGAAAACAGCCCACCAAAGCAATTAACAATGCAAAAGCAGGTGCTTTGTAAAGCCCTAAATTCAACTGTGAAAGTCCAACGGAGTCTCTTAGTCGTTGCAAAAAGTCAATAAAATTAATGCCTAGCATATTATTGGACATAATCATTGAGCCTAAAATACTAAAAAGATCAGACCAAAAAATCAATAAAGGAAATGCAATCAATAATCCAATAACTTTTGGCAGCACTAATAACTCTGTGGGAGAGAGTCCCATAGTGAGCAGAGCATCCACTTCTTCATTCAATTTCATACTGCCGATTTGCGCTGTAAAAGCCGAGCTGGTTCGCCCAGCAACAATAATAGCCGTAATTAAAGGAGCAAATTCACGAAAAATAGCCATGCCTGATAAGTAAGCAATGAAGCTATTGGCGCCATATGTTTGAAGCTGCAATCCCATTTGATAGGCTAAAACAACCCCAATCAAAAAAGAAAGCAATGCAAGGATAGGTAAAGCGGTTACCCCAGTAGTATATATATTGGAAATGATACTTGGTAATTGAAAGCGTCGCCAATTACCAAATGCTTCAATTATTTTAGTAGTTAAATCACCAACTAAAACAAGAAGGCCATCTACTTGACGAAATTTATTTTCTGATTCTTTACCTAATTGGTAAAACATATTTTCTTTTGGCGGTGAAGGAATATGATAACCCAGAATATCTTTCTTTGATTTAATAAGCTCTAAAAGTTGCTGTTGTCTCTCGGTAAAGTCAGTTAGTTCAACTTGGTTTTTTCGTTGCTCTAACTTATCAATGCATTTCATCAATGCCAATGCACCAGCACTATCAAAGTGACTAATTCCTTCCCCGCTGATTGTTACTTTTTCTGTTTTAGGTAACTCATCAGCACTAAAGCGCTTCACCAAACTGTCAAGTTGTAACACAGACCAAACACCAGTACAGTGAAATCTGGTATTTTTTTTGTCAAAAGTGATTTGCGCGCTATTTTGTACCATAGTTATCTATTTTGAAAAATAATCCCAAGAATAATACGAATATTCTAGAAGAGCAAAAACTATGGACTATAGTATCATAATACTTGATCATTCTGATAGTTTATAGCGTTCTATGCCATGTTATAAATCCAGCATCGCCTGCACGCTGTATTTTACTTCCGTGAGGCGAAGCAATTTTTTTAAGATTGAGTTTCTTAAACAGTCACTGCGATTGCATTAATCGATGTACATAGATCCTCAACTTTTTTACCCGTATCAGTGGCAGGTTTAAGCCACGAAAATTGTCCTTTATAGAGCGAATATCCTGCTTGGGCAAATCCAACAGTAAAGATAAGCGCGGCTAAATTTGCTAAAAATGCTTTCCAACCTCGATGTTCCTGCAATATTTTTACATTGTCGTTATCTTCTTTTAAGATGCTTTGACTGTCGCATTTAAAAGCATCTAAATTTCCATCGTTGATGTATTGTTTGGCTAAACGAGAAATTTCGTTATAAATACTTTTAGCAGCCTCAGAGGCTTTTTGATATTTATCAGCTTGGGCTTGATTTCCTTTATTACGATTTTCTTCATATTTCGCTTCAAGCTCTTCCTGTTTTAGCTTGAAAGTTCTTAGATGAACTTTAACTTGTAAAAGATGTGTTTCTCTTTCTCTTTTAGTTCGAAGATCCAAAAGGTTTTCTTCTTCCGAACTCCATGTAATATTATCGACAATTTTTTGTCGGCTTCCTTCATAACTGCCTTCACCAAGTTCCATGTTTGGTATCTTTTGAGCTAAAACTACTTTATCGCCATCTAAATTTTGTGGCTCACTCATTAAATGCTCTTGTATTTGTTGTAATTTTACTTGCTCAGCAGACGAAGGATATTGTTTTTTGAGTTGTGCTTTTAATAGACTTATTTCTTCGTCCAATTTTATCAGTCGTTGTACGTGGTATTCCGTTAATTTAGAGGAAATGATAAAAAATTTTTTTCCCTTTTTTTCTTCATATTTTTTTAAACTCTTGGAAAATTCCTCATAGGATTCACATTTCTTGAATTGTTCAATAACTTCCAATCGTCTTTTTTCACCCAACATAAAAGATTTCATTTCAGCTTGAGCACGTTTTCCCATTTCATCTCCCTTAATCCAAAACATAAAGAGCGATTAATTTACACTGAACGCAAAAAAAATACCATAAATTTAAAATAAAATCATTTTATGCATTGTAATTTATTGTATTAAAAGAAATTTATTTTATATTTTTAAATGAAAACCATGGCATTATTGAAAATATATTCATGGAATGTCGTTTTAATGAGCTGCGGCTTGAAATCATCGAACATAACATTAATTTCATTTTCATTAAGAAAGGTCTTTAAAATGGCTTTACGAAAAAATAAATTGACTGTGGCTTATGTATTACCTAAGTAACATAAATAAAATCTAGGCTATAATACAACTAAATGATATAAGCGATGAGTTTTAAGTAGTTTGCTTCCCTATTTTATGATAAAATTATTTCATTTTTCGCAAAGACGTAAAAATTTAGGTATGCAAGACGACTACAGCCACTTTAAACAATGCAAAAACGACCTTATTAAACTTGGCGTTAGTGCCGGCTAACCAAGGAGAAAGCATGCCTCTATCTTCTAATACTGATGAACTATTCCGCGGATTCTCAAAACTTTCACGTGAAGAACGATTTAAACGATTATTAGCCCTAGGTGCAATCAATGCAGAAGACGTTGCATTTCTTAAAAACGGGGGTATAAAAGATTTAAACCTAGCGGATAAACTTATTGAAAATGTTATAGGCTACTTTCAGCTTCCTTTAGGTGTAGCAACTAACTTTAACATTAATGGGCAAGATTATGTTATTCCCATGGCTGTTGAAGAAACTTCTATTATTGCTGCTTTGTCTAAATCCGCTAAATGGATTAGACAATGTGGTGATATAAAAACATGGGTACAAGGTGAATGCATTTTAGGTCAAATTCAATTAGCTAAAGTTAAAGACTTCAACAAATTTTCTCAAATTTTTTATGAAAACCGTGCCTACCTAATTAGCAAAGCAAATAAAGATGTAGCAGAGAACATGGTAAAACGTGGTGGCGGTGTTGCTGATCTACAACTACGTCTACTCAAAAGAGAAGACGGCCAAGAAATGGTTGTTATCCATTTAACGATGAATAGCTGCGATGCGATGGGTGCTAATATCATCAATCAAGTCCTTGAATACTTAAAGTCACCTATAGAGCAGTTAACAGGTGAAGAAGTCACTATGTGTATTTTATCAAACTTAAACGATCAAAAATTAACTACAGCTCAAGTAACCATTCATAAAATTGATCCCGTACTAGGACAAAAACTTCAAGAAGCTTCTCTTTTTGCTGAAATGGATCCTTATAGAGCAGCGACGCATAATAAAGGAGTAATGAATGGAATCGATCCTGTCTTAATCGCAACAGGAAATGATTGGCGAGCAGTAGAGGCAGGAGTTCATGCTTATGCAGCGCGTAACGGGCAATATCAAGCGATAACGCGTTGGCGTTATGAAGGTGAGACCCTCACTGGCCAACTGACCGCACCTATTATAGTAGGTACTATAGGTGGAGTTACATCGCTCCATCCTACTGCTCAGATGTGTTTACGAATGATGAACATTGCTTCTGCAAACCAACTATCTCAAGTTATCGCCGCGGTAGGCCTGGTACAAAACTTAGGAGCAATTAAAGCGTTATGTACAGAGGGCATTATTCAAGGTCATATGAAACTTCACATTGATAATTTACTTCTCGCTGCAGGAGCTAACGAAAGTGAGATACCTCTTCTTAAAGAGCATTTACAAAAATGGCTTGCTTTACATAAACGGATCAGCTTGAATAACGCTCATGATTTATTGGCGAAAATTAGACAAACTCCAATCGCAGTATGAAATGGCTAGTTCCTGCAAAAACATTTCTATTAGGTGAATATGCTGCTATAGCTGGGGCCTCAGCAATTCTTATCACTACTTCGCCTTGTTTTAAGCTTATCTTAACCTCTAAAAACAACAAATTATCAGAAATTCACCCTCAATCTCCAGCAGGAGTTTGGTGGCAACAACAACACTTAGAGCAAGGTTTAATCTGGAACGATCCTTATGCAAAACAAGGGGGATTAGGAGCATCCAGTGCGCAATTTGTAGCAAGTTATTTAGCAAGTTGCTTCCTCAAAAAAAGAAACCTAATTTAGAAGACATGCTCAATGCTTATTATAAAGTATCATGGACAGGAACAGGGCTAAAGCCTAGTGGGTATGATGTTATAGCGCAAGCACAAGAAGGTTGCGTCTTTGTTAATAAACAAAAGGGAATTATTCAATCCTATAGGTGGCCTTTCCAAGAGCTATCTTTTTTCCTTATTCATACAGGAATAAAACTAGCGACACATCATCATCTGCAAACCACCACCCTACCTGATCAAATTGACTATTTATCTGCTTTAGTTGATGAGGCTAAACTGGCATTTGAACAAGCTGACACCACAAAATTAATTGCTACTATTAATGATTATCATAAAAAGCTAGTTGAATTGAATTTAGTAGCGGAACACAGTTTAAATTTGATAAATCGACTTAAGGAATATACTGAAATACTTGCAATCAAAGGTTGTGGTGCTTTAGGTTCAGACATTATCTTAATCGTTACTGCAAGTCATAAAGCTGAAACTCTTGAAAATCGCTTAAAAATGAACCATTGCACAATTTTAGCTTCTGAAAAAAACATCTATTTTACAACTGAAAAATCAACGAGCTCATCCCGTTTTTGTTGAAATTTTACCCTTAGAAATCAAAATAAAGCCACAGAAGCAACAAAAATGCGAGAAACATGATAAAAAGACTTGAAATTCTATGCTAATCCGGTATGATTCGAGCCTCTTTCAGGGCCGTTAGCTCAGGTGGTAGAGCAGGAGGCTTTTAACCTCTGTGTCATAGGTTCGAATCCTATACGGCCCACCAGTTTTATAGTATAGTTTAAAATGTTTTAGCTCTTGAGGGCCGTTAGCTCAGGTGGTAGAGCAGGAGGCTTTTAACCTCTGTGTCATAGGTTCGAATCCTATACGGCCCACCATTTTGGTTTCCACATATTAACCAAAAAAAGCAGTAAAAAACGCATTAAATCCTACCCCATTGCGCTCGTAGCTCAGCTGGATAGAGTACTTGGCTTCGAACCAAGGTGTCGGGGGTTCGAGTCCCTCCGAGCGCGCCATTTAAAATCAAGCACTTAGCTTCAAAATTTGACCTAGAAACCAAGTTGCGGTGACGAAAACGGGCTCATCCCCAAATCCGGGGGCACTAATCAAGAACACAAAACCTTAACCCTTAATCTGTAGTTTTCAAAATTTCTAAACCCATAAGCACGTCTTTGAATCAGCTTCATCTTGCGATGGAAACCTTCTGTAATGCCATTGTTTTTAGTAAACCGCCACATTCTAACCACTTCTTCCCGCCATTGATATAATGTTTTACCTAGAGTCTTTAGTGATTCGAAATGACTTTCCTTCAGACTGGTAACGAGTTTAAGAAAGAGAGGGATTAAACGCGTACACTGTTTTGCGGTACGATGTTTTCGCATGAGTAATCGATGTAATCGCTGTTTAAAGTAATATATTGCAGCAATGACAGGCTGTTGTTGCAAATAACGCTCTCGTCTATTGAGCCGCTTTACAGTGAGGTTATTAGGATTGGTTCTCAATGCGGCCAAGAGACCTCGCTGATATTTCATTTCAGGGTCAATCTGCTGATAAGTCTGTAAACAGAATTGGTTCAATAAACGAATCACATGAAAGCGATCGGCAACAATCATCGCATTGGGAAAGTAACGCCTGATTAACTTGCGGTAACTGGAGCTTAAGTCAATACAAACTACCTGTACCTTATCTTTTCCTTCTAACGTGTTGAGATAGCCTTCTAAATCCTTTTCTGAACGCCCCTCAACCACATCAAATATTTTGTGTTTGGCCAAGTCACAAAAGGTTGTGGCATAACCTACTTTCCTATTGAATGAATGCTCATCCAGACCAAGAACTCTTGGGCAAGAACGATTTAATATCTTTTTATGACGAAGCTCATAGCCGTAATGATACCAGCGCTCTACAGTGGATTTACCCAGCTTTAAATCACGTGCTAAATCCTTTTGACTCACTCTTTTGCTATGGTAGTGAAACACCTGCTTTCGTAAACTCTCGCTGGCTCTTTGGTATTTACCTATCCCCGGGAAACGCTGATTAAAATAGCGACCACACGCAGGACAATAATACTTATGAGCCTTGATACACAAGTAACTGCGACGCAGTCCAATCGACTCATGGCGGATTCGCCTTATGAAACTGTCTTTTTTACGTAACTTCTTATTGCCACAATAAATACAGCGAACAACACAACGATAAGTGACTTCGATATAAACCGGGTTCTCTCCACTCACCTTTTTAATAGAATATCCCGGCAAATTTAGGATACAATCTTTCTTAGGCATTTTAATCTTCCTTTTGACTGTCAAATCAAAGGCTTAGTCTAGACTAACTTGATTAAAATGCCCCTTTATTTGGGGTAGAGCCCAAATCATGCCAACGAAAATTATCTATTCCTGCATGATCTAACGCCTTTCGCCATGCTTTAGTATTACATTGCCGAATTTGTTTGTCCTGATAAGTAAACACATAATCCGTATGTAAACCTCGACGTCTTTTAAGAATAGCTAATGCTTTCCCCTGTTCCTGGCTTCCCATACTTAACTACGTTCACCCCTTCACATTCAGCACATATTACTTCAACGACCGCCACAACTAACTCCATGAAAATTCCAGAATAATAATACATCTACAGTTTTAAAGCATTACCGAGCTTTCAGTATCTCGGATAGACCTGTGGACCCTGTGAGTAAGCTATGACACATGGAAATTATATTTTTTAGAAACGATTTTTCTGTGTCCAAAATACACGTTCGCTGAAGTCAAGTATCCAAGAGTGTAATAATAGCTGGAAATACTCAATCCGAGTAGCATGAGCTGCTCTTAGATTGTTATTTCTGCACCACTATCAATCAAAAGGCGCTTTTCATCTATTGTGGTCATCACA